>NZ_JABKAU010000067.1 GCF_013377885.1 Hymenobacter lapidiphilus
GAGTGGGCTTAGCTAACCAGGATGAAAGCGCTTCCGGTTGAAGCGGGGTGCAAAGGTAGCAAAACCTTTCCGACTTCCGCAACCCACACGGACAACTTTTTTTTTCAAGTGGCGCTTCCGAGGAAGTAGCCGGCCCGACCGCGTTCCGGTTGGGGATGCAAAAGTGGGGTATTACGCCGGATTACGCAAGATAGGCCCACAAATAATTCTTTAAAACCACTTACTGTTGTGGTCAGTAGGCTGGATAATAACCCGTTGGGGTGACAGATTAGTTCATGCTGACCGTAATATTTCTTTGCAGAGCTTTAGTCTAAGACGCAAAAAACCCGAATTGCGGTTAGCAATCCGGGTTTTTGAGGGTCATTTCCGTTTTGAAAACCTAGCTCATGTGCAGGGTACTCACGCGGTCGGGGCCTACGCTGACGATGCTGATAGGTACTTCGAGGTGTTTCTCCAGGAAGCTGATGTAGTTTATCAACTCTGCAGGGAGAGCCTTTGGGTCGGTGAGGGCTTGCAGATTGGTGCGCCAGCCGGGCATGCTTATATATACAGGTGTCAGCTTTTCCAGATCACCGTGGTCGGGCAGATGGTCAGTTTGCTCACCATTAGGCAGCTCATAGTGCGTGCAGACCCGGATTTCGTCGAACTCATCGAGCACGTCGGCCTTCATGAGGTGGATTTCTGTTACGCCGTTCAGCATGATACTGTAGCGCAGGGCGGGCAAGTCAATCCAGCCGCAGCGGCGCGGGCGGCCGGTGGTGGCGCCGAACTCGCGGCCGGCGGCCCGGATCTGCTCCCCTACTTCGTCGTGCAGCTCGGTTGGGAACGGGCCGGCGCCTACGCGGGTGCAGTAGGCCTTGCTGATACCGTATACCTTGTTGATGTGGCGCGGGGCAATACCGAGGCCGGTGCAGGCACCTGCCACTATGGTGCTGGAGGAGGTAACGTAGGGGTAAGTGCCGAAATCAATATCGAGCATGGAGCCTTGTGCACCTTCGGCCAAGATATTCTTTCCCTCACGCAGCAAATCGTTCAGCAAGTACTCGGTATCGGTGAGCTGCAGGGTACGCAGGAAGTCGACGGCAGAAAAGAAATCGGCCTCGAACTGTTCAATGTCGAGGCCGCGGCCGTGGAATTCAGCAATGGTGGCGTGCCGGGCAACGGCTTCGCGGTAGCGCTGCTCGAAATCGGGGAGCAGAATATCGCCGACGCGCAGGCCGGTGCGGCCGATTTTATCCTGATAGGTGGGGCCGATGCCCTTGAGCGTAGAACCGATTTTGTCGCCGCCGCGGGCTTCCTCGTTGATGCGGTCGAGGGCGCGGTGCGAGGGTAGAATCAACTGGGCCTTGCGCGAGATGTAGAGGTTGCGGCTGTAATCGACACCCCGGTCGGTGAGCTTCTGCAGCTCCTGGCGGAATACCACCGGATCGAGCACCACGCCGTTGCCGACTACATTGAGGATATGCGGGTGAAAAATACCTGATGGCACTTGGTGCAAAACGTGCTTGATGCCATCGAAGGTGAGGGTGTGGCCGGCATTGGGGCCTCCCTGGAAACGGGCTACTACATCATACGTGGGTGCGAGGACATCGACAATTTTGCCTTTGCCTTCATCACCCCACTGCAATCCTACCAATACGTCAACAGGCATTAGTTTGCGGTTTTCAGGAGTTGAGTGGCCGCTGCTTCATCATCAGCCACAGAAAAAATTGCGTTCAGCTTCGTTAGCGCCAGCATTTTGCGCGGATGGTCGGCGGGGTTGATAAGTACCAACTCGCCACCCCGGCTGCGGAATTTGGTGAGAAGCGACACCAGTACGCCGATGCCGGTGCTGTTGATGTAGCGGATACCCGACAGATCGACGGCGCAATGGAGCAACTCTTCGCCGAGGTGCTGGTCGACGCTCTGGAGCAGCTGCTGGGTATCGGGACTACCAATGAGGTCGCCGGAGAGGCGCACGAATAGAATGCCGTCTTGGACGGAGGAATCAGTTTTCATGAGGTTTGGATGGCGGCGGCCTGGGCGCGGCAGTCGCCGCACACGCCATAAAGGTTCAAAGAATGGTGCAAGATATGGAAGTTGAGTAACTCCCCTACCATCGTCTGGATGCCATGAATACGTGGGTCGCAGAACTCGACGACTTTATGACACTCGGTACAGATGACATGGTCGTGCTGGCGGTAGCCGTAGCTTTTCTCGTATTGGGCCAGGTTGCGGCCGAACTGGTGGCGACTCACAAGGCCATGCTCAACCAGCAGATCGAGCGTATTATATACGGTAGCGCGACTTACGCGCAGGCCCTGCTCCTTCATGCCGGCATAGAGCTGCTCGACATCGAAGTGGCCGGTGCGGGAGTATATTTCCTCCAGGATGGCATACCGCTCCGACGTTTTGCGCAGGCCCTTGTTCTCGAGGTAGGCGGTAAAAATCTTCTTGACCTCCTCGTACTTTTCTTTATCGAGATGCTTCTCGGAAATTGCCATATTCTGCGACCTTATAATATAAGGAGTGAAATCAATGAAAAGCGCCAGCCCAATCGGCATTTGAAGTAGATAGTAACCGCCAGAACAGCTCCTTTCTTATGCTTTTTTATACCCTCGGTTTTGAGGAATACTTTTTAGAGCCGCCAGTGGGTCAGGTATTCGCCAACCAGCCTCTGTGTAGCGACTATGCGTGTTGCTTATGAGTCGAACCGTTCTACAGCCATCACGCCGTTGACCTTGCTCAGGCGCTGGATGAGGTGATTGAGGTGGGCGGTGTCGTTGACGAAAACCATAATCTGGCCTTCGAAGACGCCGTCGTTGGAATCCATGGTAATGGAGCGCATATTCACTTTGAGGCTGGTACTGATAATGCGCGTAACATCGTTGACGAGGCCCACGCGGTCGGCGCCTTTGATGCGAATGCCAGCCAAAAAGGCCAGTTCCAACTGTTCAGTCCATTTGGCGCGCACAATGCGGTTACCGTAGTTTGACATCATCTGCACGGCCTTGGGGCAGGATGTGCGGTGGATGTCGATGCCTTTATCGGTTTCGAAGCCGAACACATCGTCGCCGGGAATAGGGTTGCAGCAGGGCGCGATAGTGTAGTTGAACTTGTCGGTACGCTCCCCGATAACGAGCATGTTGGCCTTCACGCCGCGTACCTTCTGCACCTCGTGGTCGAAGGAGCGCGGCTCCAGGCGAGAGGGCAGCCTCGGCAACTCGCCGTCCTTGAACACATCGTGTACAATTTCGCGACCATCGAGCTGGCCGATGGCAATGCGGTAGAAGAATTCGGGCAGGTTGCTGACGTTGAAGAAGGCCAGTAACCGGTTGATGTTCTCCTGATTTGCCTCAATACCCAGCAACTCCAGCCGCTTTTCTACCAGAAAACGGCCGTCCTCCGCTTTGGCTTTGCGGTTGTCGCGGAGCCAGTCTTTGATGCGGGTGCGGGCCTTGGATGTGGTGACGTATTGCAGCCACTCGTCGGTGGGACGCTGCTTCTGGGAGGTCAGGATTTCCACCTGGTCGCCGTTATGGAGCTGGTAGCTCAGGGGCTGCAGCTTCTGGTTGACTTTGGCCCCGAGGCACTGCAGACCAATCTGGGAGTGAATTTCGAACGCAAAATCGAGGGCCGTGGCCTTATCGGGCAGGATAATGAGCTTGCCTTTGGGCGTAAAGGCGTATACCTCCTTCACGAACAGGTTCTGGCGGAACTCGTCCATAAATTCGAGGGCGCTGGAATTGTTGGTTTCCAGCATCTCGCGCACCTTGTTTATCCAGCTTTCCAGCGTCGATTCGGGCTGGGCCACGCCGGTATCCTTGTATTTCCAGTGGGCGGCGTAGCCTTTCTCGGCAATGTCATCCATACGACGGCTGCGCACCTGCACCTCTACCCATTGGCCGGTACGCGACATAACAGTGGTATGCAAGCTCTCGTAGCCGTTGGCCTTGGGTGTGCTCACCCAGTCGCGCAGGCGGTCAGGGTTGGGCTGGTAGAAGTCGGTGACGATGCTGTAGACCTGCCAGCAAGCCGCCTTTTCCTGCTCTGGTGGCACATCCAGAATGATACGAACGGCAAACAGGTCATACACCTCATCGAAAGTGATATTCTGTTTGCGCATCTTCTTGAGGATAGAATAGATGCTTTTGGGCCGGCCTTTTACTTCGTACTTAAATCCCTGGGCCTTCAGCTCATCGTCGATGGGCTGCACAAAATCTTTGATAAAGCGGTTGCGCGACGTGCGGCTCTGGCGCACCTGAGTTACCAGTTCCTCATACACTTCGGTATCGGTGTATTTGAGGTAAAGGTCTTCCAGCTCGGTTTTGATGGTGTACAAGCCCAATCGGTGAGCCAGCGGGGCGTAGAGGTAAATGGTTTCCGACGATATTTTGAGCTGCTTGTGCCGGGGCATCGATTCGAGCGTCCGCATATTGTGGAGGCGGTCGGCGAGCTTAATAAGGATAACGCGCACGTCGTCGGAGAGCGTGAGCAGCATTTTCCGGAAGTTCTCGGCCTGCTCGGAGGTACCGTAGTCGAAGACACCCGAAATTTTGGTAAGCCCATCGACAATACGCGCCACCTTGGGGCCGAACTCGCGCTCCACGTCGGCCACCTCCCAGGGCGTATCCTCCACCACATCGTGCAGCAGGGCCGCCACAATGCTGGTGGTGCCGAGGCCTATTTCCTCCACCACAATCTGGGCGACGGCCAGCGGGTGCAGAATGTAGGGCTCGCCCGACTTACGGCGCATCTCCTTGTGGGCTTCCAGAGAAGTATTGAACGCCTTTTTAATAAGCTTAGCATCGCCGGGTTTGAGCGAAGGCTTGGCAGTACGGAGCAGGCGGCGGTAGTGGCGCAGGATTTCCTGACGTTCTACTTCAGGGTCGATGGCGATGGACATGGCGGACGGGCGGCACGGAGCGGTACCGAAAAAACGAGTAGCGAAGATACGAGGCCCTCGGCCGGAAAGTAACAACAACGAGGCCGAGTTGGTGCGCCGGGGCGGTTGCAGGCCCCACCGGGGAAACATAATAAGGCAGGTAGTTGCGAAAGACGTTGGTTTTGTAAAGGAGCTTGCGTAGTTTTGCGCCCCCGAGGCAGTTGGCCTCGTGCCGCGGATATGGCGAAATTGGTAGACGTGCCAGACTTAGGATCTGGTGCCGCAAGGCGTGTGGGTTCGAGTCCCTCTATCCGCACAAAGTGGGTTTCAGTTCGCTGAAATCATATTTAAACCCTCAACCCACCCGTTGGGGGTTTCTTTTTAGGGGTCGGTCCCAACCCGGCCCTTTTTACCCCAACGTAGCACCTTTAACCGACCAGCAGTGGATATCACCCTCGACAAGCAAGACGACCAGCTTCATGCCATCCTGACAGTAAACCTTACGGAGGCCGACTACGCCACCGCCGTAGAGAGCAAGCTGAAGGAATACAGCAAGAAAGCCCAGATTAAGGGTTTTCGCCCCGGTAAAGTGCCGGTAACGCTGGTGCGCAAGATGTACGGCAAAGGCATTCTGGTTGACGAAATCAACGAGCTGCTGGGCAAATCGGTGGATGGTTATATTAAGGAGAATAACCTGCGCATCTTGGGCGAGCCCCTGCCAGTGGCCTCCGACATCGACTTCGACAACCAGAAAGACTTCGCGTTCCAGTTTGAGCTGGGCCTGCTGCCCGATTTCGAGCTGCCCGCCGACCAGGCTATTGCCGTTGACCGCCACAAAGTGACGCTCGACGAGAACACCAAGAACGAAACCTACGAGCAGCTGGAGCGCCAGTTCGGCGAAACCACTGAGCCCGAGGCTGCCGAAGCCGGCGACTACCTGGTGGGCCGCCTGCGTAAGGACGGCGAGGAAGGCGAAGGCCGCCTGCTGATGCTGCCAACCAACAAAATGAAGAGCGAAGCCGATAAGTTCGTGGGTGCCAAGCCCGAGGACGTTATCACCTTTGACCTCAAAACCGCTTTTGACGGCGACGCGAAGGCCATTGCCAACTTCACCGGCATGAGCCGTGAGGAGGCTGAAGCCATAGAAGGCAACTACACCCTGACCGTGGAGAAGGTGCAGCGCACTGCTGCCGCCGAGTTCAACCAAGAGCTGTTCGACAAAGTATTCGGCAAGGACATCGTAACGTCGAAGGAGGATTTCGATGCCAAGGTGACCGAAACGGTGATGGAGAACTACGACCGGGAGTCGGACAATCTGATGAACCGTCAGATTATCGACAAGATGCTGGAGAACGTGACCATCGAGCTGCCCAAGGAGTTCTTTAAGAAGTGGCTGGTGCGCGCCAACGAAGGAAAGCTGACCGCCGAGCAGATTGAGGAGCACTACGACGATTACGCCAAGGAGCTGAAGTGGTCGATGATCCGCAATAAAGTGGTTGAGGCCAACGAGTTGAAGGTGGAAAACGAGGAAATCGTAGACCGCACGATGCAGAAAATCCTGGGTCAGTTTAATATGGAGATGACGCCCGAGCTCGAAGAGTCGGTGCGCGGCTTCGCCGATAACTTCCTGCGCCAGGAGAACGGTAAGAACTACGTACAGGAGTACGAGGCCATTCTGGCAGAGAAAGTGCTGGAAAACCTGCGCGGCAAAGTTGTTGTTAACGACAACGAGATTACGGCCGAGGACTTCCGCAATCAGAACGCCGGCTAATCCCGCTGTTCCGGTTTTCAAAACCAACAAAAAAGCCCTTACTTGTCGTAGGGGCTTTTTTTATGGAGAAGTGAGATACAAATCGGTTGTCATTCTGAGCGGAGCGAAGAATCTCGCTGACAATGCCAACCCTGTCGTTAGAAGTTACTTTGGCACGCGAGATTCTTCGCTCTGCTCAGAATGACAACCGATTTGTATCTCACTTCTCACCTCTAACTACTCACTTCTATTACTCTCCATGCTGAATAAACAAGAGTTCCGCAAGTTTGCCGTAAAGGGCCAGGGTTTGAATGGCCTGGGCGTTGACCAGTACCTGAGCCACGTAGAGGGCCAGGTGCGCAACGGTATGATGCTGCCTTCCAACATGACCCGCTCGGTAATTGAGGAGCGCCCGACCCGCTTCGCCGAAATTGACGTATTCTCCCGCCTTATCATGGACCGGATTGTGTTCCTGGGCACGGCGGTGGACGATTACGTAGCCAACATTCTGACGGCGCAGATGCTGTTCCTGGAGTCAGTTGACGCCAAGAAGGACATTCTGCTCTACATCAACTCGCCCGGTGGCTCGGTGTATGCCGGTTTAGGCATCTACGACACCATGCAGTACGTGAACCCCGACGTGGCCACGATCTGCACCGGCCTAGCTGCTTCGATGGGTGCCGTGCTGCTGGCAGGTGGCGCTAAAGGCAAGCGTTCGGCTTTGCCCCACGCCCGCGTGATGATTCACCAGCCTTCGGGTGGCGCGCAAGGCCAGTCGTCGGATATCGAAATCACGGCCCGCGAGATTCTTAAGCTCAAGAAGGAGCTCTACGATATCCTGGCTGACCACACCGGCAAAACCTACCAGGAAATCCACGACAACTCGGACCGTGACTACTGGATGCGCGCTGATGAGGCCAAAGAGTATGGCCTGATTGACGAGGTGCTCGAAAAGAAGAAGGCCGAGTAAGCTCAACGGCTGAACTGGTTGTCATGCTCAGCATGACTGTTCTCTTTATCAACCTGATACCAAAAAAGCCCGCTGGTGCGGGCTTTTTTGTTTGCTTCACTTCCAACCTCAGCGGCACGTTTTGCCTCTCTGTTGGCGTTGGGGTTTTCGTACCTTTGGGGTCGACTGGGGAACCGGCCGGCTTCCCTCCTATTTCAGCGAGTTCCTTTAGCAATGGCAGATATTACGTGCTCGTTCTGCGGCAAGAACAAGAAAGACGTTACCGTGATGATTTCGGGCATCAACGCCCACATCTGCGAACGGTGCGTGGGGCAGGCCCAGCAAATCCTGAACGAGGAGAATAAGATTCGGGCCAACTCCAAGACCCCGAAGTTCAACCTCGTGAAGCCGCGGGAAATGAAGGAGTACCTCGACCAGTACGTGGTGGGCCAGGACGAGGCCAAAAAGGTGATGTCGGTGGCGGTGTACAACCACTACAAGCGCCTGATGCAGACGCCGCAGAAAGACGATGTGGTGATTGAGAAATCAAACATCATTATGGTGGGCGAAACCGGCACGGGCAAAACCTTCCTTACGCGCATGCTGGCCAATATTCTGCAGGTGCCCTTCTGCATTGCCGATGCCACCGTGCTTACCGAGGCCGGCTACGTGGGCGAAGACGTGGAAAGTATCTTGACGCGCTTGCTGCAGGCCGCCGACTACAACGTGGAAGCGGCCGAGCGCGGCATCGTGTACATCGACGAAATCGATAAAATTGCCCGCAAGAGCGATAACCCCAGCATTACCCGCGACGTGAGCGGCGAGGGTGTGCAGCAGGCTATGCTGAAGCTGCTGGAGGGCACAACGGTGAACGTGCCGCCCCACGGCGGCCGCAAGCACCCCGAGCAGAAGATGATTACGGTTAACACCGAAAATATTCTTTTCATCTGCGGCGGGGCCTTTGTGGGTATTGAGCGCATCATCAAGAACCGCCTCAACACCAAGCCCATCGGATTTGCCAAGACCCAGCTCGACGAAAAGGTAGACACCAACAACTTCCTGCGCTACGTGACGGCCCAGGACCTGAAGTCGTTTGGCCTGATACCCGAGCTGATTGGCCGCCTGCCGGTGCTCACCCACCTCAACCCGCTCGACCACGCCACGCTGCGAAAAATCCTGACAGAGCCCAAGAACTCCATCGTGAAGCAGTACCAGCGCCTGTTCGATATGGAAGGCATAGCGCTAAGCTTCTCGGAAGGTGCCCTTGAGTACATCGTGGTGAAAGCCGACGAGTACCGCCTTGGTGCCCGCGGCCTGCGCAGCATCTGCGAAGGCATCATGACCGATGCTATGTTCGACATGCCTTCTGAGGAAGGCGTGACGGAATTAGTAATAGATGAGGACTACGCCCGGAGCAAGTTCGATCAGACTGCCATTAAGCAGCTGCGGGCCGCGTAACGTAACATTCAGCCATACAGCACGGGGCCATCCTTCTTGTATTGAAGGGTGGCCCCGTGCTGTATGGCTGAACATACGCATGGAGGTCAGCCACTTTTCAGCTAAAAAACAGGGGTGGTATCTTTGCCTGCATGGACTTTACGATGAGACGAAGGGCGCTGGCGTGGCGGCAGCAGCTCGACCAACCACTACGCTTTAACCCATTTGTATTCAGCAAGATATTCCTGCTTTGGGTGGCCGTTGGCATTGTTGGCGGCCTGATTGCGGGACTTTACTGGACAGTGCTGGAGCTACTGCTACACGGGCTGGGCTGGGTTGAGGGAGTATACGTTATTCCGCTGATGGGCGCGGCCGGGCTGCTGGCCGGCCTGATTATCCATAGGCTGGGCGACCCGGGCGAGATGGACCTCATCGTCAATAACATCCGCTTTAAAGGTGGGCGGCTGGAGCCGGGCAACAACCCTGCGATGGTGCTCTCGTCGCTGCTGTGCATTGCCAGCGGCGGCAGCGCCGGCCCCGAGGCCCCGCTGGTACAGGTGGTGGGCTCGACCGGCACCTGGATTGCCCGCAAGCTGCGTATTCGTGGCGAGGACCTTCGCTCGCTAAGTATTGCGGGCATGGCGGCGGCTTTCACGGCCCTGTTTGGGGCTCCGCTGGGTGGCACGCTCTTCGCCCTCGAAATCCTGCACCACAAGCACGTCACGGAGTATTACCAGGCCCTGATGCCGGCGCTGGTGGCCAGCTGTTCGAGCTACGTGGTGTTCGTGCTCATCACCCACATCGGCATCGGGCCTACCTGGTCGTTTCCGGTGCTGGGCACGCCTACCCTCAACGATTCGTTTTACGCCGTGCTCTACGGCTTGGCGGGCACGGCGGTGGGCTGGCTGTTCATTTTTCTGGTGCGGCGGCTGCGCAAGAGCTTCGAACTGGCGGCGGTGCCCATTTATGTCAAGATGCTGGTGGGCGGCCTGATAGTCGGCACAATTGCCTACTTCGTGCCGCTGTCGCGCTACTTCAGCCACGACCAGCTGCAGATGCTGCTGGAGAAGCCTTTTACGCTGCAGGTATTGCTGGGGCTGCTGGCGGCCAAATTGCTGGCCATTGCCTTCACCGTTACCTCAGGCTGGAGGGGCGGCTTTATCATCCCGCTATTTTTCGTGGGGGCCGTTACTGGCCTTATTCTCGACCAGCTGTTTCCGGGTCAGAACCTGGCTTTGATTCTGGTGAGCTGCATGGCCGCCATCAATGCCTGCGTAACGCGCACGCCCATCAGCACGGCCGTTCTGCTGGCTACTATGACGGGCTTCCACCAGTTTATTCCGATTATGTTCGCCAGCCTCACTGGTTTCTTCCTGGCCCCCAAAACGCCCCTCATCAACGCGCAACTGGGCCGCCCCGAATAACAGAACGGCCCGGCTGCTCAAGTTGAGCGGCATTTAACCCGCGGCTACATGCTCAGCGTGACCGGCCCGAACTCCTCAAAATGGATGGCATCGCGCAACATGCCCAGCGCGGCCAAGTACTGCACCTTCTTGCGGATGAAGGGCGCGGGGCCGCACAGATGGGAGTAGTCGACTTCCGGCAGCAAGGTGCCACCGTTCAGGATGTTCAGGTACACAATGCCCTCGTAGTGGCCCTCCTGCCCGGGTCCGGTGGCCAGCTTGTCGTAGAAAATCTGCTGCTGCTGCTGCTGCTGAACTTGTTGGTGGACAGCCCATTCGGCTACCGGCGCGCGGAAAACGTGCTCCTGCAGGTTGCGGCACCGACTTCGTGTTCTGGGGCATTGAGGACTCTAGCCTCGGCCGGCAGTTGGCGGGAAGATGCGCGGGACAAGCTTGCCTGAACAGCAGCCTCGTCGCTTAGTTAAGGGCATTTTCTGCGGGCAGTACATCTCATGCTCCGATCTGTGGTATTGCGGCTGGGACCGGCGGTGTTGGCTGCTCAGCCGGAGCTGGCTGCTGGCGGACCCTTTGCACAGCCCCCGAGCGGTTGTTAAACTCGCATTAAATCCTTGTTTTCAGCAGTTGCGGGTTAGCTGACACACAGAGCAACCCGTTCCACTCGCCCTCTGCGCCATGAATACACTTGTCGGGATTCATTACGAGACCCGGTTGTTTGTGCTATTTCTGCTCGTGATGCTGGCCGTTTTAGGGCAGCAGCGTGCTGGAACGGCATCTGCTGCACCGCTTAGGCACGTCGGTTTCATCGTTGTACTAGGACCGGCTACTGCCGGCAATGGGGTTTTTTGAACTCAACGATTTGCTTTATACCCGGCAAAATGAGCTGGAAAAATACCTGGCCACCGCACCACCAGCCCGCTTACCTGCTACCCCGGCCCGCCTTATTATA
>NZ_JABKAU010000068.1 GCF_013377885.1 Hymenobacter lapidiphilus
CCCCGCTCCTACTGAGGTGGTCTAGCTAAAACGGACAGTGAGAAGTCTTATCTTCCACTGCCCATGACCGAGAAACTGAATTTTAGTGGCTTGCCTGCCACACGCAAGAAATATACACCCGCTTTCAAAGCCGAGTGCGTGCGCCAAGTCGCGGCCGGAGCCCGCCAGACGGACGTAGCCCGCGCCCAAGGTATTTCGCCGGCCTTGCTCGGCCGCTGGCAGCGCGAGGCGCTAAAAGCCGCCGTGCCCAGCAGCGCCGAGCGCGACGAAATCAAGCAGCTACGCGCCGAATTGCGGCGCGTGGAAATGGAGCGCGATATTTTAAAAAAAGTCGTGACCATCTTTGCGCAACCGCCTCAGTCATGAACCGCTACCAGTTCATGCAGGCTTGCACCGAGCCCTGGCCCGTGCAGTTGTTGTGCCGGTTGTTGGCCGTCAGTACCGCCGGTTATTACCAGTGGCAGCAGCGCCCGGCCCAACCGGCTGCCACATGGCAGCCAGCAGCGCAGGCGGCGTTTACGCGCCATGCTCGCCGCTACGGCACGCGACGGTTGCGGGCCGAATTGCGCGCCGAAGGCCACGCCGTGGGTCGCTATGCGCTCCGCTCCTGGCTGCACCGCAACGGGCTGCGGGCGCTGAGCACGCGTGCTCAGCGCCCGCGCACGACGGTGGCCGACCCGGCCGCCGTCGTGGCTGAAAACCGGCTGCTCGGTCAACCCGCCCCCACTGCCCCCAACCAGGTGTGGGTGGGCGACATCACCTATCTGCCCCTGCCGGGCGGGCGCTGGTGCTATCTGGCCACTTGGCGCGATACCTGTTCGCGCCGGGTCGTGGGCTGGAGTCTGGCCGCGCAGATGCCCACCGAGCTCGTTCTGCAAGCGCTCGAACAAGCCCTGACGCTACGCCAACCCGCGCCGGGCCTGATTATCCACGCTGACCGTGGCAGCCAGTACACCAGCGCCGCCTGCCGGGCCCGCATCGACGCTGCCGGAGCGGTGGCCAGCTTCAGCCGGCCCGGCAACCCCTACGACAACGCCCAAGCTGAAGCCGGCTGGAGCACGCTCAAAACCGAATTACTGCCTCACGGAACCGTCTTTGCCAGTCTCGAAGAGGCCCGCTTAGAGGTCGCCCATTACCTGGACACCTACTTCAATTTGGACCGTCGCCACTCCGCCCTCGGCTACCGCTCGCCCCAGCAATTTGAACGCGACTTGAATCTCAACCTATCTTAGCGCACTGTCCGTTTTTACTGGACCACCCCATACACCGACCTCCGCAACTTGAGTTAGCCACGAAAAAAACAGTCGGGGCCGCTGCATATGCAGCGGCCCCGACTGTTTTTTTGAAACGCTCGTAAGCGCGTCCGACTATGCAGCCGGCTCCTGCGGCTGCTTCACGGCCAGCTGCCCGCAGGCAGCATCAATATCTTTACCCCGGCTGCGGCGCAGGTTGGTTTGCACACCCCGGTCGGCCAGATACTTGTGGAAGGCCAGTAGCTTGGCTTCACCAGTGTTGCGGTAATCGGCGTTTTCGATGGGGTTGTACTCGATGAGGTTGACTTTGCAGGGCAGCCACTTCGAAATCTGAAACAGCTCCTCGGCATCCTGCAGCGTGTCGTTGAAGCTCTCGAATACGATGTACTCGTAGGTAACCTTGCGGCCGGTGGCCTGGTGGTAGTACTTCAGCGCTTCTTCCAGCGCCGCCAGCGAGTTGGCCTCGTTGATGGGCATAATCTCGTTGCGCTTCGTGTCGTTGGGCGCGTGCAGGCTCAGGGCCAGATTGGCCTTCACGCCGTCGTCGGCCAGCTTTTTAATCATCTTGGCAATGCCGGCCGTGCTGATGGTGATGCGGCGCGGGGCCATGTTCAGGCCGTCGGGCGCAGTGATGCGCTCGATGCTCTTCACCACATTAGCATAGTTGAGTAGCGGCTCGCCCATGCCCATATACACGATGTTGGTGAGCGGCGTGCCGTACTGGGCCTCGCACTGCTCCCGGATGCGTACTACCTGGTCGTAAATCTCAGCGGCATCGAGGTTGCGCTTGCGGTCCATGTAACCGGTCGCGCAGAACTTACACGTAAGCGAACAGCCCACCTGCGACGAGATGCAGGCCGTCATGCGCGTGTCGTGCGGGATGAGCACGCCCTCCACAATGTTGCCATCAAACAGCCGAAAAGCCGATTTAATGGTGCCGTCGTTGCTCACCTGCTGGTTCTGCACCTGCACGCCGTTGATAACGAAGTGGCGCGCCAGCAACTCGCGGGTGGCGAGGCTGATGTTGTTCATTTCCTCGAACGTGCCGGCCGTATTCTTCCACAGCCACTCGCTCACCTGCTTGGCCCGGAAAGGCTTCTCGCCGTTCTGCACCATAAACGCCTTCAGCTCGTCGGAGCTGATTTTACGGATATCGCGCTTGGAAATTACGGGCAGGTCTAGCATCATCATAGCGCAAAGATACAACGCCCGAGGCAGTTGGGTTCCCACGGCAGGCCGGTTTTGCGAGCCTCAGGAAGTCAGAAAGGTCGGCCAACCAGCCGGGTGCTTACTTTGGCGGTTTAAATCCTTCTCTCATGCTGCTTATTCTGGGAGGCTGGCTGCTGCTGGCCCTTGTTACGACTACGCTGGGCTGGTCAGGCTGGCGGGCGCTGGTGGGCAACCGCCCAGCCGTGCGGCCGCTGCCACTGGAAGCACTGAGCCTAACTGGCGTGGCCCTGCTGTTGGTTGGGTTGGCGCCCGTGTCGCTGGTACTGCCATTGGGCAGCCTGGCTGTACGCGGCGCGCTGGGCGTGCTGGTAGTGGCACTGCTGCTGGGGCAGCGGCGGGCAATCGTTGTGGAGTTGTGCCGTTGGTGGGCCACACCGCGCCCGGCAGCGTGGTGGGTGGGGGTGGGCCTTCTGGCCCTATTGCTACTGGTGCTGCTACTATATCAGCAGCTCGGCAGCCGCAACCCCGATGCTCAGCTCTATTACCTACAGTATCTGCACTGGCTGGAGCGCTATGCCGTGGTGCCGGGATTGGGCAACCTGCACGGGCGACTCGCCTTCAACTCGCACTTGTTCCTGGGTACGGCCGTATTCGGCATTCCAACGCCCACGGGCACCTACTACCCGCTGCCACCCTACCTCAACACCTTACTGGCCATGGCGGCGGCACGGGGGGTGACCTGGGCAATACGAAACAAAGAGGCCCGCTATACTGCCTGGGCTGGGGCCGCGCTGCTGCTATTCTGCATATATTTTTATCTGTTTCGAGGCTGGGTGGCCAGCCCCGCGCCCGATTGTGCGCTGGTCGTATTTCTGAGCTTTACATTTCTGCTATACAGCGGTTTTTTCGGCCCCTATCACGTGCAGGGCCGGGCCGGTCGGCCCCGGCTGTTGCTGCTGGCGCTACTGAGCGGCGCGGCCGTCACCATCAAGCTCTCGGCGCTACCCGTGCTGCTGCTGCCGCTGCACGCGCTGTGGGTAGCCAGCCGCCCGCCCGGCCCGGCGGGGGTAGCCGAGGAGCCCACCGCCCAGAACTGGCCCAGGCTACTAGGGATTATGCTGGTAATTTTCCTGCCGTGGCTGGTGCGTAACTTGGTTCTTTCAGGCTATCCGGCATATCCGTTACCGGGGCTGCCAGGCCTACCGGTTGACTGGCGGATGCCACCCGAACTGGTGCTAACCGAGCAACGGCTTATTACCAACATGGCCCGCGACTTACCCCGAGCCGACTGGTACGGCCCCACCGATACGGCCTGGCAATGGCTGCCGCGCTGGTGGCAGCAGGAGTGGCTCAACTCCCCCATAACAATGACCTTGCTACTGCTGGCTGCCGTGGCGCCGCTGGCAACCTGGTGGCGGGCCCGACAAACGGGAGCCAGATTCACTCACCCTGGCTGGCTGAGTGCCTGGCTGGTAGCGGCTGGGGGGGGAATATTCTGGTTTGCGCTGGCCCCCGACTATCGCTTTGGCATGGGCTTTCTACTGGTGCTGGCCTTCTGGCCCTGGCTGACGCTACCGATGCCCCGCTGGTTGGGCAGGCTGGTTCTAGTGCTAGTTGTAGCCGCGATGCTACACCTATTGCGCGACCCGATTTACGGCCTGCGCCATCCGCGGCCAGGAGCAGTAGCGGCTCTGGTATGGCCCAATTTGCCCCCACTGCCACCCACTCGTCCCGTGCGCCTGCCCAGTGGGCAACTGGTGCGCGTTGCCAATGGGGAACTGGGGGCCTGCGGCGAAACCCCACTGCCCTGCACTCATGCTCTTGCGCCGGGCCTGGAGTTACGGGGTGAGTCGCTGGCCGAGGGATTTCGGGTGGCGTGGCCACCAGCAGCTCAACAGAAGTAATGTTGCAGCAGCGTAGAGGGGTATCTGGTCGGGATATTACCTTGTTTCACAGGCTCGAAACCTGCGTCAGGCAGCTCAGCCACATATCTGAAATGCTAAGCGCCCAATTATCAATAAACTATTTGTCAATGCCGATTTCCCTTGTACCTTTGCAGTCCTTAATCCAAAAACCCCGTCGAGATGGCTAAGAAAGGCAACCGGGTGCAGGTAATCCTTGAATGCACTGAGCATAAGAACTCGGGGCAGCCGGGCACCTCGCGCTACATCACCACCAAGAACCGTAAGAACACGCCCGAGCGCATCGAGTTGAAGAAATTCAACAATGTGCTGCGTAAGATGACCGTTCACAAGGAAATTAAGTAACCCGCGTCATGGCAAAGAAAGTAGTAGCAACCCTGAAGACCGCTACCGGCAAAGACTGGGCGAAAGTGATTCGCGCCGTCAAGTCGGAGAAAACCGGTGCCTACACCTTCCGCGAGGAAATGGTACCTGTTGACAAAGTACAGGATTACATCACGACCGGCGTTAAGTAGCCGGTTGCCCCTTGGGGCTACCTGATACGAAGTGAAGAAGTCCCGCCAGCGTGGGACTTTTTTGCATACAGAAGTTTTGAGAATCCAGAACGTCATTCTGAGCAGAGCGAAGAATCTCGCGTGCCAAGGTAACTCCTGACAGCAGGGCTACCTTGGCACGCGAGATTCTTCGCTCTGCTCAGAATGACGTTCTTTGCTAACCTAGTCCCTCATATCCTCACCAACCCAGACCCCTGACCCCTATGGGCCTCTTCGATTTTTTCAAGAAGGACAAGGAAAACAAGGAGCAGCAGCAGGCCCTCGATGAGGGGTTGCAGAAAACAAAAACCAGCTTCTTCGACCAGCTCAGCAAGGCCGTAGCCGGCCGCAACACCGTAGATGAGGCCGTACTCGACGACCTCGAAACCATGCTCGTGCACGCCGATGTGGGCATCGACACGACGGTGAAGGTGATTGAGCGCATTGAGAAGCGCGTGGCCCGCGACAAGTACGTGAGCACCGCCGACCTTGACGTGATTCTGCGGGAGGAAATTGTGGCATTGCTCGACGCCAACAGCAGCGCCACTGGCTCGCGCGCTATTCTGGATAGGCCCGACAGCCCCGGCTCGCCCTTCGTGATTATGGTGGTGGGCGTGAATGGGGTAGGCAAAACTACGACTATCGGTAAGCTGGCCCACCGTTTTCATAGTGCAGGCAAAAAGGTGGTGCTGGGTGCCGCCGACACGTTCCGGGCCGCCGCCGTGGATCAGCTCATCATCTGGGGCGAGCGGGTAGGCGTACCCGTCATTTCGCACGGCATGAACACCGATCCGGCCGCCGTAGCCTTCGATGCGGTGCAGAAAGGCGTGGAGATGGGTGCCGACGTGGTAATTATTGACACGGCGGGCCGCCTGCACAACAAGGTAAACCTGATGAACGAGCTGAGCAAGATCAAGCGCGTAATGCAGAAAGTGATTCCCGGCGCGCCCCACGAGGTGCTGCTGGTGCTTGACGGCAGCACTGGCCAGAATGCCTACCTGCAGGCCCAGGAGTTCACCAAGGCCACCGACGTATCGGCGCTGGCCATTACCAAGCTCGATGGCACGGCCAAGGGCGGGGTGGTTATCGGCATCTCGGCCCAGCTACAGGTGCCCGTGCGCTACATTGGTGTGGGCGAAAAGATGACCGACTTGCAGCTCTTCGACCGGACCACGTTCGTCAATTCGCTGTTTAAGAAGTAACTACGTAGGGGCGGGGCTTGTCCCCGCCCGCCGTTTGCACCTTATCAACGATTCCGTTCAACGGCGTGCGGGGACAAGCCCCACCCTTACACCATGTTGCCAGAGCAGGTTTGCCGGTGCCACTCCCATCGCAAAGAAACCTTCCGCTTAGGAAAAGGTGTTAGCTCCTGCGTACCTTTGCGGTCCGAATTTCGCCGCGGGCTGAAAGCGGGCAAGTTTCTCACTTAGAAAGAATTGCCCGGCCACCCGCCATCCCAATCCAGCATGAAAGTAAGAAGCCAGCAGGCCAATAAAGTCAACGTCATCACCCTCGGCTGCTCCAAGAACATCGTGGACTCGGAGGTGCTCATGGGCCAGCTCCGGGCCAACCAGTTCGAGGTAACCCACGAGGCCGAGCAGAGCGACGCTAACATCGTCATCATCAATACCTGCGGCTTCATTGATAATGCCAAGCAGGAGAGCATCGACACCATTCTGCGCTACGCCGACGAAAAGGAGGCCGGCCGCTTGGAGAAGCTCTACGTAACCGGTTGCCTCTCGCAGCGCTACAAGGACGATCTGGAACGCGAAATTCCGCAGGTAGATGCCTATTTCGGCACCTTGGAATTGCCACAGCTGATGAAAAAGCTGGAGGCCAACTACCAGCACGAGCTGGTGGGCGAGCGGCTCCTGACCACGCCCGCGCACTACGCCTACTTCAAGATTGCCGAGGGCTGCAACCGGCCCTGCTCGTTCTGCGCCATCCCGCTGATGCGCGGCAAGCACACTGACCGCCCCATTGAAGACCTAGTAAAAGAGGCCAAGCGTCTGGCCAGCATGGGTACTAAGGAGCTGATTCTCATCGCCCAGGACCTGACCTACTACGGTTTGGAGCACTACGGCACTCGCAAGCTGGCCGACCTCGTGCGCCACTTGTCGGATGTGGAAGGAATTGACTGGATCCGGATGCAGTACGCCTACCCCTCGCAGTTCCCGCTTGATGTGCTGGACGTGATGAACGAGCGCGACAACGTGTGCAAGTACCTTGACATGCCTTTGCAGCACATTTCGGACAACATGCTCAAGAGCATGCGCCGCGGCATCAGCCAGCGCCGCACCCGCGAGTTGGTCGATACCATCCGCCAGCGCGTGCCCGACATTGCCCTGCGCACGACCCTCATTGCCGGTCACCCCGGCGAAACCCAACAGGATTTCGAGGACCTCTACCGCTTCGTGGAAGACACCCGCTTTGACCGGCTGGGCATCTTCAACTACTCGCATGAGGACAACACGCACTCCTACACCCTCGAAGACGACGTGCCAGCCGAGGTGAAGCAGGACCGCGCCGACCAGATCATGGAGCTCCAGCAGGGTATTTCGATGGAGCTCAACGAGCAGAAAATCGGCCAGACCTACAAGGTACTCTTCGACCGCAAGGAAAGCGGCTACTTCGTGGGCCGCACCCAATACGACTCGCCCGAAGTGGACAACGAAGTGCTGGTGCCCGCCAACAACGACACGTTCGTACGCATCGGCGACTTCGCTCAAGTGGAAATCACCGAAGCCTCGGATTTCGACCTGTACGGCCGCTTGGTATAGAATATTAGTTGTCAGTTGCTCGTTATTAGTTGTTAGTTGTTAGTTGTCAGGCTAGTTTGCTTTTCGGCAGCTTTTGCAATAGCTCCCGGTGCCTCTGGTGCCGGGAGCTATTGCTTTTAACAGCCTTGCCAGCAACTGATAACTAACAACTGATACCTGACAACTAAAAATACCCCGTTACTTTGTGGCGTCTGGCCGGTTGTAGCCGGATTACCCTCTCCCGCCCATGACCGTAACCACGCTTTCCTACGCCGAAACCGGCGCTTTTTCTTCTTTGCTGGTTGATTATCTGGCCCGTAAAGAAGCCCTTCAGCCCTTTTATCACCGTTTTCCGGAGCTGACGGCCTTTGAAAAGCAAATAGAGGAGAAGCAGGCGGCGTACTCATCCGAAGCCCGGCAGCGGCTGGTAGCCGCCTTACAACAGCAGTATGCGGGCCTGCCAGCAGCGCCCGCCGCCGTGCACACCAACCTGACACTATTGGCCCAGGAAACCACGTTTACCGTGACGACCGGCCACCAGCTCAACCTGTTTACCGGCCCGCTGTACTTCATTTACAAGATTGTATCGGCCATTAAGCTGGCCCGGCAACTCAAGGAGAAATATCCGCAGTACGATTTCGTGCCGGTATACTGGCTGGCCACCGAGGACCATGATTTCGCCGAAATCAACCATTTCAGCCTGTTTGGCAAGACGTACGAGTGGAACGCGTCTGCTACCGGCCAACCCGTGGGCCGCATGAACCTAGACGGGTTGGCCGAGCAGGTGCTTGACCAATTGCCAGCCGACGTGCCGGCGCTGTTCCGCGAGGCCTACGAGCGGTCGGCCACGCTGGCTGAGGCCACCCACCGGCTGGCCATGGGCCTGTTTGGCGACTACGGGCTGGTGAGCCTCGATGCCGATGTGCCGGAGCTGAAGCAGGCCCTGGCCCCGGTGCTGGAGCGCGAGCTGCGTGACCAGGCTTCCTACCAGGCCGTGCAGGCCACCGACGCCCGGCTGGAGGCGGCCGGCTACAAGCCCCAGGTATACGCCCGGCCTTTCAACCTATTCTTCATCACGGCCGATGGCCAGCGCGAGCGGCTGGAGTACGACCACACCACCGACTCGGTCACGCTGACCGTGGACGGTGCTGCCAAAGTGCTGGGGCGGCCCGAGCTGCTGGCGCTGGCGGCCGCGCATCCCGAGCAGTTCAGTCCCAATGTGGTATTACGGCCGCTGTACCAGGAGCTTCTGCTACCTAACCTGTGCTACATCGGGGGTGGGGCCGAGGTGGCCTACTGGTTCCAGTTGAAGAGCGTGTTCGAGGAAAATGGGGTGCCTTTCCCGATGGTGCTACTGCGCAACTCGGCCCAGTTCATCAGCAAGGCCAACGCCGCCAAGCTGCGCAAGCTGGGGCTGGATAGCACAGCCGTATTTGCGAAGCTGCCGGCCCTAAAGCAGCAGTTGGCCGCGCACCTGGGGCAGGAGGAAGTGGACCTGCGCGAACAGCAGCAGCAGCTGGCCGCCGCCTTCGAGCAGGTAGCCGCGCTGGCCCAACGCCTCGACCCCTCGCTGGTGAAAGCCGTGGCCGCCGAGCAGCAGAAAGCCAGCGGCATCCTCAGCAACCTGGAAAAGCGCCTCAGTAAGGCCGCCGAAGCCAAACACGAAACGGCCTACCAGCAGCTCGATGGCCTGCTGGGCAAGCTGCTACCCGGCGGCGGCTTCCAGGAACGCTCCGACAACGTGCTCAACATCCTCATCAACAACCCCGATTTCATAACTCAGCTGCTCGACGCCTTCGACCCGCTGGCGCTGGAATTCACGTTGCTGGAAGAGGAATAGGTTTTTAGCCTTTAGCTATCAACTGGTAATTATTGAAGCTGTTTAGAAAGTCAAAAGAACGTCATACTGAGCGCAGTCGAAGCATCTCTACCGCTTCGTTAAACAACCACAACGAAGCGGTAGAGATGCTTCGACTGCGCTCAGCATGACATCCTAACTGATTTCTGGCACTTCCTAAACAGCTTCATTATCTTTCAATTAGGCATCTGGTGGGTGGGCGCTGGTTTTTTGTGCTGGTCAGACAACCACTGGTCGTTGGCAAGTCTCTGGGAAGAGTACATCATTTATTCCTCCCAGATGCTTTTTCACGCTACCGTTTCCCCAGGCCGCTACCTTCGGTTGCTTCGCTATGCCCTGCTGCCGCTACTGCTGCTGGCCCTCACCGCTACCCATGCCCAAACCCTGACAGGCAGTGTT
>NZ_JABKAU010000069.1 GCF_013377885.1 Hymenobacter lapidiphilus
GGGCTTTTTGTTATCCGGGCTTGTAACATTTAGTGGCTTACTTCATCGCCGCGGCGTAGTTATGGTAGAAGTGCGGGATGGTTTCGATGCCTTTCATGAAGTTGAAGACGCCGTAGTGTTCGTTGGGTGAGTGAATGGCATCAGAATCGAGACCGAAGCCCAGCAGAACGGTATCGAGGCCCAGCTCGGTTTTGAACATGGCCACGATAGGGATGGAGCCGCCGCCGCGGGTAGGAATAGGGCGCTTACCGAACGTGGTTTCCATGGCATCGGCGGCTGCTTTGTAGGCCACCGAGTCGGTGGGCGTTACTACGGGCTCGCCACCGTGGTGGGGCTTTACCTTTACGGTTACGCCGCTGGGCGCAATGCTGGTAAAGTGCTTCTGGAACAGGGCCGTGATTTCGTCGGAGGTTTGGTTGGGCACCAGCCGCATGGATATTTTGGCGTAGGCCTTGGACGCAATAACCGTTTTGGCACCCTCGCCAGTATAGCCGCCCCAAATGCCGTTCACATCAAGCGTGGGCCGGATACCCACGCGCTCGACGGTAGTGTAGCCTTTCTCGCCGTACACGTCGGGCAGGCCGATGCTCTTTTTGAACTCGTCGTCGGAGTGCGGCACGCGGTTGAGCTCCTCGCGTTCCTCGGTGCTCAGCTCGGTTACGTTGTTGTAGAACTCGGGGATGGTAATGTGGTTGTTCTCGTCGTGCAGCGAGGCAATCATCTTGCAGAGCACGTTGATGGGGTTGGCCACCGCGCCGCCGTAGAGGCCCGAGTGCAGGTCGCGGTTGGGGCCGGTTACCTCTACCTCGTGGTAGCTCAGGCCACGCAGGCCTACCTCAATGCTGGGCGAGTCGTTGGCCAGCATACCGGTATCGGATACCAGAATTACGTCGGCCTTGAGCTTCTCCTTGTTGGCCCGCACGAAGATGCCCAGGTTGTTGGAGCCAACTTCCTCCTCGCCCTCAATCATGATTTTGATGTTGCAGGGGAATTCGCCGGCCTGCTTCATCACCTCCAGCGCCTTCACGTGCATGTACACCTGGCCTTTATCGTCGCAGGCGCCGCGGGCATAAATCTTCTCGTCCTTGATTACCGGCTCAAACGGCGGCGAATCCCACAGCTCGTAAGGGTCGGCGGGCTGCACGTCGTAGTGGCCGTACACGAGCACGGTGGGCAGGCTGGCGTCCACTATTTTCTCGCCGTACACGATGGGGTTGCCGGCCGTGGGGCACAGCTCCACGTTGTCGAGGCCTACCTCTTCAAAGCGGGCTTTCAGGTAGTCGGCGGCCTTCAACACGTCGCCGTGAAACTTAGGGTCGGCCGAAACCGACGGAATCCGGAGCCAGTCAATCAGCTCGGTAAGGAAGCGGTCCTGGTTTTCTTTCAGATAGGTCGTATCCATATAAGGGTGTTTCGGGTGGGGTGTAAAGATTGGCTGAAGAAACGCGTGTGGGTATGGGCCGAAGCTCAGCGACTTATTTGGCGTTGCATTGCTGGAGCCATTGCCTGGCCGCCTCATCGTCGCTGAACATCTTCACTTCAAACGCTTTTAATTGAGCGTAGAAGGTCTGGGCCGATTCGTCGGCCAGCGAGTCGGGTGTGGTAACCATGGCGAAGTAGCGCAGGCCGGCAGCGGCGGCATTGGGAGCCCACTCATTGAGTACCCACTCCAGCGAGTGGTCCCAGGGCCCGATAACCTTGCGCGTATCGTTGAGTACGCACTGGAAGCCTGCCTCGGCCAGTGCCGAAGTGTAGGCCTGGGCACCGGCCTGAATGCTGTCGGCGGTCAGGTAGCCCACCCAATCCACCGCAATCCAGCGGTTAGCCGTATCGTCCTCCACCGTGATGTAGGGCCGGCCCAGCGAGCTTTTAAGTTCTAGTTTCATGATGACAGCGAAGGGAAGCAGCGGGTAGAAAGGGGGAGAGAATTAGTCAACGGCCGGCTCCTGCAGGGCCTGATGCAGCCATTGCTTCGCCTCGGACAAGGTGTTATAGTGCGCTATGTTGATAGCATAAGCGTTGGCCGCTTCGGTATTGTTTGTGTAGCTCTGCACCGATATCTGGCCAAATATGCTTTCGGGCGCTACAAAACTCATATGCCGGATGCCGGCCGCATAGGCCCGCGGGTTCCAGTCGGTGCGCAGCCAGTGCTGGTCATCGGGCGTAACGGCGCCTACCAGTCGGGTGTCGCCCAGCAAACCCAATGGCCGGGTGTGCCGGCTTTCCTGTATGTAAAGCTCCAGGGAGCGGTCCATGAAAGAGCGAAATTGCTGACGATTGGCAAACGTATGCCACTGCACAATCAGGCAGGGCACCTCCGGAGCCAGCAGAACACTCCCGTATGTTTCGGTAATCAGAGTCCTGTCGGGCACGGGCGAAGGGAAGGGTACGGCTGGCAGGAACAGGCTGTCTGGCCGGCACTACGCACCGGCATCGGTTCCCGCGCAAACATACCGAAATCAGCCCGCATGCCCAAGCTGGGCCGCAATACTATTGCTCCCGAATGGCAACTAGTGCCTGCCTCAGGAGCTGGCGGCTATTTCCTGTCCCAGGGCATGGGCACGCGGCTTTCGGTGCCGGCGCGCAGGCGGCCGATGTTGGCGCGGTGGGTGTAAACAAGCAGCGCCGCCAGCACAAACCCGAACCAAAGCAGCAGCGAGTTGTCGGGCCGGAAGCCGGGCAGCAGCTGCAGCAGCGCGAACGTAGCGCCGGCCGTCATGCTGCTCAGCGACACGTAGCGCGAAATCAGCAGTACCGTAATAAACACCAGAATGCAGACGCCCACCGTGGCCGGGGCAATGGCCAGCATCATGCCCAGCACGGTGGCCACGCCTTTGCCGCCCCGGAAGCCCGCCCAGATGGGGTAAATATGCCCCACTACCGCCAACACACCGCAGGCCAGCTGAAAGTAGAGCAGCTGCTGCGGCAGAATGGCACCCTGGTTCAGCATTACAGTGGCCAGCGAAGTAGCGGCCCAGCCCTTGAGTACATCAATGGCCATCACGAATGACCCCGGTTTCTTGCCCAGCACCCGAAACGTGTTGGTAGCGCCCGAGTTACCCGAGCCATGCTCGCGGATATCGAGTCCGAAAAAGGCCCGCCCCACCCACAGGGCCGTCGGGATGGAGCCAATCAGGTAAGCGGCCACCAGCAGGCCAAGCACTAACGGTAGATTCATGCGGAAGGAGAGAGGAGGGAGAGGAGGGGTAAAGATAAGCCGTAGCGCGAAGCTTCCGCGTCGCGTAGCATTGCCGACGTTGCTACGATTTCGTTCGACGATATGCGTCGCAGAAGCTTCACTGGTCTTCGGTTCGCGCTACATGCAAAAAGACCCGGCAGCCAGGCTACCGGGTCTTCTAATACTACTCGGCGAAGGGGTCGTCGCCGGCTTTCTTCTTGCGCTTCTTTTCTTTCTTCGAATCCTCTATCGGGGGCTCGTCGGCGGGTGGCGTGGCTTCTACCGCTTCCTTCTTCTTTTTCTTGCCCGACTCATCGGCCGGGGCGGCCGCAGGTGCGGCGGGTGGTGGGGTATCGGCGGTGGGCTCGGCTTTCTGTTTGCGGCCTTTGCGGCCGGTCTCTTCGGCCGGAGGGGGCGTGTCCTGCATCACGTCATCCACGGGGTCGTTTTTCTTCTTCTTCTTTTTCTTGCCCGTATCCTCCATGAAGTCGAAGTTGCCAGTCTGCTGGGGCTGGGTTACGTCCAGTCGGCGCTTGGTGGTTTCGTTGAGGTAGTCTTTGCGGAAGTGGTTAAGGAAAAGCTGCACCTCCTGCTCGTCGCCGAGGTAAAAGCCGTATTCGGTGGCCGTGTTATAGTCGCCTTTGGCTTTGAGGCCGATGATTTCGTCGAACGAGCCGTGCTGGGCCTTAGCCAGCATCACGTTGTTGCTGTACTTGAGGTAGTACCAGGTGCGGGGCTCGGCCTCCAGGTAAATGTCTACCGCGTCGCCGGTGCTTTCCTTCTTGATTTCAATATAGCCGTCAACCATGGCGTTGATGTCCTTTTTGCCCACACTCACCAGGCCGATTTTGCCCACCGAGTACCAGGCCCGGCGCTTCTCATCCCAGCGCATGTTTACCTGGTTGAGCACCAGCGTGTGCAGAAACTTGGCCGAGAGCTTCTGCAACGACAGCGCCCCGCTTTTGCGGGTGGCGTAGTCGCGGGCCGCTGCGTTACCCGCCATTTCCCCGATTTTGTAGAGCTGGCCCGAAGTGGTGTTCAGGGCCTCGGGGTTGCCGCGGGCACCGGTAGCCAGGTCCAAGGCCATCGCCTCCACCGCCTTCTCGGGCAGGTTGATGTCGAAGGCCATAAACGTATCGATGTCATAAATGGCGCTGTCGGGTTTGGCGTAGCCCAGGCCGGCGGCCGTCAGGGTATAGTCTTTGTTGGAGCTGATGAAATTGAGCTTACCACGGAAGTTCAGCGCCCCGGTCGAGTCCTGCAGCGTCAGCACCGAACCCTCGTAGATGTCGGGGTCGGTGTAGTTGTGGCGGCTGATGGCATACTGGCGGCGGCGCTGGTCGTAGCTCAGGGTGCCATCCACGGTAAACAGGTTGGCGTCGGTTACGCCGGGCTTGGTGGCCACAAACAGCGGGTATACTTTGCCGGTGCTTTCCGACAGAAACAGGCCCGAAAGCATCGGGGTGCCGCTTTCATCCTTGGGCTCATTCAGCTTGATGCGGATGCGTTGCGGGTCGATGGTGTCCTGCACTGCAAACCAGTCGGAAGCCGAAGCTGTCTTCACGAAGTTAAGCTTGGCCTGGCCATCAAACGAGAAGCCTTTTTTCTGCGAGTTCATCTTCACTCCCCCCCTGAAACCAATACGTGGGGCGAGGTTGAACTTGTCGGCCGCCGCAATAGTCGCAACGGCCAACGTAGGTGGCGAAACCGGGGCATTGTCGCTGGCATCGGGGCCGCGCTTGAGCAGCCCGCCGCCCTTCTTGCCGCTGGTGTTCATGGCTGTGGCCGTGGCCAGCGAATCGACCCGGAAATTGGCAAACTTAATGGCGAACGAGTCGGCCGAGGTTTTGTAGTTGTACAGCGCGTTGCCGCTGAAAGCCGTGCGCGAGAGTACCTTAATTTCGCCCTTGTAAAGCTGGTGGTACTTCTGCAGCGTGTCCATCACAATGCCTGCATTCTTGAACTCGCGCATGCGGGCGTTGGGCAGCACGTACACCCGGTTCGAGTCGGGTACAATCCAGGCGTCGGCGGCCGCAATACGCGGTACACCGCCGGCTACCAGCTGGTAGCGGCTCAAATCGTACTGGCCCGTGGAGGCCTGGAACTTGAGGCCCTGCTGCTCGGGCAGCGTGCTATAGAAATAAGAGCGCGACGAATCGGCCCCGGGAGCCACCCGCAGCTGCACGAGCTTCTTCTTGAAATCCCACTTGCCGCCTGAAAGGGTGGTGCGGTAGTCGGAGTAAGGCAAATCGATGCTCGACTTGTTGTCCGACGATTCGCGGGCAAACTCGGTGCTGCCGGCCTTCAGGTCGTAAACGAAGTTTACGTTGTTGGCCGTCAGGGCCGGCTTGTTCACCTCAGCCGACTTGATGTTGAACGTGGCCTGCTGGCCGGTGTACTGGGTGGGCTTGAACCGGAAGGCCGTGGAGCGCACAAACGACTGGGGGCCGTCCATGGCGCCGTTGCCGCGCAGGCCGCCGGGCGAGTACGTGAGCGTGCCCCGGAAACCGTAGGCCACGTCGTAGATGCGGAAGGCCTCGCCCTTCGGCTGGCTGGTCAGGTACATCGAGTCCTGGCGTACGGCCCACTTCATCTGGTAGCCGGGCAGCAGGTCGACCTTCGCAAACTCGGTGCCGCCCAGCGGGCCCGGCAGAATGGTGGCCGTTTTGCCCACCGTTACTACCGAGTCTTTATAGAAGATGAACTGGTCGCTGCTGAAGTCACCGGTCAGGTACTTGATATTGCCGATGCCCTGCAGGCCCCGGTTGCTCATGCTGACTTTGTTGTAGAGCGTGCCCTTGTTGCCGTAGAGCGGGAAACCAGCCTTGGGCACATCGTACACGAAGCCCAGCGAGCCGTCTTCCTGCATGCTGAGCTTGGTTTTGAAATCGGGCATGATGCCGCCCGACACAAAGGTGCCCTTGAAGCCCACCGCCGCCCGGTTCTTGTTGTTAAGCGAGTCGAGCTTGAAGGGCGGGATGTCGAAGTACAGCGTAGTGTCGTAGGCACCGCCGAGTACCTCGGGCTTGTTGAAGAATACGTAGGCGCCGGTGCTGGCATCAAACGACGGGTAGGCCCCCAGCTTCTTACGGCCCGATTTGTTGTTGGGCGCGTTGATGTAAAGCCGGCCCGTCGAGGTGCGGCTTTTGTTGGTCAGGGCCCAGTCGGGGTCCTTGCGGGCCCGCATCACCGAGCCTTTTGTGCCCTTGCCCTTCACAATAATGGAGTCAATCTTGGCCAAATCGATGTAGAAGCCGTCGTAATCGAACTTGAACTCCTTGCCCTTAAAGATGAAAGCCGAGGCCACCACCGTGCCGTTGAACAGCACGCCCCGGTTTTTCTGAATCCGGACGATGCTCGAATCCGGTTTCACGAATACAGTTACCGAGTCGTCGGAGAAGTTGAAACGGTCCACGCCCCGCACAATCAGGTCGTTGGAGTTCAGGTCGAGGGTGGCGTTTTTGCCTGAAGGCGAGAGGCTCTTCAGCGAAATGTGGTCGTAGTCTTTCTTGCCGCGCGACGAGTTTACGTAGTGCATGGCCTTGGGCAGCAGCACCACTTGGTCGGTTTGCGGGTACCAGCCTACGTAGCCGTCGCGGGCCAGGCCGGAAGCCACGGCACGTACGTTTTCCACCTTCAGCTTGCGGAAGCTGGCTACATCCTGCACCGTAAACAGCCGTTTGTTGCCGTTTTCGAGGCTATAGCCCACCATCATCTGCAGCGGGTGCAGCTTGTTAATCGTCTTGATCTGCTGGTAACGGGTGTTGGTGTAGAACTCCTTCGACTCGAAGCCGGCGGCCACCTGGTTTTTGGCCGTCAGCATCGAAAAGTCGATGAACGGCGTGCGAACCGGCCAGCTCAGCAACTCGGTCGTAATCTCCATCTGATGGTAGGAGTCGTAGTAGGCTGTGTTCTTGTATAAGCCCTGCTCGCGGGTAAGCTGCAGCAGCTGGGTGCTCTTGTTGTACTTGAGCTTCACGCCGGGGTGCGTAACCGAGTCGCTCTTGCCCTGGAAGATGGAAATAGCCGCGTGCTGGGCCGTAATCAGCGAGTCGCCCAGTACATAGGAGCGCGAGGAGGCCCGGAATTTGGGCTGCCCGGCCACATCGACGATGATGTGCGACAGCGAGCCGTCGAGCGACGACGACAGCGCCTGGGTGCCCGCCAGCGAGAAGCCCCCGAAGTAGCGGATGTTGTCGCCGATGTTCTTTACGCGGGCGTCGTTGGTCGTCGAAATGAAGCGCGGGTAGCCAGTATCCTTTTTGTCGCCGGCCTTGCGCTGCACGCTTTTAAACGCCAGCCAGCCCTGCACCGGGTTTTCGAGCACGGCCGGATACGTGAGGGTTACGGGGTTGGCCATAAACTCGGCCTTGCTGATATCAAAGTCGAAGCTGGCCAGGGCGGCCGAGGCGGGGTTGCCATTGACTTCCCAGGTAAATGTGCCGCCATAGCCCACAAAGCGGTTTTGGGCCGGCACTACCACGCCGCTGGTTTTGGCAATGTACACCGAGTCGGAAGCCGTAATCAGAAACAAATCGGCATTGTCGAGCATGATAACTGCGCCGCGGGTAGGCGGGGTTACGTAGCCGGCCGCGTAGGTTGCGCCGGTGTCGCCCCAGCCCGAATCGGCGGGCTTGGCCCCCTTTCTAGCGGGAGTATCGTCGGTGGCCCAGGGGTCGTCGTCGCCCCAGCCGCCGCTTTTGGGGCTGGCTTTGGCCGCCGGCGCTGCTGCGGCCGGCGCTGCGGTGGCAGGTGCCAGCGGCGGCAGATCGGTGGCGTTGTAGGCAAAGCGGAACTGCCCGCCTACGGCGCGCAGCGAACTGTAGCGGGAGCGATGCAGAAATTTGGTGTCGAGAAACTGGGCGGCCGTGGCCAGAAACTCAGCGGCATCAGCCGGCGAATCCTTCTCTAGGGTTTTGCCTACCGCATTCAGCAGCTGGGTCATCTGGTCGTCGCTCAGGTTTTGTACCAGCGCCCCGGCCGCAATGGCCGTAAAAAAATCCTCGAAGTGGGGCCGCGCCCGCAGCTTGCGCGCCAGCATATACTGGCTCAACGACACGATGTAGCGCTGCTGGGTGGCCGTGAGGCGGTTGCTGGCCCACACCTGCTGCAGGCGCGTGCCGGCGGTTTTGGCGGCGGCGTTGTTGGTGGTAGCCATCAGCGCCTGCACATCTACCATAAACTGCTCGGGCTCCGAGCTGAACTTACCCGTGAACTTGGGCGGGGCCGGGGCCGGGGCGGGCGCACCGGGCTTGGCGGCCGGAGCCGGTTTTTGCTGGGCCAGCGCCGGGGCTGCCAGCCCCAGGCTTAGCAGTAGCATCCAAACCCAAGTGAAAGCAACCTGCTTCATAGTGTGTAGTGTCTTCGTCAAAGCAACCATAAATAAGCCGGGCCGACCGACAACGGGCACGGACCGCTGAAATTGTACTCTGGCCGGCAGCCCTACGCACAGGCCCAGACGGGGCTCTGGCGCATCAAGTCAGCTAACCGCCTACAATTTCGGTAAAAGCCGGCACTTTCTGGTGCTGTTAACCGGGTGCCTGCCTACATTCCTACTCTTCCCAATTTTACTTATATTCTGATAGCCACCGGCTTGTGAAATGGCCTAAATGCAAAAATCCGTTTCGCCCGGTGCCGGACAAAACGGATTTTTGCGTTGGTGCCTGCGCCCTAAGCGGGCTGCCGGAAGATGGCCGATACCCAGTGATTCTGGACGCGGTGGCTTTCGTAGCGGAAGCCGGCCTGCTCGGCAGCGGCCCGGATCTGGGCCAGGTCTTCCTCGTAGAAGCCCGAGAACAGAATGGGGCCGCCGGGCCGCAGGTAGCGGGCGTAGGCCGGCATATCATCGAGCAGCACGTTGCGGTTGATGTTGGCCAGGATGAGGTCGAAGGGCTCTTCGCCGTCGAGGGCCGTAATGTCGCCGAGGCGGGCTTCCACGGTGTCCTGCACGTTGTTTTCGAGGGCGTTGTCGGCGGCATTTTCGGCCGTCCAGGGCTCCACATCAACAGCCAGCACGTAGCTCGCTCCCAGGTGCACAGCCATTACGGCCAGAATGCCGGTGCCGCAGCCCATGTCCAGCACCCGTTTTCCCTGGTGGTCTACGTCGAGCTGGTTGGTAATCATCAGGGCCGTGGTGTCGTGGTGGCCGGTGCCGAACGACATGCGGGGCATAATCACGATTTCGTGCTCCAGATCGGGCCGGGCCGGGTGGAAGGGGGCCCGCACCGATACGCGGTCGGCAATAACCAGCGCCTCGAAGTTCTTCTCCCACTCGGCGTTCCAGTTCTGGCGCGTGATGATGCGGTGGTCGAACTGCAGCTCGCCCTGACCCTGGTAGCGGGCCATGATTTCGGCCACATCGTCGGGTGCAAACTGGTCTTCGTCGATGTAGGCGCAAAAGCCCTCGTCGTTGTCTTCGAAGGTGTTAAAGCCCACTTCGGCCAGCTCAGCTACCAGTATGTCGGCCAGCTCGTGGGGCGCTTGCACGCGCAGTTCAACGTAATCCATGTTCAGATTGAGAAGTGTACAGGTCGGAATGTTCCCTCGGAAGGGGCGGCAAAGGTCGGCTAAAAAACGGCGCTTTCCCACCGCTACCAGCCGGTAGTCAGCGGCTTGTCATATATATTAATTCAAATATTACTTTCTTTGAGAGCCTAACCACTTTCTCCTTTTATA
>NZ_JABKAU010000007.1 GCF_013377885.1 Hymenobacter lapidiphilus
TAGAGACGGAGGAAGAATTAATACAATTATTCGACAGAATTACGACTTTCTAAAAATTTTCATTTGTTTTTCCCTCATAGGCCGCCTACCTGCTCGAAACATTTGGTTTTGGCGAGGTAGGCGGCCCAAGGGCTTGAGTTTCTAGTATTACTAGCTTCCCCAGCCGCTGCCGCCCCCGGTAGCGGCTGGTGGGCGTTTGGGGCGGTTGCTGCTACCTTGCCGCCGTGCGCTACCGAACTGCTTCCGCTTCGTCTTACGCCTGGCCCGTGCGGGTGGTGCTGAGCATCTACTCCGCGTGCTTCCTGATTGGCACCTACACCCACGCGGCGGGCATTTTGCGGCGAGGGCTGCTGGCCTCGCCGGTGCCGGTGGGTATCGGGGTGTTCTGGGATGCACTGACGCTGCTCGACCCGCTGGCGGCGGTGCTGGTGTGGTGGCGGCCGCGCCTGGGCCTACCGCTGGCCGTGGCTATTATGGCGGTTGATGTCAGCGTGAACAGCTACGTGTATGTGGCCGGCTACTTTGGGCCGCCGGTAGCGGGGCTGGTGCCACTGAGTTTGCTGGAGCAGGCGCTGTTCGGGCTGTTCGTGTTCATAACCGCCCCAGGGGTGTATCGGCAGGTGGCGCGCCCAATAAGCGGCGGAACATAAGGGAAAGCCGTATGTTGGTTTCGGTACGCTCCCACTTACTTCCTGCGCCATGAAAGCCCTGCTCCCACCTACCAGCTACGAATACGCCACCGTGCGGCAGGTGCGCGGCGAGCAGGTGCAGGACGCCACCGATGTGCTGGCCGCCGAGGAGCCGCTCGAAATTCGGGTGGGCTACGGTCCGGTGGGGCAGCGCGAGCACCGCACGCTGGCCATCACCATGCGCACGCCCGGCCACGATTTTGAGCTGGCCGCCGGCTTCCTGCTCACCGAAGGCCTGCTCACCGGCCCCCAGGATTTGCAGGGCATCCTCTACTGCCCCGATGTAACCAAGGATGAGGAGCGCGAAAACGTGGTGCGGGCCGAGCTGGCCCCCAGCGTGCAGCCCGATTTGCCGCGGCTGGAGCGCCACTTCTACACCAGCAGCAGCTGCGGTGTGTGCGGCAAAACCAGCATTGCCGCCGTGCACGCCGCCGGCTGTCCGCGCCTGCCGCTGGGCACGGTGCAGGTGCCGGTCGAGGTGATTCATCAGCTGCCCGAGCGCCAGCGCCAGGCTCAGGAGCTATTCGAACAAACCGGCGGTCTGCACGCGGCGGCCCTGTTCTCGCCCGCCGGCGAGTTGCTGCTGCTGCGCGAAGACGTGGGCCGCCACAACGCCCTCGATAAAGTAATTGGCGCCGCGCTGCTTGCCGGCCAGCTGCCGCTGCACAACGCGGTGCTGCTCGTGAGCGGCCGGGCCTCGTTCGAGCTGGTGCAGAAGGCGGCCGTGGCCGGCATTCCCGTGATGGCCGCCGTGGGCGCACCCTCCTCGCTGGCCGTGTCCGCCGCCCGCGACTTCGGCCTCACGCTCTGCGGCTTCGTGCGTCAGCAGCGGTTCAACATCTACACCCACCCCGAGCGGATAGTGTGAACGATGTATGGGCGGGGCTTAGCTTCGCTGTCCTGCGGTTGCCCCCGCCCGCCGTTGCCCGGAACCGTTCAACGAATCCGACTGCCGCAATTGCAGCCCAAGCCCCATTGTTCAGAAACATCGTTTAACGGCGGGCGGGGACAAGCCCCGCCCCTACTCGTTCCCCATCCGCCCATGAAGCTCCGCCTCGATGAAACCTCCTTGCGCCTGCGCCTCGAACTCGAGGAAGTAGCCGAATTTGCCACCAGCGGGCACCTGGAAACGGCCGTGCCGCTGGGGCCGGGCGCGGCGGGGCTGCTGCGGTACTCGCTGGAGCGGGCCGCCGACGTGCCGGTGCTGACGGTGCGCCAGGAGCCGGGCCGCATCCGGGTACTGGTGCCGACGGCGCAGGCCACGGCCTGGGCCGGGTCGGTGGAGGAAATCAGTCTGCGCACGAAACTGGAAGTCGCTGAAAACCAATTCCTGCTTATCTTGGTAGAGAAGGACCTGGGCTGCGCGCACTGATTGCTCTGCCACAGTTCTTCCTGCCTCTCCTATCCCACCTCTGCTATTCGCCTTCCCATGGAAAACTCTCCTGCCAACGACCCCACCAAAGCGGGCCAGGCCAACGCCCAGCAAGCCGAAAACGCCCCCAAAAGCGGCGAGCGGCCCGACCAGGGCCAGGCGCCCGCCCCCGATAACTACAACCCCACCAACCGCAACACCGTGCCTGATCCGATAAAAGCCCCCGACGTAGTCAACGCCAAGTACCAGCACCCCATTCTGGCCCAGCCGCCCGAGGAGCTGACGGGCCTGCGCCTGGAGCCCCGCCAGACGGTGGCCGCCGGCGTGACGGCCGTCATTAAAAGCATGTCGTTCAGCTGGGGCGAGGGTGGCCTCGACCGCGGCACCCGGGGCCTGCTGAACATGAACCAGACGGACGGCTTCGACTGCTCGAGCTGCGCCTGGCCCGACCCCGACCACCACCGCTCCATTGCCGAGTTCTGCGAGAATGGCGCCAAGGCTACCGCTTCGGATGCCGACGACCAGGCCTGCGGACCCGAGTTCTTCGCCCGCCACAGTCTGGCGCAGCTTTCGAAGATGACGGACCGCGACCAGAACAACGCCGGCCGCCTCACCCACCCCATGGTGTTGCGCCCCGGCGACAACCACTACACCCCCATCGAGTGGGCCGACGCCTTCCAGCTGATTGCTACCGAGCTGAACGCGCTGGCTTCGCCCGATGAGGCCGCGTTCTACACCTCGGGCAAAGTGCCCAACGAGCCGGCCTTCCTGTTTCAGCTGTTTGCCCGGCAGTTCGGCACCAACAACCTGCCCGACTGCTCCAACATGTGCCACGAAAGCAGCGGTGCGGCCCTGAGCAGCACGCTCGGGCTGGGCAAAGGCTCGGTTACGCTCAACGATATTCACGAGGCCGAGGTCATCATGATTATCGGCCAGAACCCGGGCACCAACCACCCCCGGATGCTGAGCGCCCTGCAGGAGGCCAAGCAGAACGGGGCCAAAATCATCAGCGTGAATCCACTGATTGAGGCCGGCCTGAACCACTTCAAGAACCCCCAGGATTTCATGAAACCCTTCAAGGCGCTGGGCGCGCTGCTGGGCAACGGCACGGTTATCACCGACGTGTACCTGCAGGTGCGCATTGACGGCGACATGGCCCTGCTGCGGGGCATCATGAAGCACTTGTTGGTGGCCGAGGAGCTGAACCCCGGTCAGGTACTCGACCACGACTTCATCAATAAATACACGAAGGGCTACGAGTCGGCCGTTGCCAACATCAAGGCCACGAGCTGGGAGGATATTGAGACGGTGAGCGGTATTTCGCGTGCCGAGCTGCTGGAGGCGGCCAACCTACTGGCCAACAAGAAGAAAATCATCATCTGCTGGGCCATGGGTCTGACGCAGCAGCGCCAGGGCGTGCAGACGATTCAGGAGCTGGTGAACCTGCTGCTGCTGAAGGGTGCCATTGGCAAGCCGGGCGCGGGTACCTGCCCGGTGCGCGGCCACTCCAACGTACAGGGCGACCGCACGATGGGTATCTGGGAGCAGATGCCGCAGCCCTTCCTCGACAAGCTGGGCGCCGAGTTCAACTTCACCTCGCCCACCGACCACGGCCTCGACGTGGTGGACACCATTAAGGCCATGCACCGCGAGGAGATAAAGGTGTACTTCGGACTGGGGGGCAACCTGCTGGCCGCCGGCCCCGACACCGAGTATATTGCCGAGGCCATGCGCAAGCAGAACCTGACCGTGTTCGTGGGTACCAAGCTCAACCGCGGCCACCTGATAACCGGCAAAACCTCCCTGCTGCTACCCTGCTTCACGCATGCCGACATCGACATGCAGAAAGGCGGCCACCAGATGACCTCGTGCGAAAACTCGATGGGCGTGGTGAGCCAAAACAAGGGCGTACTGGAGCCATTGCGCGGGCAGATGCTGAGCGAAGTGGCTATTCTGGCCGGCGTAGCCATTGCCACGCTGGGCGAGAAAACCAACATTGCCGACTGGGTGGCCATGACGGAGAACTACGACGTTATCCGCGACCATATTGCCCGCGTGATTCCGGGCTTCGAGGGCTTCAACGAGAAGCTGCGGCGGCCCGGCGGGTTCTACCTGCCCAACGGCCCCCGCGACCGGAATTTCACGACCAAGGACGGCATGGCGCACTTCACGACCACCGAGCTGGAGCGCTACGAAGTAGGGGCCGACGAGCTGATTATGATGACCGTGCGCAGCCACGACCAGTTCAACACCACCATCTACGATTACAACGACCGGTACCGCGGCGTGCACAACGAGCGGCGCGTGCTGTTCATGAACGAGCAGGACATGGCCGACCGCGGCCTCAAGGCCAAGGACCTCATCGACATCACGAGCCACTACAACGGCCAGGACCGCACGGTGGAGAAGTTCGTGACCGTGCCCTACGACATTCCGCGCGGCAATGTGTCGGCCTACTTCCCCGAGGCCAACCCGCTCATTCCCATCGGCAGCGTAGCTAAAAAGAGCAATACGCCCACCTCGAAATACGTGCGCGTAACCGTGGTGCCCACCCGCAAAACCACGGGCGCCCCGGTAGAGATGCGCCTGGAAGCAGAAGCGAAAGCATGAGCTGTTAGCTGTTAGCTGTTAGCTGTTAGCTGAAAAACGAAGAAGGTCCCGCACTTGGTTAAGTGCGGGACCTTCTTCGTTTTGGGTTGATGAGTCTATCCAAACGCAAGCTGTTGACCTGCGTTGCGGAGGTCGGTGTAGGGGCGGGGCTTGTCCCCGCCCGCCGCCAGAACAATACGGGAACGGGCCGTTGTACAAATCCAACGGCGGGCGGGGACAAGCCCCGCCCCTACACCGACCTCCGCAATCTGGGTTTGCTAGCAGCTTAGAACGGGTACCCGATACCAATATTCAGGCGAAGACCATCCCAGCCGATGGGGGACTTCTTATAGAAATTCTCCAAGCCAGGCGGAACCGGGACATCGGGATTTTGGCGTGCTCTGATGTCTTCGTTGGCGTAGGGGTAGCGGATGGGTACGGCGGCATCGAGGCGGATGACGAAGAACTGCACATCGATACGCAGGCCTACCCCCGCGCCTACGGCCAGTTCTTTGAAGAAGGAGTTGAACTGAAACTGGCCGTTTTTGCCATCGGGCACGCCGTTTACCGCACCCTCCTCGGTGGTGTTGCCGTTGCTTACAAAGGTGGCGCGGGCGGGGTCGGGGTTTACCAGCCAGATGTTGCCCGCGTCGATAAACAAGGCCCCTTTCACGTACGGGAACAAGTCCTGGCGATACTCCAGATTGCCTTCGAGCCGGATGTCGCCTACCTGGTCGTAGAAGCCGGCGTCGGCGTTTTCTTCGGGGGTGCGGTAGGTGCCGGGGCCCACGCCGCGGGCGGCAAAGGCCCGTACGCTGTTGGGTCCCCCAATGCCGAACTGCTTCAGGTAGGGCAGTACGCTGGAGTTGAGGTAGGGTAGGCCAGCCCCAACGAGCAGGCGGCCCACAAGTTTGTTGCCACTGGTGGGGTTGGCAGACGTGCGGTAGTAATTGCGGAACTCCAGGTTTACCTTGGAGTACTGCGAAAACGGCCGATTGAGCAGCGTATAGGAACTCTTACCGGTTTCGGCGTCGGTTTCCTTAGGTGCTCCGCTCAGACTTTTGAGCAGGTAGGCCAAGTTGCCCGAAAGCTCCACTCCGCCGCTGAAGAATATCTGGTTGCGGCGCTGCTCCAGCACCTGCTGGTTGTAGGTGTAGGTGTAGTTGCTACCCAGAATGAACTGTTGGCGGAAGCTTTGGCGCAGGAAGGGTTTGGTAGCGAGCAGGCGCTCAAACACGGGCTCGTTGGTGCTGCTCACATACTGCAGATCGATGGGCTGCAGACGCTGCTCGTTGGTGAGCTTGGTTTTCCAGGTGTAGCCGTAGCCCAGGTTGAAGACGTTCTGCTGGAAGTAGGTGGTGCGGTTTACGTACTTCACACCCGCTTCGAAAAAGGTGCGGGGCTGGAAGTCGGAGTTCAGCAGCCGGAAGTTGAAGGGCGGCGTAATCAGGCGGGGCACCAGCAGCTGGGCATCGAGGCTGTACTGGGTCGAGGTCACGCCCGAGAGGGCGTCGCCCTGCCCGGTTTCGATGGAGGCCTTGGCGTTGATGAGCAGCTGCTCGGCCCCACGCAACGCCGAGCGGTTGCGGTACTGCACCACCACGCCGGGCCCCACAAACAGGCTCGACGTGTTCATCTGCAGCTCGGCCCGCAGCGACTTCTTGGGCACCTGCGTCATGCGCACAATGGCATTCAGGAAACCATACTGCAACGAATCAGGCTTGTTGCGGGCGGGCCGGAACTGCTGGTCGACGAAGCGGAAGGTGCCCAGGCTCATCAGGCGGCTCAGCGTCTGATCGGCGCGGCGGCGGCGGTACAGGCTGTCGGGGTAGAGGAAGGTGGCGTTGGCAATGGCCTTGGCCTTGAACATCGACTCGTCGGGGTAGTAGCGGTAGCCGCGGTAATTGATGGGCGTTTTGTTGGTGGTCGTGTCTTCCAGGGTGTAATCGGTGTTGAGCACGACGCGGTTAAGCACGTAGGGCTGGGCCGCCTTGGCCGGAATGCTGCCCTTCACCTTCAGGTACACGTTCAGCTGGTTATCCAGCGTGCTATCCACCTGAAACAGTAGGTAGTCGGGCGCGAAATAGTAGTAGCCCCGGTTTTTGAGCTCGTTGTCGATCCGCACCCGCTCGTTCACGAAGGTTTGCAGGTTGTACGGGTCGCCCACCTTCAGTAGCGAAGCAGCCTGGGTGGCCCGAATGTCGCGGTCGAGCAGCGTGTCGCGTTCCGGGAAGAAGATTTCCTTGATGCGGTACACCTGGTTCACGCGGGCCTCGTAGTCGACGGCCGCCGTACGGTCTTCGAGCTTGATATTGCTGCGCACTTCGGGCTTGAAAAAGCCGTCGTTGTTGAGGCGGTTGAGCATCAGGCCGGCCACGCGGGCAGTATCAACTTCGCTGAACAGCACCGGCTCCTCGCCGTATTTGTTGGCCAGCCAATGCCCCAGGCCTTTGGTTTTGCCCACGCCCATGTGCCAGAAGTATAGCTTGGGCCGCATGCCCAGAATGGAGGCATTGGGCTGGGGCGAAATCACGGCTTCCAGCTGCGTCTGCACCACCGCCTCGTTCGGAATCGGGGTGCCGGTGTTCGACTTGAGCGTGACCGTACTGCCGGTATATAGCCGGGCGTTGTCGGGGATGAACTTGAGGCCGCTGCACCCGGCCAGCCCGGCCAGCAGCAGCCCGGCGGCCAGCTGGCGGCCGGAGCGGGTAAGGCGGGAGAACAAGGGGCGGGGAGGTTGAAGTTGGGGCACGGATGAGGAATTCTTTGGTATGACGGCCGTCATGCTGAGCGAAGGCGAAGGCGAAGTCGAAGCATCTCTACTGCAATACTAATCCTAACGCAAGGGTTACCACTGCGGTAGAGATGCTTCGACTACGCCTTCGGCTGCGCTCAGCATGACGTTCTTTCTGGCTCTTGACCAACCCTATTTTCGACCGGCCACCCGTGCCGAGTCGCGGCGCGGGGTAACGGCGGTGGTTTTCACCGAGTCGGCAGCAGCTTTTTCTTCCTGTTTCTGCTTCTTCTGGATTTCCTTATTGCGCTGCTTCACATCTTTATCGATGCCCTTGAACAGGTCGGCAAAGTTCTGGTAGTCGCGCTGGTAAATGAGTGAGGCGCCGCTGCGCACGTACTGGCCGTCGATGTCGCTGAAACCGTTGTTGCGGTAAGCGCGCAGCCGCAGGCGGCCGTTGGCCAGCACGTCGTATTCGATGCTCACGTCGCCGGCGAAGTTGCTCGGGCTCTGCTGGCCGTTGCTGGCCTGGTTGCCGCCCGCCAGGGGCACATCAGTGCCCAGGCGCACGGTGATGCGGTCGTTGAACAGCTGGCGGCGCACGGCCACGTTCAGGTCGGTGCGGGTTTTCTCGGAGCCCGACGAGAAGTCGGCCTGCGAGTTCACGCCCAGCTCCACGCCCAAATTAGAAAGGTAGGAGCCGGTGAGCTTATTGAGCTGCTCGGTGAGCACCTGACTGGCACTACCGCGCAGCTGCTCGGCCACCAGGCTGCCGCCGCTGCTATCGAAAGGGTTTTCGGCCAGAAAGCGGTTGAGCACCAGCAGCGAGAATACCTGCTTGTTCAGCTCGTCGGTCTGGCTGGGCTGGCGCAGCTGGGCCAGGCGGGCCTCAATCTGCGGCTGCAAGGGCGAGCGGGAACTCTCGGGCAGCTGAATGTCGAAGCTGATAGCCGGCTGGAGCAACGACCCATCGACGTTCAGGTACACGTTGAAAGGCAGCGTGTTGCGGGCCGTCGATTTTAGATCTTCGCTACTTGCCCCCTGGCCCGAAAGCAGCTCGGCCGGCGCGGCCTTGGCCACATAAATGGCCGATACATCGGCAATGCCATTGTATGGGTCGCCCGACCAAGTAATGGTGCTGCCCTGGGCAATCTGGAAGTCGCGCTCGGTTACGTCGTAGAGCGAGAGGTGGTAGCTGCCGCTTTCCACAGCCAGCCGACCAGTGAGCGTGATGTTACCCGCCGGGTCGATGGCCGTGTTGAGTGTGCCGTTGGCCCGCACTTTCAGGTTGTCGCCCGAGGCTTCATCAATAATAACGGTAAACGGCGTTTCGTCGGTGACGGTGATGGTGGCGGCAATGTCGTAGCCGGCCGCCGTTTTGGCTGAATCCTTCAGGGCCAGCTGCCGCAGCAGCATGGTATCAATGGGGGCGCTCTTATCCACAAACTCCACAATGCCGTCGGTGCTCACCTTATCGGCCGCCTCGTTGGGCACGGCCACGAAAAAGTTCGAGCCGTCCTCGACGCTGGCCGTTGTCCGGATGCGCATCAGGTTCAGGTCGCCGGTAATGCGCGACTTCGAATCGACGATGAGCTTGCCCCAGAACAGCGGGTTGTCGCGCTGGCTGCTTTGCACGGCAATAAAGTCCTCGGTCGTGGCATCGAGCCGGAAGCCGTAGTCCACGAAGTTCTGCGTCAGCACGTAGCCGTCTACCACGGCCCGGTTCTGCATCGAGTCCAGAATCACGAAGTCGTTGAGCCGGATGCCCTGCTCATCAAACGTCAGATCCTGGCGGGGCAGCGTGAAGGGGGCACCGAGCTGGCTGAGCGTGAAGCCGGCGTCGTTAGTTGCGAGCGTGCCGCGCACTTCGGGGACTGCGGCTGTACCCGCAATGTCGAGTTGGCCGCTCAGGTAGCCGGTGGTTTCCTTGATTTCGCCCAGCGAAAACGGCTCGACGGTACCCAGCGCAAAGCGCGTCACATTGGCCTGCATATCCAGGGCACCGCTGGCCAGGTAGTCGCCGCTCACGCGCACATCGTTGTTGTTGGGGCCACCCGTCAGGCGCAGATCCACGTTGTAGCGGTCGGCGGCGGGGTTGCTGGCTTTCAGGGCCAGGTCGCCGAGGAGGGTTTTGCTGTAGGCCAGCCCGCGCAGGCTGGCGTCGGCCGTAAAGCCCATGTTAGCCTGGCCCAGCGACTTTATAACGGCCTGGCCGTTGACCGTGCCGCCCACCAGCGAATCCTGGAGGCCGCCGGCCGTAGCCAACGCGTTCAGGTCGAGGTTGCTGAACTGGGCCTGCAGCGGGTAGCCGGTGCCGGCCAACGTCTGCAAGGCAATGCGCTGGTCGCCCTGGCTGAGCTGCACATTTTCGGCCCGAATGGCACCGGTGTTCACGTTATAGCGCAGCTCGTTGCCCGGCTGCACGGCCCAGCGCTGGTTGTTGAGTATCAGCTTGGGGTCGAAGCTGAATCCGTAGGTCGTGCCCCGCTCATACACCTGCAGCACGCCGCCCAAATCGAGGTTCACGGTGCTGTCGTTGCGGGCAATGCGCAACTCGGTACCCACCTTGTTGTCGGCAATGCTGCCCACAAGGCTGGGGTTGGGCAGGTTGAGCGTGGTGTCTTGAGTAATCTGGTCGAGCCGCAGCCCGTAGTCGAGCTTTTGCGGGTCGGATGACACGGCGAAGCGCAACGAATCGAGCTGGTAGCCGGCGTACTTGATGCGGGCAATGCGGGTGTTCAGGCGCAGGTCGGCCTCGCGGCTGTCGAAACTGCCCGTGAGCTTGAAGGGCGTAAGCTGCTGCAGATCGGGCACGAAGGCGCTGAACACCTTGGGCTCCTTCACCTGGGCCACGAACGTGAACTGCCGGTAGGGTCCGCCGGGGCGGTACTGCACGCCGGGCAGGGCAAAATAGCGGTCGATGTGCTGCTCCAGGGCCGTGGCAATGTCGCCGAGGCGGGTGTTGCCACGCAGCGTCAGGTCGGCCACCGAGCTAGCGAAGTCCACCTCGGTGCGGCCGGTGCGCTGCAGAATCCGCCCGCTCACCGAGTCGAGTACAAACGGCCTTCCGTCGCTGACAATGGCAATACGGTTGCCCGAGAACGTGCCGTTGATGCTGTTCAGGTCGGAGCCGCTGAGGTTGGCCTGCAAGTCGCCCTGCACGCTCAGGTTGCCCCCGGTGTAAAAGCCCAGAGCCGTGAGGTTGGCCCCACGCAAGTTCAGCCGGTCAACGGTATAGGTGGGGTTCGAGGCGTTACGCAGGTCAATGGTGGCCAGCAGATCGAGGTTGAGGTTGGGGTCGTCCTTGCTGCTGGCATCCACCACATAGCGGTTGCGGTCGATGTCGACCTTGGCCACGATGCCGCGGTAGGTGTAGCCGTTGTAGGTCGCCTGCTGCACTTTGGCAGTCAGCTGGCCGCGCAGCTGGTTGGGGTCGAGGCCACCGCGGCCAGTGAGCGTGCCGCTGGCCGTTACGGTACCGATAGTAGGGTCGCCGATGAGCTTGCCCACGTTCAGCTGCTGGGTGCTGAACACGGCCTTAATCGGCTCCTGGCCCACGGGGCCCGCGCCTACATTCACCTGGGCGGCCAGGTTGCCGTAGGTGGTGGTTGCTTTCAAATTGGTGTCGAACACCAGCGCCGTAGGCCGGCCCTTAAACGTACCACTCACGCGCATGAGCGGCGGCAGCGAGTAGCCGGCCGGAATGGTACCGGCGGGTGCCAGGCTCCGGATGTCGGCGGCAGTGGTTACAAACTTCTTAATGTCGAGGTCGACATAGAGGCGGCGGTCAGTTTCGGGCAAGCCCTTAATGCGGCCGCTGGCCACGAGCTGGGTGTTGCGCAGGCCCACCACCTCCAGGCCCTGAATGCGCAGGTCGCTTACCCGGCCGCTCACCTTGCCGCTTAGCAGCACCGACTGGTTGGGGCCGGTAGTGAAAGGCGGGGTGTCAATCAATTCGGGCGCCAGATACAGAATGTCGCGGAAGCCGAGGCGGGTATCGCGCAAATCGGCCTCCAGCTGCAGATTGGCCAGGTCGTCGGCAATAGCGTCGAGGCTGGTGTACTGCATGGCCAGCGTGCGCCGGATGCGGGTGTGGGGCGTTACGAGGTCGAGGTTGTCGAGGCGGGTCTGGGTCGAGTCGAACACCACATCGGCCTGGGCGCGGGTAACGGCAAAGCCGCTCTGCTCCTGGCCCGAGAGCTGCGTAATGCGGCCGGTGGTGCTGTTTTCGGAGTAGCGCAGGTTCTCCGTGTTCAGCGTGAGGTTGCTGAACTTGAGGTGGTTGTAGTCCATGCCCCGCACTTTGGTTTTCTGGCGCGGCTCGTTGAAATTGTCGAAGGCCACCTCCAGGCCGCTGATATCGGACTCGTTGAGGCTCACTACCCAATTCGATTCCTGGCCGGTGGCGCTTTTCACCGAGGCGTCGAGGTTGCGCACGGCCTCGGCGGGGTTCACCACGCGCTGCTCGGTGGGCACGTCCTCGTTCTGGGCGTAGGCGAAGGTGGTGTTACGCAGCGTGAGCTTATCGAGGGCCACGCGGCTGTTAATCAGGTCGATGTTATCGGCCGTTATTTCGGCCTCGCCGATGCGGGTACTGATGTACTGGGCCGAGGGCTGGTTGCGGTAAGTCAGGGCCACGTTATCGAGCCGGGCTTTGCGCAGGCCGAACTGCAGCCCGAGGGCCGCCGTGTCGGCGGGCGAATCGGGTGGCACCTTGGTCTGCACAAACGTGATGGTCGTGTTCTTCAGCGCCACCTCATTCACCTTATAGATGGAGTTATCCACATCTACCTCGTCCATACTCAAAGCCAGCGCGCCCACTTTGGTGCGCAGGTCCAGCCCGTCCACCGCATCCTTATACGTGAGCAGAATGTTGGTCAGCTTGGCGTCGCCGATGTCGTAGGTAAAGCCCGCACTGGTGGTGTCGGCGGCGGCAGGGGTTACGGTGGCCGTATCGCCGGTGGCGAAGGCGTTGAGGATGAAGTCGTAGTTGGAAATGCTGTCGGGCTCGGTGCGGCTGATGGCAATCCGGCCGTCGTTCAGCTCCAGGCTGCTCACCTTTATTTTAGAATCGAGCAGCGCGAAAATATCAATGTTGACGCCCAGATGGCCCACCGACACGAGCGTATCGCCCTGCTGGTCGGCCAGGTACACATCGTCGAAGCTGATGGTGTTGCGAAAATCGGAGCGAAATTTCCCGATGCGCACGTCGGTCTGTAGCTTGTCGCGCAGATACTTCTGAGCCTGGTTGGCCACAAAATCCTGCCCCGAAGGCGTCTGGACGTATAAAAACAGGCCGACCAGCAACAGCAGAATCAGCCCGACAAGCCCGAGCAGGGCATAGAGGATACGACGCAGGTAAACCGGCAAAGGAAGAAAAGTAGAGGTCGAAAGAGATACGTGCCCCAATGAGGGCTGCAGGTTGAAGCCAGCCGAGGGTTTTCCGCAGTTGGCCAGCCGTTAAGTCAGCCAAACGGAAAAAATGGGCGTCGGGTTGGCCGGATTTACCCGGTAGCAAGTCCGGCCTGACATCAGTCGCAGCTTAGCCAGAGAAGCAGGGCAACTGAACCGTGGCTAGGCGCGTTGGCGCGGCCTACTATCGGGCGTAACCCGGCAACCCGGTGTCAGCCCGCAATCCGATAGTCTGCCTACGCGGCCCCCGTGCCGGCTGGGAAGTAGTTTTCCGGTCCCTGTCAACCGGGCACCGTCCGGCCGATAATGCGGCATTGGCAGGATGGGTCGCCACGCTTTTCGGGAATATAATACACGGATTTCCGGGGCGAAAACCTGCCGCTCCAGCCTATTAACCTGTATCTTGCGGGCCGGTTTTTACCTGACTACGCTATCCGATGATTCTTCGCTTTACCCTCCCCTACCGCACCGAACCAGGCCAGCGGCTGGTGGTTTGCGGCTCGCTGCCTGCCCTGGGCCAGTGGGCTCCTGAGGCCGCCCTGCCTTTGCACTACGATGGTGCTTCCGGCCACTGGAACCGGGAGTTGGAGGTATCTGCCGACCAGCTGGCCGGGGCTACCTATAAGTACCTACTGCTCGATGAGCGCGACGGCGGCCGGCACTGGGAGTGGGGCCCCAACCGCGAGTTGCCCGCTGTGGCGCCCGCTTTTGGCCGGCTGGTGCTGGCCGACTGGTGGCGCGCCCCGGCCCAACCCGAAAACGAGCTGTTTACGGCCGCCTTTACTGAGGCGCTGTTCCGCCGCCCCGCCCCGGCTGCTCCGGCGGCCCCGGCTACGGCTGGCCCGGCCGTGCGCTTCCAGCTGGCGGCCCCGCGCGTTCAGCCCGGGCAGCAGCTGTGCGTGCTGGGCTCCGATGCGGCCCTGGGTGCCTGGGACGCGGCCCGGGCCGTGGTGCTGTCGGATGCCGACTACCCTACCTGGACGGCCGATGTAACGCTGGCGACGCCCGCCGCCGAAACCCGCTACAAGTACGGCATCTGGGACGCCGGCACCGGCCAGGTCGTGGACCTGGAGGCCGGCGACGACCGGCTGTTGGCCGCCGAAACCGACCCGCAGACGCTGCGCGTGCTCGCCGACAACCAGTACCACCACCCAACCGCACCCTGGCGCGGGGCCGGCGTGGCGCTGCCCGTGTTTTCACTCCGCAGCCGCCAGGGTCTGGGCGTGGGCGAGTTCCCCGACCTGAAGCTGCTGGTAGACTGGGCCGTAGCCACCGGACTGCAAATGGTGCAGGTGCTGCCCATCAACGACACCGTGGCCACCCACACCTGGGTCGACAGCTACCCCTACGCCGCCATTTCGGTGTTTGCCCTGCACCCGCAGTACCTCAACCTGGAGGCCGTGGCCGAGCTGCGCGACGCAGCGGCGCGCCAGGAGCTGGCGCAGCTGCGCGACGAGCTCAACGCCCGCGACTTTGTGGACTACGAGCCCATGATGGCCGCCAAGTGGCGCTTCATTCGCCAGCTGTACCAGCAGGAGAAAAAGGCTTTCCTGGCCGATGCGGACTTCCACGCCTTCCGCGCCGAGCAGGCGGCCTGGCTGCTGCCCTACGCGGCCTTCAGCGGCCTGCGTGACCGGTTCGGCACGGCCGATTTCCAGCAGTGGCCCGCCGAATACCGCACCCCGGCCCAGGTGGAGGCCCTTACGGATGAGGCCAGCGCCGATTTCGACGAGTTCGGCCTGTTTTTCTTTATTCAGTTCCACCTGGATAAGCAGCTGCGCGAAGCCGTGGCCTACGCCCGCGAGCGGGGCGTAGTGGTGAAGGGCGACCTGCCCATCGGCATCTACCGCCACTCGGTGGATGCCTGGACCCAACCCGAGCTCTACCACCTGCACCAGCAGGCCGGCGCCCCGCCCGACGATTTCTCGACCACCGGCCAGAACTGGCGCTTCCCCACCTACAACTGGGAGCAGATGGCCCTCGACGGCTACCAGTGGTGGCAGCAGCGCATGGGCCACCTGGCCCGCTACTTCGATGCCCTGCGCATCGACCATATCCTGGGCTTTTTCCGCATCTGGGAAATTCCGGCGCACTCGGTAGAGGGCCTGCTGGGCCACTTCTCGCCCGCGCTGCCCTTCTCGCAGCAGGAAATCGAGCAGCGCCTGGGCTGGTTCGACTACGGCCGGCTGTGCGAGCCCTACATCCGCTGGCACGTAGTGCAGGAGGTGTTTGGCGGTCAGGCGCAGGCCGTGTTCGATGAGTTTATGGAGGATGCCGGCCACGGCAATATCCGGCTGCAGGAGTTTGCGCGCACCCAGCGCCAGATGGAGGCCGTCATCAACGAGAAGCTGGCCGCCGACCCGGCCCAGGCCGACTACTACCGCTGGCTGCGCGCCGGCCTGTTCGGGATGGCCAACGAGGTGCTGCTGGTGCCCGACGACCAGCAGCCCGACCACTACCACCCGCGCATCACCCTCACGCTGAGCCGCTCGTTCCGGGAGCTCGACGCCGCCACCCGCCCGCGCTTGGAGGCTCTCTACAACAACTTTTTCTTTCAGCGCCACGAGGGTTTCTGGCGCGAGCAGGGCCTCACCAAGCTGCCGCCGGTGCGCTGGGCCACCAACATGCTCATCTGCGGCGAAGACCTGGGCATGGTACCCGCCTCGGTGCCCGGCGTGATGCGCGACCTGGGCATTCTGGGCCTGCACATCCAGCGTATGCCCGCCGACCCGACCACCGAGTTCGGCCACCCCGGCACCGCGCCCTACCTGAGCGTGGTGAGCCCCGGCTCGCACGACATGAGCACGTTGCGCGGCTGGTGGGAGGAAGACCCCGCCCAAACCCAACGGTTCTTCGAAACCACCCTGGGCCACTACCACGAGGCAGCCCCGGCGTTCTGCGAGCCCTGGGTGGCCCGCGAAATACTAGCGCAGCACCTGCACTCGCCCGCCATGTGGGCCATCTTCCCGCTCCAGGACGTGGTGGCCCTCAGCGCCGAGTTGCGCCGCGAAGACCCGCTGGCCGAGCAGATCAACGTGCCCTCCAACCCCACCCACTTCTGGAAGTACCGCTTCCATCTGCCGCTGGAGGAGCTGGTTGAACAAGCAGGCTTTAATGGGGAGGTAATGGAGTTGATAGCACGAAGCGGCCGACTATACTAGCATTATTAAAACATTAGACATAATGTTAAAGCGCCACTATAGTGAATGGCTTTTTTTGCACGAAATGGCTGCAATCCAGCGGTAATAGCTATTTCGTACGCCTCTGCAGGCATTACCTATGGTCGGAGAGGCTTTATGATTTTTTTGATAAAGAGTTTTTCATCTGCGAATAAGACAGTTCACCGAGCGGAGCGCTACGTTGAACGAATAAGAAGGTTACCTTTGTCGCCCGGAAGCTAGTTTTGTCGTGTTTAAAACCCTCGCCAGTCAACTACTTCCCTTCACCCACCTACGAAACTTTCACTCTTTTTTTATTCTAATGAGAGCACACTTACGCTTACTACTCCTGCTTCTGGCTGGAGTGTTATCAGGTCAGAACGCCGCATGGGCGCAGACGGTATCTACACTGGAGTTTGCATCGGGTGTTGGTAACCCTACCGGTAACGGCCCAACAGTGGCTAATCAGGTTATTACGTTCCAAGCAAACCTCAATAATCCTAACAATAACACTTTTACTGCTTATAGCCCCACTACCACTGCAACATTCTCGCTAAGTAATCAGCAGTACACGCAGCCGACAACACAACTGAGTACGGGTACGGGTGTAGCATTCGGTGCAACTATCAACACCACTGGAGGAGCAGCATTAGCTGAAGCGCTATTTCCTACACTAAATGCTTATGGTGCTTCTACAGATGCTAATTATCAGGCTACTAATGGCACGAGCGGTGGAATTAGTGTAACAGCAAATAGTGGAGTAGAAATTTTCACTTCTACTGAAGTATTGCCTAATACAGTACCAGCCAATGCTCGCTACCGCTATGCAGATTTAACTATCACGTTCAATCGTGCGGTTGTCAATCCAGTTGTACACATTACTGGTTTGGGTGGAGTCTATGGCCCTGGAACTGGCTTCACGGCTGAATTGGACCTTCTGACCTCTGGTGTTACACTATCCAAACTAAGCGGTTCGACTGAGCTTAACGTCACATCTACCCAGATTTTGAATAATGCCCTCGCACCCAACGCTGCGACTGGTACAGGCGCTGCAAGCGGGTCTGTTCTAGTATCTACACCTGCTGCGGGCATTACTACTATCAGCTTTCGTACCTATCTGCGGCCAAATGCAGCAGGTGGCGATATCAATTATACCGGCACGACGGGACATGCTGGTGACGCTTGGCTGGTTAGCGTATCTTCAACTGCCGTCACCCCAATCACAGGTACTGTTTTCGAGGATGTGAACTACGGCGGTGGCGCTGGCCGGACACTGGCTGCCAGTGGTACAGTGGTTCGGCTGGGGGCTCGCGTAGAGCTTTATAACTCGACCGGAGTGTTTGTATCCGCTACCACTACTGATGCCAACGGGCGGTACAACTTCAACCCTGTTGCCGGCAACTACACCGTGCGTGTAGTTAACAGCACCGTAACCAGCAGCCGCCCCGGTTACGTGAATACGTTGGTTCCAGTGCAGACTTATAATGGCACTACTGACCGTGTAGGTGGTGAAATACCCAGTCAAGCTGATGCAGCCGCTGGAACTACCAATACTACACTTAATAGTCTGAATACGGCAACAACCGTTGCCCAAAGTCAGTCAAGCGTAACTGTAGCTGCTGGAACAGCCGGAGTGGGGGCCGATTTCGGCTTCAACTTTAGCACCGTCGTTAACACGAATGATGCAGGACAGGGTTCTTTGCGCCAGTTTATCACCAACAGCAATACGCTGACCAACGCCGGGCTAGACCAAGCCGACGACTTTCAGGCAGCAGCAGCAGGTGTCGAGTTTGCCAACTTTGTAATTCCTGATGGTACCACCACTACCAATGGTCTGCGTGCCGGAGTTGCAGCTGCCAGCGGCTATAGCGCCACCACCGGTTTTACTATTACCCTAGCGTCGGCTCTGCCGATCATTACGGATGCTAATACCAGAATAAACGGCAGCCGGATTGCCACCGGTCAGAAAGTTGCGTCTGTTCCCGGTACCACAACAGGTCCGGAGGTAACTATCGACTTCGCTAACTTTGGTGGTCTGGAAACCACGGCAGCTAACACCCGCTTCATAAGCTTGGGCCTGACCAGGGCCAGAGGCACGGGCGTTTCCGCAACGGGTGATATATCGCAGGGAGCTGCCATCACGTTGAGCGGCGCGGCTACTACTGGTTCTATCGTGAATGACGTTACGGCTTACAACAACGCCACCGCAGGCATACGTCTGGAGAATGGCGCGACGGGAGTAACTATTCAAAACAGCATCCTGCGCAACGGTACTTCTACCGCATCTGCAACCGGAGTTACGGCAACCGATGGGTTCGGCATCGTGCTGGAAGGTGCTACCAACAACACGTTTACCGGCAACACTATCAGCAATAACGCCGGCTCCGGTATTGCTTTGGGAACCGGCAATCCGGGCACGACCGTAACGAACACCGGCAACCGTTTTGAGAGCAATACGATCAGCGGCAACGGTGGCGGGGCCGCCACGACGAACAACGCCGGCATCCGGATTCGCTTCGGGCAGGACAATACATTCTTCAATAACACCATCACAAGTAACGATTCCGACGGTATCATTGCTAACGGTGGAACCTCAGGCAACATCTTTTCACAAAACTCCTTTAGTGGCCACAATAATGCTGGCGACCTGGGTATTGACCTGACTGCTGGAACAGGCTTCAATGGTGATGACACGAACCTCAACGATAACGGCGACCCTGATACGGGAGCCAACGGGCTGCTCAATTTCCCTGTTATCTACCGGGCTTCTGTTTTCAATGGCAACTTGGAGGTGACAGGCTACGCGCCACAAAACAGCGTAATTGAGTTCTTCATTTCCGATGTGAACACTGCAACCTTTGGCGAGGGCCAGACCTACCTGTTCACGCGTACCGAAGGCTCTGCGGACGACCTTACTGCCAGAACCGGTAGCTACAGTGGAGCTGTCAACGGGATCAACCAAGGCAGCGAAACCAACGCGCCCATCTTCGTTTTCAGCATTCCGATCAGCAGCTTGCCCGCCGATCAACAGGCGGCAATAACTGCCGGTACTGTTCGCCTGACGGCCACCGCTACGCTTCCTACTCAAGGAACCTCGGAGTTCTCGGGTAACACGGCTATCTTGCCTAACACGAGCCCATTGCCCGTAACGCTGATAAGCTTCGGTGCCCAAGCCGCTGGCCTGAACGCCCGCCTGAACTGGAAAACCGCGCAAGAGCTCAACAACGACCACTTCGTGGTAGAGCGCAGCTTCGATGCCCGCAGCTTTGTGGCCGTGGGCCAAGTGAAAGGCCAGGGTTCTACCCAGGCTACCACCACCTACGACTTCACCGATGTGCAGGTAGCCGACAAGGCTCCTACCGGCCTGGTATATTACCGCCTGCGCCAGGTAGATACTGATGGTACTGAAGCCCTCAGCGAAGTGCAAGCTGTACGCTTCGCCCTCACGGCCAGCAAGCTGATTGACGTCTACCCAACCCCTGCCACTGCTACTCAGGATGCCAAGCTCGACCTGAGCGGAGCCCCGGCCGGCACTTACCAGGTAACGCTGGTAGATATGACAGGCCGCGTACTGCGCACCTCCCGCCAGAACGGCGGCACCGTGCAGGAGCTGCAGCTGACCAACCTACCAACCGGCACCTACCTGGTGCAGGTGAAGGGCAACGGCCAGTCGTTCAGCCGCCGCGTTGTCAAGCAATAGTCACGCGCTGATTATTTAGTAAGCAAGCGTCCTCCCGCCACCCGGCGGGAGGACGCTTGCTTTTTGGGGTACCACGTACTTGGTCGCACAACCAGCAGGCCGCTTTCAGGTTATAAAGCTTCCGCGCGTAGGCAGTCGGCACCGGTGCGCGAAGCTGGAGCTTCGCGCTACAGCCGTTCTTCGGTTTGTGCTATATACCCAAAGCCTATTTTGCATAGGTTTGAAGTGGAAGCTGTTTACAACGTTCAAAGACCGTCATGCTGAGCCTGCCGAAGCATCTCTACCGCTTCGTTGAACGACTGCTACGAAGCGGTAGAGATGCTTCGGCAGGCTCAGCATGACGGTCTGATTGATTCCGGGGACTTTGTGAACAGCTTCCGTGTGTAGACTTCCCGGCCGTACCAGGCTGCCGGCGCTTTTCCTGTTTCCTTTCTTGCTCCCACTTCTTATGCCTTCTGCTCGCTGCTCCGTACCCGGCCGGGTGCCTACTGATTTCGATGTAGCCGTTGTGGGGGCCGGCAGTGCCGGGCTGAGCGCGGCGCTGGTGCTGGGCCGCTGCCTGCGTTGGGTGCTGGTGCTCGATGGGGGGCCGCCCCGCAACGCGCCCTCCCCGGCCGTGCAGGCCTTCTTCACCCGCGACGGCACGCCGCCCGCCAAACTCCTGAACCTGGGCCGGGCGGAACTGCAAGCCTACCAGTCGGTGGAAATAAAGGAAGCAAAAGTGGTAAGCCTGGCCCGGTGCGGCAAGCACTTCGAGCTGACGTTGGAGGCACCCACCGGCCACCGCAGCACCCGCACGGCCCGCAAGGTGCTGCTGGCTACCGGCGTTGAAGATGAGCTACCACCGCTGCCGGGCATGCGCGAGCTGTGGGGTAGCGGGGTGCTGCACTGCCCCTATTGCCACGGCTGGGAATACCGCGACCAGCCGCTGGCCGTGTACGGGCGGGCCAAGCTCGTAACCGGGCTGGCGCTGCTGGTGAGCCGCTGGAGCACCGATGTGGTGGCGTGCGTGGAGGATCCGGGCAACCTGACCCAGAATGCCCGCCGCCGCCTGCGCCGCCAGGGCATTGCCGTGCGCGAGGAGCCGCTGGTTAGCCTCGAAGGCACGGCCAGCGGCGAGCTGCGCCACCTCGTGTTCGAGTCGGGCGAGCCACTGGCGCGCAAGGCGCTGTTTATTCATGCCCACCAGCACCAGCGGAGCGCGCTGGCCGAGGAAATGGGTTGCCGGCTTAATGCCAAAGGAGCCGTTTGGGTGAGCAAGCAGCAGCAAACCACGGTGCCGGGTCTGTACGCGGCCGGCGATAATACGCCCGGCACCCAGCAGGCGCTGCTGGCCGCCGCCGAGGGCAGCGCCGCCGCCATCAGCATCAACGAAACCCTGACGCGGGAGGAGTGCCCCAGATAGGCCACGGCTCCCAGTACCGGCCGGAGCGGGTTGGGTTTTCCCGGCCAGGGAACCTATCTTACTGCGACTAGCCTTATCCGGGGCCAGCTGTTTCGTTGCCTGCCTGTTTATGCGCTTTGTTATTCTGCCCGTTTTGCTGCTGCTCCTGCTTCTGATGGGGCCAACGGCCCGGGCCCAGCGCGTTAGTTTCAGCGGGCGCATCACTGAAACCAACGGCCAGCCCGTGCCTTTTGCCTCGGTGTTTGTGCGCGGCACCAGCCAGGGCGCCACCGCCGATGAAAATGGGCGCTATCAGTTTACCCTCACCGGCGCAGTGGATACGCTCACGGCTTCGGCCATTGGCTTCGCCCCGGTCGGGAAAGCCATTACCAGCACCGCCGCCCGCCAGACGCTCAACTTTGTACTGGGCAGCGGCAGCGTGTCGCTGGGCGAGGTGGTGGTGCGGCCCTACGAGAACCCGGCCTACCGCATTATGCGCCGGGTGGATGCCAACCGCCGCCGCAACCAGAAAACCGAGCTAACGGCCTACGACTACGACAGCTACGCCCGCAACGAGCTGCTCATCAACAACCTGCCCGACCAGCTAAGCCGCCGCAAGCTGCTGCGTCAGATTACGGCCGTGGCCGATACGCTGGGCCTGGAGCGCGACGCGAATGGCCGGCCGGTCGTGCCCATCTTCGCCTCCGAAGTTCTCTCGCACTACTACCAGAACAACGAGCCGCTGCGCCAGCGCGAGGAGGTCAGCAAAACCCAGATGCATGGCGCGGCCCCCCGCGAAGGCTCGGTGGTGTCGCAGATTATGGGCTCCTCGTTTCAGGACTGGGACTTCTACCGGAACTGGATTCGCATTGTGGGTAAGGACTTCATTTCGCCCATTGCCGAGGGCTGGAAGTTTTCCTATGAGTACGAGCTGCAGGATTCGCTCATGGTCGGCGACGACTATTGCTACAAGCTGAAGGTAACGCCCCGCCGCCCCCAGGACTTAGCGTTCAAGGGCACTATCTGGATAACCACCGACACCTACGCGCTGCGCAAGCTCGATGTGGAAGTCAGCACCCAGGCCAACCTCAACTTTATCGAGCAGATTGCCGTGCGCCAGGAACTGGCCCCCACCGAAGCCGGGCCCTGGCTGCCTACCATCACGCGCTTCGTTATCGGCATCCGGCCCAGCAAGGGCAGTACCGGCGTGCTGGCCCGCATCAGCACGGTGTACACCAATTTCCAGGTGAACCAGACCCGGCCGCTGGCGTTCTACGACAAGCCCCTGGAGGTGGCCGCCGACGCCTACGACGTGCCGCCCGGCTACTTCGCCGCCAACCGGCCCGACTCGCTCAGCCGCCAGGAGCAGCTCACGCTGATTGTGCTCGACACCGTGCGCCAGCTGCCGGCCGTGCGCTCGATGATGGAGCTGGCCGATATTGTGGTGAACGGCTACTATCCGCTGGGCAAAGTGGATTTGGGTCCGCTGCTGGCCACGGTGGGCTACAACAACATCGAGGGCCTGCGCCTGCGAGTGGGCTTCCGCACCTCCACCGAGTGGAGCCGCTACTGGCAGTTGCGGCCTTACCTGGCCTACGGCTTCCAGGACGGCCGCTTCAAATACGGCCTGCGGGTGCAGCGCATTATCGACCGGCGGCACTGGACAGTGGCCAACTTCGAGCACCGTCACGACATCGACCAGGTGGCCCTGCTCGACAACGACTACGCCCTCGAAAATCCGCTGTTTGAGGCCGCAGCCCGCCTGGGCAACATCAGCAACAGCCGGCCGCTGCTGCGCGACGTAACCAGCGTGTCGGTGCAGTCCGATCTGTTCCGTGGCTTTATCCAGCGCGTGATGTTGCGCCGCCAACAGTTTCAGCCGCTCTACCCCTTCCTCTACTACACCCAGGAGGCCCGCCCCGGCAGCCCCACCACCGCCGATTTTACGCTCTCGGAAGTGATAGTAGAGTCGCGCTACGCCCGCGACGAGGTGCTGGTAGCCAACAACCAGAACCGCCGCACGGCCGTGGGCCTCAAGCGCTGGCCGGTGTTCACGGTGCGCTACACGCTGGGCCTCAACAACCTGCTCGGCTCCGATTTCCGCTACCAGAAGTTCAACCTGCTCATCGACCACAGCCTGCGCCTGGGCCAGCTGGGCCGCACTACTTACCGCGTTGATGCCGGCTATATTCCGAGCACGGTACCCTACCCGTTGCTCAAGAGCCACCTGGGCAACCAGTCGTTCTTCTACAACGCCGGGGCTTATAACCTCATGCGCTTCTTCGAGTTCGTGAGCGACCGATACGCCGGCCTGCAGTTGGAGCACCAGTTCGGGGGCTTCCTCACCAACTCGTTGCCGCTTATCAAGCAGCTTAACTGGCGGCTGGTGGGCACCACCAACCTGCTGTGGGGCAGCGTCAGCGACGCCAACCGCCGCATCACCCCCACCACCGATCCGGCTACCGGCCAGCCGCTGCCGGCCTTCCAGTCGCTGGGCCGCCTGCCCTACGCCGAGGTGGGGTACGGGGTCGAGAACATTTTTAAAATTGTACGGGTTGACTTCCTGCACCGCCTCACCTACCGCAACCGGCCCGAGGCCCGCACGTTCGGGGTAAAACTGAGCCTGAAATTCAGCCTTTAACTTGATGCAGCGCGTGCCACCTGCGTTGCGCTGCATTCCGTAAACTCCACTACCTATGGCTAAGTACGAAGTTGACAACCTGACCCTGGCCGAAGCCACCCGCCACGCCCCGTTCATCGACTACGCCCGCTGCCTCGACGCCGGCCAGCGCCCCTACAACCACGTCGGCGACTGGCCCGAAGCGGGCCAGCTCTACCCCATCCGCACCGTCGATTCGCGCACCGAGGGCATTGCCCTGGTCCATGTACTGGGTTTCGAGGGGGAAGCGCCCTACTACAACGCCTTTGCTCCCCACCGCTTCGAGCTGCTGCTCACGGTGTGGCTGAATTAGGGCCTACTGTTACGCAGTCTTGTATTACAGCAGGCGAATGCCGCACGGTGTAGGGGCGGGGCTTAGCTTCGCTGTCCTTCGGTTGTCCCCGCCCGCCATTGAACGATTACAGCTGAACGATTAGCGTTGAAGCGGCGCAACCGGCGGGCGGGGACAACCGAAGGACAGCGAAGCTAAGCCCCGCCCCTACACCGTGCGATGACTGCGCAACATCAATCCCTAACTTCCCAGCGCATATAGCACCGGCTTGCTGGGGCTGGCATCCAGCTCCAGGCTGGTTATCTGGAGGTTGAGTAGGTAAAGACCATCCTCAACGGCATCGGGCACGAAAATGAGCTCGGTGATGGTAGCCTGCTGGCGGGTGGCGTGCGGGTACTGCCAGAACGCATGGTGGGCCAGCAGCGCGCCCCCATCCTCTTCGCGGTCGACGCTGGGCAGGTCGAGGAGCAGGTGTTCGATGTGCTGCTGGGCCAGGTACTCGGCCAGCGCGGGTTCGAGGTAGGTGGGGTTGGTGCCCGAGTACTGGCGGGTGCGCTTGGCGCGGTGGTTGGGCAGCGTGCGCAGAATCAGGGCTTCGGGGCGCACGGCGGCTTCGGGGCCACCTTCCAGCTCACGGCGCACGTCGGCCAGCATCACCACTTCGTCGCCGTTGAGCTGGGGCCGCGGCTGCACCGATACCAGCCGGGCCACGAACAGAAACCGGCGCAGGCAGCGGTTGAGCGTGGCCTCCGGCGCGGCCGAAATATGGCCGTAGCACTCGGTATGCGTGCCGTTGCCGTGGGGCGTTACGTGTACGCGCTTGTAGTTGGTGCTGCCACCCGCCGCCACGCTGCCCACGTAGTCGCCCACCCGAATCACCTCAAACTGTACCGGCTCGGCCCAGAAACAGCTCACCTGCCCCTCGCCCGGTGCCAGCGGCAGCGAAATATCCAGCGGCGCGTGCGGATCGAAACTGAACGTGCGGCCGTGGTGCGGGTAAGTGGCAAGCATGAGTTGGGGCTGATGGGATGGGGAGATAACGGCGCAAGGAGGTGATGCGGTAAAGATACTGTCATCCTGAGCGGAGCGAAGGACCTGGGGAGAAGCTGTTATTTGATGTTGGCTTCTTTTCCAGGTCCTTCGCTCCGCTCAGGATGACAGGTGGTTTCTACTTTAATTCCTCACTCCATCACCCCCAAATCCAGCCCGTTCAAAATCTGTGCAATTTCTTCGGCGTGGCTGAGGACCATGAAGTGGCCGCCGCCACTAATGCGGTAGTCGATGGGGCGGTTACCGGGTGGAAACACCCGGTCGCGGGTGCCCAGCAGCTGCACGGCGGGCGCTACGCCGGTGCTGTTCCAGTGCAGTAGGCTGTTGATGGCCCAGCGGGTATAGCGCGGCTCCATGTCGAGCAAAATGCGCCGGAACAACCGGTATTCGGCCCCGCCCTGCACCCCGAAATACAGCTGCCCGGCCCTCGGAAACAACTTCAGCCACTGCGGCGGCACCAATCGGTATAGCCCCGAGGCCCGCACCAGCCGCAGCAGCAACGGCATACTCTGAGCATCGGGCAGGCTACTGATGAGCACCGGCCGCAACCCCGGCCGCAGCCGCTGCATCTCCAGCGCCACAACCCCGCCAAACGACACGCCCACCAACCAGCCCGTAGCGTCCACCGGAATAGCCTCCACCATCCGGCCCGCATAGTGCGCCAACGGCTCATCATCCGACTCGGGTGGCAGCCAGGGCAGCACCGCGCTGGGGCCGTGCAGCAACGGCTGCAGCCGCTGAAACACCCGCTCGTCGGCTCCCAGCCCCGGTATTAGGTAGAACATAGCGTATGACTGTTGTGTATGAAAAACCGAATCGGCACGCCAAATAACGCTACTAAAATAAGCAGGCCCCCTACCGGTTGGGTAGGGGGCCTGCTCATAAAGCTGTTTAGAAAGGCAAAGGAGCATGACGCCCTCATAAATATCAATGGTTCTCTAAACAGCTCCTATTTTAGCTGAAGAGCTTACTGGAGCGGGGTGCTGCCGATGTCCGTCAACTGGTCGTTGGTTACGACGATGCCGGTACGGGTAACCTGCTTGTAGCTCCCCTGGTTGGACGGGGCAGTAGTGGTGGGGAAGAACTCGACCCGGTAGGTGCCCGAGGGCAGGGCACCCAGCTGGAAGGCGCCGGCCGCGTCGGCGGAGGTGCTGAACGTGTCGGCGGGCGTAATGGACGAGCGGATGGCCAGTACCTGCGGCAGCGCCGCGGCCGGGGTTACGGTGCCGCGCAAGCCGCCGCGAATATCCTGGGCCACTACCCGAATAACGGGCTTGAGCAGGTACCGCTCCTTTTTGTCGTTGCCGGGCTTCCAGTTGCCGCGCTCCACAATGGATTTGGCCACATCGAAATCGAGCAGCAGCTGGTAGTTGCTGCTTTGCTGATAGAGGTCTTTCTTGTTGATCTTGAGCTTCACGCCCGATGACTGGCCGCTGGGCGTTTTCAGCTCGTAGCGCTGGCCGTCGCGGCCGGTTACGTAGCTGTCGGGGCCGAGAATGAGGCGGATTTCACGCAGGTTACCCGGATCAAAATCGGAGCTTACCAGCAGCGCTGAGCGACCATTGACGTACTCCAGCACGTTGATGGGCTGGGCCTGGAAAGGCAGCAGCTGCCAGCCATCGGGGTTGCCTTCTTCCTTCAGATGGATCTCAATCTGGCGCACATCGAGTATTACCGCCCGAAAGTCACCGGGAGCATCCGTCAGACGCACTTCGAGGGTGCCAGTGGATAGCGCATTGTCCGCTTTATCGTTGTCGCTACAGGAGGCCAGCGCCAGCGGCGCAGCTACGAGGGCATAGAACAAAGTGCGTTTAAACATCATGACAGGGAAGAAAAAGGTGAAACAGATGGCATTGGTCTACGCCCACACAGGCTAGTTATTCTGGCCCTGCAACAATGTAACCAAAGTTTGCACTTCTACCAGATAGCCCGAATTAATTGCCAGTCTTGGCCGTATCGGCCGGGGCCTTGGGCTCGGTAGGCTTGGGCGTAGGTGCCGGTGTGGGGGCCGGCGTTGGTGCCGGGGCTGTCTTCGGCTTCCCGAACAGGCTGTTGAGGCCTTTTTTAGCCTGTTCGCGCAGTTTGGCTTCGGCTTCGAGGCGCCTCTTTTCCAGCTCCAGCTGGGCGCGGGCTTCCAATTCCTGGCGCTTCACGAGGGCTTCTTTTTTGAGGCTGTCCTGGGAAAGCAGCAGCTTGGCGGCTAAGCCGGCCTTGGAGTCGTCGAGCTTGCTTTGCACAATGCCGCTAACCAGCTCCTTGGCAATATCCTTGGCCTGGCCCTTCACGCTGCCGCTGCTCAGCTTCACCTGGGGGTTGGTGATGGTGCCGCCGATGGTGAGTCCCAGCGTCACGCGCTCGGTGCCCTTAAGGTTCGATACGCCCGTGAGGCGGGTGAGCTGGCTGCTGAGCGCGGTGCCCACCTGGCCCGTGGGCACATTGAGGGCCGCCACATACTCCAGCCCGCCACCGTCGATGTTGTTCGAGCCGCCCACCGTCATCTTAATCTGGCCTACGTCCAAGTCGAACGGCTTCACCACGAAGTTACCGTTGATGATTTCGGCGGCCACATCCTTGTTGGTTACCACAAAGTTCTTCAGCTCCTGCAGCTGCGTGAGGTTGCTGATTTTGGTGAGCACCGGCGAGCCGGTTACGGCAGCCCGCACAATATCGAACACGCCTTTCCCGGTGAGGGTGCTGAAGCGGGGCATCATGTCGGGGCCCATTTCGCCGCTCACATTGAAGTTCGTTGAGAAGATGCCCTCCAGGTTGGCCGCCAGCGGCACCAGCTTCTTAATCGAGTTGAAGGCGGAAAAGGCCTGCTGAAAGTTCAGCTCCTTCACGTTCAGGCCGAAATCGAACTTGGGGTGTGCCAGGTTCTGGCTGCTGTACGAGCCATTGGTGGCGAAGCTGCCGCCAAGCGTGTTGAAGGTGAGGTTGCGCAGCGTAGCCACTTGGTTGCGCACCGTCACGGTGCCTTTCACGTCGTTCAGCTTCAGGTTGTCGTACAGCACCTGGCCCGCGGTGGTGTTCATGGTCAGGTCGAATTCCTTCGGAATCTGCAGCACGCCGTCGGCCTTGGTAGTGGCGGCGGGGGCTTTGGTGGCGGCCGTGGCGCCGGCGGTGGGCTTGGCGCTTACCTCGTCCACCATCCACTCGTTCAGGTTAAAGCGGCGCGAGTTCACCGTCAGGTCGCCGCGTAACGGCTGGCCGGGCACGAACAGGTAGCCCAGGTAGTTGCTGATGGTGCCCGAGGCCGCCACATCCGACGAGCCCACGAAGCCCTGCAGGTCGCGCAGCACAATCTGGTCGTTGTTGAACGTAGCGGTGGCTTGGCTCACCTTCATGCCCTGCGGAAAGTCGGGGCTTTTGTAGTCGATGTTGCGGGCATTCACGGTACCCGAAGCTACCACCGACTGGTAGCGGCCGGCTTCAATATCGGCCATGTTGCCCTTGGCGGCCACGTTGCCGCTTAGGCGGCCGGCCACCGTCATGCCTTCGAGCGGGAATATTTTGGTGAGCTTGGTGAGGTCCACCGTGCCTTTTACATCGGTATCGAAGGCCAGCTTATCCACGCCCTGGGTGGCCACGCGGCCCTCCAGCGGCTCGCCATCGAGCAGCATCTTGAACTGCGGGATGTTGACTTTGGTATCGTTGAGCTGACCGGTGGGGTTGGTCACGGTGCCGGTCAGGGTCAGGTTTTCAATCGGGGCCGGGAACTGCTTGCTCTTCACGTAGCCGTTGGTCAGGTTCATTTTGGCCTGAATCACCGGCATTTGGGTAGCCGAATACACGCCTTTGGCGGTGGCGTCCACGAAGAGCTTGCCGCGCAACAGCAAATCTTTCACCGGATACACCTTCATCATTTCGGCCAGGTCTACGTTGGCTTTCACGCGACCGTCTACCTTCATCGGGGCCAGCCCATCGATAGCCACGTTGCCGTCAATCGGGTTCTTGCCCAGGTCCAGGTGAAACTGCTTCACGTTCACTTTCACGTTGTTGGTGAAGCCCGACGGGTTGTCCACCACCATATCTACGTTGATGTTGCGGGCGCGCTCGGGCAGGGACGGGTACTGGAAGCTGCCGTCCTTTATCTGCAGGTTCACGCCGTAGCCGGGCATCTGCAAATCGTTCTGCACACCCTTGTAATAGCCGTCAAACGCCACCAGCCCGTCGGCCTTAATGTCCTTGAACTGCTCGGTATACGCGCCCGGCACCAGACTCAGGATGTTCTTGAAATCGGTTTCCAGCGCCTTAAACGTAAGGTCGTACACAATATCGGTGGCGTTGGGTAGGCCGATGGTACCCTGGAACGTGGCCGGAAAATCGTTCAGCTTCACCTTGTTATCTTTGAAGGTGAACAGCATCTTCTCCAGGTTCATGGCCATGGTCACATCAGCATCGAGCTGCTTATTGCTCACGTACTGCACACCGTCGTAGCTCAGCGAGGCCGACTGCGCCGTGGTCTGGCTCACCATATCAAAGATATTCTGCTCGAAGTCGCCCGAGCCGGTGTGCTCGATGCCGCGCAGCTCCATGCCAAACGGAATACTCCGGTCGTCGTAGCGCAGGCGGCCCTTGTTGATCTGCCAGCCCTTAATGGCCAGGCTCACGGCCGTGGTGTCCTGCCCCTTGGTAGCGGCAGCCGAGTCCGACACGAAAATGTCCCAGTTGGCGCGGCCGCTTTTGAGCACCTTTATATTCAGGTCGGGCTCATCGAGGGTGATGTTCTTGATTTTGATCTGGTCGCCGCTGATAACGCTCATCAGGTCCAGGCCGATGCGCGTCTGGGGCAGGTACGCCAGCGTGTCGCGGGCAAACGAGTCCTGCCCGATGATGCGCAGCTGGCTGATGCGCAGGGCCAGGTCGGGAAAGGTGCTCAGCAGCGTTACGTCAACATTGGCCGGGTCGTACTGCACCTCGGCCCGTACCCGCTGGGCGAGCTGCTTATCGAAGGCCGCTTTAATTTTATCTTTGAACAGCAGCGGGGCCAGGGCCAGGAAGGCCACGACTACCACCAGGAAAATCCCGAGGCCGATAAAAAACTTGCGCATAGAATGAATGCTTAAAAGAGGTAAATTCCGGCAGCCGAACTGACTATCAGAACAATCAGTCCGGTTGCCGACCCAGGCAAAAGTAAGGAGAAACTCAACCGGACTACGGTTGTGGTAAACGCTGTACAGACGCACTATCTTGCCTCTCGTCATCGAACGACTTACCCGCCCGGTTTCCGTCAGCTACTATCAACTCCGGTGAGACGCCAGACAGTGCGCCTCTATAGCCGCCAGCACTTTTACAGTTCTCTCAGGCCCCGGGTACCAAACCCACCCGCCCACTCGTTAGCAGCCCACGTATGCGAAGCACCAGCACGTCAGCAGCAGCAGAACCCAGAAGGCGGCGGCGGTGGCTGGCCGCTGCCGGGCTGCTGCTGGCCGGGCCCGCCGCGCAGGCCCAGGACCTGTACTTCGCGCAGCCCTTCGCCAACCGCATGCAGCTCAACCCCGCCTACGCCGGCCTGCTCGATGATTATGGCGTAACGCTCAGCTACCGCAACCAGTTTCCTACCCTGGCCGGCACCTTCCAGACCACCCAACTGGCCGCCGACTACCGCCTGCTCAACCAGCGCAGTGCCTTTGGCCTGCTCATAAACCAGGACCGTACGGGCAGCGTGGGCTACACCCGCCTGCAGGCAGGAGGCGTATATGCCTACCATGTGCGCCTCAACCGTCAGCTTAATCTCAGCGGCGGGGCCACGCTCAGCTACGGCCGCCAGCGCGTCGGCTACAGCAACCTCGTTTTCGGCGACCAGCTCTCCGACGACGGCCAGGTGCGCAACCTGAGCCGGGAAGCGGCCGACTATGCGCCCGTCAACTACCTCACGGCCGGGGTGGGCGGGCTGCTGTTCGGGCCGCAGTTCTGGCTGGGCGTGGCGGCCCATCACCTCAACCAGCCCAGCCTGGGCTTCGCCGGTCAGGCCGCGCTGCCCATGCGCCTGAATGTGCAGGGCGGCTACAAATTCTACTTCGCCCAGGTGAACACCGTGCGCGAGCAGCGCGAAGTCAGCCTTAGCCCCACGGCCGGTTACACCCGCCAGGGCAACTCCGAGCGCACCGACCTTGGATTGTACTTTACCACGACTCCACTAACACTCGGGGCGGTGTACCGGGGGCTGCCGCTACCCGGTGCCCCCCGGCCCCAGCAGGTACTTACGGCCGTGGCTGGCATCAGCGCGGGCACTTTTCGGCTTGGTTATAGCTACGATGTCAGTCTCAGCCAGTTCAGCGCCGATTTAGGCGGGGCGCACGAGCTTTCGCTCACGCTCCGCGAGTTCGATGCGCTGGAAGCAGCCTGGCGCCGACTAAAGCGACGTAATTACCCGAAAATTCCTTGCCCGGCTTTTTAAAATGTTGTATTATTGCACCCGACTTGCCTCGGCTAAATGCTTTCTTAACAGGTAGTTTCAACTTGATCATGAATATTTCCAAGTACCTGGGCCTGGCCCTTGTCGGAGCCTGCACCCTGACTGCCTGTAACAAGGGCGGACGCTCGGCTACCAACCCCGGCAAATACAGCTCGACCACGGGCATCGAGTACAACACCGATGAGGGCATGAAGGTGTCTGATTATCAGGGCATCCCCGAAGGTCCGGGTTTGGTGTTTATCGAAGGCGGCCGTACGGTTCTGGGTTCGGCCGAAGAGGACGTGGCCATGAGCCACGACAACCTGGAGCGCACCGTTACGCTGGCCTCCTTCTACATGGATGAGGTGGAAGTAGCCAACATCCACTGGCTCGAATACCTGCACTACGTGCGCAAGGACTCGGCCGAGGAGTTCTATATGTCGGCCCTGCCCGACACCACCGTGTGGGCCCGCGAGCTGTCGTTCAACGACCCCTACGTAGATTACTACCTGCGTTACCCCGGCTTCCGCTACTTCCCGGTAGTGGGCGTAAGCTGGCTGCAGGCCAACGACTTCTGCACCTGGCGTACGGCCAAGGTAAACGAGCGGCTGGCCAGCGACGCATCTGAGGATGGCGGCGGCTCCCGTAAGGGTGGTCTGTTCGGCCGTAAGAAAAACAAGGGCGGCGACGCCGCTGAAGGCACTTCTGAGGATGGCGGCGTGAAAATCGCCATCGAAAACGGCAACACGCTACCCAACTACCGCCTGCCCACCGAGGCAGAGTGGGAGTACGCGGCGCAGGCCCTCATCGGCACCCAGGAAACCGGCAACGAAAACCAGGAAAACAAGCGCATTTACCCTTGGGATGGCCGTCAGGTACGGAACCCCTACGGTAAGAACCAGGGTCAGTTCCTCGCCAACTTCAAGCGTGGCCGCGGCGACTACGCCGGTATTGCCGGCTCGCTCAACGATGGCGCCATGATTACCGAGCAGGTATTCTCGTACCCACCCAACGACTACGGCCTCTACAACATGGCCGGCAACGTGAACGAGTGGGTGCAGGACATCTACCGTCCCCTTTCCTACGAGGACGTGGAGGATTTGAACCCCTTCCGCCGCAACGGCTACCTCGACCCCTCCGAGAAGTACGACAAAAAGGGTTACCAGTCGCTCATCGACGACCATGTGCGCGTGTACAAAGGCGGCTCGTGGCGCGATGTAGCCTACTGGCTCTCGCCCGGCACCCGTCGCTTCATGGCCGAAGACTCAGCTACGGCCACCATCGGCTTCCGCTGCGCCATGATCAACGCCGGCTCGAACAAATAACATCACAGATGCTGCAGATGACGAAGATTCGTTCTGACGCAGCAACATGTAAGACACTCCAACTACTAAAACAGCCACTCCATACGGGGTGGCTGTTTTGCTGATTAAGCAGACCGTCATTCAGCGCGAATCGATAATACCCGTAACTCAAGCCGCCGCCGCCAGAAAAACCATCTGCCGTAAAAACGAATCCGCGTCATCTGCAGCATCCGCAACATCTGTGATTCTAGGCCACGGCGATGGTGGCTACACTGACTTCGCGCGCCCCGGCGGCGAGGAGTACGGCGCAGCAGGCTTCGAGTGTGGCCCCGGTTGTCAGCACGTCATCGACTATCAGCACGTGCTGGCCAGCCACCAGCTCGAAGCGGGCGGCCTCGAACACGGTAGCTACGTTATGCCAGCGCTGCAGGCGGTTTTTGCGGGTCTGCGATTCGGTGGCGGCGGTGCGGCGCAGGGCCTCCGGGTGCCAGGGGCAGCCGAGAGCCGTGGCCAGGCCTTCGGCGAAACTATCGGCCTGGTTGTAGCCGCGGCGGGCCAGCTTGCGCGGGTGCAGCGGCACGGGCACCACCAGCCCGAAAGTATCGGCGTAGCCCGCCCCGACCAGCTCCTGACCGAAGTGGCGGCCCAGCACCCTGCCCACCTGCTGCTGGTTGCGGTATTTCAGCTCGTGCAGCAGATGCTGCACCCGCCCGTGCTTCTGAAACGTGAGGTAGCCCAGCACATGCGTAACCGGCAGCTTCCCCCAGAACCGACGGGCCAGCGGGTTATCGGCCGGGGGCAGGCGGTGGTAGTCGGTGTAGGGCAGCTGGGCGCGGCAGTCGGTGCACAGGTCGTCCTCGCCGCGGGCCAGCGGCTCCTGGCAGGCCAGGCACACCCGCGGGAACAGTAGGCTCACGAAATCGGACAGCACGACGGGCAGCGGCATGGCGGTGGGGCAGCGGGTGGGCTTGGGGAAACTTCTGCCTAATTTTAGCGCTTAATGCTGAAACTTCCACGGTCTTATTTTTTCGGAGCGTTGGTTAAGCATCTGCCTGACTGCAGACTATAGTCCAACCTGCCAGCAGCGCAGAGTCATCAGCCTACCGGCCCATTCATTCATCAGTCCATCAACCCATGAGTATCGTCACCGAATTCAACGATTACCGCCAGCGCATGAATGAGAAAATCATGGCGGCCGATAACAAGGTCATCAAGCGGTTTTTCAACCTCGACACCAACACCTATCAACAGGGCGCGCTCGACGTAAAAACCAAGGAGCTATTGGGCCTGGCTTGCTCCATGGTGCTGCGCTGCGACGACTGCATCAAGTACCACCTCGGCAAGTGCTACGAGGAGAAGGTGAGCGAGGAGGAAATCTACGAGCTGTTCGCCATTGCCAACCTCATCGGGGGCAGCATCGTGATTCCGCACTTCCGGCGGGCCGTGGAGTACTGGGAGGCCCTGAAGGAAGAGACGGTAACCCCGCCGCCCGTTCATCCGCACGCCGTTTAAGTATGCTCGATCCTCAGGAAACCGAAGCCCAGTTCGAGCACCGCTGGTGGGAGCTGATGACGGAGATGAAGACCCGCTTCGGCAAAAAACCCGACATGAATGCCCTGCTGCTGCTCATTGGTGTGCAGGAGCTGGGCCAGGGTGCGGGGCCTTTCACGAAGGAGCAGAAGCAGGACCTGATGCACATTGCCACCTGCCGGCTGTTCAGCATTTCGGGCTACTACGAGCGCGAAAACGTGGATGAAGAGGGCTGGCCCCACTACCGGCTGCTGCAGGCGCTACCCTTCTCCAACTTAAAGGAGCAGGAGCGCATGCTGAAATGGCACGTGCTGGAATACTTCGACGAGCAGAATCAGGAGGAATAAAGAAGTAAAAAGTAGTCATGCTGAGCTTGCCAAAGCATCTCGCGTGCAATGGCAACTGTCATGCTGAGCGCAGTCGAAGCATCTCTACCACAATGGCATATGTGATTACTACTGCGGTAGATATGCTTCGGCTGCGCTCAGCATCACGTTCTTTTTGCTCCGGAAAACCCATCAGATGAACATCATTTCTTACAATCTCAATGGCCTGCGCTCGGCCGTGAGCAAGGGCCTGGCCGACTGGGTGGCCACAGCCCGGCCCGACGTGCTGTGCGTGCAGGAAATAAAGGCCGGCCGCGAGCCGCTCGACGTAACGCCGCTCACCGATCTGGGCTACCACGCCTACCTGCACCCGGCCCGGAAGCCCGGCTACAGCGGCGTGGCCATTTTCTCCAAGGAAAAGCCGCTGGCTGTAACCGAGGGCTGCGGGCAGGAGCTTTACGATACCGAAGGCCGGGTACTGCGGCTCGATTTTGAGCACTGCGCGGTGCTGAACACCTACATGCCCTCGGGCACCAGTGGGCCCGAGCGGCAGGCATTCAAGGTGGAGTGGTTACACTTTTTCCGACGCTACGTGGCCGGACTGCAAGCGGCCGGGGTGCCGCCGCTCGTTATTGCCGGCGACTTCAACTGCTGCCAGCGCGAGCTGGATCTGCACAACCCCAAGGCCAACCAGAAAAGCCCCGGCTTCACGCCCGAAGAGCGGCAGTGGTTCCAGGATTTTCTGGCCGACGGCTTCACCGACTCGTTCCGTCACCATCACGGCGACGCGCCGCAGCGCTACTCCTGGTGGAGCTACCGCGCCGGCTCGCGCGCCCGTAATGTCGGCTGGCGCCTCGACCACCTATTGGTCGACAACCGCCTCGTGCCCCATATCCGCCACGCCGACCTGCTACCCGACGTCATCCACTCCGACCATTGCCCGGCTTCTTTAACGCTGAGTAGCTGGCAGTAAGAATTCAGGTCACGCAGCACGATGTAGGGGCGGGGCTTGCCCCCGCCCGCCATTGAACGGAGCGCTTGAGGCACCAGTACGGCCGTCCAGCGACACCGCTCAACGGCGGGCGGGGGCAAGCCCCGCCCCTATATCGTGCTGCGTGACCTGGATGCTTTCCCTAAATCAAAATCATTTCCGCCACCTCGCGGCCCGAGGCTAGGGCGGCATTTAGCGAGGGGTAGGCGGCGTAGTCGCCGCAGCGGTAAAAGTGGGCACCGAGCCGGAGCGACTGGTGGGCGGGCTGGCCGGCGGGATATTCGGGTAGGGCGAAGGGCAGCTCGTAGGTGCGCAGGTGCGGCCAGCCGGCGGCTTCGGGGCCGAACCAGGCGGTCAGCTCTCGGCGCAGTTGGGCTGTCAGGCCGGCTTCCGAAAGACCATGCTCGCCGTGGGTGCTCACCGATACCAGCCGCTGCCCGGCCGGGGCGTAGGCCGGCGCCACATCCGACGGGAAGGCCACATTATGGGCCAGGCCGGTAGGCGAGGCGTTGAGGCGCAGCAGCTTATCAGGACGGCTGGTTGAAGCGGGAGCGGCGAAATAGGTGCAGGTAGTGCGCCGCCAGCGCAGGGCCGCGGGGGTCGAAACAAGCGCCTCGTCGGTGGCATTGGGCAGCAGGCGCGCCACCGCTTCGCCATCGACGGCTACTACAACACCGGCGGCCTCAATGGTTTCGCCGCTGGCCAGCCGGACAGTGAGGCCCTCCACGGCGGCTACCGGGCAATTCAGGCGCACGGTGCCGGTGGGCAGGCGGGCGGCCAGCTGCTCGGGTATCTGCTGCATGCCCAGGGCCGGCACCACGGCTTCGCCTTGCACAAACTGCTGAAACACGAACTCGAAGAAATTGGCTGCCGTGCTCAGGCTCCGGTCAAGGAACACGCCCCCGAAGAAGGGCCGGAAGAAGTTGTCGATGATTTGCTCACTCCAGCCGTAGTGGCGCAGAAAGTCGAGGGTGGTTTGCCTGTTAGTGGAGCTGCGACTTATAAGCTGCCCGCTGGTGTAGCCGTGTACGTGCTTCACCAAGCTCAGAATCCGCAGCTTGTCGGGCAGCGTGCCGATGCGCGAAGTGAGGGCCGAAAACGCAGCCATGGGCCGTTGCAGCGGGTTCTGCAGGGTCGTTTCCTTGCCGTCGGGCAATCGGATAACCGCTCCGGAGCGAAAGGCCTTCAGATCGAGGGCACCGTAGTCAATCAGCCGCTCGACCTCGGGGTAGCGCGTGAGCAGCACCTGGAACCCCCGGTCGAGGCGGAACCCTTCGGGCGTAATATCGGTCCGGACGCGGCCACCCACGGCGTCGGCGGCTTCGAGCAGCAGCACGGGCCGGCCGGCGCGGTGCAGGTAGTTGGCGCAGGCCAGCCCGGCCATGCCAGCCCCGATAACTATGGTGGGTAATTGGGCGGAAGAAGCAGTAGTCATCATAGACCCAACAAACTGCAAACGCAGCGCGAAGGTTGTTTTTTGATAGAAGCCAAGACTTGAAAGGGACGTCATTCAAAGCGAAGCGAAGAATCTCGCTCGTAAGCATTGCGCTACGGTAGTTCAATATTTGCGAGTGAGATTCTTCGCTTTGCTCTGAATGACGTTCTCCTGACTTCTAGCTTCTAGCTCCTCAGAAAAGTGGCTTGCGCGGCTTCATGATCTTGCGGGTTTTCTGGGTCCAGAGCTCGGCCGCACCGTTTCGGGCGAGGCTGACGCGCCACACGCCCATGGCCTTGCCCTGCTGGTAGCCAGTGGCCTGGTCCTGGGGGTACTTCTGCCTGATGAGCGCGTAATCGGCGGCGGCAATGTCTTTGCCCACTTCGCCATGGCAGCGCAGGCAAAGCTGGTCGTTGAGCACTAATGGGCGCTGGTAGGTGAACACTTCCTGGCTGGGGCGGGCCACCTGCCGGGCGGTGTCGGCCGGGTTCAGCTCGGCGGCGCTCAGGGTAGCCAGGCTGAGGGGGTTGCGCGGGCGGTTGCTCACGCGGGTTAGCGTAGCCTGCATCGCCTTGGCCAACGAATCGGTGCGGGGCAGGCGCTCGGGCCGGCAGAACGGCAGGGCCGCCGCTACGCCGCCCGCCGCCAGCTTCTCGGCCAGCACCTGGCGCAACTCCCGCTCGGCCCGGCCCGTGAGCGAGTCGCCGGCCCAGGCTGTGGCCCGCAGCAAATCGTTGGGCATAATGCGCTTCACTTCCCAGTTAACAGATTCTTTGGCTAGCTCCTTGGTATTGCTCAGGTGCTCCACCTGGTCGGGATTACAGGCAGAAAACAGGAGTAGCAGCGAGGCAAGTGGCAGGAGTGGGCGCATAGTTTTGAGCTTTTAGCTACTAGCCGTTAGCTGATAGCTTTTGTTTTTTCTGGACCTACGCAAAAGGGGTGCTGCCGGCAAGTGGCTTTGCTATCCTGCGGTTCATGCTACGGCCGCGCTACGGAGGCAGCCGCACCCAATTGACCGACCGGAGTCTCAAAGCTAACAGCTGTCAGCTAACAGCTCAGAATGTAGCCGTATCTTTGTAGCCCTACTACAAATTTCAGAAGGCAAGATGCTAGATAAACTGGAGGCCATCCAACGGCGCTACGAGGATGTGAGCGAGGAGCTGACCCAGCCCGACGCCATGAGCGACATGAAGCGCTTCAAGTCCCTCAACAAGGAATACAAGGACTTGGGCAAGATTATGGTCGAGTACAAGGCCTACCAGAACGTGTTGGCCAACATTGCCAGCTCCAAGCAGGTCATCTCGACCGAAAAGGATGAGGACTTCCGCCAGATGGCCAAGGATGAGCTAGAAGAGCTTTACCCCGAAGAGGAGCGCCTGGAAGCAGTTATCAAAGAACTGCTGATTCCGAAAGACCCCAACGACAGCAAGGACGTCATCATGGAAATCCGGGCTGGAGCCGGAGGCGACGAGGCCGCCATTTTTGCCGGCGACCTGCAGCGCATGTACATGCGCTACGCCGAAAAGCACAACCTCAAAATGGACCTCATTGACGCCACCGAAGGTACTTCGGGCGGCTACAAGGAAATTATTCTGGCCCTGAAGGGCGAGGACGTGTACGGCAAGCTCAAGTTTGAGAGCGGCGTACATCGCGTGCAGCGCGTGCCGGCCACCGAAACCCAGGGCCGCATCCACACCTCCGTGGCCTCGATTGTGGTGATGCCGGAGGCCGAAGAGTTGGACGTGCAGATTGACATGAACGACGTGCGCAAGGACCTGTTCATGTCGAGCGGCCCCGGCGGGCAGTCGGTAAACACGACCTACTCGGCCGTGCGCCTCACCCACCTGCCCACCGGCCTCGTGGCCCAGTGCCAGGACCAGAAGTCGCAGCTCAAAAACTTCGATAAAGCCCTCGGCGTGCTTCGCTCGCGGATTTACGAAATCGAGCTGGCCAAGAAGAACGAAGCCGAAGGTGCCCAGCGCAAAAGCATGATTGGCAGCGGCGACCGGTCGGACAAAATCCGCACCTATAACTACCCCCAGGGCCGCGTAACCGACCACCGCATCGGCTTCACAGTACACAACCTGGCCAGCGTGATGGATGGCAACATCGACGACTTCGTGGAGCAACTGCGCCTGGCCGAAAGCGCCGCCCGCCTACAGGAGGGCGTCGGATAATTTTTCTGGCTGAACGGACGTTAGGAGAAGAAAGCCAAACGTCGGCAGCACATAAATTGAACGTGTCATGCTGAGCGAAGCGGAGCGTAGTCGAAGCAGCTCTACTGCAATGCTAATCCTTATGCAGGGGTTACCATTGCGGTAGAGATGCTTCGACTACGCTCCGCTTCGCTCAGCATGACACGTTCTATTGACATCCCATCAAAAACCCACCAACTCATGCGCTTCCTGCTTCCGCTGCTGCTCCTGCTTTCGGCCCTGACCACAACGGTACTGCTGCCGGGCTGCGAGCCGAAGGAAGACCTGATAACAACAGACAGCAGCGCGAAGCTGGAATTCTCGCTCGACACGGTGAAGTTCGATACGGTGTTTGTGGCCACCGGCACCGTTACCAAGCGCCTGTGGGTGTACAACCGCAATGCCCGGGCCGTGCGGGTGGCCGAAATCAGCCTGCCGAGCCGGCCGGCCGTAACCTACAGCCTGCTGATAAACGGCGACGCCGTTGCCAGCGCCCGCAACGTAGAAATCAGGGGAAAAGACAGCCTGCTGGTGCTGGTGCGGGCTACCGTTGACCCCACGCCGGCCGACGGCAAGCCGTTTCTGGTGGAAGACGACCTGCGCTTTGTAACCAACGGCAACGAGCAGGCCGTGAAAGTGCTCAGCTACGGCCAGAACGCTTACTTCCACGACAACGAAACCATCACCTCTAGTACCGTCTGGAAAGCCGACAAGCCCCACGTGATTTACAATTCGGTGCTCGTGAAGCCGGGTGTTACACTCACCATTGCGGCCGGCGCACGCATCTACTCGCACTTCCGCTCCTATCTGGTGATAGAGGGCCGCCTGTTGTGCAACCCCGATTATCAGCCTACCGGCCCCATCAAGCCTACCGACCCCAACATCGTGCGCTTTTCGGGCGACCGGCGCGAGGCCGAGTACGCCGAGCGGCCCGGCCAGTGGGGCGGCATCGAGTTCGACCTGGGCAGCCAGGGCAACGTGGTGCGCTACACCGAACTAAAGAACAGCACGCTGGGCCTCTACCTCTACAACCCGTTTGATGAGCAGCCGCGCCCCCAAGTGCGGGTCGAGAATGTGGAGCTGCGCAATATATCCACCCTCAATAGCGGCCTGGGCTTCGATGGGGCCGCGCTGCTGAGCCTGAGCGGCGACCTGACGGTCAGCAACACGCTCATCAGCAACTGCGAGCAGTACGCGGTATACGCCGTGCAAAGCAGCCAGGTCCGGCTCGACTACTGCACCATCGCCAACTATAGCCTCGGCACCCGCGACCAGCCTTCGGTCCTTACTTCGCCCGAAGCGCCTTTCGCTTCCATTGGCGGCCGGCCGCTGCCCGTAGTTGCGCCACGTGGCCTCACGATACGCAACTCCATTATCTGGGGCAGCATCCGCGACGGGGAGGAGTTGGAGTTTGTGGCCGGTGAGCAGTACGCGGGCAGCATCAGCATCCGCAACAGCCTGCTCAAAACCAAGAAATACGATAATACCGGGCCGCTGGGCCAACAGAAAAACGGTAACGTCCTCAACCCCGACGAGTTTGCCTCCCCCATCTTCAAAAGCACACCGTCGCGCTTCCGGGGTACCGCGCTCAGCTTCGAGCTAGACACCCTCTCACCAGCCAGCAACCGCGCCCTGCCCCTACCGGGCCTCACCACTGACCTACTCAACCGCCCCCGCAACCCCAACACGCCTGATATGGGCGCCTATGAGCGGGTGAATCCTTAAGTAACCCAACGTTGGGAGCTATTCTACCGGAACGACGTAGGGGCGGGGCTTGTCCCCGCCCGCCGTTAGCACATGCTTTGCGGGGTCTCCTGACAGCTGTTCAATCCGTTGTTTAACGGCGGACGGGGACAAGCCCCGTCCCGACACCGACCTTCTAAACTTGAGCTATAAATGAGGGGTAAGCACGTTATTCACCTCGCATTTCTCACTTCCAACCTATGTACTGCTTCCAGAAACGACTGCGGCTGCCGGCGCTAAGTCGGGGCTTTCATCTGATAACCGATTTGCTGGTAGCCGAACTGCCCGAGTTGGAGCAGCTGCAGGTAGGCACGGCGCACTTCTTCATCCAGCACACCTCCGCCAGCCTCAGCCTCAACGAAAACGCCGACCCTACTGTGCGCGCCGATTTTGAGCAGTTCTTCCGGCGGCTGGTACCCGAAAACGCGCCCTACTTCCAGCACACCCAGGAGGGTCCCGACGATATGCCGGCCCATCTTAAAGCTAGCCTGCTGGGCCACGCCGTGAGTATCCCCATTAGCCGGGGTGAGCTGCTGCTGGGCACCTGGCAGGGCATTTACCTGGGCGAGCACCGCATCCATGGCGGCCGCCGCTGGGTGGTAGCCACGTTGATGGGGAGTTAAGGATTAGGCAAGAGCATCATTCAGAGCGAAGCGAAGAATCTCGCGTGAATCGTCACAACGAAGCTGTTTAGGAAGTGCCAGGAATCAGTTAGGACGTCATGCTTCATCTGGCGTCCGCGCAGTCGAAGCATGACGTTCTTTTGACTTTCTAAACAGCTTCAACAGTTGTTGTTCAACCATTCACGCGAGATTCTTCGCTTCGCTCCGAATGATGCTCTGTATTACTGACCTATTGTTACACGCACCGCGTAGCGCACCGAATCGAATAGAATCAGCTTTTGGACGCCCTGCACGCGGTAAGTGCTAAGCTGGCCGTTTGGGCTATCCAGCTCCAGGGTTTTGGCCGAGTACACCAGCGGGTTGTCCTGGGAGACAGTGGCGCGCACCTGCTGCACCTGCCCGCCACGGCTAACGACCAGAAGCTGGCGAACCGGCTGCTCCACGCCGGGACGGCGGCGGTAGGTGCGCCGCAACAGCCCGTCGGGCGTGGCCGCCGAATCGACGAGGTAAAGGCCGTGCAGGGCGGGCTTGTCGATATCGGCTTGCTGGAAAATCTGCAGCTCTTTGGCCCAGTCAGTGGGCGTGAGGCGTTCGGTTTCCAGGCCGCCGTCGCGCAACAGTACCTGCTTTTCTACGGTGGGTTTGCGGCGGTTGAGCTCGATGGTCTGCTCGCTCAGAAAAGCCGGCAGGTTGAAGTAGCTGGTGTGCTGGCGCAGTGTCTCGTTGGGTGCCGGCGCATCAGTCGCCGTTCCGCAGGCCGTGAGCAGCAGAGCCAGGGCAACCGGCAGTACGAGCCCGCGCTTACGCATTCGGGCCAGTGGTTTGAGGGTGCAGCAGGCTCTGACCGGTCATGATGGCAGGCTTCGGGATGCCCATCAACTCCAGCACGGTAGGCGCAATGTCGCCGAGCTTGCCGTCGGCCAGCGGGCCACGGTAGTCGTTGCTGGCCAGAATGCAGGGCACCAGGTTGGTGGTATGGGCCGTATTGGGCGAGCCGTCGGGGTTCACCATCATGTCGGCGTTGCCGTGGTCGGCAATGATGATACAGGTGTAGTCGGCGGCCAGCGCGGCTTCTACCACGCCACGGGTGCATTCGTCGGCGGCTTCGGCAGCCTTCACGGCGGCCGCAAAAATGCCGGTGTGGCCCACCATGTCGGTGTTGGCGAAGTTGAGCACCACAAAATCGGCCGACTTGGCCAGCAGCTCCGGCACCAGTGCGTCGCGCAGCTCGTAGGCGCTCATTTCGGGCTGTAGGTCATAGGTGGCTACCTTGGGCGAATTGCGCATAATGCGGCTCTCGCCCGGAAACTCCAGCTCCTGCCCGCCCGAGAAGAAGAACGTCACGTGCGGGTACTTCTCGGTTTCGGCAATCCGAATCTGCTTTTTACCGTGCTCGGCCAATACCTGGCCCAGCGTATGCTCCAAGTTGTCCTTCTCGAAGATGGGAATGACGCCGGTGAAGGTGGCGTCGTAGCTGGTCATGGTCAGGTAATGCAGGTTCAGGCGCTGCATCTGGAAGGCGTGGAAATCCTGCTGGGTGAGGGCCTCCGTGATTTCGCGGCCCCGGTCGGTGCGGAAGTTAAAGCAGATAACCACGTCGCCCTCGGCAATGGTGGCCAGCGGCGTACCGTCGGCGTCCACCTTCACAATGGGCTTCATAAACTCATCCGTCGCGCCCTCCTTATACGAGTCGAGCATGCTCTGAATCAGGTTCTGCGAGGGCGTACCGATGCCGTTTACCAGCACATCATAGGCCACTTTCACCCGCTCCCAGCGGTTATCGCGGTCCATGGCATAGTAGCGGCCTACCACCGAGGCAATTTTGCCGCTGGCTCCGCGCTGCAAGTGCTGCTCCAGGTCGTTCACGTAGCTCACCCCGCCCTTGGGGTCGGTATCGCGGCCATCGGTGAAGGCGTGGATGAACACATTATGCACGTCCTCATCGTGGGCGATGGAGCACAGGGCCTTTAAGTGGTCGATATGCGAGTGCACGCCGCCGTCGGAGAGCAGGCCCATCAGGTGCACGGGCTTACGGTGCTCGCGGGCGTAGGCGAAGGCCTGCTGCAGGGCGGGCACCGCGGCCAGCTTCCGCTCGCGCACAGCCTTGTTGATGCGCACCAGATCCTGGTACACCACCCGGCCAGCCCCGATGTTCATGTGCCCAACCTCAGAATTACCCATCTGCCCGTCGGGCAGGCCCACGGCCTCGCCCGAGGCCTGGAGCCTGCTGTGCGGAAAACGTGCGAACAGCGAATCAACGAAGGGTGTATTGGCTTGGTCGACGGCCGAAACTTCCTTATTCTGAGCCAGGCCCCACCCGTCCAGAATCACCAGCAATACCTGTTTGTTCATGGCCGCAAAGATACGGCAGACCCGGCAAAAAGGCCGGCCTCTTCTGTACCTTGCCAGCCAGCCGGCTCATTTGGCCCAATCTTGCTTCAGCTGGTGGCAGCTTGGCACTATTTTCGCATCTTGCCGATCAAACTCTTTCTGTTTTTACATGAAACGTCTAACTTCTTTTGCTTCGGTGCTGGTACTGGGGTTGCTGCTGGCTGTCGGTGTGATGGCCCAGGCCGATTCCTTCGGGCCGGTGCGCAGCGCCATCCGGAACAGCAATGCCCGCGAGCTGGCCCAGCTGTTCGCCCCCAACGTGGAGCTGAGCTTTGACGACGGCGACAAGCAGAGCTACAGCGCCACGCAGGCTGAGTTTGTGATGAAAGATTTCTTTGCCAAGCACTCTCCGGCTTCGTTTGATTTCATCCACTATGGCGGCAGCAACGAAGGCACACCCTACGCCGTGGGCAAGTACGTCGGCAAGGACGGCACCTACCGCATGTTCGTGAAGATGAAGCAAACCGGCGGCAGCCTCAAAATTGACAACATCGCCTTCACCAAGGAATAACCCCGGCCCTGGCCGGCTCACTATCAGATACCGCGCCTTCGGGCGCGGTATTTTTTTTGTGCGGTAAGCACCCCGGTATGGTAAGCAAATAGGCTCTGTTGAGGCCGAATCGAAGAGACTTGGGCGGCGCTGCCTGGAACCGGGGCGTTTTTGCTATTTTTGTCCCGTGCAAACGCCTTCCTACCTTACTCCTGAAGCCCTGACGGCCTTCATTCAAGCGGCTCTGGCTGAAGACGTCGGCGACGGCGACCATTCGGCGCTTTCTTCCATTCCGGCTGAAGCCCGCAACCGCGCCCACCTGCTCATCAAAGATGCCGGGGTGCTGGCCGGGGTGGAGCTGGCCCGCCACATTTTCACCTTCGTGGATGCCGACCTTGTGCTGGACGTGCGCCTGCAGGACGGGGCCCGTGTAAGCTATGGCGACGTGGCCCTCGTAGTGGAGGGCCGGGCGCGCAGCATTCTTACGGCCGAACGGCTGGTACTCAACTGCATGCAGCGCATGAGTGGCATTGCCACCCATACGGCCCACCTCATTAGCCTGCTGGCCGGCACCAAGGCCCGCCTGCTCGACACGCGCAAAACCACCCCCAACTTCCGGCTGCCCGAAAAATGGGCCGTGCTGATTGGTGGCGGCGTCAACCACCGCTACGGCCTCTTCGACATGATTATCCTCAAGGACAACCATGTGGATTACGCCGGGGGGGTGCGCCAGGCCATCGAAGCCTCGCGGGCTTACCTGGCCCAAACGGGCCGGCAGTTGCCCATCGAAATTGAAACCCGCTCGCTGGCCGAAGTGCAGCAGGCGCTTGATACCGGCGGCATCGACCGTATCATGCTCGACAATATGGCGCCGGCCCAGCTCCGCGAGGCCGTGGCCCTGGTGGCGGGCCGCTTCCCGCTCGAAGCCAGCGGTGGTATTACCGAGGAAACCATTGCCGATGTAGCCGCCACCGGCGTCGACTACATCTCAGTCGGAGCCCTCACCCACTCCGTCCGCAGCCTGGACATGAGTTTAAAAGCCTTTTAATGAGTTGGTAGTTGTTGGGTGTCAGTTGGTAATAGCGGAGTGCCAGAAGAATTTGGCGCTATTACTATCAACTGATATCCAGCAACTACCAGCGAACAACGAACGACCAATGCAACTACCCAACCAGCGCGGGAGCTACCGGCAGCAGCAGGGCCCCTCGCCGATGGCCATCCGGACCAAAAAGCACCAGCTCGACACCAACACCTACACCCGCATAGCCATGGGCCGGGTGTGGCGGCGCGAGTGGTGGTATGCCCTCATTCCGTTTGCGGTAGGGCTGCTGCCGGCTATTATCTGGCATTCGTGGTGGTGGCTGGCCCTTTCATTAGGCCTCACACTGCTTTACGTCCTCTTCCGCTCGGCCCAGGTAACGGGCATGACGCAGGTGGAGCAGAGCAAGCCGCTGTTCGAGAAGATGGCCTACGAGTTTGATAACAAGCAGATTGTGCTGCGGCGCAACGAGAAGGAGGGCATGCGCATAACCTGGGACATGATTGGCGAGGTGAAGCGCGAGGCGGCCGGTTACCTGCTGCTGCTCAAGACGCCAGAGCTGCCGGACGAAATCAAAGGATTTAAGCGCTGGATGGCCCGCACCTTTGATGCGCCTATCTTTGTAGAAGTACCCGACCGCATTTTCAACTCCGGCAACGACCAGAAGCTGTTCGAAGCCATGCTGCGCCGCAAAAGCCTTTTGGTATAGCATGCAGTAGCTGGCACCGCACACGGAGGACCGGACGGGCACCAGCAAGCCTCACCGATTTTCGTGCCTGACACCGACTACCTGCCCGATACCAGGTACTCACTACCAACTACTCATTACTCACTACTTTTCTCATGAGCAAGCAACTCGCTATTTCCGCTTTTGCCCTGGCTGCGCTGGCCCTGGGCGGCTGCAGCGCCGAACCGTCGGATTGGCGGCCCGACAAAAAAGTATCGTTGGATATGGTTGCCCCCGGCACCCGCTCCAGCGAGAACTTCGAGCACACCGATGCAGAGCACGCCGATATGGAACACAACGGTGTGGAACATAGCGGTATGGAGCATAACGAAAAGGGCGGGGCTATTGCCGAGCCCGTTAGCTCCGGCGTAACGCTCGACGAGCCCAACATGCGCAAGCGGACCAACGCCGAGGAGTCGCGTACTGCCAACGACCCCACTGCCCCGCTCACCAACAGCCCCGAGGCAATGCAGAGCGTAAAAAAGGCCTCTGACACCACCGCAACTAAGGCCTCGAAGGGCCCCAAGAAATAATTGCCCGCTATCTGTAAGCTCATGACCTATTTCAAGCAAGTTGCCCTGGCATTGTGCCTGTTGCCCATGCTGGCCCTAACCAGCTGCGAGCAAAAGGCTACTACGGCCGAGGCTCCCGCTACTGAAGCTACCGCTACCGAGGCGCCTGCCGCTACCGGTGCTGAGGCGATGCCCGTGGCCACTGCCGCCTACATTTGCCCCATGAATTGCGCTGGCAGCGCCAGCGACAAGCCCGGCAAGTGCCCGGTTTGCAATATGGACCTGGAGCCCAACCCGGCTGCCAAGCCCGCCGCTACGCTTTAGCCTACGGCGCTGGCTTACGCCCCGCGTTTGCGAGGCACAGCCAACCTGATTTCCCGAATGCGAAGAAGGGCGTAGCTACGCCCTTCTTCGTTTTTCAGCCCTGCCTATGTCTGCTGCTGCTTCCGAATGGTTTAGCACTTGGTTCGATTCGCCTTACTATCACCGCCTGTATCAGCACCGCGACTATGCCGAAGCCCGGCAGTTTCTGGGGCGGCTACTGGAGCACCTGCACCCACACCCCGGGGCCCGGCTGCTCGATTTAGCCTGCGGCAAGGGCCGGCATTCGCGCTACCTCAGCGAGCAGGGCTTCGATGTAACAGGCGTCGATTTATCGGCCCAGAGCATTGCGCATGCCCGGCAGTTTGCCCACGAGCACCTGCGCTTCTACGAGCACGACATGCGCGACGAACTGCCCTACGGCCCCTTCGATCTGGTGCTGAACCTGTTTACGAGCTTTGGCTACTTTGCCGAGGAGGCCGAGAACGTGGTGGCGCTGCGCCACGCCGCCGACGCGCTGCGGCCAGGCGGTAAGCTGGTCATCGACTTTCTCAACACCGACCTGGCCATCCGGCAGCTGGTGGCCCACGAAACCAAAACCGTTGATGGGGTTACTTTCCAGCTGCACCGCCACCTCCAGCACGGCTTCATCGTAAAGGACATCCGGTTCGAAGATGAGCAGGACCAGCCGCAGCACTTCGTGGAGCGCGTGCGGGCCCTCACGCGGGAGCGGTTCGAGGAGTACTTCCAGCTGGCGGGCCTGCGCCTGGCCGAAACGCTGGGCGACTACCAGCTCCGCCCCTTCGACCTGGCCACCAGCCCCCGCATGCTGTTCGTGCTGAAAAAACAAGGGTAATATGCCGAATGACTGATGTGCTGCCGGGATGAACTCCCGTTAAACAGCGCATATCAGCCTATTCAAAATCAGCATGTCACCCCATCAAAAAATCAACTCATTAACCTATGTGGTTTGCCGTTTTTGCGCTGTTCCTGACGGTGCTGGGGGCCGGGTGGCTAACGCGCTTCGTGCCCACGGCCGGCACCGTCTGGATGAAGCCGCTACTGGCGTTCAGTGGTGCCTACCTGTTTACGCTCACCGTTACACACCTGCTGCCCGAGGCCCTGGAACTGCGGCCCGGCCACCAGGTAGGCTACTTCGTGCTGGCCGGTTTTTTCGGGCAGATGCTGCTGGAGGTATTTTCGCAGGGTGTTGAGCACGGCCACGTTCATCATCACCCCGAGCATTCAGGGCACGTTGACCAGGTGCCGTTCATGCTGCTGTTTTCGCTGGCTATACACTCCTTTCTGGAAGGCAGCATTTTGATTAAAGACCCGGTAGCCGGCGACGTAAACCATAATTTCTATGCCATTCTGACCGGTATTGCCCTGCACCATATTCCGGCCGCCTTCGCCCTGATGGCGCTGTTGCGGCTGCGACTAGGCTCGTTTCGGCGGGCGCTGCCCTACCTGCTGTTGTTCGCGCTGGCCGGCCCGGCGGGCATCATCATCAGCAACTACGTGGTGCTCGACCAACTGCTAGGAACCGGCCTCTACGCCGCCCTGCTGGGGCTGGTAGCCGGCAATTTCCTACACGTGTCCACCACCATTCTGTTCGAAACCAGCCCCGACCACCGCCTTAACGTGCGCAAGCTGCTGGCCACGCTGGCCGGCCTCCTGCTGGCGCTGGCCGTAGATGTGGTTTGATTTTGAGCTGTTAGCTGACAGCTATTAGCGGTTAGCCTTTCCGTTGGATCAGGCTCACAGAACGGCCGTAGCGCGAAGTTTCCGCTTCGCGTAACGCTGCTGACTGCCGCGTAACGCTGCTGACTGCCAAACGACACCATTCAACGGTGCGCGAAGCGGAAGCTTCGCACTACACCCGCATACCGTCGCTAACTTCCCAAACGACACCATTCAACGGTGCGCGAAGCGGAAGCTTCGCGCTACACCCGCATACCGTCGCTAACTTCCCAGACGGCATCGTTCAACGGTGCGCGAAGCGGAAGCTTCGCGCTACGGCCGTTGCAGAGGCCCCAAAACCACGTAAAAAGGCCGGTTCGGGACGAATCCCGAACCGGCCTTTTGGCACGGCGCTAACAGCTAAAAGCTCTCAGCTAACAGCTTAAAAACCCTACCAGATTCTGGCGCGCTCCTGCTCTTTGCGGACCATTTTCGCGGGCTCCTTGCAGCCGAAGGCCTCGTAGAACTCGGGCATGTTCATGAGCGGGCCGTTGGTGCGGTACTGGGCCGGCGAGTGCGAGTCGGTGAGCACCTGCTGGCGCAGGTATTCGGGGCGGGCATTGGTGCGCCACACCTGCGCCCAGGCCAGGAAGAAGCGCTGCTCGGGCGTGAAGCCGTCGTAGCGGGGCGGCGGGGTGCTGCCGTATTTCTGCTTAAGCTGCTTTTCGAGGGCCGAGTAAGCCAGGGCCAGCCCGCCGAAATCGGCCAGGTTTTCGCCCATCGTCAGCTTGCCGTTCACAAACACCGAATCCAAAGGCGAGAAGGCCGAATACTGGGCACCCACCATGTCGGCGCGCTTCGTGAACTCCGTTGCGTCGTCCTTGGTCCACCAGTCGCGCAGGTTGCCCTGGGCGTCCGACTGGCGGCCCCGGTCGTCGAAACCGTGCGTGATTTCGTGGCCGATTACCGCGCCCATGCCGCCGTAGTTCACGGCATCATCGGCCTTGGGGTCGAAGAACGGGGGCTGCATGATGCCGGCCGGGAACACGATTTCGTTGAGCGAGGAGTTGTAGTAGGCATTCACCGTGGGCGGCGTCATGCCCCACACCGAGCGGTCGATGGGCTTGCCGTAGCGGCTCACGTTGTCCTTGCCCTCCCACTCGCGGGCGGCCAGCACGTTCTGCAGGTACGACTCGCGCGAGATATTCAGGGCCGAATAGTCCTTCCACTTATCCGGGTAGCCGATTTTCACCGTGAACGAGGCCAGCTTCTTCAGGGCCTCCTCCTTGGTTACCGGGCTCATCCATTCCAGCCCGCGGATATGCTCGCCCATGGCCTCCTTGATGTTGGCCACCATCTGCTGGGCCTTTACCTTGGTTTCGGGCTTGAACGCCTTGTCGACATACAGCTGCCCGAAGGCCTCGCCCAGCGAGCCGTCGGTGGCCCGCAGCATGCGCTTCCAACGCGGCTGCTGCTGCTTGGCCCCGCTCAGCACCTGCTGAAAGCGGAACTGCTCATCGACGTAGGCCTGGGGCAGCGCCGACGAAACCGACGATACCAAGTGCCAGCGCAGGTAGGTTTTCCAATCCTGCAGCGGCTCCTGGGTCAGGGCCGCGTTGGCTTCTTTCAGGAACTCGGGCTGGCCCACAATCACCTCCTGGGCCGAAGCCAAGCTGAGGGCGGGCAGCATGGCGGGCAGGTTCAGGTTCGGGAACTGCTTGCTGGCCTCAGCCACGCTCATCTTGTTGTAGTTGGCGTAGGGGTCGCGCAGGGCTACGCGGTCTTTGCTGGCTTTGGCCAGGCGGGTTTCGATGCGCAACACCGTGGCGGCGTGCTTAGCGGCCTCGGCGGGCGTATTGCCCAGCATTTTGAAGGTGTTGTTGAGGTACACCGTGTAGGCCGCCCGGATGGTTTTGGAGCGCGAATCGTCCTTCAGATAATAGTCGCGGTCGGGCAGACTCAGGCCGCCCTGGCTGAGGTAGAGGGCGTATTCGTCGCTTTTCTTGCGGTCCTGCGACACGCCCAGGCCGAACACCGAGCGGGTTTGCAGCTGCTGGGCCCGCACCAAGCCCATCTGCAAATCCTTCAGGTTTTTGATTTTGTCGATGCGGTTCAGCTCGGGATTCAGGTACTTGAGGCCGGCCGTTTCGATGGTCGTTGAGTCCATGGCCGAGGCGTAGTAGTCGCCCACTTTCTGCAGGTTCGAGCCTTTTGTAGCGGCTGTATTGGCCGCCGACTCCTCCAGAATCTGGCGCATCACGGCCTCGTTCTGGTTGATGAGCCCGTTCCAGGAGCTCCAGCGCGACTCGGCAGCCGGCACCGGGTTATTCTTCAGCCAGGTGCCCGAAGCATACTGAAAAAAGTCCTCGCAGGCTGAAACCGACGGATCGATATTAGCCGGGTCGAGGCCCACACCGGGCATGATGGGGCCGAGCTGCGGCGCAACGGCGGCGGCCGAGGTGCTGGCGGTAGTAGCCGGCGTGCTGGCCGCGCAGCCGCCCAAAGCCAGGCCGGCGGCAGTGCCTAGAGTAAGTAGTAGAGTCCGTTGTGGCGTCATGGGGTTGTGGGAATTTGAGGGTTGTGAGGTGGATTGCAGAGTGAGAACGTGTCATGCTGAGCGCAGTCGAAGCATCTCTACCGCAGTGGTAAACTCAATGATAGGATTAGCATTGCAGTAGAGATGCTTCGACTGCGCCTCCGGCTACGCTCAGCATGACGGTTCTTTTATCATTCGTTTATTACCAGATCTTCGCCCGCTCGTCTTCGGCCCGCACCATTTTCTGGCCGGGCTGGCAGCCGAAGGCCTGGTAGAACTCGGGCATATTCATGAGGGGGCCGATGGTGCGGTACTGGCCGGGCGAGTGCGGGTCGGTGAGAATTTGCTGGCGCAGAGCTTCGGGGCGGATGTTGGTGCGCCGCAGTTGGGCCCAGCTCAGGAAAAACCGCTGCTCGGGCGTGAACCCGTCGATGAGCGGGCGCTGGCCCTTGCCGTAGGTCTTGTCGAGCTGCTTTTGGAGGGCGGCGTACACGATGGTCAGGCCCGCGAAGTCGGCCAGGTTTTCGCCCATGGTCAGCTTGCCGTTCACGTACACCGAATCCAAAGGCGAGAAGGCCGAGTACTGGGTACCCACGATGCCGGCGCGCTTGGTAAACTCGGCCGCGTCGGCCGGCGTCCACCAGTCGCGCAGGTTGCCCTGCGAGTCGTACTTGCGGCCCGAGTCGTCGAAGCCGTGCGTGATTTCGTGGCCCATTACGCCGCCGATGGCGCCGTAGTTCACCGCGTCATCGGCAGCGGGGTCGAAGAAGGGCGGTTGCAGGTAGCCGGCCGGAAACACGATTTCGTTCATCGGCGGGCTGTAGTAGGCATTGATGGTGGGCGGCGTCATGCCCCACTCGGTGCGGTCAATCGGCCCGCCGAACTTGCTCACGTTCTGCCGGAAGTTCCACTGCCGGGCGGCCAGCACGTTCTGCAGGTACGACTCGCGGCTGATGTTCAGGGCCGAATAGTCCTTCCACTTGTCGGGGTAGCCGATTTTCACCTGCAGCGCGGCCAGCTTTTTCAGGGCTTCCTGCTTGGTAGGCGCGCTCATCCAGGTGTTGGTTTGGATGTGCTCGGCCATGGATTCGCGGATGTTGGCCAGCATGTCCAGCGCTTTCTGCTTGGCGGCGGGCGGGAAGGCTTCATCCACGTACAGCTGCCCGAAGGCCTCGCCCAAGGTGTTATCGGTGGCGCTCAGCATGCGTTTCCAGCGCGTGGGCTGCTGCCGGGCCCCGCTCTGCACCTGCGCAAACCGGAAGGCCTCATCGCCAAACGCCTTGGGCAAAGCCGAGGTCAGCGACGATACCAGCTGCCAGTCGAGGTAGGTTTTGAGCTCAGCCACCGGCGTCTGCTTCAGCACGTTGCTCAGCTCCTGGAAGAACTCCGGCTGGCCCACGATTACCTCGGCGGCTGCGCCCAAACCATTGGTTTTCAGCAGCGTGGGCAGTCCCATATTAGGGAAGCGCTGGTTGGCTTCGGCCAGCGTCATCTTGTTGTAGCTGGCGTAGGGGTCGCGCAATGAAACCCGGTCTTTGCTGGCCTGGGCCAAGCGGGTTTCGAGGCGCAATATGGCCTTGGCTTTAACAGCGGCGGCCGTTTCGCTCTCGCCCAACAGCTTAAACGTGTTGGTGAGGTACTGCACGTAGGCCGTGCGCACGGCCAGCGAGCGGGCGTCGCTCTTCAGGTAATAGTCACGGTCGGGCATGCTCAGGCCGCCCTGGCTCATGCTCACCACGTACTGGCTGCTGTTTTTGCGGTCGGGCGTTACGCCAGCCCGGAAGAATGCGCCGGTGCCCAGCGTCTGCTGGCGGGCAATTTCGGCGCGCACGCCGGCCAGGTCCCGGATGGCAGCAATGCGGGCCAATTCGGGCTTGAGGTACTTCAAACCGGCCTGTTCGAGGCCCGTCGAGTCCATGCCCGAGGCGTAGAAGTCGCCCACTTTCTGGCGGTTGCTACCCGGAGCAGCACTTCGGTCGGCGGCGGCGTCATCGAGCAGCTGGCGCAGGCGGGCCTGGGTGCGGTCATTCAGCAGGTTACGCGGGCCCCAGCTGGAGGCGTAGCCCGGCACCGGGTTGTTGCGCAGCCAGTTGCCGCCCGAAAACTGGAAAAAGTCCTCGCAGGGCTCCACCGAGCGGTCCACATCGGCCAGGTTGATGCTCCGGCCGGGGCCCAGGTCCTGGACGGCGGCGGCGGGCGTTGAGGCCGCGGGGGCGGCCTGGGTAACCGCGGCGGGCCGGGAGGTAGTGCAGCCAGCCAGCGCCAGCAGCAGGGCCGCCGCCGCCCCGGCCCGGTGAGGAGCGGAAAGGTTGTTCATGCAGGAAGATAAAGAGAATGGCTAGGGTAAGGTCGCGAAATTGAACTGCAGGCTGCAATCCTTGGAAAAAGAACAGTCATTCAGAGCATGTTGCTCTAAGCGCAACATGCTCTGAATGACCGTTCTTTTTCCAAGGCTGCCTTTACTTCCAGGCTTACAGCTTCGGCTTGGCCCGCTCGTACTGTTCCGGCCACTTCACGTCGGCGCCCAGCTCGTGGGCGGCGTGCAGCGGGAAGTAGGCGTCGCGCAATGACTCGCGGCCTAGTAGCACCACATCGGCTTTGCCGGAAGCCACGATTTCTTCGGCTTGTTGGGCATCGGTAATGAGACCCACAGCGCCGGTGGCCAGGCCGGTCTCGCGACGCACTTGCTCGGCGAAGCGCACCTGGTAGCCGGGACCCACCGGAATATCGGCCTTGGGCACGTTGGCGGCCGTCGAGCAGTCGAGCAGGTCCACGCCGGCGTCCTGCAGCAGGCGGGCCAGGCGCACCGAGTCGTCGGCGGTCCAGCCGCCTTCGGTCCAGTCGGTAGCCGAAATGCGCACCCACAGGGGACGGTCGGCGGGCATTTCGGCGCGGGTGGCCGCCACCACTTCCAGCAGCAGCCGAACGCGGTTTTCGAACGAGCCGCCGTACTCGTCGGTGCGCTCGTTGCTGAGGGGCGACATGAATTCGTGCAGCAGGTAGCCATGGGCCGCGTGCAGCTCAATTACCTCGAAACCAGCCTCCATCGCCCGGCGGGCACCCTGCCGGAAGTCCTCGACAATCTGGGTTATGCCGGCTTTATCCAGGGCCTGCGGGGTGGGGTATTCGGGGCTGAAGGCCAGGGCGCTGGGTCCCAGGGGCAGCCAACCGCCTTCGGCCGGGCTCAGAGCTTTGCCACCTTTCCAGGGGCTGTTGTGGCTGGCTTTGCGGCCGGCGTGGGCCAGCTGAATGCCCGAAGCACCACCTTGGGTGCGGATAAAGTCGGTGATGCGACGCAGGCCGGCTACGTGCTCGTCCTGCCAGATGCCGAGGTCGTCGGGGGTGATGCGGCCGGCAGGCGTTACGGCAGCCGCTTCGAGCAGCACCAGTCCGGCACCGCCCACGGCCCGCGAGCCCAGATGTACCAGGTGCCAGTCGGTGCTGAAGCCGTTTTCGGAGCTGTACTGGCACATGGGCGAGATGACGAGGCGGTTGCGGAGCGTGACGCCGCGCTGGATAAAGGGCTGAAACAGGTGAACCATGTAGGGTATGCAGGGTGATTTCAAGACAAAAAAACGGGCCGGAGCCGGTGCTATAACAAAACGGGTCGTAAACGTTTTATCCGTCGCTGCTGCACCTCTCCTACGGCCCAGCAGGCCGTTCAACCAAATCACACCCCGCAATTCTCCGCCCATGCGTACCATCAAAGCCGTTCATCAGGCCCAAAGCGCCCCCATTGCCGACCTGACAACCTACCGCGCCCTGCCCACCAACTCGGTGGACCATCTCGACCCGTTTCTGTTTCTCAATCACCACGGCCCCCAAACGTACCCGGCGCGCAACCGCGGCCTGCCCTTCGGCCCCCACCCCCACCGCGGCTTCGAAACCGTTACGTTTATTCTGGAAGGCGACATTATGCACCAGGATTCGGGCGGGCACCGCAGCATTATCGGGCCGGGCGGCATCCAGTGGATGACGGCCGGCCGGGGCCTGATTCACTCCGAAATATCCTCCGACGAGTTCAAGCAGGCGGGCGGCCCACTGGAAATCCTGCAGCTGTGGGTAAACCTACCGGCCCGCCTCAAGATGACCGAGCCCAACTACATTGGTCTGCAGCAGCCCGAAATTCCGGCCGTAACGCTTGATGAGGGCCGCGTGACCATCCACGCCGTGTCGGGTGAATGGCACGGCACGGCCGGAGCCGTACAGCCGCTCACCGACATGTCGCTGGCCACTGTCAACTTCCGGCAGGATGGTCACCTAAACCTACCCGTTACGGCCGAGCGCACGATTTTCTGTTATATAATCCGGGGCCGACTTCGGATAAATGGACAGGAGGCCGAGGCCCGGCAGCTGCTGGAGTTCAACCACGACGGTACTGGGTTTGAAGCGCAGGCCCTGACCGACGACGCCATATTACTGCTAGGCCACGCTGCGCCGTTTGGCGAGCCCATTGTGGCGGCCGGACCGTTCGTGATGAATTCTGAAGCCGAAATCCGGCATGCCTATCAGGACTACCAGGCCGGTTCGTTCGGCACCTGGACGGAGTAGACAGCCAGAGAATGGGCTATGCGGGTGTATACTGAAAAGAAAATGATTGCACACAACCATTTTCTTTCCGTACATTTGTAACCGAAGCTGTTACTTACCTGGTTATGAATACCCGTTTCGCCGTTGCAACCCACATCGTGGCCTACCTGGCGCACTCGTCGGGGCAGCCGGTCTCGTCGGATGTGCTGGCTGGCAGTGCCGGCACGCACCCGGTAGTGGTGCGGCGGCTGCTGGGCACGCTGGCTACGGCCGGGCTGGTACGCAGCCAGCGCGGCAGCGGCGGCGGCACGCTGCTGGCCCGCTCACCGGCCGACATTTCGTTGCTCGACGTGTACCGCGCCATGCAGCAGGCCGAACCCGACCTGTTTCAGATAGGCAGCACCACCCCCAACCACAATTGCGACCTGGGCCGGGTGATGCAACAGACGCTCGAAGGACTATTCGGGCCGGCCATTGAGGCCATGTACACGGCATTGGCGGCTGTTTCGGTAGCCCAGCTACAGCAGCATCTGCACCAGCGGCTGACAGATTGCTGTTCTCAAAGCTCGGCCTGACCCCGCAGTGCTGGCCCACACCTGAGCAACTCCTCTTTCATTCCACTTTGCTTCTGCCGGTTTTCGGCCTTTTCGCAGAAGCGCCTTTTTTACTGGTGACTGGTCCAAATAGGGCCGTCCGACTTAGAGGTCAGCTGGTTCCAACTCATGAAAAAATCAATTAGCGCGGGGCTACTCCTGCTTGCCTTCGCGGCCGGCGGCACTGTGGTTCCCCGCTGGCTTGCTCATCCTCGCCCAGCCCCGGTTTCTGTTGTGATGCCCCCGCCAACGCCTGCTTCGGTAGCGGTGGCGGGCGAGCCGCTGCTGGCCGGCCAAAGCGGCCGGGTTCACGAGGTGTTCTACCACGCGGGCCAGCATGTGCGGCGCGGGCAGTTGCTGCTGAAACTGTTGCAGAAGCAGCCCAGCGTGCAGCAGCAGCAGTTGCAGCTTCAGCTGGAACGGCAGCAACAGGCCTATTCGGCGTTGCAGCGCCAGGAGGCACCGGCCGGGCAGCTGGAGGCAGCGCAGGCCCAACTGGCCGCCACCCGCGAGCAGTTGGCCCGGGCCGTACCCATGTTCAATTTCGTGTATGTAACGGCCCCGGCCGATGGCCAGGTGCTGGCGCCTACCGCCCATGCCGGCGACCAGCTCCGGCCCGATTCGCCGGTGGCGCAGCTGGCTCCATTGCCTGCACCCGATACTACACCGCTACTCAGCCACGTTGAGTAGGCCCCAATAACCTGTTTTTTTGCTTTCTGACTCTCTCATGGAAAATCTCATTCGTTATCAGGTAGAGCGGATGCTGCTGCGCAAGGGCCGCAACCCGGCCTTGGTTATGCAACCCGGCACCCGCCTGCAGCAGGACATCGGCCTCGACTCCATCGACCTGGTGGAGCTGGCCATCAACCTGGAGCACCGCTTCCATATTGAAATACCCGACGCTGAAATGGAACGCCTGCGCACCGTGCAAAACGTGCTCGACTGCGTGGACCACCACCTGAGCGAAACGACGGTGGCCGTGGCGGCCGGCGGCCGGTAGGTATCTGCCACAAGCCGGTACGGCGGTTCATAAAACCCCGAACTTAAACCCAGCTATACCCTAATCTGGGCCGGTTGCGTATCTTTTTGCATGATTCCACTCATTACCTACACGCCCCGCCTGACGCTGGTTGCTGCCAGCCGGGCCCTGCTGATTGCCGAAACTGCCAAGCCGCACTATTTCCCGGTGCTGCTGGGGGCGCAACTGCCCCAGCACTGGCCCCCACCCGAGTACGACATGGAGGTGCAGCAGCACGCGCTGGAGCAGCTCACGGCTGGCGGCCGCGAGGCGGCAGGCTGGTACGGCTGGTACGCCCTGCTGCGGGCCGGCGCCGAAACGCCCACCAACACGCTCATCGGTGCCGGCGGCTTCCACGGGCCGCCCGTCGATGACACGGCCGAAATCGGGTTTGCCGTGGCCACCGACTGGCAGGGCCAGGGCCTGGGTGCCGAGTTGGTGGCCGGCCTCGTGCGCCACGCCGCCGACACCGATATGGTGCGCTACCTCACGGCCCGCATAGCCCCCGCCAACGAGCCCGCCCGCCGCACCCTCGAAGCCAACGGCTTTCACCAGATCAGCGAAGCCCCCGACACCGAAGGCCGACACCTGTTTGGCCGGAATGTAACGGAGGCAGACAAGAACGAGGTCAAAGAAAAGAAGTAACAACCTGCTGCTACATAGAACGTCATGCTGAGCGCCGCCGAAGCATCTCTACCGCAACGCTCAACGCCATTGCAACAAATCAGTAGAAATGCTTCGGCGGCGCTCAGCATGACGGGCATATTTGCATCAGCGCTTGGTGTGGTAAGCATGCCGGGGCAGATAGTTTGACCTTCTACTTCTTCGCCTTCTTGGTAGTGGGGTACTGCATATCGAGGGCGACGAGCGTGTCGCGCAGGGTTTGAGCTACAAAGTGGGCCTTGTACCAGTTCTGGTCGGCGGGCACAATGTGCCAGGGGCAGCTGGCGGGGCTGCAGTGGCGGAATACGTCTTCGTAGGCGGCGCGGTATTCGGGGCGCTGGCGGGCCTTTTTATCGTCGCCAGCCTCGTATTTCCAGCGTTTGTCGGGGTCGGTGATGCGCTCCTGCAGCCGGTCGCGCTGCTCTTCTTCCGACACATGCAGGTAGAACTTGAGTACCGTAGTGCCGGCCTGCTGCAGCAGCTTTTCGAAGTTGTTGATGGCCGTAAAGCGCCGCCGGGCCTCGGCATCATTAATCAGCCCCTCTACGCGGGTAATGAGCACGTCTTCGTACTGCGAGCGGTTGAACACCTGCATCATACCCCGGGCGGGTGCCTGCTGATGAATGCGCCACAGGAAATCGTGGGCCAGCTCGGTTTCGGTAGGCTCCTTGAACGAATACACCCGCACCCCCTGGGGGTTGATGCCGCTGAACACGCGCCGGATCAGGCCGTCTTTGCCGCTGGCATCCATGCCCTGCAGAATGATGAGCACACTGTGGCGGCCTTCGGCGTAGAGGCGGTCCTGCAGCTCCACCAGCTCCTGCCGAAGCTTTTTGTTGGCGCGCTTGGTGGCCGCTTTGCGGGCGCTGGCCGGCGCCTGGGTGGGCAGTTGGGTAAGATCGAGGTCAGCCATAGTATTGATTTACTGCTGGGTTAATATGGTTTTACTTCCCCACCGTGCCTAGGGCGGCGAGCGTAAGCGGGCCTTCGGACACGTAGCGCTGCTGAGCGCTCAGGCCCACATCCCGCAAATCCTGGAGCAGCCCGGCCCCGGCAGCCTCTGTCGTAAACGCTTCAGTGGTTGTCGAAATCAGGGTAACGGGGCGCTCGGGCAGGCCTACGAGCGTGGCGCGGCGGTCAATGGAGGGCGGGAAAACGGGCGCGTAAAGCAGCAGCCGGTCGTAGTGAGTGCGGCCACTGGCCAGCCAGCGGCAGGCGGCGGCCGCGCCGTGGCCGTAGCCCAGCACCGTTACGGGTACGTTGGCGGGGCAGTTGGCCAGCACTTCGGCGGCCAGCTCGTCGAGGTAAGTGGTTAGGTCAGACAGGTCGGCCAGCAGCGAATCTGGCGCAAACCATGACGCGGCCGTAACGGGTGTTTCGGTGGGGCCGGCCGGCAGGGCGTAGCGCGAAAGGCCCTCAGGCAGCACCAGCAGGCGGTCGGGCGTATCGAAATTGACGAGTTGGGCCGCAAAAGCGGCCAGCGGCTGGCCTTCGCCGTGCAGGCAGAACCACACGTGCTGAATATCGGCACCCGGTTCGCCGAGGCTGATGTAGCGGGCTGTGCGGACCGTAGAGATGGTGTTGAGCTCCATAATGCGAAGGGCCTGAAATTGAATGTCTGCCCCTGTGTACGCAACGGCCGGCCTTTCCGCTGCCTGCATGCGGGTACACCCCTCTTCCTTTGCACCCGACACAATGGCCGAAACAGCGCAAAACATCCTGCTTCAGCCAGACTTTATGACACTACAGGGCCACCCGACCCAACTTTGGGGGCTTGGTACAACTTTTGAAATAAGCCAGTCACATCATCTGTAAGGACCTATCTTATGAACCTGATCAGCAAAGAATTCATCCGCAACATTGCGCCCCAGCTCGACCTGCTCAATACCTTGGGTGGTGGCATCGCGCAGGCCCAGATGCGGGTTGATAAGCGGGAGAAAGGCGTCATTGTTCGTGTTGCCCTTCCTTCGGTTAATCCCCAGAGCTTCCACGTCGTACTCAACGAAAACACCCTGACCGTGTACGCCGAGTTCCGGCACACGCCCGATGACAAGCTGGCCGCGCCGCTCTTCAGCCGCAGCCTCAGCCTGCCGGCCGGCCTCAATGCCAGCCGCATCGACGCCGTGTTCGAAGGCTCGGAGTTGCTCGTGCGTATCCCTTACGCCGCCAACGACGAGCCGCGCGAAATCGACATCAGGCAGCGCTAAGCCGCGCACTTCGCCATAACGCCGGGACCGACCGGCCCATGTTTCACCTGGCCACTGCCTCTGCAGTGGCTTTTTTCATGGACTTCAGATTCGCCGAATGCGTGTCCGCCGCTGGTTAAGGTCCGCAGCGCAAATCAGGAAAAGAGCGGAATAAGCAGGGCGAAGCCCACGAGCAGCGAGAGGTAGAACCAGCCCATAAGCTGCCCCCGCAGGCGGCGCGGCAGCCGGTTGCTTAGCACCAGTACCGCCACCACCACCAGCGTCAGGTGCAGCAGCAGAAACACCACCGTCTTCACCCAATTGCTTACAATTGTGTTTTCGGGCTGCAGTTGGTCGGCCATGCCCAGGCCCGAGGTAGCAACCTTCAGCGCGTAGTACGCGGCCACTTCGAAAACTACGAACAGCCCCGCCCCCACTAAAAAAGCCAGCGGCCCGGTTTTCTGCTTGATTTCAGCCATGGAAGGTGAATGGTGAGGTGGTGTTTTGGGAGCCGGACTGCGTTATCTGGACAGTTGCTGCGGAGAGCCTGATTTGCTGAAGCAAACCGGGCAATCTATCCCTAAACGTCAATTATCCAGCCAGTTACTTAATTTTTCGCAATAGGTCTATCAGCACGGTGTAGGGGCGGGGCTTGTCCCCGCCCGCCGCCCGAGCAATACGGTAAACGATTGTTGAAAGGTCCCTCAATGCTTCGTTCAACGGCGGGCGGGGGCAAGCCCCGCCCCTACACCGTGCTGATAGACCTGTTGCGCAATCTGGGTTGGTTACCTGGCTTTGCGCAGTTCGGCCGTGCGGGTCTCAACATAAAGCGCCTCCACTTTAGCGCGGGCCCAGGGCGTGCGGCGCAGAAAGGTGAGACTGGATTTGATGCTCGGGTCGACGGAAAAGCAGTTGATGCGGATGCGGCTGTCGAGCCCGGGCCAGCCGTAGGCCGCCACCAGGTACTCCAGAATCTGGGCCAGCGTAATACCGTGCAGCTCCCGAATCAGGTGGCCCGATTCGTCGCGGGCGTCGTGGGCAGAAGGGCGGGATGGTTGAGACATGGCAATGAAATTGAGAAGCCGAAGGTGCGAAAAAACCGGCGGTTACCCTCTAATTTACGGGTTCTTTTCGGCGGCTGAGGCACCAACCGGCCGGCGTGGGTCGTTATCTTTGCTCACGTACCGTCGGTTCTATGGCCCTTACGTCTTCCTCTTCGGCTCGCTCGCGCCCGTCGCGTCCGTCGCGCCCTGCCCGACGGCGGAAGCCCGGGCGGCGGTGGGTGGGCTGGCTGCTGGCCGCACTGCTGCTGGTGGCCCTCGGCCTTTACAGCCGCTATTCGGCCCAGATTAACCGCTATGCCCGCCGGGCCTACGCCACCCTGCGAACCAGCTCGCTCACGGGCCAGGAAAAAACCCCGCTCCGGGCCGGTTACGCCGTGCATGGCATCGATGTATCGTCGTATCAGGGGCGCATCGACTGGCCGGTGGTAGCCAGCCACGAGGTGCGGTTTGCCTTCATTAAGGCTACCGAAGGCGGCACCCTGCGCGACCCGCGTTTTGGGCGCAACTGGCGGGGGGCGCGGGCGGCGGGCGTTTTCCGCGGGGCCTACCACTACTTCCACCCCAAATCCGACCCAACCAAGCAGGCCAGCCTGTTTACGCGCACCGTGCCCCTCGGCCCCGGCGACCTGCCCCCGGTACTTGATGTGGAGCACGCCAATTTCCATGATGTGGCCCAGATGCGGCGCGGTGTGGCGCTATGGTTGCGGCTGGTGGAGCGCCACTACGGCGTGCGGCCCATTCTGTACTCCAACTATGGTTTCTATCAGCGCCACCTGGCAGGCCACTTCGACGACTACCCGCTGTGGCTGGCGCACTACGAAGTAGACCAGCCCCGGCTTCCGGCCAGCCGCTGGATTATCTGGCAGCACTCCGACGAATCGTACGTGCCCGGCATTCGCGGCCCGGTCGATTTCAACGTGTTTCAGGGTAGCTTTGAGCGGCTGCGAGCCCTGCGGATTCCTCCGAAACGGCCGTAGCATTCCGACCAGTCCGTTTTTACGCTTTTAACTCTACTGCTATGCGCTGCTTTTTCCGACTTGCCTTGTGCTGCGGGGCCGGGCTGCTGCTGGCCGGTTGCGCGGGCACCGGGGCCTTCACCGAATCCGGCAAGGCCTCCTTCTACGCCGATAAGTTCGAGGGCCGCCGTACGGCCAGTGGCACCGTGTACCGCTCCGGCCAGCTCACGGCGGCCCACAAAACGCTGCCCTTCGGTACCCGGGTACGCGTGACCAACCCGCGTAACAACCGCTCGGTGAAAGTAGTAGTAACCGACCGGGGACCGCACGTTAAAGGCCGTATCATCGATTTATCGAAGAAAGCAGCCCGCAAAATTGACATCATCGACGACGGCGTGGCCCCGGTAACGCTGAAAGTCATTCGCAAAGCTCAGTAGCCCGGTTTACCTTACCACTCATTACTATGCGCATCCGTAAAAAAATCCGCTGGACGGCTCCCACCGAGGCCGACCGTTTCACGCAGCTCAGCTCCTTCATCCAGGCGGCCGAAGATGAGGGATGGAGCGAAGACGAGGTGCAGTTCGTCATCAATGAAATCGTGGAAGCCCCCAATGAGGCTGAGGTGGCTCTCATCTTCCAGGATTACAGCCACTAGCGTCCGGCATCAATCAGCTACAACACGAAAAAGGGGCCGGCAATGCGTAAGCAAAGCCGGCCCCTTTTCTTGATGCTACTATGCCAGCGTTTCGACGCGCTGACTACCGCTTCTTTTTGCCTTTAGCTTTCATCACCTGCGCCTGCTGGAGGCTGTCCTGCTCGGCCTTCATGGCGCGGGTGGTCATGCGGCCCGTCAGCGACATATAGTCGCCTTCCTGCAGGCGAACGGTGGTGCCGTCGGCCATCATAACCGTGCCGTCGGGCTGCACTTTGGTGCCGTTTACCAGGGCCGACTCGGCGGTAATGGCGCCGGTGTGGGCATTACGCGTTTCGAGCACCTTACCATCTTTCATCAGGAAGCCATCCTTCATGGTGGCGCCATTGGACACCACACGGGCCTTGGGCTGCGCACCGCGACGGGCGACTGGGGCTTTGGTTTGGGCCTGAGCAGCCAGCGTGCCGGCCATAAGCATAACAGCTGCGAGAGTAGCGAGAAATTTCATAAAGCAAGCAGTATGGGGGTGGGTGGGTGGAGAAAAGACCGGCTGGCGCCGGCAATGTTACGGTAACCCACAACGGGCTGGGTTCGTTCTAAAGTATTGAAGCTGTTTAGGAAGTACCCTGAATCAATTAGAACGTCATGCTGAGCTTGCCGAAGCATCTCTACCGCTTCGCTGAATGACTGTAACGAAGCGGTAGAGATGCTTCGGCAAGCTCAGCATGACGTCCTTTTGACTTTCTAAACAGCTTCATTGACTGGCCTGCCCTCTACCAAATTCGGGCCGGTTTTTCTTCTGTCCCTCCGCCCTACTCGCTCGTGGATTATAAAGACTACTACAAGACGCTGGGCGTCGACAAAAAGGCCACGCAGGACCAGATAAAAAAGGCCTACCGCAAGCTGGCCCGTCAGTATCACCCTGATGTGAACCCCAACAACGCCGAAGCCGAGCAGAAATTTAAGGAAGCCAACGAGGCTAATGAAGTACTCGGCGACCCCGAAAAGCGCCAGAAATACGACCAGCTGGGCGCCGACTACCAGCGCTACCAGCAGGGCGGCGGCCGCCCCGGCGGTGGCAACGGCGGCGGCTTCGACTGGTCGCAGTATTCCCAGGGTGGCGGTGGCGCGGGTGGTGCCGACCCATTTGGCGGAGCCGACTTCTCCGACTTTTTCGGCTCCATGTTCGGGGGTATGGGGGGCAGCGGCGGGGGCGGCAACCGCCCTCGCGCCGGCCAGGATTACCAGGCCGAGTTGGAGCTGACGCTGGAAGACGCCTACCGCGGCGGGCCGCGCACGCTCACTGTCAATGGCAAAAACCTGCGCCTCACCATTCAACCGGGCGTTGAGGATGGCCAAGTTATCCGGTTGCGCGACCAAGGCGGCCCGGGCCGTAGCGGTGGCCCGGCGGGCTCGCTCTACATTACGCTCCACATCCGGCCCGACCCACGTTACGCCCGCACCGGCAACGACCTGACTATGGATGTGCCGGTGGCCCTGTACACGGCTTTGCTGGGAGGCGAGCAAACGGTGGAAACGCTGTCGGGAGCCGTCAAAATCAACATCAAGCCCGAAACCCCGAACGGCACCCGCCTGCGCCTGCGTGGCAAAGGCCTCCCGGTGTACCGGCAGCCAGACCAGTTCGGCGACCTGTACCTACGCCTTTCCATCAGCCTGCCCCAGCACCTGACGGAGCAGGAGAAAACGCTGTTTCGCCAGCTGGCCGAGTTGCGTTCCTGATTCCAGGCAAGTGGCTATTGGCAGTTAGCCGATGGCACTGTTCAGACGAAACACCAATTAAAACCGAGGCGAACACCTTAAAAGCACCACAACTATGGAAGCGGCTATTATTACGATTACCTTCCGCGAATGCGGGGTGCGCTATGGGCTGAGCGAAACCGAAGTGCGCGAGTTTGTACGCTACGGCTTGCTGCGTCCGGCCCCCGACGTACCCGACGCCCTTCGCGAGGAACCCGAGCGCGTAGCCCGCCTGGCCCGCCTGCACCAGGAACTGGGCCTGGGCAAAGCCAGCCTTGATCTAGTACTGAATATGCACCGCCAGCTAGAGCAGCTGCAGCAGGAAGTGCGCCAGCAGCGGGCCCGGGTGCAGCAGCTGGAAGCCTTTCTGGGCGGCAGAGCCCCCTTGCTCGATTTTGACTGCTAGGTCGGGACGCCACTTAAATCGTGATTTGTTTATTGATTGTCAGGTTATTACAGAGGAAATCTTGGTTATATACAAGCTCATCTATAGATAGACAACTTTTTCGCTCCTAGGCAAGTATAGAAACTCATTCTGCGTCCGCAGAACGCTCTCCCGTCACTTTTTCCCTTTTTTATATGCTTCCACGCATCCCCTTTTCTAAGGTGCTGGCGTTGGGTATAGCGGCCTGTACCCTGGCCCCCCAACTAACCCAGGCCCAAACCTCAGACCGCAAGACCAACATCAGCGTCTACTACAACTGGCTACAGTACCACGGCGACCTTGGGTCGGAGTGGTTCAAGCAGGACAAAGTAGAATACGGCCTGGGCCTCACAGTAAGCCGCTACATGGCGCCCGGCCTCGATATTGGCCTGGACCTGAGCTACGGCGACATGAAGTTCTCGGCCGATTACCCCAAGAACACGCAGTACCGGGTTCGGCGTTTCGATGCCAACGTGGTAAACGTGGGCATTCCGATCAAGCTGAAGCTTAACAACGGCTGGGCACTGAAGGAAGATGCGTTCATCGCGCCTTACCTGGTGGTGCAGCCCGGCGTATTTTTCGCCAGCCCCGACCTGTACGACATCAACGACCGGCTAATTAGCAACTCAGACGTGTATGCGTTTGACATTCAGGCTGCTGCCGGCATTAAGTTCAACTTCTCGCCTGCGGTCGGCCTGTTCATCCAAACCGGCCAGCACTACCCGCTCACCGATCAGGTGGACGGCATTACCAATGTTGGCGACCTCAACGACCGGTACCTGCAGCATAAGCTGGGCCTGAGCTTCAACCTCGGCAAGATGGCCGATGAGGATGGCGACGGTGTATCGGACAAGAAGGACAAGTGCCCCGGCACGCCGGCTGGCGTAGCCGTTGACCTGACGGGTTGCCCACTCGACGGCGACAAGGATGGCGTTCCGGACTACCAGGACAAGTGCCCGACTGAAGCCGGCGTAGCAGCCCTCGAAGGCTGCCCCGACCGCGACGGTGACGGCGTACGCGACAGCGAAGACAAGTGCCCCGACACCCCCGGCAAAGCGGCCCTGCAGGGTTGCCCCGACGCCGATAACGACGGCGTAATTGATAGCGCAGACAAGTGCCCCGACACCCCATCCGGTGTGCAGGTAGATGCGACCGGTTGCCCGCTTGATGGTGATGGTGACGGCGTTCCGGATTACCTCGACCGTTGCCCTGCCCGTCCGGGCCCAGCTTCGAACAAAGGCTGCCCCGAGATGAAAGTAGAGGAGAAGAAGCGTCTGGAGGAAGCTACCAAGTTCATCCAGTTCGAGTTCAACAAGGCGGCCCTGAAGCCTTCGTCGTACCCGACCCTCGATGCCCTGTCGAAAATCATGCAGGACTACCCTGACTACTTCCTAAGCATCTCGGCCCACGCCGACAGTAAGGGCGAGGACAACTACAACCTGCGTCTGTCGGATGAGCGTGCTGCCTCGGCCCGCGCTTACATGCTAAGCAAAGGCGTACCCGCCGACCGTATCGTGTCGAAGGGCTATGGCGAGGCTAAGCCGATTGCCAGCAACGCCACCGATGCCGGCCGCGCCCTCAACCGTCGCGTCGAGTTCGATGTGTACCTGCCCGGCGACCCGAACCCAGCCGTTGAGAAGTATGGCCAGGCCCCCGAGATAATGGAGGCCCCCGCCGTAGCTCCCAAAGCTGCTCCGGTGAAGAAGAAAGCCCCGGTTCGTAAGCCGGCCCCGCGCCGCAAGTAATTCCGGCTCGGTAAAGTAAAAAGCAGCCTGCTCGTTTGAGCAGGCTGCTTTTTTTATGGGGTATTGGGAAGGGCAGTAAAGGCCGATGGAAAAATATTTCAGCAGAACAGTATCTATTACTACGAATTATTCGTACAATTACGAAACAATCGTACTTGCTCTTATGGAACGACTTACCCAACCCGAGGAAGACGCCATGCGCGTTTTCTGGGAATTTCAGGGCGGCTTTATCAAAGATGTGCTGGAGCAGCTGCCCGAACCCCGACCACCCTACACCACCCTGGCCTCCACGGTGCGCAACCTGGAGCGCAAGGGCTACCTCAGCGCCGAGAAGCTGGGCAACACCTTTCGCTTCACGCCCGCCATTGCGGCCGAGGAATACCGGAAGCAGTTTCTGGGCACTTTCGTGGGCGACTACTTCCGCGACTCCTACAAGGAGCTGGTTTCCTTCTTCGCCAAGGAGCAGAAAATCAGTGCTGAGGAGCTGAAGGAAATTGTGCGCATGATTGAAAACGGCCCACCGAAATGAGTGCGCCCGAGCTGTTGCCTTACCTCTTGAAGGTGAACGGGGCACTGGTGCTGTTCTGTGCCGTGTACTATCTGGGGCTGCGGCGGCTCACGTTTTTCGGGCTGAACCGGGCCTTCCTGCTCTTCGCGCTGCTGTTCGCGCCCACTTACCCGCTGCTGGATTTCAGTAGCTGGCTGGCCCGCACTGCGCCGCGCCCGGCAGAACTGCTGCGCCTCCCGGCCGAGTGGTCTGGGCTGGCGCTGCCCTCGCCAACGGCCACGCCGGCCGCTATCAACTGGCTGCTGGTGGCCTACTGGACCGGCGTGGTAGTGTTTGGGTTGCGGCTGCTGGTACAGCTGCTGGCCGTGCGCCGCTTACACCGCCAAGCCCGGCCGCAGGCACTGTACGGCTGGTTCTTTCGCCGCCTGAGCGGGCCGGTCATGCCTTTCGCGTTCTGGCAAACCGTGTACCTGAACCCAGACCGGCACCCGGCTGCCGAGCTACCCGCCATTCTGGCCCACGAGCACGAGCATGTGCGCCAGTGGCACACAATTGATATCCTGCTGGCCCAATTGAGCCTCGTGTTCTACTGGTTCAATCCGGGTGGCTGGCTGCTGCGCCGGGCTCTGCACGAAAACCTCGAGTTCCAGGCCGATTACCAAGTGCTGCAAACCCGGACCCACGATGCGAAAGCCTACCAATATTCGCTGCTGCACCAAAGTATCGAACACGGCCCCACCAACGAAATTGTCTGTCACTTCAACTTCCACCTTCTTAAAACCCGCATTGCCATGATGAACACTAAACCTTCTGCGCCCCGCCATCTGCTGCGCTACATAGCTGTGTTGCCACTGGCCGCCGGTCTGCTGTTTGCCACCGCTGCCTCCACTGCTGCGCCCACGGAGGCGCCGGTTGCTGCTCTAAAAGCGGCAGTAATTGATGTAGAAAAGGAGGCTCCTATAAGCGCCTTGCCGCCAGCGGCGCTGGCCTACATCGTGCAGCAGTACCCCGGCTACCGGCTTATCGGCCTGACGGAGGTGCGGGCAAACGATGGCAGCAACCTGCGCTACAAAGCCCAGATTGCCGTCGGCCGCCGCCCAACCGATGTGCTGTTCGACGAAAAGGGCCAGCCCCTCCAAACCGGTGATCCGCTGACCTTCCTCGATGGTAAACGCATCAGCCAGGCAGAGGTGAATAAGCTGGACTCGAATCTGATTGAAAGCCTGAGCGTGCTTAAACGGGATGTAGCCCTGAAAGCCTTCGGGACCGATGCCGCCAACGGCGCCATTCTGATTATTACAAAGCAGAGCAAGGATTCGCCGGAAGTGCAGGAGTTTATGCGCAAGTACGGCATTGTAAATACCCCGGCTAGTCCCGCAGTTGAGCAACTTACGCAACTGGTCGTCTCTGGTCAGGGGCTGTCGACCAACGACCTGCAGGGGCGATTACTGCTGGTGAACGGCCAGGAAGCATCAGTTGAGAAGTCGAAGGTAGCAACGGGCCAGCTGCAGAGCGTGTTTGTAATGGACGCCAAGCAGGCTACTAAGAAGTACGGTGAGAAGGGTGCGAAGGGTGCTGTAATAATCCAGACCAAGTAGCCATTTAGCCTTTGCCGTACCTTAACCCTGATACCTCCTGAAAGGAAGGCGTCAGGGCTAAGGTACGTCTCCCGCCACCCTATTGGCGCTATCAGGTTCTTGTCAGAAAGCACTAAAAAGAAGGTGCGCGTCCAATTAGGCCTGATTTTCGTAGGGACTAAAGACCGCACAAAATAAACTACTGCTTTAGGAGTTTATCCCAGCGTCGCGGGGCCTCGTGCAACCGCGACGCTGGCGTTGGTATCATTCCGGTATATCTCTCATTCTTAGCGCTTATCTATGTCGTTCTCCTTATTAGTCGGCGCGGTGCTCGTAACGGCCGCCCTCAGTGTAGCCGGTGTTGCACGGGGCCAGGGCCAGTTGGTTGGTGCGGCCGAAACGCGCGTAGTGGCCGCACCCAGCCTTTATTTTCTCGATGGGCAGCTCACAGATAAAAAAACTATTGATGAGCTCAACCGGCGCACTATTGCCTCGGTGAACGTGGTAAAGGGAGCGGAGGCGGTCCGGATTTTTGGAGACGCGGCCGGCGAAGGCGTGATGATTGTGGTTACCAAACGCAACGTGACTTCGGCAGGGGTAGCCGAGTTCAACCGCCGCTACGACATCCGGCCCGTGGAGATACCGGTAACCCCTATGCCGCCCGCCCCACGCGTGCAACACTAAGCGCACGCCGAGTTCCGAGGTATCGTTTCGGCGGCGAACAGCGTATACAAGACTTTCAACCTTTTGACTGACAGTCTTATGCTTCGTTATCTCACGCTAACCGCACTATTAGCCGGTGGTACTGCTTTGGCCGCCACCGCCCAAACTACTAAAGTAGAAACCCACCTCGCCCCCTCCGACACAACAAAGAGAGTGGAGGGTATTTATGTGGCCCCTGGCATGACCGGAGCCCCCAAGCAACAAGTGATGACCGACTACGACAACCAGCCGCTGAAGCGGGCTAGGCCCCGGAAAAGCAAGTCGTCGACGCTTACCCCGGACGAGCCGCGGCGACCCACCGCTACGCCGCCGCGCTAACCATGAGTAGGCCCTGAACAAGCGGCCGGCCAACGCCGGACCCAATGGCCGCGTATGGCAGTAGGCCGGCCGGCTGGCTGGGTTCACTTGATTTCCTCAGCATGACCATTGCCACTGCTTCGCTTGCCGACTTCCTGGAACTCACCCATCGCCCCGATTTGGGCATTATTGCGGCCCGCTGGCTCCGGCCCACTACCTCGGGCGAGCTGCGGGCGGGCTACCAGCTGCTGCTGCGCTACGCTGGTAGTTGTAGCGACTGCCACTGCTGGCTGATTGATGCCCGCCGCCGCGTGCGGGTAGACCTGGGCGACGTACACTGGCTGACGGAGCAATTTTACCCTACGCTGCGGCAGCAAATAGGCCACCATGTGTTTCTGGCTTTCCTGGTAGCCCCTTACCAGCTCGAAGATTCCCAGGACGATGCGCTGCCCGCTATGCCCCACACCCACGGCAACGACTGCTCGGTGCACCAATTCACCGACGAAGGGGAAGCCGTACGCTGGCTTCGCTCGCGCCGGTAAGCTACCAGCCAGACGGTCTTTTTTTTTAACTTTTAGAAGTTGGATTATTAGGGCTTTGCCTAATAATCCAACTTCTTATCGTTTATATAGGCTGTGCAAAATATTCGTGGAAAGATGAATTTTTATAGTACCTGATTTTCGTTTACCTTCATTGTGAGCTAACTACTTCGCAACCGAAGAGACGAAAACACTTCCAACAGGCCTTTACATCCACTCTTTCCTTCTTCTATATGTTCAAAACGCTACTTTTCCTTTTGCTGGCTTTTGCCATGATGCTGGATCCGGCACCAGCCCGCGCTACTGCTGAAGCGCACGCCACTGCTAACGGCGCTATACTACTGGCGCCCGCCACGGCCGAGGGTGGCTTTTTCCGGCGCAGCCCACGCAAGGGCCGTCCTAACTACATGAGCTACAAGGGCGGTGCCCGTAAAAAAATGAAGAAGCTGGGGCCTGTGCGTCGTTGGAAGCTACGGCGCAAAGCCCAGGCCAAGCGCCGCACCCAGGGACCAAGCATAAAAGCCGGCGTTCCGACCCGGGTGATGAAAAAATAGCCAGCCTTTTTGTTGGTCTGCCAAAGCCGCTTCCTGCCCGGGAAGCGGCTTTTTTGCAATAAGGGCGCGGCCAATATCAGCCAACCAAACACCACAATGCGCGTTTAGTCAGGAAGAGCATTAGTAAAACCAACCTTGCTCAACTTACTCCTGTGGCCCTCCACCCCATGGCCACCATGGCCCGGCGGCAGCTGGCCTGGGTGCTGGCCCGGCCAATGGCGGCCGCACGGGAGCCCCTTTCAACCCACATTTGCATGAACGAAGTAATTGAAATCCGCCACCTGCAGGCCAACGACTACGAATCATTTGACGCGGCCATGCGGCGGGCCTACCCCGAAATGGGTAGCTACTGGCCGGCCAAGTCGCTGGAGCGGCTCCGGGAGCTGTTTCCGATGGGGCAGCTGGTAGTAACCATAAATGGGGCAGTGGTAGCGGCCGCGCTGGCCATTATTGTGGAGCGCGCCAAGTACCCCGACGAGCACACCTACCGCCAGATTACCGGCGAGTATACCTTCAGCACCCACGACCCGGCCGGCGACACGCTGTATGGCATCGAAGTGTTCGTGGACCCCGACTACCGCGGGCGGCGGCTGGCACGGCGGCTTTATGAGGCGCGCAAGGAGCTGTGCGAGCGGCTTAACCTGCGGGCCATTACGTTTGGAGCCCGCATTGCCGGCTACCGCGAGTACCAGGAGGCCATGACGCCCAAGGACTACGTGCAGCGGGTAAAAAACCGCGAAATCGTGGACCCGGCCCTCAACTTCCAGCTCTCCAACGACTTTCACCCGGTGCGCGTGATTCGGGGCTACCTGCCCGGCGACGAGGCCTCGGGCAACTATGCCCTGCTGATGGAGTGGGACAACATGCTCTACAGCCAGCGCCCTGCCAGCGCCGTAGCCCCCAAAACCCAGGTGCGGCTGGGCCTGGTGCAGTGGCAGATGCGCCTCTATGACAGCTTCGACGACCTGTTTCAGCAGGTCGAATACTTTGTGGATGCGCTGTCGGCGTACCGGGCCGACTTTGCCCTGTTCCCGGAGCTGTTCCATGGCCCGCTGATGGCCGAAACCAATGAGCTGTCCGAAATTGATGCCATCCGCAAGCTCAGCCAGTTTTCGCCCGAAATCCTGCACCGCTTTACGCAGCTGGCCGTCAAGTACCACATCAACATCATTACCGGCTCGATGCCCGAGCTGGCCCCCGATGGCCAGCTGATGAACGTGGGCTACCTTTGCCGCCGCAACGGCACTACCGAGCGCTACGAGAAAATCCATGTAACACCCAACGAAGCCAAGTATTGGGCCCTGAAGGGCGGTAACAGCCTCCAGACCTTCGATACCGACAGCGGCCGGATAGGTGTGCTCATCTGCTACGACTCGGAGTTTCCGGAGCTGGCGCGCCTGCTGGCCGACCAGGGCATGGACATCCTGTTCGTGCCCTTCCTCACCGACACCCAGACGGCCTACTCGCGGGTGCGGCACTGCGCCCAGGCCCGGGCCATCGAAAACGAGTGCTACGTGGCCATTGCCGGCTCGGTGGGCAACCTGCCGCGGGTGAAAAACATGGATATCCAGTACGCCCAGTCGGCCGTGCTCACCCCCTGCGACTTCTCGTTTCCGACTACCGGCGTGAAGAGTGAGGCCACGCCCAACACCGAGATGATCCTGGTAACCGACGTAGACCTCTCGATTCTCGACAAGCTGCGCCAGCAGGGCAGCGTGCAGAACCTGCGCAGCCGCCGCCACGACGTGTATTCGCTCAGCTCGGCCCAACTGATGCCCAAGCACTAGCAGGCGGCCACCCGGCCAACGCCGCCCGCCGGGTTGCCGTAACAGGTAGCATAGGGCTGGTGCCCTGCTTCCACTTAGCTTCCTCCCATATGTTTCGTTTCCTGACCATTGCCCTGCTGCTGGGTGGCCTGAGCGCCCCGTTCGGGGCCCGCGCTCAGAATCGCGCCCCTGTTACGCCCACCCGCCATCAGCCCACCGAACGCATCAGTCCGGTGCCGGGCGTGGTACTGCCCACCGGGGCCAGCCAGGGTAGCGCCACCCCGCTGCCGGTACCAGCCGTCGAGCCCAATGCCCAGCTGCCCATGCCCAAAGTGCAGTTCGGGCAGGTAAGCGTCGATTCGGTGCAGATGCAGACGGCCCCACCGGCCCCCAGGCCGCCCGTACGCAGCCAGAAACGCCGTTCGCGCCAGTAAGCGACTGTTGCCGGTAGTAGCCGCCACTTCACCTGATCAGCCCAAACAAAGCAGCCCGAAGCGGTGCGCTGGGTGTAACGAGGCAGTGGTTTTCACTTCCCCGGCACACCCAGCGCACCGCTTCGGGCTGCTTTGTTTGGGCTGATCAGGTAACGGCGGGCTACTTCACCTTCACGGTGCCGTCGTCGGCGTCGCGCTTTATTTTGTTGCCGTTGACATCTTTTATCTTGATGTCGCCATCGGCCTGCTTCTTGATTTTGCTGCCATCGTCGCCTTTAATAGTGGTGCCGGCCGGCAGGTCGGCGGCGCGCTCCACGGGGGTTTCGGTGGTTTCGGCAGTGCTGATGTCGGTGGCGGGCTGTTCGGTGGTTTGCGAGCAGGCGCCGAGGAGCAGCGTGAGGGCAGTGGCGGTACTCAGAAGCAGGGAAACGCGTTGCATGGTGGGAAAAAGTCGATGAGGAATGAAAACCGGTGGCCCCGCCCGGAGCCACTGTGCCCCTCCTACGGGCCACAGAGCTGTCGCGTTGGCGGTTAACCAACACAGCTGCTACATCCGCAGCATCAGTGCTTTCCGTAGCTTTGCTTTCCACTCCTCCGCCATGGCCTCCGATACTCCCGCCGAGCTGCTCCAACTCACCTACCGCGCCGACCTGAACCTGCTGGTGGGCCGCTGGACCCATCAGCCCGAGCCGGCCCTGCTGCCCGCCGCTTACCAGCAGCTGGCCCACGTGGCCCAGGCCCACACCTGCAGCTACTGGCTCCAGGACATCCGCCGCCGCGTCGTCAACGACCCGGACATTACCCTCTGGCTGCTCACCAACTATTTCCCCGATATGGCCCGCCGCCTCGGAGGCCTCCGGGTAGCCTACCTCACCAGCCCTACCCTGCTGGCCCACATCATGGCCGACCCAGCCTTCAAGCCGGTGGAGTATTACGACAGCAAGGCGTACCAAGTCCACTTTTTTGGCGATGAGGGCGCGGCGGTGGCGTGGCTGAAGGAGGGGCAGGCCGCCCGCCCGGTGTAGAGACGCCGTATTTTGCGTCTCTTCGTGGCTGATGTTGTCCGTTCTGGGTTATCGTTCCGCACTGCCGTGCAACGACGAGACGCTACACTCACCTACTCCCGCTCATGCTTACTCCCGAAGAACGCCGCCGCTACCGCCGCCACCTGCAGCTGCCCGAGATTGGCGAGGCGGGCCAGCTGAAACTGAAGGCGGCTCGGGTGCTGGTAGTGGGCGCGGGCGGACTGGGCTGCCCGGTGCTGCAGTACCTGGCAGCCGCCGGGGTGGGCACGCTGGGCATCGTGGATGCCGACGTGGTGGACGAGAGCAATCTGCACCGCCAGATACTGTTCGGGCCGGCCGACGTGGGGCGCACCAAGGCCACGGTGGCCGCCGAGGTACTGGCCCGGTTGAACCCGCTGGTCGCTACCGAGGTGCATGCCAAGCGGCTCGATGTGGCCAACGTGCGGGTGCTGGTGGAGGCCTACGATGTGGTGGTGGACGGCACCGACAACTTCGCCACCCGCTACCTGCTGAACGATGCCTGCGTGCTGCTGAACCGGCCGCTGGTGTCGGGGGCCATTTACAAGTTCGAGGGGCAGGTGAGCGTGTTCAACTACCAGGGCGGCCCCACCTACCGCTGCCTGTTTCCGGTGCCGCCCGGCGCCGATGAAGCGCCCAACTGCTCGGCTACCGGCGTGCTGGGCGTGCTGCCCGGCGTGGTGGGCACGGCCCAGGCCACCGAAACGCTGAAGGTGCTGCTGAACCTGGGCGAGGTACTAAGTGGCCGACTCTGGCTCTTCGATGCCCTCACGTTTGCCACTCGCATCCTCAAGTTTGCCCGGCAGCCCGATCAGGCCGCCCTGCTCCTGGGCACCGCCGACCCCGCCGCCTACGCCGAGCTGTGCCAGCCGGTCCTGCCTACCATCTCGGCCACCGAGCTGCACCGTGCGTTGGCTGGCCCCGCTGCCCCGCTGCTGCTCGATGTGCGCGAACCCCACGAGTACGCCGCCGGCCACCTGCCCGGCGCAGTTTCGCTGCCCCTGAGCCAGCTGGACGCCCGCGCCGCCGAGGTGCCCGCCACCGGCCCGGTGGTAGTATACTGCCAGGGCGGCACCCGCAGCGCCCGCGCCTTGGAGCGCCTGCAAGCTGGCCGTGGCCTCGAAAACCTGCAGAGCCTGGAGGGCGGGCTGGCAGGGTATGAAGAAGGAACGGTGTAGGGGCGGGGCTTGTCCCCGCCCACCATTGAACGAGCCACCCACCACCGTTCATCGGCGGGCGGGCAGCAACGAACCGCCCGCCCGTCGATGAACGGCGGGGCGGGGGCAAGACCCGCCCCTACATCGTTCGGTGCCGTATCTTGCCGCTCTTCACGCCCACGCCGTTATGCCCCTCACGCCTACCGAACCACTCATTCACTCGGCCACTCAGTCACCAGCCCAGCGCCCGCGCCTTCGCTTCGACCGCAACGAGCTGGCCGGGGCCTTCGGCGACTTGGGCACTGACCTGCCCCTGCTCATCGGCGTAATTGCCGCCTCGGGCCTCGACAGCGCCGGGGTGCTCATCATGTTCGGGCTGATGCAGCTGTTTTCGGGGCTGTGGTATGGTATGCCCATGCCGGTGCAGCCCCTCAAGGCATTTGCGGCGCTGGTTATTGCCCAAAAAATCCCCGGCCGCATCATCTTCGGGGGCGGGCTGGCAGTGGGTGTGGGCATGCTGCTACTCTCGGTTACGGGCCTCATTGATGGGCTGGCCCGGCTCGTGCCCAAGCCCGTCATCCGGGGCATCCAGTTCGGGCTGGCCCTGCAGCTTTCCACCCTGGCCCTCAAGCAGTACGTACCCGCCGACGGCCTTAGCGGCTACGCGCTGGCCGCGGCTGCCTTCCTGATAACGGTGGTGCTGCTGGGCAACCGCCGCTGGCCCGCCGCGCTGGTAGTAGTCAGCCTGGGCGTACTCTACGGGTTGGTCTTCAAACTCGATTTCGCCTCGGCCCAACAGGCACTGGGTTTACGCCTGCCCGGCTGGCACGTTCCACAACTAGCCGATATCCTCACGGGCGCCGTGCTGCTGGCCCTACCCCAGATTCCGCTGTCGTTGGGCAACTCGGTGCTGGCCACCCGCCAAGTGGTGCAGGACTACTTTCCCGAACGGCCGATTACGGTGCGCAAAATCAGCTTCACTTACGCCCTCATGAACCTGGTGAACCCATTTTTGGGCGGCTTTCCGGTCTGCCACGGCTCGGGCGGCATGGTGGGCCACTACACCTTCGGGGGCCGCACTGGCGGCTCGGTGGTAATTTACGGCGGGCTGTTTCTGGTGCTGGGCCTGTTCTTCAGCCAGGGTTTCCAGCAGCTGGTGCAGGTGTTCCCGCTGCCTATTCTGGGGGTGCTGCTGTTCTTCGAGGCCCTCAGCCTGGCGGCCCTGCTCCGCGACATCAGCACCGAGCGGACCCACCTGTTGCTGGCCCTGCTCACCGGCATCCTCTGCGCCGGCCTGCCCTACGGCTACCTCGTGGGCCTCACAGTAGGCACGGCCCTGTACTACGCCATGCGTCAGGGCTGGGTGGGTTTGGGGAAGTAATGGGTCAATGAGCAATGGGTAACGACAGAACGTCATTCTGAGCGAAGCGGAGCGTAGTCGAAGAATCTCTACCGCTTCGTTGGATTACCATTGCAACGAAGCGGTAGAGATTCTTCGACTACGCTCCGCTTCGCTCAGAATGACCTTTTTTACACCGTTCAATCCGCCTGAAACGGCGTGAATGGAGCAGGCTTGTCCTCAGCCTTGGCGCGGGCGATGCGGTAGACCACCGACAGCACGAGGTTATTCTTGTACTGGCGGCCGCGGGCGATGAACTGGCCGGTGCCGGCCTGGGCACGGGCGGGCAGCCAATCAACCTGGTTGAGCCAGGCGTCCTGCACCGTTACGCCTCGGTTGAGCTGTACGCCGGCCCCCGCGTAGGCCCGGTTGCGCTCGAAATACGGCCCGCGCGGGTCGAGAAACACCTCGTTGTACACCGACAGAAATGCCGTGCCGGGCTGCATAGTGGGGTTGTTCAGCGGCAGCACCGCACTGAGGCGGTAGCGCTGCCGCCCCCGGTAGCGGGCCTGGTTCACGGGCACCACATCGTCGCGGAAGCGCGTCCAGCGCTGCTCCACCCGAAACCGGTGCTCCAGCTTGATGCGGCCCACCGGCTGGGTGAAGGTATACTGCTGCCACACGCGCCTCTCCAGGGCCAGATACCCCTCGCTCAGGTCGCGGTAGTCGGCCGTGGAGTAGCGGCCGATGCCCAGCAGCACCGTGAAGTTGTCGGTTACGTTGTAGCTGACGCCACCCTTGATTTCGTTGTAGAAGAACTCGCGCAACAGGGCATTGGAGCGGGCCTGCAGCTCGAAGTAGCCGCCCCAGCCCTTGGGCCCACCGGGCAGCACCGCCGTTCCAATCGCCCAGGAGCCCCACTGCCGGTCGGGGGGCCGGGGGGCCGTCTGGGCCCGGGCCACGGAGGGGGCCAACGCGGCCAGCGCCACAACCGATACCAGCATAATCCGGCAACGAGGCTTGGTAGACAAGGGGAAAAAGCGCTTCATGATACCCAAAGGTAGCCAGCCGGGTATTGGCTGCGCCCTGGCCTGCCAATACCCGCGCCCGCGCCGCAGGAGGCCGAAACCCGCCCAGAGCCGGCAGCCACCTGTCGCGACGATGCCAACGAAGCTGTTTAGAAAGTCAAAAGAACGTCATGCTTCATCTGAAACAGGGCCTCAACGGGCTTGCCGAACACCTGGGCCAGCTTGAGGGCCAGGGCCGTGGAAGGCACGTATTTGCTGGCTTCCATGGCGTTGATGGTTTGCCGGCTCACCCCAATGCGGCGGGCCAGCTCTTCCTGGGTGAAGCGGTGGATGGCGCGCTCTACGCGCAAGGTGTTAGTCATGGGCCGGGGTAGTACGTTGGGCCCGCCGCAGGCTAAGCTGGAACAGCCCCAGAAACAACAGCAGCGGCGCGAACATGGCGTACATCATCACGCGCAGAAATCCCATCCCGCTTACCAGCAGAATAGCCAGTACCAGCAGCCCGCAGTACATGTAAAGCGCACCCAACAGGGCCTCCAGCCGCAGCTGGCCGATATACTCGTCCTCGTACCGTTCGCGCGAACACGCCGCCAGCAGCGCCCCGACAACGAAAAGCAGCGCATATAAATCGTGGTTCTCGCGCAGGTCGGGCTGGCTGTCGTTCCAAAGCGCGGGGAGCCAGCGCAGCAATGGCGGCAAATCAAGCAACTGCGTTTGCTCCAGGATGTACAATGTCAGCCCTGTCAGGGCCAGCACCCAACCCAGTTGGCTGGTGCTCAGTTTATTGCGCATGTGCCACTTCAACGCATTCCCAAACGTGCTCAGCGACTCAGATTTGAGTCACTTCCTGCCGCAGCCTGTGGCGCCCCCAGAATCCGGCGGATGGCACGTTGGTAATCCGGGTTGTCGGTCATTCCGTTGTGGCCGGCCCCCGGCAACGCAATAAACTCGTCGCCGGGCTTAAGCAGGGTTTTGAGCTGCTTGGTCGACTCCGGGCTGATAATTTCGTCCTGGTCGCCGTAAAAGATGACGATGAGTGCCGAAACGCGGGGTAACACTTCGTTGGTAGCCAGCGGGTAGCGCACTACAAAGCCGGGCACCCACGGGTAATGTTGGCGGGCAGTGGCCCGCATACTGGCATAAGGGGCCTGCAACACCAGCAGCCGGGGGTGGTGGCGGGCCGCCAGCCAGGCCGCCGCACCCGTGCCCAGCGAATAGCCCAGCAGCACCGTCCGGCTTTCCGGAAACTCGGCCGTAAGCTGCTGGTAGGCCGTATCCACGTCGGCCAGCAGCTGAGCCTGGCTACTGATGTGGCCTTCGCTTTTGCCGTAGCCCCGGTAATCGAGCAGAAACACGCTGTAGCCCAGGCGGGTGTAGGTGGTGGCTACTTCGCCCCAGCTATCCAGCGCGCCACCGTTGCCGTGCAGGTAGAACACGAGGCCCTTGCTTCTGACCGAATCGGCTGGGAACAACAGGCCGTGCAGGCGGGTGCCATCGGCGGTGGGCAGCCACCGTTCCTCGAAGCGCTGGGCAAACCGGAAGCGGTAGTCGGGAGCAAGTTTGGTCGGGAAGAATAGCAGCCGTTCCTGCTGAAAATACAGCAGCATGCACACCGCCACGTATAGCGCCGCTCCTAGGCCTAATATCCAGAGTACTATCTTCATAGCAGGCCGATACTACGAATCTTAGACGATATATCACCTCATGACGAGGTTCTTCCCGCTTAAAGATGTTTGCTCGTTACAATCATGCAGCTACTATCCCCGTTGCTTGCCGCGCGCCTGGCCCAATTGCCAGTATGCAGCAGCTTGCCTCAGCTAAAACGGCGCCTGCAAATGGGGCCACATGAAATACAGAGCCGCTCCTTGCAGCAGCGTCAGGGCCAGGGTAACGCCCCAGAAGGCGGCTTTGCGGTTTTTATGGTGCAGCAGGAAAATCGCCGCCCACGCGCCGGGTGCCGCACCTGGCAGCGTAGCGAGGTGCAGCGTTTTTTCGGCAATGCGCCGTTGGTTCCGTTGGGCTTTCCGTTTATCCAGGGCGAAGAGCAGAAAACACAGCAGGTTGAACAGCAACAGGCAACTCAGGAATACTTTCATGGTGCGATAAGCAGGCTGCCAGGGGTGTGGCAGACGAAGAGGGCATCAGCGGAGCCGCAAGTTACAGATCCGGGTTCAAGCAAAAAGCCAGTATCAGGACCCGGAGGTAGTAGCCCCGCTTACCCGCCAATCGTACTCATCGACTCGAAATTGAGCTGGTGCAACGGGCGCTGGCTTTCGGCCTCGAAGCCATTGGCGGCGCGGTTCCGGAAGGCGTGGCTGAGGGCCGCCACAAGGTCGTCATCCGAAGCGCCGGTGCGCAGCATGGCCCGCAGGTCGAGCACGCCCTGGTCGTAGAGGCAGGTTTTGAGGCCACCTTCGGCCGTGAGGCGCAGGCGGTTGCAGGTGCCGCAGAAGGTGCGCGAGTAGGCCGCAATAATGCCCAGCCGGCCTTGGTGGCCGACCACGGTGTAGTGGCTGGCCGTGTCGCCGGGGTGCGTGGGCACGGGCGTCAGCTCACCCAGGTTCAGGGCCAGATGCTCCCGAATCCGGTGGTGGTTCCAGGGCAGCGTGGCGGGCGTGGCTTCGTGGCTGCCGCCGTTGAAGGGCATCTCCTCGATAAAGCGCACCTCCACGGGCAATTCGCGGGTCAGCTCGGCCAGCGGCAGCAGGTCCTCAATGTTCTGCCCGTCCATCACCACAGCGTTTATTTTGACGCGGATACCGGCTTCCAGCAGCGCGTACAGCGTGTCGAGCACCCGGGGCAGCTCGTCGCGGCGGGTGATGCTGGCGAAACGGGCTCGGTCGAGCGTGTCGAGGCTAAGGTTGACGGTGCGCACGCCCAGGCGGGCCAACTCGGGCACGTGCGGGGCCGTAAGCACGCCGTTGGTCGTCAGGCTCAACTCCTCAATGCCCGGCAGCTCGCTCAGGCGGGCCATAAACGGCACCAAGTCGCGCCGCACGAAGGGCTCACCGCCGGTCAGGCGCACCTTGCGCACACCCAAGCCGGCCAGCACGCCCGTCAGGCGCAGCATTTCCTCATAGGTCAGCAACTCCTGCTTGGGCAGGTACTTGATGCCTTCTTCGGGCATGCAGTAGAAGCAACGCAGGTTGCAACGGTCGGTAACGGCCAGGCGCAGGTACTCCAGCGGCCGGCCGTGGTTGTCGAACAGCACCGGCCGCGGGGCCGCTTCCCGCAGCACGGGCGGGTTATGGAGAGCAGACACGGGCGAAACGGCGGAAAGGGCCATGGAGGAGCAAAAAAAGACGCGGCGGCCGGGCCATAGTGGTGGGCGCTTACAGAACAAACGTAACACCGGCGTGGTGGTTTGGGTTTGCTCTGCGTACTATTACCCCATCAGCCCAAAAACCAATGCGCCTCAATATAGCTCTGTTCGGCGTGGCCCGCGAAATCGTGGGCCAGCCGACGCTCGAAATAGAAACCGCTGCCGGCCAGTCGGCCCGGGGCCTACTCTCCGAGCTGCACGCCCGCTACCCTGCGCTTGCCGCCCTGAGCAGCCTGGCCGTGGCCGTAAATAACGAGTACGCCGCCGATGATGCACCGCTGCATGAGCGCGACGAAATTGCCCTGATTCCACCCGTCAGCGGCGGATAGTTGTGCGGGCTAAGGAAATATGTCATTCTGAGCGAAGGCACAGCCGTAGTCGAAGAATGACACGCCACATAAACGCAACTATATGATTCATATCGACCTCACCGACCAACCCATAGCCGTAGCCGACGCCCTGCGCAGCGTGGAAGCCGACGGCGCCGGGGCCATCAACACCTTCATCGGCACGGTGCGCAACCAGAGCACCGGCCGCGCGGTAATCCGCCTGGAATACGAAGCCTACGACAGCATGGCCCTGCACCAGCTGCGCAAAGTGGCCGAACAGGCGGTGGCGCAATGGCCCATGCTGCAAAAAGTAACCGTCATCCACCGCAAAGGCACCCTGCACATCGGCGACGTGGCCGTGGTGGTGGCCGTGTCCACGCCCCACCGCGCCGAAAGCTTCGCCGCCTGCCAGTACATCATCGACACGCTCAAGCAGGTCGTCACGATCTGGAAAAAGGAGTTCTACCAGGACGGCGACGTATGGGTAGCCGCGCATCCGTAAGGGGGGATTCAGGGAATTAAGAATTCGGAATAAAGAACGCCCGTTGAACATCCCGCTGGGAGGTATTTCAACGGCCATTCTTTATTCCGAATTCTTAATTCCCTCAACGGCGCGCTCCAGCACTTCGTCGCGGCCCTCTTTGATGCCCTGGATGGTGGGCTTCACCTCAATGTCGGGCACGATGCCGACGCGCTGGGTTTCGCGGCCATCAGGGTAGTAGATGCCGAGGCCGGAAATGCGGGTATTGATATTTCCGGGCAGCACAATGGCCGACACGTTGCCGTCGGCCCCGGCCGTCGTGCTACCGACAACCGTTGCTCCCGGTACTGCCCGCAGGGCCATGGCCGTGTATTCCGACTGACTCTGCGACAGCTCGTTCACCAGAATAACCACCTTGCCCGGATACGCCGCGCCCTTGCCACTCCCGACCTGCAACAGCGAAGAGCTCAGAAACAGGCCCGGATAGGTAGCCAGCGGCGCGCTGAACCGCACGAAATCCGCCGGCTTGCTCAGCAGGTACTTCGTGAGCGAAAACACCACGAAATCGGAGGGGTAGTTGCGGATGTCAATAATGAGGCCCTTGGTTCCCTGGGCTTCCTCCATGATAGCCGGCAGGTCTTTACTTTGGATGGTGCCCAGCGAGAGATACCCAATGTTGCCCGGCAGCTTGCGCCAGGCAGAGGCGGCAGGGTCGAGCGTACCGTTGTTGTAAGCCAGATTCAGTTTATTGGAAGGGTAACGGCTGATAGTCAGCGGTACCTGCCGGCCGTTGCGGCGCACCACCAGCCGCACCTGCTCGGTGGGCCCGCGGAGCAGGTCGCGGGCAATATTGCGCAGGCGGGTAGGCTCGTTGGAGGCCGGCGTGAGGGGCCGCCGCTCGGCTATCAGGTCCTTTACTGGGCGGCCATCCACACTTTCTACCACATCGCCCCTGAGCAGGCCGGTAGCCGGGCCCAGTTGCGGGTCGAAATAGCCCGTTACAACGGCCTGATCTTCCACAAACCGCACCTGAGCCGGCGCGAAGTATGCCCCCCAGTACGCCGTCAGAACCGAGTCGTTGGAAATGTTGGCGTGAGTGTCGTTTATGCGGCCGATGAGGGCCAGGGCCGTGAGGCGGTATTGCTCGGGCGTGCGGGCAGCCACGAAGCGCGGCAGAAACTCGGGCAGCACCCGCTGCCAGTCCTCCCCGATGGCGTAGCGGTAGGGAAAAAAGTAGGCAATCATGTTCCAATAGCGGTACAAGGCCAGCACGCGTAGGCCGTCGTCGGGCAGGCGGCCCGGCACTTGGGCGTAGCTGCTCTCGTGCTCAAACATGGGGTTTCCGATGCGCGGCACGGTGCTCACGTAGTAGTGCGGCCCCTGGTTGCGGTTGCGGCGCAGAAAGGTGAGCTGCTCACTCAGAGATGGGTTGAGTTGGCGCTTGTCCATCAGCCAGTCCAAGTCGGGTTGCAGCCGGACACTTTTAGGGTCCGGCTCCCGGCATTTGGGGCAGGCTGGCACCGGGCCCAGGCTAGCCAGCCAAGCGCTGAGCACTTGGCTTCGGGCGGCAGTGGAGGAGCTGGCCAGCACTCGGGGCAGCACGCGCAGCAGCTCGGCATCCATATTGAACTCCCCCCGGGCCACGGCCGGGTGGTAGTATTTCACGAAGCCCCAGACCCGGCCCAGCACCGCCAGGTTTTCCAGCTGCTGCCCGCTCAGCGAGCCAAGCGTAATGCCCGAGCTTCGGACAAAGACAGTATCCTGCTCGGCTTTGAAGTGCGGCACCAGCCGGACGGGTGCCTGCTCCCAGGGCTTGCCATCCACGGTCAGCTTCAGTCCATCCAGCCAGGCCGTGCCGGTACCCGTCAGCAAGCCGCCGATTACCAGCGACTCTGCCCCTTTTTCCAGCGGCAGCGTAATCGAGTACGGCTGCCAGCTGGTAGTGCCCCGCACGTTCTGCTTGCTCATGTTATCCAGCGCCAGCGTACTGCTGGAGCCATCTTCCCGCAGCCACAGGCCCGCGTAGCCGTTCTGCACGTTTTCCGTTTTCAGGAATCCCGATAGCGTGACCGTTTCCCCCCGAAACGCCACGGGCAGCTTTATGGAAGCCACGCCAAATGCCTTCGTATTGACCTCCCCAGTGCTTTGCAGACGCAGCGCGTACCGCCCCTGGTGCGGATTCACCGAATCCGCCGTTACGGTGTAGCCGTTGTCGGCGGGCACCCACCAGCCGGTGGGCTGCCGCGTCTGCTTGGCAAGCTGCTCGAACTCGAGGTTGAGATTGGGCGTGGCTTTTGGAGTCTGAGCCCGGGCCGAGAGGCCGCTGGCCACCAAGACCAGTAGAGGATAGATTATTCGCTTCATATATAGCGGGAGTCGGAAAACAGCCCCAAAGTAGCAGCAACAGCCCAATTCCAGCTATTTTATTTCGCACCTTACATCGTTCCTAACTCACTCCGCACCTGTGCCGCTTCTTCCGGCGTGTTCACGTTGCGCAGCTCGCCGGCGGCGGGTGGGGCCAGCAATTCGATGTCGGAGTTGATGAGGGTTTTGCGGGGGCAGCTGTACCCCAGGCCCAGGAAGCGCAGTAGCTGGCCGTAGCTGGCCGGCTCCCAGATGGTGATAAGCGGCTCGGGCCACTCGTTTTCGGGACTTTGGAAGGTAGTAGCCAAGCGGCCGGGCTGGCGGTGCTGCACGAGATAACTCAGGGTGGCTTCGGATAGCAGGGGCAGGTCGCAGGCCACTACCAGCCAGGCGACGTTGGGGTCGAGGCGGAAGGCCGAGAGCAGGCCGCTGAGCGGGCCCAGATCGGTGAACGAGTCGGGCAGGGGGCGCAAGCCAGCGTATTCGAGCTCCGTAATTTGGTCGGGGCGGCAGGAAACGTGCACGTCGTGGCAGAAAGGGGCCAGCAGTTCGGCGGCGTAGGCCCGTTGCTGCTGCTGGCCGTGGTAGGCGAGCTGGCCCTTATCCTGGCCCATGCGCTGGCTGCGGCCGCCGGCCAGCACCAAGCCCCGCAGCGGCGGCGCGGCGGCGTGCCACTCGCGCAGCACCAGCTCGGCCAGGGCGGCAGTATCAGCCAAATACAGCACCGGCACGTTGGCCGCGGCGAGGTGGGCGCGCAGGTAGGCGGGCACCTCGGTTACGCCTTCGGGCAGCAGCAGGGCACGCACGTTGGTGAGGCGGTCGAGCTTCTTGTCCAGCGGTTTGGCGGGGTCGAGAATCACCAGCTGCTGGCGGGCGCGGAAGTGGTTGCCGTTTACCAGCGCCAAACTCTGTTGGGCCAGCAGCTCGGGCTGGCTGAACCGGTCGAGCGGCCGGCGCACATCGAGGCGGGCGAAGCTGATGTTGTCGGTCAGCTCGGCGCTGGCCCCGGCGGCCAGCATCCCAGTTTCGGGGGCGGTGCCGTTGCGCACGTCGGCGGCGGCGGCATGGTTGGCATCCACGTAGGCCACGCGTAAGGTTGGGGCCAGCAGCGGCAGCAGCCGGGCCGCCAGCTCCTTTATGCGGCCGCAGGGCGCCCCCAGAATAGCCAGCTCATGGCGGCCGAACTCGCCCAAATCGGGCCGGGCCAGGGCGGCGTGCTTGCGGCGCGGGGCCGGGGTAGCCGGGTCGTAAGCGGGGTCGGTGGGGTTAGGCTTCATGCTGAAAGTCGTTTTTGCCGCCGGTTTTGCTGAGCAGGCGGGTTTCCTGAATAACGATGTCGTGTGAGAGGGCTTTGCACATGTCGTAGATGGTGAGGGCGGCCACCGAGGCGCCGGTCAGGGCCTCCATTTCGACGCCGGTTTTGCCCGTTACGGTGGCCGTACACTCAATCAGCACGGCGTCGGGCCCGTCGGGTTCAATGGTTACCCGACAGTTGTCGAGGCCCAGCGGATGGCACAACGGAATCAGCTCGGAGGTGCGCTTGGCCCCCATGATGCCGGCCAGAATGGCGGTCTGGAACACAGGGCCCTTGCGGGTGGGCAGGTCGCCTTCCTTCACCAAAGCCATGATTTCGGGACCGAGCACCACGCGGCTGCGGGCCACGGCCACGCGGCGGGAGGGCATTTTGCTCCCCACATCTACCATGGCCGGCTGGCCGGCTGCATCGAGGTGAGTGAGTTTAGCGGAATCGGACATAGTGGGGTTCAGCAGGTGGAAAGGAATAAACCGATAAGTTCGGTACTTGGCGGTTAAGTACGTAGAACTGTCATCCTGAACATGTCGCGCATCGAGCGAGGACGAAGGCCCTTGTACCACCATTAGTTTAGATGTTGCAAGGTCCTTCGTCCTCGCTCGATGCGCGACATGCTCAGGATGACAGCTAATTTCTCTGCTTCCCTCTTTCCCACCCGCCCATGATTTCAGTTGCTGAAGCTACCCGCCTCGTCGCCGCCACCGTTCGCCCGCTGGGCACCGAGTTGCTGAGCCTGCCGCTGGCTGCCGGCCGCATTCTGCACGAAGACCTGCGGGCCGACCGCGACTTTCCGCCCTTCAACCGGGTGGCCATGGATGGCATTGCACTGCGCTACGATACCCTGGCGGCCGGGCAACAGGAGTTCCTGATTACTGCCACCCAGTTTGCCGGCCAGCCCCCGGTAACCGGCCCCAGCCCGACAGCGGCCGTCGAAATCATGACCGGGGCCATGCTACCCGAGGGCCTCGATACGGTGATTCGCTACGAAGACCTCACGTTTCGCACCGATGAAGCCGGCCAGCGCCATGCCACCGTACAGGCCCTGCCGCCCCGCGCCGGCCACAACGTCCACCAACGGGCCTCCGACCGCCGGCAGGGCGACCTGCTGCTGCCCGCCGGCACCCGCCTGGAGCCCGCCGAAATGGCCGTGGCCGCCACCATTGGGGCCGCCACCGTAGCTGTGGCGCGCCGCCCGCGCCTGGCCGTGGTTGGTACCGGCGACGAGTTGGTGCCCATCAGCGAGCAACCCGCCGCCCACCAGATCCGGCGCTCTAATGCCCTGATGCTGCAGGCCGCTGCCTGGCAGGCCGGCGCCGAGGCCGACAGCTTTCATTTCGACGACGACCCGGCCGTATTGCGCCAAGAACTGCCGGCATTGCTGGCCGGCTACGATGCCGTGGTGCTGAGCGGCGGCGTATCGATGGGTAAGGCCGATTTCCTGCCCGAAATATTGCAGGAACTGGGCGTGGAGCAGCGGTTCCATGGCGTGGCCCAGCGGCCGGGCAAGCCGTTCTGGTTCGGGGCGCGCACTGGGGGGGCGGTGGTGTTCGCACTGCCCGGCAACCCGGTATCCACGTTCGTGAATTTCTACCGCTATGTGCAGCCTTGGTTGCAGGCCGGGCAACAGCCCTCCGGGGCAGCCGTAACCGGCAGCGGCCCGGTGCCGGCCGTGCTCACCCAGCCCATCGAATTCAAGCCCCTAATGACGCACTTCTTGCTTGTGAGCCTGGAGGCCGGCCCCGACGGCCGCCTGCTGGCCACGCCCGAGCGGGCCGGCGGTTCCGGCGACATGGCCAGCCTACTCACCTCCAGCGGGTTTCTGGAGCTGCCCCCCGAGTCCACTCACTTCCCGGTGGGCACCGTACTGCCGGTGTGGCGGTTTCGGTGAGGGGGAAGGGGAAGCTGCGTTAGGGCTGGACTGGTGAGGCCGCGGTTTTTTCGGCATTTCCTAGGTTGAACTTGATTCCCCAACTGCCACGTAGCACGGTGCCGTAGTCGCCCAGGCCAAGCACGGCCACTTCGGTGTGAAAACCTACGCGCCGGCTGGCAAAAGGAAACGCGACAATACCAAGTGGCACAACCCCTCCAGACAGTGTGTTGGTGCGCCCACCCACGCCCGCATACACATAGAAATCCTGCTGGTTAACGAATTTGTAGTTGAGCGTTAACTCCGGATTCATGTCCGACGTGAAGGCGTCGGTGCCAACGCGCAGTTCGGGATGAAAACGCCCAAAATCGTAGGAAAGGCCCACAAAAGGCAGGTCCGATTGGTGATAGGCCACGTTGAACTGGGCCTGTGCAGCGAGGCTGCCGCCGCCAATCAGCAGCGCGGTACAAAGTAATCTCATGGTAAGAATCGGTAACGAATGACAGTACTTCCCGGATAGACTTTGCACTGCAATGATAGCAAATTGACTCCTGGCTGGTCGCACTTCAGCCCAGTATATTTTGCGGACTAATCGGAGGGCACCAAGCGCCTTTTCAGTGGCCGGATCTTGCTCTTTTACCCTCTTACCACTTCAAAATCGTGGCCGCAGTGGAAGCAGTGGCACTGCGGGTTGTCGGGGGCCATCAGCCAGAAACGCAGTTTGACGAACAGGCTGTCGGCGGGGCCGGGCTGGTGGCGGCACACCACGTCGTGGTGGTGGCAGCGGGGGCAACGGGTGGCGGCTATTTCGGCTGGGTCGGGTGCTTCGGGTGCGGCAGCATCGGGGGCCACGGCGTGCATGTGGGTTTGCTGCGGGTGCAGAACCTCACGGGCCGTTTCTACGTCGGGGGCGCGCACGAAGAGGCTTACGTTGCCCATTACCTGGCCGTAAGGGCGGTTTTCATTGCTCAGGAAGCACGGAATGCCGGCCGCATCGAGCTGGTTGCGGGCCAGGTGGGCGGCTATGGAATCGGTGAACGAGTCGAGCAGCACAATGGCCGCCGCTTCGGAAGGAATATCTGCCGGCATGGGTAGAGGCGCGAAATAGAGAATCCACTAAACAAACGCGGCACCCGTTTGGGGTGCCGCGAAAGGTACGCAATAAGAGCCGCAGGCCGGCTTACTTGAACAGGTCGAGTGCCTTTATAAACGTCTGGGAAACACCCCACAACAGCGGGATACCCACAAAGGCCCAGGCCAAAAATACGGCCCCGCCCGAGCTGGGTGTTTCGGGCGTGGTGGAGGAAACGGGAGGCTGATTCATGTTGATGTAGCGCTTAGTGGTTGGGGCTTCAGATTTAGCTGCCAGTGCCTGGGTTGAACGTCATCCAAAGCACTGACAACTAAGTTCGAAGCTCAAAAAATCAATGTCCGCCCGGCTCGGCGTCGACGGGACCCTTCTCGTTGTATTTCGCGTTGACGGCCGTTACGGCGAAATTGGCCAGCAGGCCCACTACCAGCAGGCCGGCCATGGCGTAGAACACCGTTTGGTAGGCAGCAGCACCGGTATACCCTTCGGCTTTGCGGCTCTCGTGCAGGAAGTTAACGATGAGCGGCCCCAGTATTCCGGCCGTGCTCCAGGCCGTAAGCAGGCGGCCATGAATGGCGCCCACCTGGTACTTACCGAACAGATCGGAGAGGTAGGCCGGAATAGTGGCAAAACCGCCGCCGTACATGCTGATAATTACGCAGGCCACGACCACATATAGGGCCAACTGCACGTTATGGCCCAGCGTTGGAATAAGTGCATACAGAACAATGCCGAGGCCAAAATAGATGGCGTAAGTGACCTTGCGGCCCAGCTTATCGGAAGCCGACGACCAGAAGAAACGACCCAACAGGTTGAACAAACTCAGCAAACCCACGAAGCCAGCAGCAGCGGCAGCCGTTACACCTCGTCCGGCACCCATGGCAGCATCAGAAAACGACTCCTGAACGAGTGGCGAAGCTGTTTCGAGTACGCCTATACCGGCAGTTACATTCGTGAGCAATACCACCCAGAGGAGCCAGAACTGCGGCGTTTTCAGCGCGTTATCGGCCGATACGTTGTTGTTGGTGATAAGCGCATTTTGCTGGGTACTAGGTACGTAGCCGGCGGGGGCCCAGTCATCGGCAGGCACCCGGATGGTCCAGACGCCGAACTGCATGAACAACAGGTAGATGACGCCCAACGTGAGGAAGGTAGCCGCCACGCCCAGCGTGCCGGTGCCACTGGTTTTGAAGTAGTCCATGAGGGCCACCGACAGCGGCGAGGCAATCATGGCGCCACCGCCAAAACCCATGATGGCCATGCCGGTAGCCACGCCCCGGCGGTCGGGAAACCACTTAATGAGCGTGCTCACCGGCGAAATGTAGCCGATGCCCAGCCCGATGCCGCCCACCACGCCGTAGCCGAAATACACGATCCAGAGGTTGTGCAGGTGCACGCCCAGCGCGGCAATAAAGAAGCCGCCGCTAAAGCATAGCGCCGAAGCCAGCATGGCCTTACGCGGCCCCACGCGTTCCAGCCACTTCCCGAAAATAGCCGCCGAGAGGCCCAGCAGCACAATGGCAATCGAAAAAATAATACCCAGCTGCGTAGGCGTCCAGTCGGCGGCAGCGGGGGCAGCGGGGTCGCCGCTGATAAGGGCGCCCAGCGGCTTTTTGAACACGCTGAAAGCGTAGGCTTGGCCGATAGCCAGGTGAATTGCCAGGGCGGCGGGCGGAATCAGCCAGCGGTTGTAGCCTGGTCCGGCCACAGTGCGGCTACGGTCCAGTAACGATGCTTCTGCCATAAAACAGGTGGTTTGGGAGTGGAAAGAACGAAACCTTACCCCACGCCGGGGCCCTGACCAGGGGCTTACCGGATTAGGATTCAATAAGGTAGACGTCTGGTACGGGGTTTAAACCACTTCCGGTCAACTATTTTTTGGTAAATTGCTATATCCTGGCGCTGCTACTATACCGGTTACTACTGCTCAGCCGGTTGCCGGCCCAGCCAGCCACGCACCCCTTTCTCCCGCGCCGACTTCAGAAAATCCTGGATGCCATCGGCCATGCGCCGGGCCATCTGCTGCTGCTGCGCAGGGTCGGTCAGGACTTTAGCATCTTCGGGATTGGAAATAAAGGCCGTTTCCACCAGCGCGTTGGGGTAGTCGGTAGGGCCATTGAGGGCGAAGTTGAAGTTGCCCACCAGTCCCCAGCCCAACAGTCCGGTTTGCTGCATGCGCCCGTACAGCGCCGCCGCCAACGGCCGAAAGGCCGCGTACCGGTAAAAGGCGCTGGTGCCGCGGGCCGCCGCGCTGCCCGCCGAGTTCACGTGCACGCTCACCAGCAACGCCGGCCGCTGCCGTCGTAGCAGCGCCACCCGCTCTGCCATGCTCAGGCTCTCGTCGGCGGTGCGGGTGAGCACTACGGTAGCGCCGCGGCGCTCCAGCTCGCGCTGCAGTTGCCGCACAATGGCCAGCGTCAGGTCCTTCTCGCGGACTCCACCGGCCCCCGTAGCCCCCACGTTGCTGCCGCCGTGCCCGGCATCGAGGGCAATGCGCAGGCCGCGCAGCTGCAGCCGCGCCGGTGGCCGGGCCACGCGCACCACCAGCATATTTTTTTCGTAGCCGATGTGGTAGCCCCAGTTCTGGCGGTGGCGCAGCGGCAGCACCAGCCGGAAAATATCGGCCTGTGGCTGCTCGTAGTATACGGCCCCCAACGCCTGCAGACCTGCCCGCTGGGTTATCCAGTTGGTGTTGGAAGTGGCCCCGAACACATCAATTACCAAGCGGGTAGGGTTTTCCAGGATTTGCGAGCGATAGGGCAGCCGCTGCGTGAGCGGCACCCGCACATAATCATACACCGAGTCGCCCTGCACGCTCCAGGAGCCAGTGAGCGAGGATGGCACAAAGCCACCGGGCGGCAGAAGCCGGGCGTATTCCAGCGGCAGCCAGGCATATTGCCCCTCAGCCAGCCGCACCTGGTACTGGTCAGCTACCCGGCCCACCACGTGCAGTACCACCAGCGAGTCGAGGTAGCCCAGCTTGGCCCCGCCCAGCCGGTCTTCGCCGAGGCCATAGTTGAGGTGAGCCAGCGGGCCGCGCGTAACAGCCAGCAGCGGTTGGCTGGGGCTCAGCAGGCGCACGGGGGCGGCAGTGGGCAGCGAGTCGAGGCGGCCGTTGGGCAGGCGCAGGTGCAGCCACAACGGCCGGCCCGCAGCCCCGCCCAGCGTATCGGCGGGCTGTATTATGTAGGTGCCCTGGTACACCCCTCGCCGGCCGCCGGCCAGCTCGGGGGCCAACTCCGCAAGGGGGCGACCACCGAGAAAGGTGGCCCGACCACCCGGCGTACCTATGAGGCGCACCTGCAGCGCATCACCCGGGCTGAGCCATTGCTCACCGGCGGGCACAGTTTCCACTTTCTGAATCAGGCGCTGGGCCTGCACTGCGGCCACCGGCAATAGCAACCCGCAGACCAGCAGGGCCGCCCGCCAGATGGCCCGGAAATCAGTTTTCAGCCGCATAGCGAAGGGTAGTGAGTGCAGGCCTGTCAGCACGCCGTAGGGGCGGGGCTTGTCCCCGCCCGCCGTTGAACGATTCCCATTGAAGCGGTGCGAACGGCGGGCGGGGACAAGCTCCGCTCCTACAGCACCCGCTGTAATTAGGACTACGAAATGAGAAGCCGCGCCCCGGTAGAACCCGAGCTGAGCCAGTTAGGGCTGCTTAACGGCCTCGCCCAGGTCTTTCACGTCGCGGCTGGTTTCGAGGGCCGTAAACTCGGTTTGCAGCGCCCGGATGTGCAGCTCGTCGCGGCCCTTTATGTCGAGGCGCACGGCCCGGAACTGGGCGTTTAGCTGGCGGCTGATGGCTGTAGCGTAATCCCAGTCGCGCTGGCTCCACTGCTTGCGGCGGGCGCGTACCTGCTGCATAAACTGCACAAAAGCGGGCTCGATGGTGGCCGGCGTAAGGCTGCCGATGGCGGAATAGGAGCCCAGCAGCTCGTTGCTGAAGGCCTGCTCGGCGGCGGGGTCGAGGGGCTGGCGGTTGCGGACGCGCGAAACGGAGTCGAAGCGGGCCGCACGCCGGCCGGCCACGCGCAGCTTGTCGGCGGCGCGCTCGGCCAGCGTATCGAGTTTCTGGGTTTCTCTCTCCACCACCTCCTGCCGCTCACGCGGGGTCGAGTCGCAGGAAGAAAGCAGGCTGGCAGCGGCCAGCAACGAAAGCAAAACGGGCATTTTCATGCCCCAAGGTAAAACTTGTCGGGCATACTGTGGCTACCGAAGGCCCTTTGGCTTAGCGCCCGGCCAGCCGGAAGGTGAAGGGAACGTCAATCCTCGATACCACGGCGCGGCTGCCCACACGGGCCGGAATCCACTGATCGGGAATGCCGCGGGCCACGCGCAGCGCCTCCTCGTCGCAGCCGGCCCCGATACCGAGCAGCACCTGCTGGTTGCTGGCTTGCCCAAGCGTATCAACGGTAATCGTGATGATAACCCGGCCCTGCACATTTTTAGCCGCGGCCGCGGCCGGGTAGCTTAGCCGGCTCATGTAGCCAGCCAGCTCGGTGTCGCCCCCGATAAAGAAGATCGGATGAGTTACCCGCGCGCGGCTCCACTCGCCGCTGGCCGTCCGTACCGGGTACAGCACGTCATCGAAAGGCCGAAAAAAGACCAGCCGACCAGCCGAGTGGTCGTACTTCTGGGCAATAACCTGCGAGCCGTCGCGGGTGGTGGCGTAGTATTCCCACACGCCTACTTTCTCGCCCTTTTCCATCAGGCCGCTGCCGGCAGCGGTTTTGCGTAGCTTCTGGGCCGGGGCCGAAATCGACAGCAGCAGGCCAAAGGCCAGACTAAGTAGGAAAGCGTGTTTCATAGCAATAGAACGAACAGGGCGGGAAGCCGAAAGACGCCGCCGCTACCAGCGTTTGTCGATCGTGTATACAAATAAAAACATTTCTTTAGTACAAATCCGCCCTTTCCCATTTTCTACATGGCAAAGCACCTCAACAAGCTTCAAATAGCAAAAAAGCTTTTGATCACACTACTTCAGCAAGCCAGCTGCCATTAATGACTAGCTAGAGGAAGCATGGCTTACAGCCAATCATTTCATATAAAAATACAAATTCATTCTATTACTCAAGCTCCTCCCGCAAGGTGCGCAGCTGGGCCTGCAAACCGGGCCAGGCGGGGCAGATCTGCTCGATGCGCTGCAGCACCCGCACCGCACCGCGCGCGTCGCCGAGGGCGCGCAGCATAAGTGCCTGGCCCGACAGCGCCCCGAAGTGGCGGGGCTCGCGCAGCAAGGTTTCGCGCACGTCTCCGAGGGCCGCTTTGTACTCGCCCCGCAGAAAGTAGGCGGTGGCCCGCTTGTTCCAGCCCTCGGCATAGTCGGGCGCTGTTTCGGTGAGGAAGGTGAATTCGCGGATGGCCAGCCCGTAGTCGCCGGCCGAGAGGGCGCGGGTGCCGGTTTCGAGGCGCTTATCCAGCAGCGGGTGGCCGGCCGTGAGCCAGATTTGCCAGATGCCATCCTGCAGGGTCTCAATTTCGGCCGGTGCCGTGGCCTCGCGCAGGCGGCTGAACAGGTCGTCGAGCATGAGGTGAGGCGGTAAAGTGAGAGGGTGAGATAGGGAGTTGGCGGTCAGGCTGCCTTATTGGTGGCAAGTATAAAGAACGTCATTCAGAGCGTAGCGAAGAATCTCGCGTGCTGACGTTGCCATAGTATAACAACGTCAGCACGCGAGATTCTTCGCTACACTCTGAATGACGTTCAACTCACTGTTTTCTCCACCCCATCACGCTAGAACAGCGCGGCCGCTACCTGGCGGATGCTGTCGGATTTGCCCATGCTATAGTAGTGCAGGCAGGGCACGCCGTGGGCCATCAGCTCGCGGCTCTGGTTGATGCACCATTCGAGGCCGATCTGGCGGGCGGCAGCGTTGTCGGGGGCCAGGTGCACGGCGTCGGCCAGCTCCTCGGGCAGGTTGAGATAGAAGGTACGCGGCAGCATGGTAAGCTGGCCTTTGGTGGTGAGCGGCTTGAGGCCGGGGATGATGGGCACCATAATGCCGGCTTCGCGGCAGCGCCGCTCAAAAGCAAAAAACTGCTCGTTGTCAAAGAACATCTGGGTCACGATGTACTCGGCCCCGCGGTCGACCTTGTGCTTGAGGTAGCGCAAATCGGCCCCGTAGTTGGGCGACTCGAAGTGCTTTTCGGGGTAGCCAGCCGTACCAATGCAGAAGTCGGTGGCCCAGGTATCGTCCTGAGCCTCATCGAGGTACTCGCCCTTGTTGAGGTCCGACACCTGCCCAATCAGGTCGCAGGCGTAGCTGTGGCCGTCGGGCTCGGGCATGAAGCGTCCCTCGCTCTTGATTGGGTCGCCACGCAGGGCCAGCACGTTGTCGATGCCCAGAAAGTGGAGGTCGATGAGGGCGTTTTCGGTTTCCTCCTTCGTGAAGCCGCCGCAAATCAGGTGGGGCACGGTGTCCACGTCGAAGCGGTTTTTTATGGCCGCGCAGATGCCCACCGTGCCGGGGCGGCGGCGCACGGTTTTCTTTTCGAGCAGGCCGTTGGGGTGCTGGCGGTACACGTACTCCTCGCGGTGGTAGGTCACGTCAATAAATGGCGGCTTGAACTCCAGCAGCGGCTCGATATTGGAAAACAGCGTCTGGATATTCTCGCCCTTTTTGGGCGGCAGTACTTCGAAGGAAAACAGGGTTTTGCCCTCGGCGCGAGTTAGGTGTTCAGTTACTTTCATACAAGTAGGGGCGGGGCTTGCCCCCGCCCGGCTAGCGGAACGATGTCGTGTAAAAGGATTGAGCGGACGGCGCGACCGTCCGGGCGGGGACAAGCCCCGCCCCTACACCGTTTTGGGCTCGTAGTTCAGATTCGGCATCAGCCAGCGCTCCAGCTCCGGCAGCGGCATGCCCTTGCGTTCGGCCAAGTCGGCTACCTGGTCGGCACCAATGCGGCCGAGGCCGAAGTAGCGTGAGTCGGGGTGGGCGTAGTAGAGGCCGCTGACCGAGGAGGCGGGGTACATGGCCAGGTTTTCGGTGAGCGAGATACCGGTGTTGTTCTCGGCGTCGAGGAGCTGGAAAAGCGTGATTTTTTCGGTGTGGTCGGGGCAGCCGGGGTAGCCAGGAGCGGGCCGTACGCCCTGGTATTTCTCCTGAATGAGGTCGTCGTTGGAGAGGCTTTCGGCCGGCGCATAGCCCCAGAACTCCTCGCGCACCCGCTGGTGCAGCCGCTCGGCGAAGGCCTCGGCCAGACGGTCGGCCAGCGCTTTGAGCATGATGCTGCTGTAGTCGTCGTGCTCGGCGGCGTACTGCTCCAGCAGGTTTTCGATGCCCAAGCCGGCCGTGACGGCAAAGCCCCCGATGTAGTCGGCGCGGCCGGTTTGGCGGGGAGCCAGGAAGTCGGAGAAGGCCAGATTGGGCACGCCGGCGGCCTTTTCGCTTTGCTGGCGCAGGGTAAAGAACTCGGCCTGCACCTGCTGGCGCGCGTCGTCCTGGTACACCTCAATCGTATCGTAGCCCACGGTGTTGGCGGGCCAGAAACCGATAACGGCGCGGGCCGTGAGCAGCTTCTCATTGATAACGCGGCGGAGCATTTCCTGGGCATCCTGGAAAAGCTGGGTGGCGGCCTCGCCCACTGTCGGGTCGTCGAGCAGGCGCGGGTAGCGGCCCTTCAGCTCCCAGGTCTGGAAAAACGGCGTCCAGTCGATGTATTCGGCCAGCTCGGCTAGGTCGTAGTCTTCCAGCACCTTGGTGCCCAAAAAGCTGGGTTTGGTGATGGGCGTGGTTGCCCAATCAGCTTTGAAGCCGTTTTCGCGGGCGGCTTCAATAGCTAAATAGGCCTTTTCGCGCTGGCGGCCGGCGTAGTCGTTACGGAGCTGGCGGTACTCGTCGTGGATGGCGCGGGCGTAGGTTTCCCGGGCCGAGCCGAGCAGGCTGGCGGCTACGCCCACCGAGCGCGAGGCGTCGTTGACATGCACAATGGGCCCCGAATACTGGGGTGCGATTTTCACGGCCGCGTGCAGCCGGGAGGTGGTAGCGCCGCCGATGAGCAACGGCGTTTTCAGGCCGCGCTTCTCCATTTCCTGGGCCACGTACACCATCTCGTCGAGGCTCGGCGTAATCAGCCCGCTCAGGCCAATCATGTCGGCGCCCTGTTTCTGGGCCTCGTCCAGAATCCGTTCCAGCGGCACCATCACGCCCAAATCCACGATGTCGAAGTTGTTGCAGGCCAGCACCACGCCCACGATGTTTTTGCCGATGTCGTGCACGTCGCCCTTCACGGTGGCCAGCAGAATTTTACCGGCCGTCTGCCGGTCGCCGCTCTGCTTGTCGGCCAGCAGGTAGGGTTCCAGGTAGGCCACGGCTTTCTTCATCACCCGCGCCGATTTTACTACTTGGGGCAGGAACATTTTGCCGGCCCCAAACAGGTCGCCGACCACGCCCATACCGGCCATCAGCGGCCCCTCAATCACCTCCAGCGGCCGGCTGAGTTCCTGCCGGGCGGCCTCGGTATCCTCGTCGATGAAATCGGTAATGCCCTTGATGAGCGCGTGGGCCAGCCGCTCCTGCACCGGCAGGTTGCGCCAATCCAGGCTACCGGCCGCCGGTTGGTTGCTCGTGCCCTTCTGGTCTTTTACGGTTTCGGCAAACTCCAGCAGCCGCTCGGTGGCGTCGGGGCGGCGGTTGAGCAGCACGTCTTCTACCAGCTCCAGCAGGACTGGCGGCACCTCGTCGTATACGGCCAGCTGGTTGGGGTTCACGATGCCCATATCCAGCCCGGCCCGGATGGCGTGGTAGAGGAAGGCCGCGTGCATGGCCTCGCGCACCACATCGTTGCCCCGGAACGAGAAGCTGATGTTGCTGACGCCCCCGCTGGTGAGCACGCCCGGCAGGTGGGTTTTTATCCAACGCACGGCCTCAATAAACTCGACGCCGTAGTTGCGGTGCTCCTCCAGGCCGGTGCCCACGATGAGGATGTTGGGGTCGAAAATGATGTCCTCGGCCGGGAAATTGATGCCCATCAGCAGGTCGTAGCTGCGCTGGCAGATGGCAATACGCCGCTCCAGCGTGTCGGCCTGGCCGTCCTCATCAAAGGCCATCACCACCATAGCGGCCCCGTACTGGCGCACGGTGCGGGCCCGTTGCAAAAACACTTCCTCACCTTCTTTCAGCGAAATCGAGTTGACGATGCTCTTGCCCTGCACGCACTTAAGGCCGGCCTCCAGCACGCTCCACTTCGAGGAGTCGATCATGACGGGCACCCGCGAAATATCGGGCTCCGAGGCAATCAGGTTCAGAAACGTGGTCATGGCCAGCTCCGAGTCGAGCATGCCCTCGTCCATGTTGATGTCGAGCACCTGCGCGCCGCCCTCCACCTGCTCGCGGGCCACGGCCAGGGCCGCGTCGTAGTCGCCGGTACGCACGAGGCGCGCGAAGGCCCGGCTGCCGGTTACGTTGCACCGCTCGCCCACATTCACAAACAGGCTTTCGGGCGTGATATTGAACGGTTCGAGGCCGGCGAGGCGCGTGACCCCACCCCCAGCCCCTCCCCAAAAGGGAGGGGTGCCAGTCGTGGCCGTTGGGTTGGGATTGTTAGAGGCCAATGTAAGCCCCTCCCTTTTGGGGATGGGTTGGGGAGGGGTCCGTGGTGCATACCGTTCCGTCAGCTCGCTCAAGGCGGCAATGTGCTCGGGCGTGGTGCCGCAGCAGCCGCCCACAATCGTCACGAGGCCTTCCTTGAGGTAGTTTTCCACTACATCGGCAAACTCGCGGGCCGACTCATCGTAGCCGCCGAAGGCGTTGGGCAGGCCGGCGTTGGGGTAGGACGAAACGTGAACGTCGGCGAGGCGGGCCAGCTCCTGCACGTAGGTTTTGAGCTGGTCGGCACCGAGGGCGCAGTTGAGGCCCACGCTCAGTAGCGGCAGGTGGCGGATGGAGTTCCAGAAGGCCTCCACGGTCTGTCCGCTCAGGGTGCGGCCCGAAGCATCGGTAATCGTGCCCGAAATCATGAGCGGCACCTCCCGGCCGCCCTCATCAAAAAACTGCTGCACGGCGTACAGGGCGGCCTTGGCATTGAGCGTGTCGAAGATGGTTTCAATCAGCAGCGCATCTACGCCCCCGTCCACGAGGCCGCGTACCTGCTCGTGGTAGGCGGCGGCCAGCTCATCAAACGTCACGGCCCGAAAACCGGGGCGGTTCACGTCGGGCGAGAGGGAGGCGGTGCGGTTGGTGGGGCCGATGGCCCCGGCTACAAAGCGCGGCTTACCGGGCGTGCGGGCCGAATACTCGTCGGCCGCCACCCGGGCCAGCCGCGCCGACTCGTAGTTCAGTTCGTACACCACATGTTCCAGCCCGTAATCGGCTTGGGCAATGGTGGTGCCCGAAAACGTGTTGGTTTCCACCATGTCGGCCCCGGCGGCGAAATACTCGGCATGAATGCCCTGGATGATGTCGGGGCGGGTGAGGCTAAGCAGGTCGTTGTTGCCGCGCAGGGGCTTGGGGTGGTCGGCGAAGCGTGCCCCGCGGAAGTCCTCCTCCGTTAGCGGGTGGCGCTGAATCATGGTGCCCATGGCCCCATCGAGCACCAGCACGCGCTGGCGCAGAATGGCGTGCAATGGCGAAACAGCAGCAGTAATTGGGGCGGCGGCGGAAGAGGTCGGCATAACGGCTCGGCTGGAAAAATCGGCGATAAAAACGCCTATCCAGAAAGAGCCGGGCACAAAGCCGGTTCCGCACTTATCTTCTTCCAGACCGACCAGCGGCTTGAAAAGGGAGTTAGCACCTTGTTTAAATCAGGTTGCTAAGACGTCATCGGGCCCAATCCCTCGGTCTTTCTGGATAAGTAACGGGGCAAAGATACGGCCGAAACCACAGATTGGCAAGACGGCAGGGTGGCCATGCTTTCCCAACGTCGCTTCCGGTTTCGCGTAAGCCTTACTTCCACCCTATCGAACTTCAGTTATGGCTACCAAGAAGAACCCTACCCCCGCTAAAGCCGCCACGCCCGCCGCCCAGAAGGCAGCCAAAGCAGCCGGCCACGCGCCCGAACCCGTGGAGCATCCTACCGCCAAAGACATGGCCAAACATGCTCAAAAGCTACCCTACCCGGCCAAACAGGCCGATATGGAGCTGCAGCCGGGCATGAGTTTCAGCACCTACCGGCCTGCCGGCAAACTCCAGGATAAAGTGGCCCTGATAACCGGGGCCGACTCGGGTATCGGGCGGGCCGTGGCCGTGGCCTTTGCCATGGAAGGTGCCCACGTGGCCGTGCTCTATAATGAAAACACCGTGGATGCCGAGGAAACCAAGCGCCTCGTGGAAGCCCAGAACCGCCAGTGCCTGCTGCTGAAACACGATGTGCGCGAGCCCAAGCAGTGCAAGGAAGCCGTCCGCCGCACCCGCGCCGAGTTGGGCGGCCTCAATATTCTGGTGAACAACGCCGCCTACCAGATGGCCCAGCAGAAGTTCGAGGATATTCCGGAGGAACAGATTCGGCGCACCTTCGACACCAATATTCTGGGCTACATCTGGATGGCGCAGGCCGCCGTGCCCCACATGCAGAAGCACGACTGCATCATCAATACCGGCAGCATTGTGGGCATGACGGGCATACCGCTGCTCATTGACTACGCCAGCAGCAAGGCCGCCATCCATGCCTTCACCAAAAGCCTGGCCCTGAACCTGGGCGAGCGGGGCATCCGGGTGAACTGCGTGGTGCCGGGCCCGGTCTGGACGCCCAACATTCCGGGCACGATGCCCAAGGAGGAAATTGCCAAATTCGGCCATGAGGTGGCTTTGGCACGCCCCGGCCAGCCCGAGGAACTGGCCCCCGCCTACGTGCTGCTGGCCTCGCAGGACGGCTCGTTCATGACCGGCTCGCTGGTGCAGGTAACCGGCGGCAAGCTCAGCAGCGACGACTAGACTGGCCGGCTTCCGGCGCAAAACCTGCTGGCCAGGCTGAACCTGCCGCCAACTCGGCGGTTGCGTTGCTGTGGTTGCTGTTTACTGCCCGTTGGCCCGACAACTGACCTTCTCACACCTCTATTTCCAACCGAATGCCCCATTATCCCGAAGGCACCGTCAGGGCCCTGCTGCAAACCGACCTGGTAACCCCCGCCACCCGGGCGGCGCTGGAGGCCCGGCTAACGGCCCCAGCTGCCTATGAGCCGCAGTTTTTCGATGCCGATACCTACCGGCTGCTGCAGGCTGTAGCCGCCCGCATCTACCCGCAGCCCGACCGCGAAACACCCATCGCGTTGGCTCCGGCCGTAGATGCGCGCCTGCTGAAGGGGGATGCCGACGGTTGGCGCTACGACTCCATGCCGCCCGACCGCGAAGCTTACCGTCTCGGCCTAGGCGGCATAAACCAGGCCGCCGAAGCCAAATTTCAGAAGCCTTTCCTGGAGCTGGATGAGGCTCAGCAGGACAGCCTTATAGCGCTGCTTGCCGCCGCCGAAGCCCCCGGCGAAAACTGGAGTCAACTGCCCCAGGACCGCTTTTTTGAGGAGATGCTGGCCGAGCTGACCGAATCTTACTACGCTCACCCGCTGGCCCAGGAGGAAATCGGGTATGTGGGCATGGCCGACGTGCCCGGCTGGCAACGTATTGGCCTGAATGAGCTGGAGCCCCGCGAACCGGAAGGAACGAAATAGCACCTGCGGCCGAACGTCGACTCCCCATTTTACCCCCTTACGACCCTACCACATGCCCGACGAAGAAACGCTGGAAGAAGGCACCCTGACGCCCACACAGCCCGAAATACAGGACCCGCTGTTGCGGGAGATACTCGAAGAAAACGACCTGCAGGCCGACCCCAGCCGCAACCCGCTGGAGCAGCCCGCCCCCCTTCCCGACCCCGACGAAGTGGTAGACTGCCTGGTGATTGGCACCGGCGCGGGCGGTGCCCCGCTGCTGGCCCGGCTGGCCCAGGCCGGCCGCCGCGTGGTAGCCCTCGAAGCCGGTGTCCGCCACGACCCCAAAACCGAGTTTGCCACCGACGAGAAAGCCCAGAACTTCCTGTTCTGGAACGATGAACGGCTGTCGGCTGGCAAAAACCCGGTGGCCTTCGGCAAAAACAACTCCGGCATTGGTTACGGCGGCTCGACGCTGCACTACACCGCCTACACGCCCCGCGCCCACCGCGGCGACCTGACCCTGCACACCGAGTTTGGGGAAGGGGTTGACTGGCCCTTTGGCATTGAGGAGCTGGAGCCGTATTACGAGGAGTTGGAGCACTTTATGGGCATTTCGGGTCCTACACCCTACCCCTGGGACCCCGGCCGCCGAAAAGGCTACCCGCTGGCTCCGCTGCCGCTCAATGGCGCGGCCCAGCTTATGGAACGCGCCTGCGCGAAGCTCGGAATCAAGACCTCGCCGGCAGCCAACGCTGCCCTGTCGGCGCGCTACTACCAGGAGGGGGTGGGCTGGCGTGAGGCCTGCACCAACCGTGGCTTTTGCCAGGCTGGCTGCAGCACCGGCGCCAAGGCCAGCATGGACGTCACGTTCCTGCCTTTGGCCGAACAGTACGGGGCCGAAATTCGGCTCGGGGCCTACGTAACCGAAATTGAGCGCGACGCCCGTGGCCACGTAACGGCCGTGGTGTACGAGCAGGGCGGGCGCACCGTGCGCCAGCGCTGCCGCAACCTGTTTCTGTGCGCCGGGGCCATCGAAACGCCCCGGCTGCTGCTGCTCAACGAACTGGCGCTCAACAGCGGGCAAGTGGGCAAGCACTTCATGGCCCACGTGGGTATGCAGGTGTGGGGTACCTTCCCCGAGGATATCCGGCCTTACAAAGGCATTCCGGGCGGCCTGATTTCCGAGGACACCCACCGCCCCAAGGACGCTGACTTTGTGGGTGGTTATCTACTGCAAAGCATCGGGGTGATGCCCGTTACGTTTGCCACCCAGATGGTACGCCAGCGCAAGCTCTGGGGCCAGCCCCTGCGCGATTACATGCGCGACTACAACCACATTGCCGGCATCAACGTGCTGGGCGACTGCCTGCCCCACGCCGACAACTTCGTGGAGCTAAGCGACGAAAAAGACGCCCGCGGCGTGGCCAAGCCCCGCGTGCACTTCACGGCCCAGGAGAACGAGCAGCGCATGAACCGGCACGCCGAGCGCACGATGCGCCAGATCTGGGAAGCCGCCGGAGCCAAGGACATCTGGGCCTTCGAGCGGTACGCTCACATCATCGGCACGGCCCGCATGGGCACTTCGGCCTCCGAGGCGGTAGTGGACCCCAACGGCCGCGCCTTCGACGTACCCAACCTCTATATCTGCGACAACTCGGTGTTCCCGAGTGCCCTGAGCGTTAATCCGGCCCTCACCATCATGGCCCTGAGCCTGCGCACGGCCGATAAATTTCTGGAAAATCAGAAAGCTTGATTAAGTAGCAGGCGGTGCTATTGAAACTGTTTAGGAAGTACTTGGAATCAATCAGAACGTCATGCTGAGCGGAGCCGAAGCATCTCTGCCGCTTCGTTGAACGACTGCTACGAAGCGGTAGAGATGCTTCGGCAAGCTCAGCATGACGGTCCTTTGACTTCCTAAGCAGCTCCAGGGTTAATGCCGGCCTTCTACCGCCCATGTCTGGCGGTACTTTCAGAGACAACAAAACCCTTTTCGGCCGGATGCGTTGCAGGCTCCAAAACCCGCAACCATGATAATCTACAAGGCCGGCGACTGGTGGCGGGCTCTCTGGCATTTCCACACATCCGGCGTCATTCTGTTATTGCTGCGTCGGGTGGCGCTGGTGGGCGTTTATAACACTACCGTGGCACTGGTTGTGCTGCGCTACCACGCCGTACCTATTCAGCTGGGCCGCGAGTACTTCGCATTTCTGGGTATCATGCTCAGCCTGCTGCTGGTGTTTCGCACCAATACCGCCTACGACCGTTACTACGAAGGGCGGCGGGTGTGGGGGCAGCTGGTGTCGCACTGCCGGGGGTTGGCTATCGAGCTCAATGCCATTCTGCCCCGCGATGCCGCCCGTAGCCGTGCTTACTATGCGGCTCTGATTTCCAACTTCCCCCTGGCCCTCAAGGGCAGCCTGCGCAACAACGTTCGCTTCGAGCAGTTCGAGGCGACCCCCGACATTATCGAACGGCTGCAGTCTGCTGAGAGCCCCACAGTCTGCCTGCTGGCCGTTATCCAGGAAAGTATTGAGCAGTTGCGGCAGGCCCAGATTATCGACCCCATTCATTTACTGGTTTTTAAACCCCATCTGTTGGGCATGATGGAAGTGAACGGCGTTTGTGAGCGAATCAAGTCGACGCCCATCCCATTTTCCTACACCTTCTTCATTAAAATGTTCATCACCCTCTTCATCGGCACTATGCCGTTCGTGCTACTGGCCAGCAGTGGCTACTGGATGATTCCCATCACGATGGTAGGGGCCTATATTATGCTGGGACTGGTAATGATTGCCGAGGAAATCGAGCAGCCCTTTGGCACCGATAGCAACGACTTGCCCATTACCCAATTGGCGCACAAAATTCGAGTGAGTGTACACGACGTACTCAATGTGGAGCTGCCCCATTTTAAGAAAGCACTGGCATCTCCACCTTACAGCGTAGTGCGCTGAACCGTCCGGCATAGTTATTGCTAAGCTTGTTATAATTATATATTATTTTCGATATGTTAAAAATAAGACAAAGTATTTTACGCACTTCCTGTACATACTGCAGCTTTATTGTTTTTTAATCCAAAAAAACACGGCTTAATCTTTCCGTGTCCGTATAGTCGCTCTCCACTCCCGCGCAGGTGGGAATTCTCTCTAATTTTTGAAAAACCCCTTTTTTTAAAGTAAAAATGAAAGCACCCTTATCTAATCAAATTTTCACCCTCCGGGGCCAGGTTTGGCGGCGGCTCCTGCCGTTGCTGGCGCTGTTTGTGAGCCTTGGTTCTTCGAATGATGCTTGGGCTCAAGCTGGCGTTAGTTCTAGTTTTCTAGATGTACGCGCAACTACAACCACAGCAACAGCAACCACTACCTATTACGGCACAGATTCTGAAGATCCTGCTTCTGGTAACCCTGCCTTCGACCCTACCTCTACGAACCCACCTACTGGTGCTACTAGAAACTTAGGCCTATTTGATTTAGCCACTGGTGAGTTGCGCATCACCAGTGCAACGCTGAACGTCTTTACCATAGGCAGCAGCAATAATGCTGTTTCTGGCAAACTATTCTACCGTGCCTATTTGAATGGTACAGCTTCTTTGCCAGCGTACACTGTTGTTGACCTAGCAAATATTAGTAGGGCAGGCAACTCTTCCTTTAGAACAACCAGTTTTTCGACGGCTCCCACCACTACCGGCGGAAATATCCTAACTGGATTGCTGAGTGGAGGTACATACCAACTGGAGGTTTACTTCAGAGCGGATGGTACGGGCAATAGCTTCCCTTTAATCAATCAGAATGCCCAGTCTACAACACCTGGGCCTTTCCGTGCGGAGTTTAGCGTGGTGCCTCCAGCCGTAACCCCTGCTAACGCACTGACTGTCTGGAATGGAAGTGTAAGTACCGACTGGACCAATCCGGCGAACTGGTCAAACGGGGTACCCAATCAACTGGCTGATGCACTCATTCCTTTTGAGCGCAATGAGAGCACGGGTGCCAATCAAATTCCACGTTTCCCAGCCCTCAATGATATTACCGAGCGGTATGCCGTTCGTAATTTGACGGTAGACGCGGTTAGTTTCACCAACCGTGGACTGATCCGTGTTACGAATGGGGTGTTGCGTATATATGGAGACTTGCTAAATGGCGCTAACGGCATCTTAGCAACAGCAGATGCCATCCCGACCCAAGGAGGAACTACCTTTCAAAGCGCAACTATCTCTTTTGAAGGAGGAGACCAAACATTTGACCAAGGGCGTTTTGCCAACGTCAACATTGCTGGCACCGGTATTAAGTCTTTGACTGGCCTCCTTGAATTACCCGGAGGTACAATACGGTTTCTGCCCACCAATCCTGCTGATGGTGTCCTTTTGCGCACAACGAAATTTGTAAACGGGCAGCGTGATCAGCCGGTAGTCAGTACGCTGGGTCAAGAGGTTGTCGACTTAGGCGAATTAGGCAGAATTAGTGCCGTAGTAGGAGAGAAAGAAACGAATACTTCTTTCATTTTGGGGCTCACCAAAGCCAGCAACATTCCACAAATGGGTGTTCCACAGTCATTCGGCAATATTGGTCTTATCGTTACAACAGGTAATGATGGTGCTGGCCGGTTTGCCATTACGCGCTCTATAGGACCATTCTTTGTTGGCCGGGGTAGTTCCGCTGCATCTCAAAGCGTGAAGAGGTCATACGGAGTGAGTGTTGGTAATCCGAACATAGACATCAATGCCACTATATCATTTGCCTACAATGATTCGGACCAGAATACAGGTGGCATGTCAATTAATGAATTGAATGGTAATTCGGAGCCCGAATTAGAAATATTTCGTACAACTGACAGCGGGGCATCATTCACTAATTTAGGAGGCACTGCCAATGTGGCAAGCAATACAGTTACAACTGCTGGAGTACGTAGCATCAACACTATTACGCTCGCCAGCCGCCTTAACCCCCTGCCTGTTTCCTTGATTTCGTTCGCTGCGTTGCGCTCCGGAAACAATGTAAACCTGACGTGGGCGACAGCAACAGAAGTCAACAATCGTGACTTCGCTATACAAATCTCAGAAGATGGAAAGACGTTCCGGACGCTTGGCATAGTAGTTAGCAAAGCCCAGGACGGTAGCACCACGGTCCGCCAAGAATACCGATTCACAGACAGTGAAACAGGCAAGAAAGCGCTCCGATACTACCGCCTGCTCCAAACAGACAGGGACGGTAAACAGAGTTATTCCAGCATTCAGGTTGTCAACTTCAATGTTAAATCTGATCAAGCTGGCCTGAGTGCTTATCCGAACCCGTTTGATGCGGAACTGAAGTTGAATTTGCAGGTAAAAACGGCTGGTGATACACGGATCGTTTTACTAGACACGAATGGTCGTGTTGTGAGCCAGCAATTGATTACACTGCCCATTGGCATCAGTACTTTCCCTTTGAATGGAATAGAAAGTCTCAAGTCTGGCCTCTACTTCGTACAGGCCACCATGGCTGACGGAACGCAGGTTACAACGAGAGTGGTGAAGAAGTAAGTCCTTTTTCGATAGTATCGCGATTTTCACCAATCGACATATCTGGCCGGCTCCTATTAGTTAGGAGCCGGCCAGTTTATTTTACGGCCAGAGCATTTTAGAATTTTACTGGCCATTTGCCACGCAAGAACAGTAGGCAAGGGCCTGATGAACGAGTGAACAACAAAACTTTTACTTCGCATTGAAGCTTGCCTTCTGACATTGAAGCTGTTTAGGAAGTGCCAGGAATCAGTTAGGACGTCATGCTTCATCTGGCGTCCGCGGAGTCGAAGCATGACATTCTTTTGACTTTTTAAACAGCTTCATTCGCAGAGATACTATGCCCGAATCCCTCACTTTTATCGGCCTGCACTATTGGGCCGGCGCTGGCCACGAGTTCGACCAGGTGGCCGCGTTGCTCGCTCCCGAATACCGTTTGCTAGCCCCCGATCTGGGGGGCTTTGGTAGCGCTCCGGCCCCGCCTGATGGCTTTACGGTGGCGGCTTATGCCGATGCGGTGGCTGGCTTTATTGCGGCCGAATGCCCGAGCCGCTATGTGCTGGTGGGCCACAGCATGGGGGGCAAAATTGCGCTGGAACTGGCCGCCCGCCAACCGGCCGGCCTGGGCGGTGTGGTGCTATTGAGCCCCTCACCGCCCAGCCCCGAGCCCATGACCGACGAGGACCGGCAAACCAGTCTGCACGCCTGGGGCAACCCGCAAGAAGCCGAGAAAACTGCCCGCCACATTACGGTCAAGCCCCTGCCCGAAGCCACGCGCCGGCAAGTGGTGGCCGACAACTTGGCCAGCTCGCGCGCGGCCTGGGAGGCCTGGCTGCTGCACGGCAGCCGCGAGAACATCAGCGCCCGGATGGCCCGGATTGAGGTGCCCTGCGCTTTGGTGGCCGGCGACCAGGACCCGGTGCTTTCACCCTCGGTGCATGGCCTCGAAACACTGCCGCTGCTGCCCGCCGGTACGCCCCTCGAAATAGTGGCTGGGGCCGGCCACCTGCTGCCCTATGAGGCACCCGAGGAAGTAGCCGCACTGCTACATCGTTTCGCCCAGGAATGGGGTAAGGAGTGATGCCTGGCGTAGTTGCCACGGACTCTCGCAGGCCTCGTGGCTACTACGCCAGGCATCAAAAATCAGCATACCAAACCCTTATTTCTCTCGTGCGCCGACCCAGTTTTCTTGCTCATCTGCTGGTATCGGCCAAGCGCCATTGGTCCAACTACCTGACCGAGGCTGCGGGGCTGTTTCTGTTCCTGTTTATGGCGAGCCTGATTGCAACGGCTGTTCATTACCCCGGCTCGTGGCTGGCCCGGCAGCTGGTGGGGCAACCGATAGTGGGGCGCGCCCTCATTGGGCTGGTAGCCGGCCTGACCGTGGTAGTGCTCGTGTACAGCCCCTGGGGCAAACGCTCGGGGGCCCACCTGAACCCGGCCGTAACGCTGGCATTCTGGCAGCTAGGCAAAATAAAAGCGGCCGACGCCTGCTGGTATGTGCTCGCCCAGGTGGCTGGGGCCCTGCTGGCCGGGCAGGTACTGCTGGCACTGCTGGGCCATTACTTCACGCATCCCGAGGTAAACTATGCCCTTACCTTGCCGGGGCCGCAGGGTGCAGCCGTAGCTTTCGGAGCCGAGTTTGGTATCACGTTCGGCATGGTGGCGGTGCTGCTGCTGGCCCTGCACACCAAGCGCCTCCAGAATCTGGCCGGCTGGCTGCTGGGGGCGCTGCTGGCCTTCTACATCATCGTCGAAACACCGTACTCAGGCATGAGCCTGAACCCGGCCCGCAGCCTGGGTTCGGCCGTGGCGGCCCAAAACTACACGGCCTTGTGGGTGTACTTTGCAGCTCCTCTGTTGGCGGTCTGGCTGGCAGCAGTGCTTTTCCAGCGGCTGTTCCGCGACTCGCCACTGTCAGGCTCCATCCTGGCCGGGCCTGCCACCATCCCCCTGAGTACTGAGCCGCCACAGCATCCGGTGGAATAGCAATGGGTAGGTAATACGAAGAGAAGCAAGCCCTCATACCCTCATTCCGTGCTACGCACCAAGCAGAGAAGGCTTTCCGGGATGACGAACTGATAGTCGGTTCGTCATCCCGGAAGGCCTTCTCCGCTGCGCATGTGGGTGCAGCGCGTTACTTAATCCAGGGCCCGGTCGCGGAAGAGCAGGAAGCCAATGTGCGCGAATACGCCAAACTTCTGGCGCGGGTCGTCATAGTGAATGGCCTGGAGCGAGAGCGGCCCAACCGGCGACTGGTAAACAAAGCCGCTCATGAGTGTGAGATAGGGCCGCGAAACCGTATTGCCGCGCTCAGGCAGCAGTGGGTTGGTTTCCTGCCGCTCCCAGGGCCGCACGAGCGTGTGCACGTACACCTCGGAGCGCCATTCGAGCTTGGTTAGCACTTCCTTGATGTAGCGCAGCCCCAAAGCCGCGAAGGCCGTGCCCCGGTAACGGTCCATGAACAGGGTGCGCGAGTCGGTGAGCGGCAGGAAGGCGGCCGAGGTCGTGAGTGAGGAGCGGTAGGTGGCAAACGGGCCCTGGGTGCTGGCCTGCACTTCGACCAGATAGCCCCAGGCGTGCACCTTGCGGCCCAGGGTGTCTACCTTATTGAATTTGAAATACTGCTCGTTGAACAGGCTCGCCTTTAGCCACTGATGGTTTTTCCGGCGGCCAGCCAAGAGTTGACCATCCGGGTTCTCGGCCGTGCTGCCCGGCGCATAGAGTTCTTGGCCACCTACTCCGCGCACCCCAATCTTAACCCGCCGGCCGGATACCGCATACTGGCGCCGGTCGAGGGAGTTGCGTTCGAAGCTGAGGCCAACCGTGAAGCCCTGCAGCCGGTTCTGGTCGAGAGTGGCGTCGCTGTTGATGTTGTCGGTGTTGGCAAACTGGTCGCGGTTGGTAAACACGCCCCCGCTCAGCACATAACGGCTGCGGTAGTTGGGGCTGAAACCCACCTGCAGCAACGTTTTCACGTCGCGCTGCTGAATCTGCGAGTTCTGGGCCGACGACTTCAGCAGCGGGCTGGTATCCTGGTAACTGAAGTTGTTGAACACGAATACCGGCTCGATGTAGAGCGGAATGTTGCCCGGGATGCTGACCCGGAACGAGGCCCGGGCTCCGTTGTAGAAGCGCCCGATAGTGGCATCGGCCTTGATGGTGTAGAGGTAGCGGTTGAGGTAGCGGTAGCCGACACCCAGGTGCAGGTTGCTCATCGAGCGGGTCGAGAGCACGCCCCCCAGGTCGGCCGTCAGGTTGGAGTTCTGGCGGGCATCTACCCCCAGCACGTAGCCGCCTTGCTTCTTGTCGTAGCGAATGCGCGGGTACACGTTGTTGAAAAAATCGTTGCTAACCAGCCGGTAGTAGCCTTCCTCCACGTCGCCGGGCGTATAGTAGTCGGAGCCCGAACGCTGGAAAAAGCGTCGCACAAACTCCTGCTGCTCCTGGGGCAAGCCCTGCACGGTTATCTGCTTGAACTGCGTATCGGGGGCGCGCTGCTGGAAAGCCAGCCGGCGGGCCTGTAGCGCCAGCGTATCCTGGCGGCGCGCAATACGGCTCTTCAGCAGCTCCATTTGGCTGTCGGCGGCCTGGGCGCCCAGCTCCACCAGCCGCTTGGCCTGGTCGAAGTCGGCCGCCGTAATATCGTTCAGGTCAGGCTGGATGTAGATGCCGTTGGGGCCCACCGACATGGTATCGGCCACGTTGGAACCCAGAAACAACAGTGTGGAGGTCAGCAGTTCATCATCGCGCTCCTTGGGGTACTTCTTGAACGCCACGTCGCCTACATTCACCCCGATCATAATATCGGGCGCAAACTCCTTGCGCATTACTCCGGTCGGGAAGTTGTCCACCACGGCCCCGTCAAAAAGGTAGCGGCCATCTGCCTGGCGGATGGGCCGGAAGGCCAGCGGGAAGGCCATGGAATTGCGCACGGCATCGGAAAGTGAGCCACTGCGCTGGACTACCTTCTCGCGGGTAAACACCTCCGTCGCCACGGCCCGGTAGGGTACCAGCAGGTTATCGAAGTTGTAATCGGCAATGGCACCGGCCGGGGCCAGCATAGTGGCCAGCACGTAGTTAAGCGTCACGTCATCTACCAGCCGCGGCGTTACCCGGATGTTGAAGCTCGTATCGATGGCCAGGCGCAGGTGCAGCGGGGCCGGCGTGGGGTCGGCATCGTAGTAGTTGTACACCTTGCCCTCCAGCGGCGCCCCCGATACCCAGGTCTGGAACTCGGGCCGCAGCACAATAGTCTCAATCTCATCGGGCGAGTAGCCGGCCGCGTACATCGCGCCCACAATGGCGCCCATGCTGGTGCCCACTATGTAATCGATGGGAATCTGGTTTTTCTCCAGTTGCCGCAGCACGCCCACGTGTGCCAGGCCCTTAGCCCCGCCCCCGCTTAGTACCAGGCCCACTTTCTGGGCCTGCACGGCACCCGGGAGCAACAGCACCAGCAAGGCCAGCGCGCAATAAAATTTTCGCATATTTTTTTGGTAGAAATGCTCAGGCAAGTCCGCTTCCTACGCAGCACCGGGTCCGGAGTTATCCGACCGGTGCAATATTGGCTATCAGCGGCTTCCGCCCCTCATTGGGCGCGCAAAGAACGGGGATTTAAGGCAGTAAGCCAGCATGCTGCCTAACCTATCGTTCCGGGGTATTGCGCGCAGCAGTACGGCTTCAATCTTCGTGGCCGGCGGCCGGGCGCACGGGCGTGTTTTCGAGCTGCTTGGCTTCAAGAGCTAGGCGCTGCTGCTCCTTTTCGGAGGGAGTGCGGGGCAGCTTATCGAGGTCGGGCTGGCCGGCATCTACCCAGGCCGTGTACCAGAAGGCCCCTACCAAGCGCAGGGCCAGCTTCATCTGGCGCTCTACCTGCCCGCTCAGGCGCTGGTGGTAGGCGCGGGCAAAATCGCGCGAGTAGGTACGTACCGTCACGTTGGCGCGCTGCTCGAAACCGTACTTGCGGTCTTCCGAAAACTCGCGGCTCAGCTCCCGCTCGAAGCGCAGCACCGAGTCGAGGGCGGCGCTGGAACGGACCACAGTAGTCCAGATAACGTCGGTGGGCCGCTCCAGGTAAGGCGCGGGGCCAGTGAAAAAGTCGTAGCCGCCGCTCAGTAGCTCGGGCAGGCGGCTCTCCCAGAACCCGTGGATGCCGCGCTGGCCCGTAAGTTGGCCATTGTAGTTGCGGGTGGTGTGCAGCGGCACGCAGGCATCGGCAATGTAATGGCCCAAATCGGCCGACAGGTGCAGAATCCGGTCGGTGTCGCGGGCCTGAAATGCGGCCGTCAGCTGGCCTTTCATGCGGGCCACCTGCCAGGGCACAATGCCGTTGCGCAGCAGCGTATCCTCGCTCAGCAGGGCCACCGCATCGGGGTACGAGCGGGGCAGCTTGTAGGCCGCCGAGTCGCCGTAGGCATCGAGGTCGAGGAAGTGGCGGGGTGCTTCGCCGGGTACCAGGGTGCGCCGCGAGTCGGGCCGGGTGGCGTTGGTGGTCAGGTAATCAATGTTGGCCTTGTAGAAGACGACCATTTCGGGCGGCAACGTATACACAGCCAGCCGGTTGATGAGCCGGTGCGCGAAGAACCCCCAGGCCCGGGCCGGAGCCGGCAGCAACAGTAGCAGCAGCAAGAAGGGAGCTAAGCGACGCATGGGGGAAGATATGTTTTCTTCCGGGCAAAAGAAAACCGCCTGTCATCCTGAGCGCAGCGAAGGACCTTACCCCGCGACAATATTTGTCTGACGGAATAAGGTCCTTCGCTGCGCTCAGGATGACAGGCGGCCCTGACTCTTAACTTAAAAAAAGCCTTAACTAATGCTCACACGCACCTTTTTGGTGTACTCGCGCAGGGCAGTTTTAAAGTCGGATTGGTGGTCCTGGATATGATTGATGATGAAGATGGCGGCAAACACGTGGGTCAGCTGCTCGCCTTCATCCTCACCCTCCACCTCGAAAGCGGGCGTCTGCTCTTCGAGCAGGGCCTCTTCGGCGGCAAGCAGGCTTTCCAGGGTCTGAGTTTCCACCAGGTGGCGGATAACAGGCATTTTCATAGTGGCAGCAGGCTAGTTGAGGCGGGAAATGAGCGAGGCCACGGCCTCTTCCTTGCTGGCGGCCACGGTATCCACCAGTTCGCCGTTGCGGAAGACGGCAAAGAAAGGCAGGTTGGTAACGTTGGCCAGCTTGCGGGCCTCGGGGCTGCTCTCGGCGTTTACGTCCAGAAACTTCATATCCTCATTACCCTCGGCCTGGGCCAGGCGCTTGAACTTGGGCGAGAACAGGCGGCAGTTGCCGCACCAATCGGCGTAGTACTTCACCACTACTTTCTCATTTTCCTGGAGCAGTTGCTGAAAATCGGCGTCGGTGGCTTTAATAACGGACATTCTGAAAGTGGTTTGATGACAGGTGACGGTGTTGTGCAGATAAGAATGATTCTTATCTGCCAGCAAAGGTAACGGTAAAAAGGCCCCGAAAGGTTCTCGTAGTCCTATTTATATGCTACGGTAAAGGCCTGCGCTGCGAAAGTCGGTTTTGGACTGCAGGCCGTTGCTGTAGCGCCGGAACTATGGGCTGCTGGCCGCGTTTAGTTGCTGCCGGTTCGGCCCTACCATTTCTATGCCTCAGAACATCCTCTTTTTTGGCGACTCGCTTACGGCCGGCTACCAGCTGCCGGCCAGCGCCGCCTTTCCTTCGCGCATTCAGGAGAAAATTGATGCCCGGCACCTGCCCTATAAGGCCCATAACTACGGCGTGAGCGGCGAAACCAGCGCCGGCGGCCGCCAGCGCCTGCCCACAGTACTATCCCGCTTTCCCGAGCTCGATGTGTTCGTGCTGGAACTGGGAGCCAATGATGGGCTGCGCGGTATTCCGGTGCGTGAAACCACCCAGAACCTGCAGTCTATGCTGGATGCGGTGCAGCACGCCCACCCCCAGGCTCGCCGGGTACTGGTAGGGCTGGAGTTTCCGTTTGATCTGGGCCCGTTGGCCACGCTGGCCGGCGGCCGGTTCGGCCACTACGCCCAGGAGTTCAACGCCCTGTTCCGCCAGCTGGCCGATAAGAACGAAGTCGATTTCGTGCCCTTCCTGCTGCACGGCGTTATCGGCCAGCGCCACCTCAACCTGCCCGACGGCGTGCACCCCAACGCCGAGGGCCAAAAGCTGCTGGCCGACAACGTGTGGCAGGTGCTCCAAGGGATACTGGAGCCGCCGCAATAAAGGGGCTTCGGAACCATATTCCTGCTAGTTTTGCTCCCTACTTATCTTCTTGTCTCTCTTCTATGAACCGCCCGTTTTACCACCTCGGCGACTGGCGCCGCAACCTGTTTCTGCTCACGGCCGCAGCCAGCCTGGGCGTGCTGCCCGCCTGCTCCTCCAACGACAGCCGCCCGGAAGAAGCAGAATCCTCCTGGGACAATGCTGCCACGGACTCCTACAGCCAGGGCGTTATCACCGAAATGACAGAAACGGAGCCGGGCCAGTGGAAGATTACCGCCGAGCGGCCGGCCGGCAAGGAAGAAGTGGCGGCCATTCTGCGGCATGCTGATGGCCGGGTGGATACGCTGCAGGGCCAGGCCCTGCAGCAGCAGATGCAGAATTACACCCGCCAAAACCCCGAAAACCGGGTGGCGGGCCGGGGCATGATGGATGTGCTGATGTGGAGCGGCATTGGCTATATGGCCGGCCGCTGGATGACGCCCAACACCGGCGCCTACGCCTCATCGGGCATCATGCAGCGCAACAATGGCTGGCGGCAAACTATCGCCCAGGAGCGCACCAACGAAGGGCGGGGCTTTTTCGGGCGGGGTTTTACGGGTAACCGCAACGGCGGCAATTCGGGTATCAGCCCCAGCTCCAGCGTGCAGCGCAGCACCCCACGCGGCACGTTCCGCAACTCAGCCCCCAGCGGCAGCCGGAGCGGCTTCGGCAGCCGGAGCAGCTCGCGGGGTTTCGGCGGCTAAGCGGCTGCGCATCCATCAGGTTACACAGCACGACGTAGGGGCGGGACTTGTCCCCGCCCGCCGTTGCACGATACGCAGTACAACGGTTCTGGCGGCGGGCGGGGACAAGCCCCGCCCCTACATCGTGCTGCGCAACCAGTACACCCTCTTATATTTAACTCGCTCTGTATGATTCGTTTGCTGCCGCTGTCGGGCAATGTGGAGCCGGCCATGCGTGAGTTGGGCTGGGATTGGGCCGTGGAAGAAGCCTGCGCCGCTTACCTGGCGCCGGAGGCCCTGGCCGTATCGGAGGCTGAGGCCGAAACGCTGCTGCAAGCTGCCGACACGCTCTACGGGATGCTGGTGGAGTCCATCCCCGACCCTATTCCCGACGACTTTCTGCGCCAGCTGGGCATCCCGCTCAACCTTTGGGAGGCCGTGCGCCACTCCTGGAACGACGACCGGCACTGGCACCTTTACGGCCGCTTCGATTTAGCCGATACCCCCGAAGGTCCCAAGCTGGTGGAGTTCAATGCCGACACCGCTACCAGCATCCCCGAAACGGCCGTGGTGCAGTGGGCCAGCCTGATGGCCGCCGGCCGCCCCGCCCACGAGCGGCAGGCCAACGGTCTGTTTGAGGGCCTGGAGGCCCAGCTGCGCCACTGGCGCGAGCTGAACCCCGACCTAGACCCGCACCTGCTGCTGGTACACCTGCCCGATAGCGCCGAGGACGAAACCAATTGCGCCGTACTGGCCGAAGCGGCCCGCGCGGCCGGCTTCAGCACGGCCCATAGCTGCGGCGTAGATGCCATGCGCGTATCCGTGCAGGGCGAGGAGCGCGGCGTTTGGGCCGAAGTGGGCCCCGACCAGTGGCAGCGCTTCGATTTCCTGTTCAAGCTGGTGCCCTGGGAGCTGCTGGCCGACGAGGAGCCCGACCTCACTGCCGACCTCACCCAGCTGCTGCTCACCCGCGACGTAATTATCGCCAACCCCGCCTACACGCTACTGTTCCAGAGCAAGGCCCTGCTGGCTCACCTCTGGGACACGTTTCCGCACCATCCGCTGCTGGTAGAAGCCAGCCTGCGCAATATGCAGGGCCATCACGTCCGCAAGCCTCTGTTTGGGCGCGAAGGCCAGAACCTGACCGAAATGGACGGCATCCGCACCCGCCAGGAGGAGCCTGGCGAGTTCGGCAACCAGCCCCAGGTACGCCAGCGCTGGCTCGACTTCCCGACCGATGCCCAGGGCCGCCGCTACCAGGCGGGCGTATTCTGGGCCGGCGAGGCCTGCGCCCTCAGCTACCGCCGCGACCCCGGCATCATCACCAACCTCTCCGAATTCGTACCGCACATTCTCACGGCCTAACGCTATAGGGGCGGGGCTTGTTCCCGCCCGCCGTTGAACGGTCCGGGATTGAATCGTTCAACGACCCAGGACCAAACCGTTTAATGGCGGGCGGGGACAAGCCCTGCCCCTACATCGTTCTTTATTTCGCGTCGTACATCCGCTGGTAGTATTCGGTAGCCATGCGCCCCGACTCGAACTCGGGCTCCACGTCGCGCATGGCGGCTTTGCGGATGGCCAGGAACTTGGCGGGCTGATCGTAGTAGAGCGGGATGATGTCGTTTTCGAGGGCGTCGAGGATGCCGGTGGCTTCGAGGTCGTCCTTTTCGTTTTCGGCGGCGTTGAGTTCGGCCAGGGGCAGCAGGAAGCTGTTTTCACCGTCGCGGGCGAATTCCGGAATCCAGCCGTCGGGGATGCTCAGGCTGATGCAGCCGTTCATGGCGGCCGTCATGCCGCTAGTGCCCGAGGCCTCGCGCGGGAAGCGCGGCGTGTTCAGCCAGATATCGGAGCCCTTTTTCATGGCGGCCGAAAGCCCCAGCTCGTAGCCCGTAAGCACGGCGCAGGTGTTGAAGTTTTTGGTCTTCTCGATGAGGCTGTTGAACACAGCAATAGCACCGAAATCTTTGGGGTAGGGCTTGCCGGCCCAGATAACCTGCAGCGGCCGACCGGTATCGGTCACCAGCTTTTGGAACCGCTCGAAGTGGCGCAGAATCAGGTCGGCGCGCTTGTAGCCGGCAAAACGGCGGGCCCACACCAGCGTCAGGGCGTCGGGGTCGAGCAGCTTGCCGGTCTGGTCGGCCACGATGTCGAAGAGGCGCTTTTTCAGCTCGCGCTTGCGGGCCAGCAGGGCCTCGTCGTTGTTGGCTTCCAGGGCTTTGTGCAGTTGCTCGTCGCGCCAGTAGGTGCCGTTCTGCGAGTTGGTAATGGCGATGATGGGGCTGATGCCTTCGTTGTGGCCCCACATTTCGTTGGCCACCTTGCCATGCACCTTCGACACGCCATTGCTGATGCGGGCGAAGCGCAGAGCCGTGAGCGTGTAGTTAACCCGCTCGTTCTCCACGATACCCAAATCTCGTACTTCGCCCAGCGTCAGGCGGCCGAAGAACGACATCTTGTAGAGCAGCTCCAGCGGGTGCTCCTCGTTGCCGGCCAGTTCGGGCGTGTGGGTGGTAAACACCAGGTGCTCGCGCACTTTGGCCCGGTCGCGGCCGAACTTCTCGTGCAGGAAAAACGCCAGCGGCAGGCCGTGGCCCTCATTGAGGTGGTAGACTTCGGTTTCGCGGTTGAGCACGTCGAGCAGCTTGCCCCCGCCCACACCCAGCAGAATGCTCTGGGCCACGCGGGTGGCCGTGTCGCCGTCGTAGAGGTGGTGGGAGATGGTGCGCGAGAGGTGGTCGTTTTCCGGAATGTCGGTGGTCAGGAAGAACATCGGGGCCGTGCCGAACGTCTCGGGGTCGAGGTAGAGGGCGCGCACCTGCACCTGGGCCTCGTGGATGGTAATGGGGAAGGTGATGCCGGTGTCCTGCAGGAAGCTGTAGTGCTTGCGGTGGAACTCGGCCCGCATGGTCTGGTCGTCGCTACGGCTTTGGTCGTAGTAGCCGTAGCTCCACAGAATGCTGATGCCGATGACGTTCTGCTTCAGCTCATACACCGAGCGCATGTGCGAGCCGGCCAGGAAGCCCAGGCCGCCGGAGTAGGTTTTCAGGGCCTGATCGAGGGCGAATTCCATGGAGAAATACGCGGCCGGGGTGGCAAACTCGGGAGCAGGCGTGTAGTAGTTGAGGTCGAAAGCCATAGGGCGGAGAGAACGGCGGTTGGTGAATACAAAGCCAGACGCAACCCGGAAGAAACCGGGCTGATGGCAACCCAAAAAAAGAACAAAAGAACCGACTCGCCCGGCTGGTTTTCTCAAACAAGCCCGAAAAGCTAACCGGCCACCGATAAAAGGCAAACAAGCACCATTGCAAGGGGCGAAATCGGAGCCTCCAGAACTTCAGACCAGAATTATATACACTTGGTTTAGTAATAATTAGGTAACATCATTAGTCTGTCGGCCCCTGTCTCTTCCCGTAGCTTTGCAGGACGGTACGGCAGCGTATCGTTCTTTTCTCCATCCCACACCCCTCCTGTATGCAGCAATCTTTGCGCTGGCTGACCGCTTTTGTGCTCAGCTTTTCGGTTCTCTCCTGCGCCCAGCACGACAGTCTGCCCACCCCCACCGCTGCTGCCACAACAACGGTGGCCGATGTGAGCAGCGCCGGTTTCCCCGAAGGATTTGAAACCGGCACCAAAACCGCCTACACTACCGGCTCGGTTACGCTGGGCTCGGGCTCCTGGACGCTGAACGATGCCCTGCTGGGCAACACCACCTCCGACCGCAAAACCGGCACGATGTCGGCGCGGGTGCGCAATACCGGTTCGCTGGCCACCAACTTCGACCTGACTACCGGCGCGGGCGTCGTGACGGTGCAGCACGCCAAATACGGCACCGATGCCACGTCGCAGTGGGAGCTGTGGGCCAGCCAGAACGGCGGCACCTTCATCAAGAAGGGCGTCACCATCACCACCAGCAGCACCGCGCTTAGCACGGCCTCCATAAACGTGAACCTGACCGGCACGGTACGGCTGCAAATCCGCAAGACCTCGGGTGGCACCAACCGCCTCAACTTCGATAACATCACGGTGGAGCAATACGGCGGAACCACGCCGCCGCCACCACCGCCCGTAGCTGGCGACAACCAGCACCTGACCATGGGTAACCCCAGCGGGGCTACGACCAACGTTAGCATGACCACCAACTACCTGCTCGATAAGCCGCAGTATGCGCTGAGCTACCACCGTGACCGGGGCACTCCTACTTGGGTGAGTTGGCACCTGGATGCCAGCTGGCGCGGCGCCGCCGCCCGCCAGGATGACTTCCGGGCCGACAATACCCTGCCCGCCGGCTGGTACCAGGTGCAGGGCACCAGCTACAGTGGCTCCGGCTTCGACCGTGGCCACAACTGCCCCTCCGCGGACCGCACCAGCACCGTGGCCGCCAACTCGGCCACGTTCCTGATGACCAACATGATTCCCCAGTCGCCCAACAACAACCAAATCACCTGGGCGGCGCTGGAAAACTACTCCCGCACGCTCATGGACCAGGGTAACGAGCTCTACATCATCATGGGCGTTTATGGCCGCGGCGGCACTGGCTCGGCCGGCTACTTCGAAACCATCGACCAAGGTCGCATCCAGGTGCCGGCCCGCGTGTGGAAGGTTATCGTGGTGCTGCCCGTTGGCAGCAACGACGTGAGCCGTGTGTCGACTGCTACCCGCATCATCGCCATCGATACGCCCAACCAGCAGGGAACGACCAGCAACTGGGGCCAGTACCGCACCAGCATCGATGCCATTGAGGCGGCCACCGGCCTCGACGTGCTTTCAGCTTTGCCCACCAGCGTGCAGCAGGTGGTGGAAGCCAAGGTCGACAACGGCCCGACCAACTAAGGTGCCCTAGCCTACCTGCGTGTCCTGATTTTTCCTTCCTGACTTTCCCGCCTCCAGGCTCTTTCAGCTACTTTCTTCACCCGCCTGCTGACGGCCTTGCTACTACTGCCGAGTCTCGGCACCAGTGCCGGCCCGTTCCCGAAGCCCCGTTGCCTGGTTTAAAGGCGGCGGGGCTTTTTCGTTTCCAGCGTGCCTGGCCAGCGCGTAGTTACCCTGCAGACTTGCCGAAGCACCAAAAATCGGTCAACAGGACACAATTTCCGCTCAGTTCAGCATTATCTTCTCCGGGCGTTCCGGCCGTAACTTGGCAGCCTTTCTGTCCAATTCCCTTTGTGCTTATGCTCCCATTTCGTTTCAGGCCGCTACTGGCGGGTGTGCTGCTGGCCACCGCCGCCGCTTCCCCGGCGCTGGGAGCCCCGGCTCCGGCCGCTGCCCCCACTGTAACCGCCGCCGCCGCCAAAGCCGCCCCCATCCAGCGCATCGACCCCACGTTCTGGTGGGTGGGCATGAAAAACCCCAAGCTGCAGCTGCTCGTGCATGGCCCCGGCATTCGGGCGGCCACGGCCGCGCTGCGCGCCTACCCCGGCGTGCGCCTCGACAGCGTGCAGCAGCTGGCCAGCCCCAACTACCTCATGCTGCACCTCACCATTGCCCCCGACGCCCAGCCCGGCCGGCTGCAGCTCGATTTCAAGGGGGCCAAAAAGTTCAGCTACAACTACGAACTCAAGCAGCGCACCACGCCCGGCGACGACACGAAAGTGCAGGGCCTCACGCAGCAGGATTTCATCTACTTCCTGATGCCCGACCGGTTTGCCAACGGCGACCCGAAAAACGACTACATCAAGGACATGCGCGCCCCCAAAGTGGCCCGCGACTCGATGTACAGCCGCCACGGCGGCGACCTGGCCGGCATCGAGCAACGCTTCGACTACTTCAAAGACCTGGGTGCTACGGCACTGTGGCTGACGCCGGTAGTGGAAAACGACATGCCCAAGGCCAGCTACCACGGCTACGCCCTTACCGATTACTACAACACCGACCGCCGCTACGGCACCACCGAGCAGTACCGGCAGTTTGTGGAGCGCGCCCATACCAGCGGCCTGAAAGTGGTGCACGACGTGGTGCTCAACCACATGGGCTCGAAGAACTACCTGTTCCTCGACCAGCCCGCGCCCGACTGGTTCAACCAGTGGCCGGGCTTCACGCGCAGCAATTACAACGCCTCGGCCCTCAACGACCCCTACGGCTCCGTCCTCGACCGGAAGCTTTATAACCAGGGCTGGTTCGATACCACGATGCCCGACGTGAACCAGGCTAACCCGCTGGTATCTACCTACCTGATTCAGAACTTTTTGTGGTGGGTGGAATACACCGGCCTCGACGCCTACCGCATCGACACATTTCCCTACTCCGACCCGAAGTTCCTGATGGATTGGGGCCGGGCCATGCAGGAGGAATTCCCACTGCTGGCGCTGTTCGGTGAGGCCTGGGTGGGCAGCACGGCCCAGCAGGCGTTCTTCGCCCGCAACATTTTTCAGCCCGTCGATGGGTTCAAGGCCAACCTGCCTTCGGTGCTCGATTTCCAGTCGAGCTTCGCGTTGCACGACGCCCTAAAGTCGGGTAACATGCTCAAGCTCTACGAGTCGCTGCAGGGCGACTGGCTCTATGAGGATGCCTCGCGCAACGTCACGTTCCTCGACAACCACGACGTAAGCCGCTTCTACTCAGTTATCGGCGAGGACTTCGCGCGCTACAAAATGGGCCTGGCCTGGCTGCTGACGACCCGGGGCATCCCGCAGCTCTACTATGGTACCGAGGTGTTGATGAAGAACTTCAGCAACCCCGACGGCCTGGTGCGCGCCGACTTCCCCGGTGGCTTCGCGGGCGACTCGCTTAACTACTTCAAAAGCCGCCCCGGCCAGCCCGGCGAGGCATTTGACTACGTGCGTAAGCTGGCGCAGTACCGCAAGTCGCATGCCTTTCTGCACAGCGGCAAGCTGATGCAGTTTATCCCGCAGGATGGCGTGTACGTGTACTTCCGCTACGCGCCCGAGGGCACGGTAATGGTTATTCTCAACGGCAGCAAAGAGGCCCGCACGCTCGATGGGGCCCGGTTTGCGGAGCGCACGGGCGGGTTCTCGTCGGGCCTGGAGGTAACCACCGGCGCGGTGCTGTCCAATCTGAAGTCGTTTACCGTTCCGGCTGCTACCGCCTGGGTGGTGGAATTACGGTAGTTTAGGGTTGTTCTGGTGTCCGGGCTACATGGCCATTCGCTACTTCTTTCCATCGTTTTTAAAGATCTTTCCTCCCAGAGAGCCTTTTTCGGATACTGAACAGCTTGCCAAAAGCCCGCGTACCTCTGCGAGAAAACCCCATCAGAACAATGAAACGCCTCCTCCTACTCCTCGCGCTTGCCGCCTGCTCGCCTCAAAAACCCGCCATGCTTCCGCCCGACGCTAATACCACCGAAGAAGCTCCCCAGGACCATAAGCTCATCATCTACCAGCTGATGACGCGCCTGTTCGGCAACCAGAACACGACCAACAAAACCTACGGCACCGCGCAGGAAAACGGCGTCGGCAAGTTCAACGATATCAACGACCAGGCGTTGCAGGCCATTAAACGCATGGGTGTCAGCCATGTGTGGTACACCGGCGTGCTCGACCACGCCACCCTCACCGCCTACGAGGGCATCCCGGCCGACGACGCCGACGTGGTAAAGGGCCGCGCCGGCTCGCCTTACGCCATCCGGGACTACTACGATGTGGCTCCCGACCTGGCCGTTAACGTGCCCAAGCGCATGGCCGAGTTCGAGGCGTTGGTGAAGCGCACCCACAACAACGGCCTCAAAGTCATTATCGACTTCATTCCCAACCACATAGCCCGCAGCTATAAATCGGATGCCAAGCCGGCGGGCGTAGTGGATTTGGGCGAGCAGGACGACAAAACCCAGGCTTTCAAGGCCAGCAACAACTTCTACTACCTGCCCGGCCAGCCCTTCGTGGTGCCCGCCGACTATACCCCATTGGGCGGTCAGCCCGGCCCCCAGAAGGACGGCAAATACCAGGAAAGCCCCGCCAAAGCCACCGGCAACGACGTTTTCGCGGCCGCGCCCAGCGTCAACGACTGGTTCGAAACCACCAAGCTCAACTACGGCGTCGACTACCAGAACAACCGCCAATCCTATTTCGACCCGATTCCGGATACGTGGGGGAAGATGCGCGACATTCTGGTGTTCTGGGCCCGCAAGGACGTGGACGGGTTCCGCTGCGACATGGCCGAAATGGTGCCGGTTGAGTTCTGGGCCTGGGTGATTCCGGAGCTGAAGAAGGTGAAGCCGAGCCTGCTGTTCATCGGCGAAGCCTACGACGCCAAAACCTACCAGATGTACATCACGCAGGGCGGTTTCGACTACCTCTACGACAAAGTGGGCCTCTACGATGGCCTGCGCCGCCTGACCCGCAACGAGGGCACCACCCGCGACATTACTAAAGTGTGGAGCGAGGAAAGCCGCGGCTTCGGCAGCCACATGCTGCGCTTCCTGGAAAACCACGACGAGCAGCGCATTGCCAGCCCCGATTTCGCTGGTAATGCCCGCGCCTCCCTGCCCGCCATGACGGTTTCGGCCACGCTGGGCACCGGCCCGGTCATGCTCTACTTCGGGCAGGATGTGGGCGAGCCGGCGCTGAACTCCGAGGGCTTCTCGGGGGCAGATGGCCGCACCACTATTTTCGACTACTGGGGCGTGCCCGAGCACCAGAAATGGCTGAACGGCGGCAAGTTTGACGGTGGCCAGCTGAGCGCTGAGCAAAAGCAGCTGCACGCGTTCTACGTGCGCCTGCTCACGCTTTCGGGCCAGCGCGAGGCCATCCGGAAGGGCCGTTTCTACGAGCTGCAAAGCACGCTGGCGGCCCAGAACTCCGGCTACAACGCCGAGCGCGTGTACGCCTACTTGCGCTACACCGACGCCGAAACGCTGCTGGTCATCGTCAACTTCAGCCCCGACCAAACCCACACGCTCGACCTGAACTTACCGGCCGCCCTGCGCGAGGGCCTGCGCCTGCCCGCCGACCAGCCGCTCACCTACACCGATTTGCTCGCCCCGGCCGGTACTACGGGCAGTAGCAGCACCGTTACGCTGGCTCCGCAAAGCAGCCATATTTTCGAAATCAAGAAGTAAGAGGAACGTCATTCTTCGCTGCGCTCTGAATGACGTTCCTCTTACTTACTCCCTTCGCCCGTTCCCAACCCCTAAATTCCCTCAACCCCATGGCCTCCCCCACCGCCACCGCTTCGGCTGATACCCGCGCCAAACCCCGCCTGAGCTTCTGGCAGATCTGGAACATGAGCTTCGGCTTCCTGGGCATCCAGTTCGGTTTTGCGTTGCAGAACGCCAACGTAAGCCGCATTTTCGAAACCTTGGGCGGCACCGAAATAGCCCTGTACTGGCTGGCCGCGCCCCTTACGGGTATGCTGGTGCAGCCGATTATCGGTTACATGTCGGACCGCACCTGGAGCCCGAAGTGGGGGCGGCGGCGGCCGTACTTCATGGTGGGGGCCATTCTGGCCTCGCTGGCGTTGCTGGTAATGCCCAACGTGACGGCGCTCTGGATGGCGGTGGGCATGCTCTGGATCATGGATTCGAGCATCAACATCAGCATGGAGCCGTTCCGGGCGCTGGTGGGCGACCTGCTGCCCTCGGAGCAGCGCACTACCGGCTTCGCGGCCCAGACGTTTTTTATTGGCGTGGGCGCTGTAGTGGCTTCGTCGTTACCCTGGATGTTTACCAACTGGTTCGGCATCAGCAACACGGCCCCGGCCGGCCAGATTCCGCTGTCAGTGAAGTATGCCTTCTACATTGGCGGGGCCGTATTCCTGGCGGCCGTCCTCTGGACGGTGTTCAACACCAAGGAATACCCGCCGGATAATCTGGAGGAATTTGAGGAGGAAAAGCGCCGCACAGCCGGTTTCTGGAACGGCATCCGCGAGTCGTTTGCCGGTATCTTCAACATGCCCAAAACGATGGTGCAGCTGGCTGTGGTGCAGTTTTTCAGCTGGCTGGCGCTGTTTTCGATGTGGATTTACACCACGCCCGCCGTTACCAGCCACATCTACCACACCACCGACACCACCTCCAAGCTCTACAACGAGGGCGCCGACTGGGTGGGCATCTGCTTCGCGGTGTACAACGGCGTATCGGCCATTGCGGCGCTGCTGCTGCCGGCGGTGGCGCGCGCTACCAGCCGCCGCTTTACGCACCTACTGTGCCTGGTGGCCGGCGGCCTGGGCCTGATTTCCATCGTGTTCATTCAGGACCCCAACATGCTGCTGCTCTCGATGGTGGGTGTGGGCATTGCCTGGGCCTCTATTCTGAGCGTGCCCTACGCCATGCTGGCCGGAGCACTGCCGGCCAACAAAATGGGCTACTACATGGGCGTTTTCAACTTCTTTATCGTGCTTCCGCAAATCGTGGCGGGCCTTATTCTGGGCTTCTTCACCAAAAATGTGTTCCACGGCGAAGCAGTGTACACGCTGGTGCTGGGCGGCTGCTCCATGATTATTGCGGGTCTGCTCACGCTGCGCGTCAACGACGACGACGATATTCGCCTGCCGGCCGCCGGCCCCGTGGCCCTGGAGGGCGCAGGCTATGATGCTCCGGTAGAAACCGACCCGCGGCTGTGAGGTAAGAGGTAAAGCAACGAGAGAGGCCTGCCCTGCTGAGCGTATAAGCTTAGCAGGGCAGGCCTCTCTCGTTGCGGAGGCAGCGGGCGCTACCCGGTCAGCCAGCTGTAGGCGGATGCTTCTTCCACAAACACCCGAATTTCGAGCTCGGCGGCAGCTACGGTGTTCAGTTCCTGCAGGCGGGGGATGAGCAGCTCGGCGTGGTAGGGCGTGGTGAAGTAGGCAATGCGGCGCACGGCGGCGGGCAGAGCCGCCTGCAGCTCAACCCGAAAATCGTGCAGTATCCAGACCAGGTCGGCGGGGTCGGCCAGGCCGCGGCTACGCAGGTCGATAAGCCAGCGGCCGGCTTGCACCGGCTGCGCCACGCGTAGCGCCTCCTGGTAACCGGACCGGTGCTCGGTGGAGGTGGCTACCCGCGTCCAGCGCATAATCAGCAGCCGTAAATCGGAGCGGTAAGAGATGAGGACGTAGTCGGCAACGGACATTGGAAGGGGCTGGCAGGCAATGGGGCAAAGGTACGCCCGGAGGCGCACACTATCCGAACAGTACAGCCCACTCCTGTAGCAATGCAACTCCGGCGCCTACAGATTTGTCCTTCCCTGCGTATCTTCCCCCCGTAATCCATTCCACTTCATTCCTACCGATTTATGACGCGCAACCACCTGTTGCTGCTGGGCCTCGGCGCCACGCTATCGATTCAGCCGGCTCTGGCTCAGAAAAAACCCGCTCCTACTACCAAAGCCAGCACCGCCAGCTCTTTGCCCGGTGGCGCCCGGTTGGTGGAGAAAGTCACCAAAAAGCCCGGTGAGCTGGTGATTCCGTACGAAAAGTACGTGATGCCCAACGGCCTGACGGTGCTGGTAACCGAGGACCACTCCGACCCGCTAGCCCACGTCGACATCACCTACCACGTAGGTTCGGCCCGCGAGCAGATTGGCAAGTCGGGCTTTGCCCACTTCTTCGAGCACATGATGTTCCAGGGCTCCGACAACGTGGGCGACGAGCAGCATTTCAAGCTCGTTACTTCGGCCGGCGGCACGCTCAACGGCACCACCAACCGCGACCGGACCAACTACTTCGAAACCGTACCGAGCAACCAGCTCGAAACCGCGCTCTGGCTCGAAGCCGACCGCATGGGCTTTCTGCTGGATGCCGTAACCCAGAAGAAGTTTGAGGTGCAGCGCTCGACCGTGAAAAACGAGCGGGGCCAGAACTACGACAACCGCCCCTACGGCCTGGCCTCCGAGAACGTCTCGAAGACGCTTTACCCCTACGGCCACCCCTATAGCTGGCTCACCATTGGCTACCTCGAAGACCTGGACCGCTCCAACGTCGACGACCTGAAAAACTTCTTCCTGCGCTGGTATGGGCCCAACAACGCGACCCTCACAGTGGGCGGCGACGTGAAGCCCCAGCAGGTACTGCAGATGGTAGCCAAGTACTTCGGCTCCATTCCGAAGGGCCCCGCCGTAACGGCCCAGAAGCTGGCGGCCCCGGTACTGAGCCAGGACCGCTACGTGAGCTACCAGGACAACATCCGCTTCCCGATGTTGCAGATGGTGTTCCCGACCGTGCCCAGCGGCCACCCCGACGAGAGTGCCCTCGACGCACTGGCTGAAATTATTGGCCAGGGCAAGAACTCGCTGCTCTACAAGAACCTCATCAAGCCTCAGCGCGCCGTGCAGGCCCAGGCCTACAACTCCACCTCGGAGCTGGCCGGCGAGTTTACCATGGTGATGCTGCCCTTCCCCGGCAAAGGCCTCGACAGCCTCGAAATGGTAGCCCGCGGCTCCCTGGCCGAATTTGAGCGCACCGGCGCAACCGCCGAGCAAGTGGCCCGCTTCAAGTCGAGCACCGAGGCGCAGGTAGTAAATGGCCTGGCCAGCGTGAGCGGCAAGGTAAGCGTGCTGGCTGCCTACCAGACCTATTACAACGACCCCAACCGCCTGGTTAAGGACATGAAAGCCCTGCGGGCCGTAACGCCGGCCGACGTGAACCGGGTATACAACCAGTACATCAAGGGCAAGAAAGCCGTTATCCTGAGCGTGGTACCCAAAGGAGGCACGATTGCTCCTCTCAAGCCCGACAACTTCACGGCTTCCAAGGATGGCTACAAGGCCCCCAACTACGGCTACGACGGCCTTACCTATACCAAGCCGACCGACAACTTCGACCGCAGCAAGCAGCCCAAGGCGGGTGCCGCGCCGCTGGTACAGGTGCCCGTGGTATGGCAGAGCAAGCTGGATAACGGCCTGCGCCTGATGGGCAACCGGAACACCGAGATTCCGACGGCCACCATGCTGCTGACGATGCGCGGCGGCCGCCGCCTGGAGCAGATGGACCGTAACAAGGCCGGCATTGCCGCCCTTACGGCAGCCATGATGAACGAAGGCACCGAGAAGTACACGTCGGAGCAGTTCAGCGCCGAGCTCGATAAGCTGGGCAGCGCCATCCGGGTAGGAGCCGGCGACGACAACACGACGGTGTACGTGCAGAGCCTGACCAGAAACCTGCCCGCCACCATGGCCCTGCTGGAGCAGCGCCTCATGCACCCGAACTTTAATGAGGCCGATTTCGCCCGCATCAAGAAGCAGGCCCTCGAAGGCATTGCCAACCAAGTAACCCAGCCGGTACTTATCGCCAACAAAACCTTCGACCGGCTGGTGTACAACCCGGCCGACATTATGAGCGTGCCTTCCAGCGGCACGGCCGCCACGGTAAGCAGCATCACGCTCGCCGATGTGAAGAAGTTCTACCAGGACTACTACGCGCCCAACGTGAGCTACCTGGTAGCCACCGGCGACGTAGACCAAGCCACGCTGACCAAGCAGCTAGGCTTCCTGAATGGCTGGCAGCAGAAGCAGATTAGCCTGCCGGCCGGCGAAATGGCCACTCAGCCCGATAAGACGCGTATCTACTTCGTGAACAAGGACGGGGCCGCGCAGTCGGAAATCCGGGTGGGCTACCTCTCGCCCCTCACCTACGACGCTACCGGCGACTACTACCGTGCCTACCTGAGCAACTACCTGCTCGGTGGCGCCTTCAACTCGCGCATCAACCTGAACCTGCGCGAAGACAAGGGCTACACCTACGGCGCCCGCTCGGGCTTCCAGGGCACCCGTTACGCCGGTCCGTACACGGCTTCGGCCGGTGTCCGCGCCGATGCTACGGCGGCCTCGGTGAAGGAGTTTATGTCGGAAATCAAGGGCTACCGCAACGGTATCACCGATGAGGAGCTGCAGTTCCTGCAGGCTTCGGTGGGCCAGAGCGATGCGCTCAAGTACGAAACGGGCCAGCAGAAGGCCCAGTTTCTGAGCCGCCTCATGGAGTACGACCTGCCCCTCGACTATGTGAAGCAGCAGAGCGAGATTCTCAGCAACCTCAAGAAAGAGGATGTGCAGGGCATTGCCCAGAAGTATCTGCCCGCCGACAACATGTACATTGTAGTGGTAGGCGACCGAACCAAAGCCTTCCCCGGCCTGACGGAACTCGGCTACGAGGTAGTGGAACTCGACAACGACGGCAACCGCGTGTCGGCCGTCGCCACCTCTACGGCTACACCCGAGGCAATGGCCCCCAGCATGGATGTAGAGAAAACGAAGGTGGTGACCAAGAGCGCCAAAGGCAAAAAGGAGAAGAAGAAGTCCAAGCGCGATAAAGACAAGGACAACGACTAATCCCTGGCCAGACGCCAACTAAAACGGCCCGGCTCGCACAGTGCGAGCCGGGCCCTTTTGCGTTTGTGCCGGGTTGATCAGCTAACCGTCATGCTGAGCTTGCCGAAGCATCTCTACCGCAGCGGTAATCACATACTAATGCGGTAGAGATGCTTCGGCAAGCTCAGCATGACGTTCTCATTAGTATCAACAACTCTCTGGACAGCCCCTATAACTTCTACAGTTCCTTGCGAAGACGCGCCACCGGTATGTTGAGCTGCTCGCGGTACTTGGCCACCGTGCGGCGGGCAATATTGTAGCCGCGGGCGTTGAGCATCTTCTCCAGCTTATCGTCGGAGAGGGGCTTTTTCTTCTGCTCGCCCTCGATGATTTCCTTGAGGATGTACTTCACCTCGCGCGAGCTGGCATCCTCGCCCGAATCGGTAGCAATGCCTTCGGAGAAGAAGTACTTGAGCGGGTAGATGCCGAACTCCGTCTGCACGGCTTTCGAGTTGGCCACCCGGCTCACGGTGCTGATGTCCATGCTGATTTCCAGGGCAATGTCCTTCAAAATCATGGGGCGCAGCTTGCTTTCGTCGCCCTCCTCGAAGAACTCGCGCTGGTAGCGCACAATGGCGTCCATGGTGCGCAGCAGCGTGTTCTGGCGCTGCCGGATGGCGTCGATAAACCACTTGGCCGAGTCAAGCTTCTGCTTGACGAACGTCACGGCCTCTTTCATCTTCTTGTCCTTCTTCGAGGCCTTGTCGTAGGCCCGGAACATCTCGGTGTAGGCCGGCGACACGCGCAACTCGGGGGCGTTGCGGGTGTTGAGCGTGAGGTTGAACTGGCCGTTATCGTGGCTGAGCAGGAAGTCGGGGATGATGTACTGGATTTTGCCGCCGCCTACCGGCCCGCTGCCGCCCGGCTTCGGGTTCAGCTTGAGAATGAGGCCAATGGCTTCCTTTATTTCGTCGTCTTCGAGGTCGAGCTTCTGCTGAATCCGCTGGTAATGCTTCTTGGTAAACTCCTCGTAGGTGTCCTGCAGAATGCGCTCGGCGTTTTCTACGGCCTCCTCCTGCACCCGGCGCTCCAGCTGCAGCAGCAGGCACTCCTGCAGGTCGCGGGCGCCAATACCGGCCGGGTCGAAGGTCTGTACTACGTGTAGCACACCCTCCACTTCGGGCACGCTTACTTCCAGGTTCTGCGAGAAAGCTAGGTCGTTGGCAATGGCCGACAGGTCGCGGCGGATGTAGCCGTCGCCATCGATGGAACCGATGAGCTGGCGGCCGATGGTCTGCTGCCGCTCATCGAGGCCCGAAAAGCCGAGCTGGCTGAGCAGGTTGTCCATGAGCGAGCCGCTGGTGTCGGCCAGGGGCATTTCGCGGCCGTCGTCGTCCTCACCGGGGCCGTCGCCCTGCATTTTATAGCCGGCTATTTCGTCGTCGTTGAGGTAGTCGCTCAGGTCGAGGTCTTCCGACTCTGAACTCGATTCGGGGGCCTCCGGCTGCTCTTCCTTTACAGGCAGCTCTACTTCGGGCTGCTCGTCGCGCTGGTCGCCGTCGTAGTCCTCGTCGAGCGTGTTGTCGGGGTTATCGAGGGCGGCGTCGGGGTCGTCGTAGTCGTCATCGGCATCGTCGTCGCCGCTGTCGAGGTCGTCGAATTCGTCCTCCGGCTCATCCTCGCCTTCCTCCAGGGCCGGGTTCACTTCCAGCTCCTCCTTTATGCGCGCCTCCAACTCAGCCGTCGGAATCTGGAGCAGCTTGATAAATTGAATCTGTTGGGGGCTCAGCTTCTGCGAAAGAAGCTGCTTCATGTCCAGTCGTTGCATACGCCAAAAACGGTACGCCCCGCCGGGTTTTCGGCACGGGGGTAGGTAAGCCAAATGTAGCCCTTCTGTACTTGAATTGAACCGGAAAAGTTGGGTTATGCTGCCAACCGGAACCGTCTGTCATCCTGAGCGCCGCGAAGGGCCCTATTCCATTCGCACAATCGGCGCAACGACTCGCCTTTGCAGGATAAGGTCCTGCGCGGTGCTCAGGATGACAGACGGTTTCTTCTACCTTTGCGCTCTACTTACGACTCCTACTATGTCCGACCTCCGAAAAACCAGCGTGCAGGACCTGCTGCGTAGCCAAGACCTCGACCGCGAGGTGCTGGTGAAAGGCTGGGTGCGCACCCGCCGCGGCAACAAATACGTGCAGTTCATTGCCCTCAACGACGGCTCGGGCTTCAACTCCATTCAGGTGGTAGCCAACGCCGAGCAGTTTCCGGAGGAGAAGCTGCGGGCCGACGGCGTGGAGAACGGGGCGGCCATTGCCGTGCGCGGCAAGCTGGTAGCCTCGCAGGGCAAGGGGCAGGCCGTAGAAATTCAGGCCGACGAAATAACGGTGTACGGCTCGGCAGATACCACCACCTATCCGCTGCAGAAGAAGGGCCACACGCTCGAATTCCTGCGCGGCATTGCCCACCTGCGCCCCCGCACCAACACGTTCGGGGCCATTCTGCGCATCCGGCACGCCATGGCCTTCGCGGTGCATCAGTACTTCAACGACCACGGCTTTTACTACGTCCACACGCCTATCGTGACGGGTTCCGACGCCGAGGGCGCGGGACAGATGTTCCGCGTAACCACGCTGCCCGACCAGAACGCGCCGCTTACCGAGGACAAATCGGGCGTCGATTACGCGCAGGATTTCTTCGGTAAGCAAACTAACCTGACGGTATCGGGGCAGCTGGAGGCCGAGGTGGCCGCCATGGCCCTGGGCAAGGTGTACACGTTCGGGCCCACCTTCCGGGCCGAGAACTCCAACACCGCCCGCCACCTGGCCGAGTTCTGGATGATTGAGCCCGAAGTGGCCTTCAACGACCTGCAGGACAACATGGACCTGGCCGAGGACTTCCTCAAAAGCCTCGTCCGCTACGCCCTGGCCCACTGCGAAGACGACCTCAAGTTCCTCAACGAGCAGTACGACAAGGAGCTGCTGACCCGCCTGCAGTTCGTGGTCGACAATGATTTCCAGCGCCTGACCTACACCGAGGCCGTGGAAATCCTCAAGAAAGCCAAGCAGAAGTTCGAGTTCCCGGTAGATTGGGGCACCGACCTGCAGAGCGAGCATGAGCGCTACCTCGTGGAAAAGCACTTCAAGAAGCCCGTTATCCTGACCGATTATCCCAAGGATATCAAGGCCTTCTACATGAAGCTTAACGACGACGGCAAAACCGTGCGCGCCATGGACGTGCTGTTCCCCGGCATCGGCGAAATCATCGGCGGCTCGCAACGCGAAGAGGACCTGACCAAGCTCAAAGACCGCATGGCCGCCATGCAGGTGCACGAGCAGGACCTGTGGTGGTACCTGGAACTGCGCCAGTACGGCACCGCGCCGCACGCCGGCTTCGGCCTGGGCTTCGAGCGCCTCATCCTCTTCATCACCGGCATGGCCAACATCCGCGACGTCATCCCCTTCCCCCGCTTCCCCGGCAGCGCGGAGTTTTAAACCACGGATTTTAGCGGGTTTAGCTTCGCTGTCCTGCTGTTCACAGATTTTGTGGACGATCAACAACGGCCGCCTTGCTTAGCGAAGGCGGCCGTTGTTGATTTTAAGAGTACCCAGGCCGGCATATACTCGCTCTGCGCTTTGCGGAAGACTTCCCGCATCATCAACACAACAAGCTGCCAGCTAAAAGCTGTCGGCTACTAGCTCAAAGAATATGCTGCTGGTGCTTCTGATGTGGTTGTGGGTGGCGGGCGTGAGTTACGGGCTGGGGCGGGCGCTGCTGGGGCAACGGCTGGCCGGCACGCTGCCGCCCGAGCTGCTGCTGGCCAGTGGGCTGGCGGGCCTGAGCTGGCTGCTGGCATTGCTCTCGTTTGGGGCGAGCATTGGGCCGACCGTGCAATTGGGCATAACTGCGTCGGTAGGGGGCTACGGACTCTGGCACTGGCTGAAACCACCGGCCGCGGCCCGGCAGACCTTGTGGGCGGAGCGACAGACAGCATGGCTGAAACCGGGCTGGTTTGGTGCCGTGTTGCTGGTGCTGGTGTTTGGGGCGTTGCTGCTGCTACACGCCGTGCAGCGGCCTATTTTAGCTGATACCGGCCTGTATCATGCCCAGACGGTACAATGGCTGCAGACTTACCCGGTAGTGCCGGGCCTGGGCAATTTGCACGGTCGACTGGCCTTCAACTCGCACCTGCACCTGCTCACGGGCTTTTTTAGTACCCGCGCCAACGGCCCCTGGGCCTCGCTGGGGCAGCAGGTGGCGGGTAGTTTCTGGTTCGTGCTGCTGATCAGCTATGCCGCCCGGCAGCTGGCCCGGCCCCAACCGTCGACGGTGCTGGCGGTGTACAGCAGTTTCAGCCTGGTTTTCGTCTTCATTGCTTTTCGCCCCTGGGTTTCATCACCCACGCCCGACAGCGGCGTGACCATTTTGGCGCTGCTTGTGCTGGGCTGGCTGCTAGAAAAGCTGCTGGCCCCCGGTGGCCCGGCGCTGCTGAGCCGGGCCGAAGCCGGGCTGCTGGCGGCGTTGCTGGCTACCGCCGTAACCTGCAAGGCCTCGGCTGGCTACCTGGTGCTGCCGCTGGGTTTTGCGCTATGGCAGTTGCGGCCCAAGGGCCTTCCGGCACCGCGCCTGCTGGGGCTGATAGCGCTGGCAGGAGCCGTGGTAGCACTGCCCTGGCTGGGGCGCAACGTGTTGCTTTCGGGCTACCTGGTGTACCCACTGGCCCCCTGGGCCGGCTTGCCGCTTGATTGGACCATACCTACTGCCCAAGCCCTATTCGACCTCCTGGAAATCAGACACTTTGCCCGCTGGCCCGCTGGCGACTGGGCCAGCGGGGGCCTGAAGCCATTGGCCATCTGGCTGCCGTTCTGGTGGCGGCAACAGGCTTCCCACGACCAGTTTCTGGCTCTGGCCATAGGTGCCTTAGCGCTGGTGCTGGCGGTGCGGCACCTGCTGGGCCGGGCAAGGGAGCACCAGTCATCCCTCGTTCTGTTTGGGCTGCTGCTGGCCTGCTGCGGGCTGTGGTTTGCTACCGCGCCGGCGTTCCGGTTCGGGTATGGCTACCTGATTGGAGCAGCAGCACTGGGGGCAGGGCTGCTGGCTGAGGGACTGCCCGGCAGCCGGTGGCTGCGAGGGGCCACACTGGCGCTGGCGCTGGCATACGGCCTGAACGGGCTGCGCCACGAAATCAGCAAATTTCAGTTTGCTACCTGGCTTCAGCCGGCTCCCTACGCGGAGCCGCATGTGGTGAGTGCCCGGCTCGAAGGTCGGGTTATACGGCTGGGCATGCCGAATCACGGTTCCCGCTGCAACAACGCCCCCCTGCCCTGCGCCGCCGGCTCCCTGCCGCCCGATTTGCACTGGCGCGGCCCCCGCACCAGCCAGGGCTTCTGCCGCGGGCCGGAGATAAGATGATGATGGGGCGATGCAGCTGGCTGGATTCTTCAGCGTCCGGAGCTTCTCAGCAGTAATTCCGCAGCTCCTTGTCATCCACGGCCACTATGTTATCCAGCCGTAGCTCGAAGCCATCGGCTAGGCGTAGGCACTCCACTTTATCCTGAATATACAGGTCCCGAATGATGCCGTGGTAGGTGCTGGGTGGCGTGTCGGGCTCGGTGCGGTAAGTGAGGGTACAGGGCTGGCCGGTGGTGGCGCGGGCCTCCAGCTCGTCGTAGAACGAGCAGCTGATGGGTTGATAGGGAGCAGACATAGCAGGAGATACTTGGTGAGTTCTGCTTGTACGCGCGCCCAAGGCGGCCGGATGAGGGAACTGGGCCGCAGCCAGATTTTATAACCCGGCTCTACTTCGGCGCGTTGGCATAAACACCAATCCCCCCGCCGCCATGCCTTCCGAAATCAACCTTGCTCCCGCCGACGCCCTCCAGGATGGCGAAATGCGCGCCTACCCCGCCACGCCCGATACCGAAGTGCTGCTGGTGCGCCGCGAGGGGCAATACCGGGCCCTCGCGGCCCGCTGCCCCCACTATGGCGCACCGCTCGAAAAAGGCCGCATCATCAACGACCAAATCATTTGCCCTTGGCACCATGCCTGCTTCCGGGTAGATGACGGCCATTTGTGCCAGCCTCCGGCCCTTGACGACCTGCCCACCTACCCCGTGCGCGTGGCCGACGGCCGGGTGTGGGTAACGCTACCCGCCAAACCCGCCGCTGCCGCCCAAAGCCCCGACGCCACCCCTACTGCCCTGGTTGGCGGCACCCCACCAGCCCCCGACCGCGCCGCAACGGATGAGCGCACCTTCGTTATTGTGGGAGCCGGAGCCGCCGGGCAGTTTGCCGCCCAAACACTGCGCGCCGAGGGCTTTGGCGGCCGCTTGGTGCTGATTGGGGCCGACCCGGCCACTCCCTACGACCGCACCAAGCTCAGCAAGGGTTTTCTGGCTGGCAAAGCCGATAAGAAAGCCCTGCCATTGCGCCAGCCCAGCTTCTACCAGCAGCACCGCATTGAAGTGCTGACCGACACCCGCGCTACCGGCCTCAACCCGACCAAGCAGCAGTTGACCTTAGCGGGCCGCGACCCGCTACACTACGATAAACTGCTGCTGACCCCCGGCTGCCAACCCAACACCCTGCCCCAACTGCCCGGTCACGACTTAACTGGCGTGCTACCCTTACGCACGGCCCAGGATGCTGCTCGGATTCGCGAAGCCGCTGCTGAGGCCAGGCACATAGTTATTATCGGCAGCAGCTTTATCGGGATGGAAGCCGCCGCCAGCCTGGCCGCTGAAAACGAGGCGTCGGGCAATACAGAGCGGCGCATCACGGTAATAGCCCGCGACAAAGAACCCTTCCTGAAAGTGCTGGGGCCGAAGATCGGGGCTATGTTCCGCAACCTGCACCGCCGCCACGGCGTGCGGTTTAAGGCCGAAGCGGAAGTACAGGCCCTGGAGGGCGAAAACGGCCGCGTAACGGCCGTGCAGCTGGCCTCGGGCCAGCGCCTGCCCGCCGACCTGGTAGTACTGGGCGTGGGCGTGCGGCCCGCCACCGAGTTTCTGGCAGACGCTTTCGAATTGGAAAAAGACGGGGGCCTGCGCGTGGACGCGCATTTGCAGGCAGCCGAGCATGTGTATGCCGCCGGCGACGTGGCCCTGTTTCCGCTGGCCGCCGGACTCGGGCAGCACCGCATCGAGCACTGGCGACTGGCCCAACAACACGGGGCCTGCGCCGCCCGCAACATGCTGGGCCACGAAACAGCTTTTTTAGAGGTACCCTTCTTCTGGACTCAGCAATTCGGAAAAAGCCTGCGCTACGCCGGCCACGCCACCGAGTGGGACGAAATCATCTTCCACGGCGATGTGCGCCGCCACGAGTTCCTGGCCCTTTATGCCCACCGTAACCGCCTGGTAGCCGCCGCCGCAATGGGCCGCGACGATGACATGCTGGTGATTATGGAACTACTGCGCCGCGGCCAGATGCCAACGCCCACCGCCGCCCGCCGCAAAACCAGGTGGGCCAGGCTGCTGGACAGCTAACGCTACAGATGGCACAGCCTTTTTGCGCCAACCCTACTGCCAAAGACAAAGTGAGCCGGCCTCTCCGCAGAGAAACCGACTCACTTTTTATAGAGCACTTTGCTGCTTGGAGCTACCTTAATGCTTGCCTTTGCCGTGGTTCTTGTCGTGGCCTTTAGCGGCTTTATATTTTTTACCCTTGCCCTCCTGCACGTATACGGCCGTGCCAGCGGGTACTACGTACACAGGCCGGGCCTTTTTGGCCTGGCCGGGAGGCATACCGTGCGGATGGCCCTTTTTAGGGTACTTCACCCGATGCTCCTGGATAAGCACCCAAGGCTGCGCCCCCACGTAATTAATAACGACCGGGTGAAACGAGTTGGTAGCGTAGCCATTGATGGTCTTCAGTTTTTTCCATTTGCCATCGCGCCGCACCACGTATTGCTGGTCGCGCAGGTCGTAATAGCCGCCCACTTCCGGAATGTAGTAGTACTGCGTACCCCTGGGCACGGCTGGCCCCCAGCTGGGCGGGTTTACATTAACGATTACCTGCGCCTGGCCCGGCAGACTGAAGGCAGCCAAAGAGGCCGTTAGTGCAGCCGTGAGCAGGAATTTGGAAGAAGTACGCATACAACTGAAATGGTGAGGTGGAAGGAAAGCACCGCCAGTGTTGGCAGCCTGGCCGGGGGCGCCAACACTGGCGGCCGGGGCTTTGGCGGGAAAGTTGGCAAAAATGAAACCAACTTGGTTTCGGCCACTGTATGACGGCTTCATAAACAGCTGCTGTATGTGGCTGCTTCGTTGAACCGCTGAAGTACCCCGCAGCCGGGCAGCCGGGCTGGCTGAGCCGAGAAGTTCAGGCGGCCGGGCACAAACCGACGGCTTCGGCTGTTATGCTCCATCTGGCCGCTGCCCTCGCGGTGCCGGCCGCCGAAACTGCCTGACTGAAAAGCTATTCGCATTAGCCATCGGGCCGCGTTTGCTTTACCTTTGCCGACTTATCCCGCTCCGCTGCCGCATGGCCAAAAAAACGACTGCCGATTCTGCTCCTTCCGCTACCAAAACCGCTCAGGCTCCCAAGGCCGGCCGGGCAGCCAAATCGACTTCCCCAGCCGAAACGACCACCCAACCGGCTCCTGCCAAAACTGCCCGGGCGGGTAAGGTCGCCAAGGCCAGCCAGCCCGGCGCCGATGCTGTTTTGGCGGCGGCGGCCGTAGCCGAGGGCAACGGCCACCACACCACGGCGGCCGTGCAGGCCGTTTCGCGTAGTGAAGTAGTGAGCGAAACCGTACTGGAAAACCGCAACGCTGTTGGTGGGCAGTTGCTCGGGCCAGCCGATCTGGAGGCACCCTACATTGAGGTGTATGGCGCGCGCGAGCACAACCTCAAGAACGTGTCGGTGCAGATACCGCGGGGGCGGCTGGTGGTGTTCACCGGCATTTCGGGCTCGGGCAAATCGTCGTTGGCGTTTGATACGATTTACGCCGAAGGGCAGCGCCGCTACATGGAGACGTTTTCGGCCTACGCCCGCTCGTTTATGGGCGGGCTGGAGCGGCCCGACGTGGACAAAATCGAGGGCCTGTCGCCGGTTATCAGCATCGAGCAGAAAACCACCTCGCGCAACCCGCGCTCCACGGTGGGCACCATCACCGAGATTTACGACTTTCTGCGCCTGTTTTACGCCCGCACGGCCGAGGCCTTCAGCTACGCCACGGGCCAGAAAATGATCCGGCAGAGCGACGACCAGATTATCAACTACATCCTGAAAGAGTACGACGGGCGTAAGCTGGTGGTGCTGGCCCCCGTGGTGAAGGGCCGCAAGGGCCACTACCGCGAGCTGTTTCAGCAGGTGGCCAAGCTGGGCTTTACCAAGGTGCGGGTGGATGGCGAGCTGCTCGACCTGACGCCCAAAATGCAGGTCGACCGCTACAAAATTCACGACATCGAAATCGTGATTGACCGGCTCGTGGTGAAGGAGGACGACCGGTTCCGGCTCTCGGGCTCGGTGCAGAACGCCCTGACGCAGGGCAAGGGCACCATGCTCGTGCTCGACCCCGACAGCAAGAAAAAAGACAATACCCAGTTCTTTTCGCGCTTCCTGATGGACCCGGCCACAGGCATTGCCTACGACGATCCGGCGCCCAACACGTTCAGCTTCAACTCGCCCTACGGTGCTTGCCCCACCTGCAACGGCCTGGGCCAGGTGCAGGAAATAACCGAAGAAACGGTGATGCCCGACCTCAAGCTGAGCATCAGCCGCGGCGGCATCGCGCCGTTGGGCGACTACCGCGACATCTGGATTTTCCAGCAGTTGGGCCAGCTGCTCAAGCGCAACAAGGCCAGCCTGAGCACGCCGCTGCAGAAGCTACCCACTGATCTTCTCCAGCACCTGCTCTACGGTATTACCGAGGAAGAAGCCGACGACTCCAAGCAGCCTGGCTACGCCGAGCCGTTCGAGGGCATCATCCCGTTTCTGCGCCGCCAGATGGACTCCGAGTCGGACAATATCCGCGAGTGGATTCAGCAGTACACCCAGGCCCAGGAGTGCCCCGAGTGCCACGGCTACCGCCTCAAAAAGGAAAGCCTGCACTTCAAAATTGACGGCAAGCACATCGGCGAGCTGTCGGTAATGGACCTCAACGAACTGGCTGACTGGTTCGTGGGCCTCGAAGACCGCCTCTCGGAGCGCCAGAACCTGATTGCCCGCGAGCTGCTCAAAGAAATCCGCAAACGCATCGGCTTCCTGCTCGAAGTGGGCCTCGATTACCTGAACCTGCACCGCTCGGTGCGCACGCTGAGCGGGGGCGAGAGCCAGCGCATCCGGCTGGCCACCCAAATCGGCACCCAGCTCGTGGGCGTGCTCTACATCATGGACGAGCCCAGCATCGGCCTGCACCAGCGCGACAATGAGCGGCTCATCAAGGCCTTGCAACACCTGCGCGATTTGGGCAACTCGGTGATTGTGGTGGAGCACGACAAGGACATGATTATGCACGCCGACCACGTGCTCGACATCGGCCCCGGCGCGGGCATCCACGGCGGCCACATCGTGGCCCAAGGCACGCCCACCGAAATCTTTAGCTCCGGCTCGCTCACCTCGCAGTACCTGAGCGGGGCCAAGCACATCGAGCTGCGCAAGAAAAAGCGCAAGGGCGAAGGCAACGAGTTGGTACTGCGCGGCGCCAAGGGCCACAACCTCAAGAACGTGACGGCCAAGTTCCCGTTGGGCAAGCTGGTGGCCGTTACGGGCGTATCGGGCTCGGGCAAGTCCAGCCTCATCCACGATACGCTGTACCCCATCCTCAACCAGCACTTTTTCAAGGCCAAGCGCGAGCCGCTGGCCTACGATAAGATTGAGGGGCTGGAGTTTATCGACAAGGTGATTGAGGTGGATCAGTCGCCGATTGGGCGTACGCCGCGCTCAAACCCGGCCACCTACACCGGCGTGTTCACCGAAATCCGCCAGTTGTTCGCCAATCTACCCGAGTCGAAAATCCGGGGCTACGGGCCCGGCCGGTTCTCATTTAATGTGAAGGGCGGGCGCTGCGAAACCTGCGAGGGGGCCGGCATCCGCACCATCGAGATGAACTTCCTGCCCGACGTCCACGTGCCCTGCGAAACCTGCAAAGGCCGCCGCTACAACCGCGAAACGCTGGAAGTGCGCTTTAAGGGCAAGTCCATCACCGACGTGCTCGACATGACGGTGGAAAAAGCCGTGGAGTTCTTCGAGTTCCAGCCCCGCATCCTGCGCAAAATTCAGACCCTGCACGAAGTAGGCCTCGGCTACCTGACCCTGGGCCAGCAGGCCACCACACTTTCGGGCGGTGAGGCCCAGCGCGTAAAGCTGGCCACCGAGCTCAGCAAGAAAGACACCGGCAAAACGTTCTACATCCTCGACGAGCCCACCACCGGCCTGCACTTCGAGGACATCAACCATTTGGCCGTAGTCCTGCACAAACTCGCAGACAAGGGCAATACTGTGCTAATAATCGAGCACAACCTCGACCTTATCAAAGTGGCCGACTACCTCATCGACATTGGTCCAGAGGGCGGCGGCGGCGGCGGTAGCATTGTGGCTCAGGGCACACCCGAGGCCGTGGCCAAGGCAGGCAAAGGCCACACGGCCCGTTTCCTGGCCGAGGAGTTGCGCACCAGCAAATACGAGGAGGCGTAATAGAACCCCACATTTTTCAGCGTAAGGGCTGGCTACCTCGAAGTAGCTGGCCCTTCGTTTTTACGGAAGCCAGAACTGTAGAATAGGCAACAGCTATGGCTTTTAGCTGTAAAATCGGCAAGGAACACGCACTACGAATGCATTATATAACTGAGTGAGTACTTACCTGTTTGTAAAATTCATATCGATAGATATTTGCTAAGCCACAGATATTTTCCTAGTTTGAGGGCTTCTATTCCTCTTCCTGCCCTATGAAAGTTCTTGTTTTCCCTGCATTGCTCGCTATTGCCATCATTACCGGACCTGCAAAATCCGGTACCAGCAAGTCAGCCCCAACCACTCCAAACAAGCCCGCCCCTACGGCCACTCTTGCCAGTCTAAAGCCAGAAAAAAGCGCGCAGAATGCTTCGGCCAGCACGGCCGCTCGGCCGAAATCCCCGCTTGGCCTGCAGCCGGGCAGCAGCCAATAGCTCCACCTTTATGGGGCGCATCGGCCTAGACTATTCCAGTGCTGGCACCACAGGCACGAAGTAGCTCCGAGCTACAGCTGACTTATGCGCTTATACAGAAGCCAAACAAGCAAGGCCCGCTTACTTCCGTAAGCGGGCCTTGCTTGTTTAACACGGGCCATTCGGCCAGATTATCAGTATTTTAGAAATTCAGGTTGCGGCATACGTTTGTCAGCATGCTGCAGGGGCTTCGCTGTCCTTTGCCCTCCTCAACTCGAATTAGCTACCCCTAATTGGGCCACTACTCCGGAATCTTCAGATACCTTGAGGGTAGTCAGCAACCTGACAACAAGCGCCTTTCTTAAGGCATTGCTGCTACAAGTAAGGCCCCTTATTGGCCGGCAGAATCAGCAGCCAGAGCAGAGTCGGCATCGGCAGTTACAGTAGGGCCGGCGCTGTTATCGATTACGACCGCATCGGCCTTCACACCTCCATCGTCGACGGCAGCATCAAGGTCGCTCACTGCTTCGCCGGCGGTACCATCGGTGCGGGTTTCAGTATTGCAGCTGCTCAGCGAGAGAGTGGCGGCCAAAGCCAGGAAAGAAAGAAGCCGAAATTTCATAGGTTGAAAAGGTGAAGGTTGGTAAAACGGGTGATTACTATTGCGCAGACAAGGCTGCCCGCCAAGAGGGTGAAACACGTGTAATCAGGGTTTCAATTTAGCTTTCAGGTCGTCGGCAGCTCGCTTCAGATCCTGTAGTACCGCCAGTTGCCGGGTAGCCAGCGGGCGCAAGTCGGCATCGTACGATTCGGTCTGCAGATCTTCGTTGATATCCATATCCTGCTCGATTGTGCGGGTCAGGGCATCTGCAAACTTCTGGTCGAAGGCTGCGCCGTTGAGGGCAGTCATTTCACCAACCTGCTGTGCCTGGCTCTCGCTAAGGCCGGTGGGTAGCACCAGATTTTTCTGTTTGGCCAGCACCTTCAGCTCACTGAGCAGGGCGCTTACTTGATTGATGACGTTCTGAGCCACATATTTGGCATCGGGCGAAACCGCCTTGCGCTGTGCTATCTGGCTGATTTCGAGCAGCTCCATCTGGTTGCTGGCCGTTTCCACTACCAACTCCGCGTCCTTGATCTGGCGCTTCGTAATATTCTGCTCGGTTATGCGCTTTTCGTTCTGAAGCTTCGCCTCAAAAACCGGGTCGTTGTTGCTGGCTGAGCCCGAACAGGCCACCAATGCGGGCAGCAACAACAGGAGGCAGGCAGCACGAGAAAATAACATCAGGTCAGGGAATTGAGGAAGCAAAATGTATTTACAGCTATACGCGGCCTGCCTGATCGGGTTCGGGAGCCGATGGCTTAAAAAAAAGTTCCCACCGGTTTAAACTTTTGTCCGCGCGCCGCCTCTAACTCCCGAAAACCAGTTTCTCCTCTCATTTCTCACTTTCTGTTTTCTGCCCCCTCATGAAGCGCTCTACCTCTTACCTGCTGAGCATGGCCGCCCTGGCTGGCTCCACGCTCCTGCTGCCCGCCTGCAACAAGGCCAACGACCCGCAGAGCCCCGATGTAGCCGTGTCGGCCCAGGATCAGAGCCTGGCAGAGGATGAGACGGCCGCCCTGGCCGACCTGACGGATGCCGCCGCCCCTGCCGATGCCGCCGCGACCAACAGCCCCGCCGCCGAAGCCGATGACCTCACCCGCCTGGCCGGCCGCTGCCTCACGCGCACCTACGACGCCGCCACCCGCACGCTCACCCTCGATTTTGGCACCACCAACTGCGTGGGACCCAACGGCGTGGCCCGGCGCGGCAAAATCGTAACCGTATTCGGTGGCCAGCCCCGCGACGCCGGTGCCACCAAAACCATCACCCTCGTTGATTACTACCGCAACGACAACCAGCACACCGGCACCCGCGTCATCACCCGCCTCGGCGGGGGCTCCTGGAGCCTGTTGGTGCGCAACGCCAGCATTACGACACCCGCCGGCACCCACTCCTGGACCTCCAGCCGCACCTACACCCGCACGGCCGGCGACAACACCCGCACCCTCACCGATGACGAATACAGCGTAACCGGCCAGACCACCGGCACCAACCGCAAGGGCAATGGCTATTCGGCCGTCATCGGGCAACCACTCATCAAGAAATTCCAGCCCGGCTGCGCCCGCACTTTCGTGGCCGGCACGGTCGCTATTTCCACCGAGGGCGCCCGCGAGTTGCTGCTTAACTACGACCCCACCGGCACCCAGGCCTGCGACAACATTGCCTCTATCACCATCAACGGCGTTACCCGCACCATCCGCGTCGGCGGCGGCCTGTAAGCTTCATTCGCACACTAAAAAAGAGACTGGCTCCCCTTCGTGGTAACAACGACGGGGAACCAGTCTCTTTTTTAGTGTGCGAATTAAGCCAAATCTGCTGAACGTTACTCGCCTTTGAACTCGGGCTTCCGCTTTTCCAGGAAGGCCTGTACCCCCTCGCGGTAGTCGCCCGATTCGCCGGCAATCTGCTGGCAATGGGCTTCGTAGTCGAGCATTTCGTCGAGCGTGGCGGTGGCGGCCTTGTTGAGCATCTGCTTGATGAGGCCGATGCTTTTGGTGGGCGCCGCGGCATAGCGGGCGGCCAGGGCGTAAGCGGCCTCATCGAGCTGCTCGGGCGCTACCACCTGGTTCACTAGGCCCAGGCGCAAGGCCTCGTCGGCCGTTACCTTCGAGCCCAGCGTGCATAACTCAAACGCCTTAAGCGTGCCCACCAGCCGGGGCAGAAACCACGACGAGCCCGAATCGGGTACCAGCCCGATGTTGATGAATACCTCAATCAGCGAGGCGTCCGACGAGGCCACAATGGCGTCGCAGGCCAGCGCCAGCGAGCAACCGGCCCCGGCCGCCACACCGTTGAGGCGGCATATAATGGGCTTAGGCAGCGCCCGCATAGCCCGGATGATGGGGTTGTAGCGCTTGTGCAGCGAATCGTAGAACGAACGGGGCTGGCCCTCGGCGGCCTCGGCTTCGCGGCTGGCCTTCAAATCCTGGCCCGAGCAGAACGCCCGCCCGGCCCCCGTGAGCACCACGGTCCGCACGTTGGCGTCGCGCGCCACCTGCTTCAATGCATCCTGCAGCTCGTAGCTCTGGGCATCATCGAAGGCATTGAAAACGTCGGGACGGTTGAGCGTAATGGTGGCCACGCCATCAGGGCGCACGTCGTAAAGCAGGGTCGGCATAGGGGAAGGATACGAGAGTGGGTCAGGTCGATTTTATGGGTTCGACAAATATACTGTCATCCTGAGCGAAGGACCTGATAAGAAGCCGACACCAAGCAATAGCTTCTTACCAGGTCCTTCGCTTCGCTCAGGATGACAGCCTTTCGCCAAGTCAGCCCTTGCTGCCCATGCGCAGCAACGCCTCAGCTATGTACAAGTCCTCGGCCGTCGTGATTTTGAGGTTGCGGTAGTCGCCTTCCACCAGTTGAATGGGGTGCAGGTCTTCCACCACACTGGCATCGTCGGTGAAGGTAGTGAGCTCGGGCAACTGGTAGGCGCGGCGCAGCAGGGCCAGATCGAAGCACTGCGGGGTTTGCACGAGGCGCAGGCGGGCGCGGTTGAGCGCGTAGCTACCCTGCTGACTAAGGTTACGCACCGAATCTTTGGGCACCACGGCGGCCACGGCCGCGCCGTGGTTGTAGGCGGCTTGGTAAGTGGCCTCTATCACGGTGCGGGGCGTGAGGGGGCGCACGCCGTCGTGCACGGCCACCACGCCATTTTCACGGTCGGCTAAGTGGGCCAGGCCGGCCCGCACCGAGGCCCAGCGCGTGGCCCCGCCCACCACCAGCGCGTGCGGAATCTGCACGTTGTACTGCGCGCACAGGCCCCGCCAAGTTTCCAATTGCCCGGCGGGCAGCACTATCACCAGCTCGCGCACCCCCAAGGCCGGGTCGGCGAAGCGGCGCAGCGTGTGCAGCAGCACCGGCTCGCCAGCCAGCTCCAGAAACTGCTTGGGCCGGTCGGCTCCCATGCGCGTCCCACTACCACCCGCCACCAGAATGGCGTAGCGGAGAGTGGCAGGGGCTTTAGGGGTTGAGGAACTGGCGGCGGATGGGTTCATGGCAACGGCATAGGAGCGCAAATACGGCAATCGGAACAAAAAAACGCCGGCTGCTACTCGTGAAAGTAGCAGCCGGCGCAACCTGTTTCAACCAGCGGGGCTGTAGCCTGAGAACTTAGATAATCAGCATGGCGTCGCCGTAGCTGAAGAAGCGGTACTTCTCCTTGATGGCCAGCTTGTAGGCCTCAATCAGCAGGTCGTGGCCGGCGAAGGCCGAGGCCATCATCATCAGCGTGCTTTCCGGGGTGTGGAAGTTGGTGAGCAGCGCGTTGGCAATTTTGAAATCGTAGGGCGGGAAGATGAACCGGTCTGTCCAGCCTTCATTGGCCTTCAGGCGAGTGTGGGCCGAAACCGACGACTCCATGGCCCGCATGGCCGTGGTACCGATAGCACACACGCGCTTCTTGGTGTCGAGGGCCTTGTTTACCACTACGGCCGTAGTGCCGGGCACCACGAAGTTCTCCGAGTCCATCTTGTGCTTGGTCAGGTCCTCCACATCCACGGTGCGGAAAGTACCCAGGCCGATGTGCAGCGTTACGGGTGCCACCTCAACACCTTTGATTTCCAGGCGCTTCATTACCTCCCGGGTGAAGTGCAGGCCGGCCGAAGGCGCGGCCACTGCCCCGATGTTGTTGGCGTAAATCGTCTGGTAGCGCTCCTTGTCGGCCGCTTCGGTGTCGCGGGTGATAAACTCCTTCGGAATCGGAGTTTCGCCCAGGCTGTACAGCGCTTTGTAGAAATCTTCGGGCGGGCCATCGTAGAGGAACTTGATGGTGCGGCCGCGCGACGTAGTGTTGTCGATTACCTCGGCCACCATGTCCGACTCGCCGAAGTACAGCTTGTTGCCCACCCGGATTTTACGGGCCGGATCTACGAGCACATCCCAGAGGTGAATTTCGGTGTTCAGCTCACGGAGCAGGAACACTTCAATCTGGGCGCCGGTTTTTTCCTTGTTGCCGAACATGCGGGCCGGAAACACCTTCGTATCATTCACCACAAATACGTCGCCTTCGTCGAAGTATTCCAGAATGTCTTTGAAAGTGCGGTGCTCGATTTTGCCACTGTCGCGGTGCAGTACCATCAGGCGCGACTCGTCGCGGTTTTTGGCCGGGTGCTGGGCCACCAGATTCTCGGGCAATTCGAATTTGAACTCAGAAAGCTTCATGGGCCAGACAGGGCAATAGTTGGGTAAACTAGTAAAAAAATCGAGCCGCAAAAGTACGGATAATTGCCGGAATAATAGGTAATTTTCGCCCGGAAACATTAATTGCCCTCCATGCGCCCGGGCCGGAGCGGATGGCTGCGCCGGGAGAATACTGCGCGGGAAATAACCGTGCCATGCCTGCCGTACCATTCGCAGTTTTCCGATTTAGCCCGCACCCCTGCTCCCCGATTCTATGAAAGCCATTCGCCTGACGCTTGAGAGTTTTCGCTTTGCCTGGGAGGCCCTGAAGGGCAATCTGCTGCGCACTGTGCTGTCGTTGCTGGGCGTTACGGTGGGCATTTTTGCCATCATTGCCGTGTTTACGGTGGTCGACTCGCTGGAGAAGAACATCCGCAGCAGCATGAACTTCGTGGGCGACAAGGTTATCTACGTGGATAAGTGGCCCTGGGAGTTCGGGCCCGACTTTGCCTGGTGGAAGTACTTCAACCGGCCGGTGCCCAACACCCGCGAGTATCGGCTGCTGCAGAAGCAGCTCGGGCCCAACAATGCGGGTATTGCCATCTTCGCCAGCAAATCGGGCAACACGTTCAAGGCGGGTTCCAACAGCGTCGACGATGCCTTTTTGCAGGGCGTGAGCTACGACTACCGCATCATTTCGGATGTGCCCGTGGCCCAGGGCCGCTACTTTACGGCCCAGGAAGTGGATGGCGCCCGTAACGTAGCCATCATCGGGGCCGATATTGCGGCCAACCTGTTTCCGGACCGCTCGGCGCTGGGCCAGGAGTTTAAAACCCGCGGCCAGCGCTTCACCGTGATTGGGGTGATGGAAAAGGCCGGCAAGAGCCTCCTCGAAATCAAGAGCAACGACACCAACACCTTTATCCCGTTCGGAGCCTTTTCCAAGATATTCGCTATCAACCCCGGTACCGGCAGCGGCGTGTCGGCCACCATCGGCGTCAAAGGCCTCGATACCGACCCCGGCTTGCTCGACCTTGAATATGAAGTAACGGGGCTGATGCGCAGCGCCCGCGGCCTTAAGCCCCGCGAAGAGGCCAATTTTGCCCTTAACCGCCCCGAAATGCTAGCCAGCGCCATTTCGGGCCTGTTTTCGATTCTGGGCGTGGCCGGTGGCGTTATCGGCTCGTTTGCCATGCTGGTGGGCGGCTTCGGCATTGCCAACATCATGTTCGTGTCGGTGAAGGAGCGCACCAACATTATCGGTATTCAGAAGTCGCTGGGAGCCAAAAACTACTTTATCCTCTTCCAGTTCCTGTTCGAGGCCGTATTTCTGTGCTTGTTGGGCGGAGCAGCGGGTCTATTGCTGGTGTGGTTCATCACGCTCATTCCGCAGGATTCGCTGCCGCTGTTCATGAGCGGTGGGCGCATTGCGCTGGGCCTTACGGTATCGGTGCTTATCGGGATGGTAGCGGGCATTGTGCCGGCCGTTCTGGCAGCCAACCTCGACCCGGTTATTGCCATTCGAGCAAAATAGAAGTGATGGGGTAACAGAACTGTCATTCTGAGCGCAGCGAAGAATCCCGCGTGCTGAAGTAATCCTTTAGCAGGGAGTTACTGTGGCACGCGAGATTCTTCGCTGCGCTCAGAATGACAGTTCTGTTGCCCCGTCACTTCATCGCCCCATCATCCACAAATCACTATCTTGCGAACCGCTATGTAAGGTCGCCCTCCTTTTTTCGAGGGCGGCCTTCCTTTTTGCTTACCTTATTTACCGCTTACTTTTTCCGGCGCTAGCTGCTCCGGTCCGGGCATACTTCCGGGCCCGGATCGGGCGGGCTCGCGCCTCATTTTTTCCTTTAAAATTCCCATGGCGAAACTCAAAAAAGAAAGCCGCACCAAAACGGCCGACCAGAACCTGAACGCCGGCAGCGGCCAGACCATCGTTCAGCCCAACGTCAACGACAACAAGGTTAAGACCATCAGCGACATCCGCGAGCAAACCCACGGCGAGCGGACGGTGCAGGTGGAAGACGAGCAGCGCATCCGCAAGGCGTTTGTTGACAAGGACTGGAACGAGATTAAGATTGCCGACTCCTGGCAGATCTTCAAGGTGATGGCCGAGTTCGTGGAGGGCTTCGAGAAGATGTCCAAAATCGGCCCCTGCGTATCCATTTTCGGTTCGGCCCGCACCAAGGCCGACAATCCGTACTACAAAATGGCCGAAGAAATTGCGGCCAAACTCGTGCGCCACGGCTACGGCGTTATCACGGGCGGCGGCCCCGGCATCATGGAGGCCGGCAACAAGGGCGCCCACTCGGAGGGCGGTAAGTCGGTGGGTCTCAACATTGAGCTGCCCTTCGAGCAGTTCAACAACATCTACATCGACCCCGACAAAATCATCAACTTCGACTACTTCTTCGTTCGGAAGGTGATGTTCGTGAAGTACGCGCAGGGCTTCATCGGCATGCCCGGCGGCTTCGGCACCCTCGACGAGCTGTTCGAGGCCATTACGCTCATCCAGACCAAGAAAATCGGCCGATTCCCCATCGTGCTGGTGGGCACCAAGTACTGGCAGGGCATGTTCGACTGGATTCAGCAGGTGATGCTGGAAGACGAGCACAACATCTCGCCCGAGGACATGGACCTGGTGCAGCTGGTAGACACGGCTGAGGACGCGGTGAAAATCATCGACGACTTCTACAGCAAGTACGTGCTGTCGCCTAACTTCTAATCACGGAGTAACACGAATTTCAACGGATTTCACGAACGGTTTCGGAGCCAGGTAGTGCCGTGCTCTGAAAGCGCACTATGGAAAGCGTAAACATTCTGGTTTTTCGGGGCTTCCTAAGCCGCTGCTTCGGCAGCGGCTTTTTTGTGCGTAGCTTGGTTTGATTTCTTTCGTTGCCTTTGCTCGTTGCTATGCTCGATTCTGTTGCCCCATCGTCGTCTGTCTCTGCCGAAGCGCCCGCGCTGGTGCGCGACTACGACTACCTGCTGGTGGGTGGTGGGGCGGCGGGGCTGAGTCTGGCCTATCACATCAGCCAGGAGCCGCGGCTGGCGGGCAAGCGGGTACTTATTCTGGAGCCCGACGCCAAGGACCGCAACGACCGCACCTGGTCGTTCTGGGCGGATGCGCCCACGCTTTTCGACGGCATTATAGCCCACGAGTGGGAAAAGCTGGCTTTTCGCAGCCCCGGCTTCGAGCGGATACTGGCCCCGGAGCGCTACCGCTACAAGATGATTCGGGGGCTGGATTTCTACCAGTTTGTGCGGCAGATGCTGACCGGCAACCCGCAGTTCACCTGGCTGCGCACCACGGTGCAGGAGCTGGCCAGTACGCCCACCGGCGCCCGGGCCGGCACGCCCGAGGGAGAGTTCACGGCCCGTTATGCTTTCGACAGCCGCCCGCCCCGGCTGGCTGAGCTGCGCCGCCCGCGCCACCGTTATCTGCTGCAGCATTTTGTGGGCTGGGAGGTAGAAACGGAGCAGGATGCCTTCGACCCGGCCACGGCCGAACTCATGGATTTCCGGGGCGAGCAGGGGCAGGAAGTACGCTTTATGTACGTGCTGCCCTTCGGCCCACGCCGGGCCCTGGTCGAATACACGCTGTTTTCGGAAACGCCGCTGGCCAAGGCCGAGTACGAAGTGGAGCTGCGCCGCTACCTGGCCACGCTGCCCGGGGCCGGCCACTACCACATTACGGCCGAGGAGGTAGGGGCCATTCCGATGACCGACCACCCACTACCCCTGCGGCAGGGTGCGCACGTGCTCAACCTGGGTACCCGGGCCGGCCGGGCCAAGCCCAGCAGCGGCTACGCCTTCAAGCGCATTCTGGACCACTCGGCCCGCCTGACGGAGGCGCTGGCCGCCACTGGCCACCCGCCCCGCCACAGTACCGGCGACCAGTGGCAGTTTCGCCTTTTCGATACGCTGCTGCTCGACATTATGCAGCGCCGGGGCGAGCAGATACGCGACATTTTCAGCCAGCTGTTTCAGCGTAACCCCACCGACCGGGTATTCGATTTTCTGGACGAGCGCACCAGCTGGAAGGAGAATTTTCAGATTATGAACTCGGTTACTCCCTGGCCCTTTCTGCGCTCCATCTGGCACGTGTTGCGCCGCCGCCCCGGGCAACGAAAGTAAGCACCCTCCATCTGTCAGGAATGTATTGGCAGGCTTTCCTCGCTTTCCAGGTAAATGCGCTCCGCAGCCACCACCTCCGGCGACAGGACCTGTAGCTGGGGCACAGGGCGCGAGAGGTTGAGCAGGTAGCCGGGCAGCTGCGTGAGGTTGTCGAGGTCGTGGGTGATGCAGAGCACGGTTTTGCCTTCCTGCGCCACCCACTCGTGCAGCAGCCCGAACACGCGGCGGCGGTAGTATACATCGAGTTGCTGGGTAGGCTCGTCGAGTAGGCACAGGGCGGCATCCTGCAGGCTGAGCTGGGCCAGCCATACCAGCTGCTGCTCGCCGCCCGAAAGCAGTGTAAAATCCCGTTCGGCGAGGTGAGCGGCTCCTACGCGGGCCAGGGCCGCATCGGCCAGGGCGTAATCGGCGGCCGAGTAGGCTCCCAGGAAGCGGTGGTGGCGGAAGCGGCCCATCACGACCAACTCGCGCACCGGCAGCGAAAACTCGACGCTGGCCCGCTGGGGCAGATGGGCCAGCAGCCCGGCCGCAGCGGGCCGGCGCACGGTGCGCAGGTTCTGCCCGTTCACGGTTACGATGCCCTCGTACAGAAGCTGGCCGGTGAGGGCCCGCAGCAGGGTGGTTTTGCCGCAGCCGTTGTGCCCGATAACGGCCACGAAGGCCGGCTGGGGCACCGTAAAACACAAATTGCGGAGCAGGACTCGTCGTCCGTACCCCGCAATCAGGTTTTCTATAAAAAGTATTGGGTAGTGAGACATGCGTAGTGAGATGCGGATGGCAGCAAGCCATCATCCTAAACAGTTCTAACTACTCAATACCAACTACTCACTACTGTTCTAGTACTCGTCCTCGTTGAACATGAAGTCCTCCTTGGTCGGGTAGTCGGGCCAAACTTCCTCGATATTCTCGTAGGGCTGACCGTCATCTTCCAGGGCCTGCAGGTTTTCTACCACCTCCATCGGGGCACCCGAGCGAATGGAGTAATCAATGAGCTCATCCTTGGTGGCGGGCCAGGGGGCATCTTCCAGATACGAAGCAAGTTCGAGGGTCCAGTACATAAGCGTGTGTGCTACTAAAGGGCAACGTAAAAAATGGTCAAAAACGCGAAGCGCCGTCCGCAAAAACCCGGCCGATACCGAAGGACTGTCAGAACTGCATAGAGGCCGCAGCCCAAAGGTACACCGGCAAAGTTGCTGACGACAACGTAAATCAGCCAGGAAGGTTAACCCAACAACCGAACCCGCACCGAACTTAGCGCACGGCCGCCGCCTGGTACATGGAAATCAGGTCGTTCTTGGTTCTGATTTTGCGGTCGAAAGCCCTGATTTTGCTTTGCAGCAGCGTCCGGAAGGCGTCGTTGGCAGAGCTGGGGCTGAGCTTGTCGAGGTTGTCGGCCAGCACCTGCCGCTCCTGCTCATCGAGGCGCATGAATTCGCGCAGGGCCTGCACCCGCAGGGCTGCCTCGGCTGCCGGGGCCGGTGCGGGCGTGGCAGGGTCGGCCGCGGCCTGCCGCTTGCGCATGTAGTAGTCGAGGGCGCTCATTTCGAACACCTTGTCGCAGGCCATAATAAATTGCTCCCACACCTGGTCCGACTCCTGGCCGCGCACCGGGCCTACTTGTTTCCAGGCCGCCTGCAGCTCTTTGGCACGCGTTACGGCTTCGGGCATGGGCCGCTTCAGCAGCTCCTGCGCCTCGGTTACCAGGGCCCGCTTGCGGCGCAGGTTTTCCTCGCCGCTGCCGTTGTTGCCGCCCGCCGCACCGTTGCTGCCCGGTTGCTGGCGCTGGCTTTCGATGTGGGTTTTGAGGCGCTCGAAAAAGTGGTTGTGGGCCGCCCGGAAGCTCGCCCACAGGTCGGTGGCCTGCTTGCGGGGCAGGTTGCCGTCGATTTCCTTCCAGGCCTGCTGCAGTACTTTCAGCTTGCGGCTGGTATCCTCGAAGTCAGTGGAGTTCTGCAGGGCTTCCGAACGCCGAATCAGGTCTTTGTACTGGTCGAGCGTGCGGTTATTCATGGCCTTCTTCACGGCCAGGTAGTCCTTTTTGCGGGCGTAGAAAGCATCGGCGGCGGTCTGGAAACGCCTCTCCAACTCGTCGGTCAGCTCCTTTTCCACCGGCCCGGTTTTAATCCAGGCCTGGCGCAGCTCCTTGAGCTGGTCGCTGCCGTGCTGCCAGTCCAGCGTGTCGCGCAGGGCTTCGGCCTGTTCGATGATGCTGTGCTTGGTAGCCAGGTTTTTGGCCCGGTTATGCCGTACAGTGGCCAGAATAGCCTCCTCGGCCGCGCTGAGCTGCTCGTGCAGCCCGGCAAAGTCGCCCAGCGCGTCGTAGCTGCCGGCCTGCTCCTTCAGGTGCAGAGCCTTCATCAGAAAGGAGCCTTTATTGTCGGATTCGTCGATGCTGCGCAGCAACTCCTCGACTTTGGCCTGGTAGCGGGAAAACCGCTCGGCGAAATAGCGCAGCGACGCTTCGGGCGAATCTTTTACCTGGCCAACTGGCCGGGCCGGATAAGTGAGCACAGGACGCAGCCAGACCTGGTCGCCCTCCGCGTAGCCATACTGCCGGGCCTGGGCCAGCAGTTGGTCGGGAGTGGATGCCGGTAATTCCATAATCGGATAGAAAACAGCTAAGTGGGGAGAGGAGAAGTGAGGGCAGAACGAGGTACAAGTTTACGGCTTGTTGGCCAGATTAGCTGCCGGCCCCACAGGGCGGAATGTTGGGGCCGGCTGCCTACCTTTGATAGGCCGACAACGCCGGCCGGCCGGCTTTCTGCCCGCCCAGGCCATTTTTTTCAGCTTCTACTTTCTTGTCATGAGCGACCAGCCCACCATTATCTTTTCGATGGCCGGGGTCACCAAGGTGTACCCGCCCCAGAAACAGGTTCTCAAAAACATCTACCTCTCGTTTTTCTACGGCGCCAAAATCGGCGTGCTCGGCCTCAACGGCTCGGGCAAGTCGAGCCTGCTCAAGATTATTGCCGGCGTCGATAAGCAGATTCAGGGCGACGTGGTGTTCTCGCCGGGCTACTCGGTGGGCTACCTCGAACAGGAACCCCACCTCGACGCCACCAAAACGGTGCTCGAAGTAGTGCAGGAAGGCGTGGCCGAAACGGTGGCGCTGCTAAAGGAATTCGAGGAAATCAACGAAGCCTTCGGCGGCGAAGACCCCGACTTCGATAAGCTGCTGGAGCGCCAGGGCACTGTGCAGGAGCGCCTCGACCAGCTCGATGCCTGGAACCTCGACAGCAAGCTGGAGCGGGCCATGGACGCGCTGCGCACGCCCGACGCCGACGCCATCATCGGCAACCTCTCGGGCGGCGAGAAGCGCCGGGTGGCCCTGTGCCGCCTGTTGCTGCAGGAGCCCGACGTGCTGCTGCTCGACGAACCCACCAACCACCTCGACGCCGAAAGCGTGCTGTGGCTGGAGCAGCATCTGCAACAGTACAAAGGCACCGTGATTGCCGTAACCCACGACCGCTACTTCCTCGACAACGTGGCCGGCTGGATTCTGGAGCTTGACCGCGGTGAGGGTATTCCGTGGAAAGGCAACTACAGCTCGTGGCTGGAGCAGAAGTCCAACCGCCTTTCGCAGGAAGAGAAAACCGAGAGCAAGCGCCAGAAAACCCTACAGCGCGAGCTGGAATGGGTGCGCATGGCTCCCAAGGCCCGCCAGGCCAAGAGCAAGGCCCGCCTCGCCGGCTACGACAAAATGGTGAGCGAAGACTCGAAGGAGAAGGAGCAGAAACTCGAACTCTTCATCCCCGACGGCCCCCGCCTGGGTGCTCAGGTGATTGAGGTAGAGGGCTTACGCAAGGCCTTCGGCGACAAGCTGCTGTTCGATAACCTGAGCTTCTCGCTGCCCCAGGGCGGCATTGTGGGCGTTATCGGGCCGAACGGCGCCGGCAAAACCACCCTGTTCCGCCTCATCACCGACCAGGTGCAGCCCGATGCCGGCACGTTCGTGGTGGGCCCCACGGTGCAAACGGCCTACGTCGACCAGCAGCACGACACGCTGGAGCCCAACAAATCGGTGTTCGAAACCATTTCGGGCGGTACCGAAACCATGATGCTGGCCGGCCGGCCCGTCAACTCGCGGGCCTTCGTGAGCAACTTCAATTTCCGGGGTGGCGACCAGGAAAAGAAAGTCGGCAGCCTCTCGGGCGGCGAGCGGAACCGGGTACACCTGGCCACCACGCTCAAGCAGGGCGCCAACCTGCTGCTGCTCGATGAGCCCACCAACGACCTCGACGTAAACGCCATCCGGGCGCTGGAAGACGCGCTGGAGAACTTCGCCGGCTGCGCCGTTATCATCAGCCACGACCGGTGGTTCCTCGACCGGCTGGCCACCCACATCCTGGCCTTCGAGGGCGACTCGGAAGTGGTGTGGTTTGAGGGTAACTTCTCCGACTACGAGGAAGCCAAGAAGAAGCGCCTCGGCGACGTGGCTCCCAAGCGCGTGCGCTACCGCAGCCTGGGGTAAGGGTTTGGGAATGGTTGCTGACCATATTAGGCAACTAACACCCTCCCTGCGGAAGGACCTTTTGTCCGGCCGGAGTCGTTTACCTGCTACAGAGCACATAACTGTACTTGCGGTTTACCCACTTTCAACCGACTGCCTATGAAACCGACAGCCCAACGAATTACTGACCGGTACCCGCACTTGCGTGATGGTGCCGAGCGGCGGCAGATGCTGGTACGCAATGCGGTAGCCTCCGCGCAAATAGAGGGTATACAGCCCGATGAGGCGCGGCTGCGGGTGGTAGTGCAACAGGTTACTCCGGAGGTAAAAGGACTGTAAAGAGTTGTTGCATCGGCGTATAGTCGAGTCGGCCGGCTGCTTGCACAGCCTGTACATACTGCTCAAAATGAATTGGTTCGGCCAGCTTCTCCCAACGGAAGCTGGCCGAACCATTTTTGTAGGCCATCAGGTTCGCCAGCACCCGGGCCGTGCGGCCGTTGCCTTCCCGGAATGGATGAATAAACAGCAACTCGGCATGGATGCGGGCTACGTCAGCAGCCAGGGCCACAACGTCGGGCCAGCTGGGTGGTAGGGTTTGAAGCGTTTCGCGTTCCAGCTGCACCATGCTTTGAAGGAGATATTGCGCGGCAGGAAACGTGAAGCCACCTTTAGACAAGTTGACTGCACGGTACGTCCCGGCAAAGCTGTACACCTGTGCCAAAGCCCGGCGATGGATTTCACAGATGTACGCCGCATCGAATAGCTGATCCTCGCACAATTCGTCGAGCAGAGCCTGCTCAGCGCGCAAGGATCCTTCGGTTTCGGCCTGCTGCACGGCTGCCAATGTCGTAAAACCAAGTAGATTGGGTAGCACTTCCCCTTCACTACCAGTCGAGGCATATTTCATTCCTCAAGCTACTGATTTCGCTATTTAGAATCAGCCGTTCTGCTACAAAACCACCCGCCGATGACCTTTGCCGAATACGACCAGCTCGACGGCCTCGCCCAGGCCGACCTCGTGCGCCGGGGCCAGCTGACAGCTGCCGACCTGTGCGCCGCCGCCGTGGCCCGTGCCGAAGCCGTGAACCCGTGCATCAACGCCGTGGTACGGCCGCTGTACGAGGCTGCTGAAGCGCGGGCCGCGGCGGGGCTGCCAACCGGGCCGTTTGGCGGGGTACCGTTTCTGCTCAAGGATTTCGGGGCCCAGTACGCGGGTGTGCCGCATAGTTCCGGCAGCCGGGCGTTGCGGGGCTTCGTGCCCGCGCAGGATGCCGAGCTGGTGCGGCGCTGGCAGGCAGCGGGCCTCAATGTGCTGGGCAAAACCAACACCCCCGAGTTTGCGCTGATGGGCGTGACGGAACCGGCACTATTCGGGCCCACGCGCAACCCCTGGAACCTCGACCACACGCCCGGCGGCTCCAGCGGCGGGGCGGCGGCGGCCGTAGCTGCCGGCATCGTACCGGTAGCCGGGGCCGGCGACGGGGGCGGCTCCATCCGGATTCCGGCGGCCTGCTGCGGACTGTTTGGCCTCAAGCCCAGCCGGGGCCGCAACCCCACCGGCCCCGAGCAGGGCGAGAAGTGGCAGGGTGCCGCCGTGGAACACGTACTCAGTCGCTCGGTGCGCGACAGCGCGGCCCTGCTCGACGCTACTGCCGGCCCTGATGCCGGCGCGCCTTACTTTCTGCCCGGTCCGGCGCGGCTTTACCTGGAAGAAGTGAGCCGCGAGCCGGGCCGCCTGCGCATCGGCTTCAGCCTGCAACACCCGCTGAGCGGTAAAACCCTGCACCCCGAATGTGCCACCGCCGTGCGCGAAGCCGCCGCGCTACTCGAAAGCCTGGGCCACCACGTGGAGGAAATACCGTTACCCTTCGACGGGCCAGCCGTGGCGCGGGCGTTTCTGATGCTGTACTTCGGCGAAACCGGAGCCAGCATTGCCGCGCTGGCGCAGCACCTGGGCCGCCCCGCCCGCCCCGCCGACGTGGAGCCCACCACCTGGCTGCTGGGCCTGCTGGGCCGCACCTACTCGGCCGCCGACTTCGCCGCCGCCCGCCACTCCTGGAACGACTGTGCCCGCAGCCTCGGCCGCTTCCACCAGACCTACGATTTGTTGCTCACGCCCACGCTGGCCGTGCCGCCGGTACGCATCGGCGAGCTGCAACCCAAACCCACCGAGCAGTTGCTGCTGAAGCTGGTAAATACCTTCGGGCTGGGCGGCCTTATGCGCCGTTCGGGCCTGGTAGAGCAACTGGCCGAGCAGAGCCTCGAAAAAACGCCCTACACACAGTTCGTCAACCTCACGGGACAGCCGGCCATGTCGGTGCCCCTGCACTGGACCACCAACGGCCTGCCTTGCGGCGTCCAGTTCGTAGCGCCCATGGGGGCTGAGGACGTGCTGTTTCGCGTGGCTGGTCAGCTGGAGCAGGCCCAGCCGTGGTTTGGGCGGCGGCCGGCTTTGTAAAGCTTTTAGCTGATGGCTGTTAGCTTGCTGGGTGGTGAAATACGTTGGTTGCCCGGCTTACTGTGGCATAAACCAGTGCAGATAGGCACAGTTGGCGCACTCGTAGCTCACGGCCATGGGGTCCGACCAGTCGGAGGTGAACAGGCCGGCGCGTTCCAGCTTTATTTTATGGCGGTGAAACCGGTTGTGGCCGCAGATAACGCACCGAAGCGCGTGGCCCTTTATCTCGACGCCAACTGGTTCGGGTGCATCAAATAAGCCCATAGTGGCAAACAGTTTAGAATACGATAAAACTCGCTGTCAGCTACAGCTGATAGGTGAGCGTGGGCGTGAGCGTCAGCATCTCGAAAGTGGAAACCGATATCAGGTAGTAACCGCGCGCTTTCAGGCCCAGCCGCAGCCGGGTGTCGATATTGCGCGAATACTCCAGCCCGGCTACCACACCACCCTCCTCGGCGTAACTGTTACCGCGGTTGATTTCGCTGATGGAAATGTACGGCTGATTACCCACCAGCACCGGCGCTATAGCGGCCGACTGCGAGGCCGTGGTGAGGTACAACAGGCCGGCATGCAGCTTCAGGTCGCGGACGATAATCCGCTCATACACGGCCTGGAAGGCGTTATTGATGTAGCGCAGCCGGAAATCAATCTGGGCAAACGTGCCCGGCGAGTTCTGGTAGGCAACGTGCTTCTGCTCCATGTTCACGCTGCGGGTATAGCCCAGCGCCAGCGCCGACTTTGGGCTTAGTTGGTAGCCTATTTCGCCCCCGCCAGCCGTACCCAGCAGCCGCACGTGCTGCAATTCATAGGAATAGTCTTTGAAAGAAGCTGCCTGAAAGTTGGCAACGGCTCCGTAATGAATCTGCAGGCTTACCCGGCCCGGCGGCCGTGTGGCTTGTTGCGCTTCCGCGGCGGTACCCACTCCGGCTAGTAGCAGAATAGCCGTCAGTAATTTTAGCTTCATGAAATCCAGCAAAACAGGTATGTGGCAGAAACGCTGGAAAGGTAGCCCAGCACTGCTTGCCGCGCAAGCAGCTGGCCGGCGTAATCCACCACATAGCCTTCCGATCGGCAATAAACCCCTGACGTGCGAACATC
>NZ_JABKAU010000070.1 GCF_013377885.1 Hymenobacter lapidiphilus
CGGGAGACAAATGAAAGTCGGCCTTCCCTGCTCTCTTTATATAGGAGCGAGAAGGCCGGATGGGTGCTGAAATGGCTTCTTAACGTACGGACTGCACGTATTCCTGTACTTCCTGGATACTAGAGTTGAATACCAAGGCATCATATACCTGGTAAAAGTTGTGCCGGTCGGCGACGCGGCTGTAGAGGTACTTGGCAGTCTCTATGCGGTTTTCGTCGAAGGACAGGGATTTGATCAGCCGACGGGCATCCTGTGATTCGATGAATGATTCGCGCAACGCGTCGCGCATAATGGCCATGCGGGCATCGTCGAAGGGCCGGCGCTGGATTGCCTGGAGCAGATTGTCTACTTCGGCGGGGGCCAACTGGTAGGCCGGAACCGGATACCCGGAATTTGGATAGCCGTGATTCTGATGCCCAGGCGCAGGGTAGCCATTATTGGGGTACGGCGTTGGGTACGGACCCTGGTTGGGATACGACACCACCGGCGGAGCTAGTGGCACGGTGCTCACGGTGCGGAGCGAAGGGGGGAAGCCTGGACGAGCAACCAGCACAAAATTCGTTTCGAACCCGTCGGCCAGGAAAATCTGGGTGCGGTAATTAACACCACGGCCCCGACCTACGGGAATGTAGAAATCGGCCCAATAATAGCCGGGGTGCAACTGGTCGAGGTAGATCTGGGGGCGGGCGCCACGTGATACGGGCTGCCCATTGAGGGAGAGCCGAAAAGCCAAGCCCCGCTCACCGGAGATGCTGGCCGTAACGGGAGCAGCGTGCACAGTGCCGAGTAGTAGCAGGCAGCCAATCAAAAGAGGTAAGATTCGTTTCATGGAGCCGGACATTATAGGAGTGTACCGCGGCTAAGCCAAGGACTGTGCCAAGTAGTGGCCCCTCCCCTATCGATTTACCGCCAAAGCAAAACCGCCCGGCCTGCTTCATGCAGACCGGGCGGTTGACTTACATAGAAGCAGAATACCTACTCCGCAATTTTGGTCACTTTGAACTCGGTGCGGCGGTTGCGTTGGTACTGCTCCTCCGTTTTGGCATTCAGCACTACCGGACGCGATTCGCCGTAGCCTTTGGCCGTGATGCGACCGGGAGAAATGCCTTTGGAGATAATGTAATCGACGGCCGACTGGGCCCGGCGCTGCGAGAGGGCCTGGTTGTAAGCGTCTTTGCCGCGCGAGTCGGTGTGCGAGCTGAGCTCGATGGTGATGCGGGGGTTGTCGTTAAGCGTTTCGACCAGCTTATCGAGCTCCAAGGCCGCATCAGGACGGATATCCGATTTATCGTAATCGTAGAAGATGTTATCAACCACGATGGCCTTGTTTTTCACGATTTTGGCGAGCGTAAGCGTTATCGGTATCCGCACCTCGTTCACGGGGTCGGGCAGCAACTCCTGGGCAGGTTTACGACCAATGGTAGTAAGGGAATTCCGGGCCGTGAAGTAGCCGTCGCGGTTGGCGATGAGGGCGTAGGCGGCGGCGGTAGAGTCAAGCTTGAAGATAAACTTACCGTCGGGGCCGCTGGTGGTGGTTTGGAGCTGCTTGCCGCTGGAGCTCAGCAGCGCCACGGGCTGGTTGGGAACGATGGTAGTGTTGCCGGTTTTGTTATCGCGCTCCAGTACGGTGCCGTCGGCGACGAAGAACACCAGCTTGATGGTATTCTCGCGGAAACGGTAGAGGTCGTCGGAGCCTTTGCCGCCAGCCCGGTTCGAGGAGAAAACGCCGCCCTGCTTGTCGAGGAAGAAGGGCGCGAAGTCGTCGCCGGGGCTGTTGATGGGGCTACCCAGGTTCTGTACCTGCCCTTTATCGAGCTTGAAGATGTCGAGCTTGCCAAGGCCGGGGTGGCCATCGGAGGAGAAGTACAGGACACCCTCGGGCGAAATGGCCGGGAAGCTCTCGTTGCCCACGGTGTTTACCTTGTCGCCCAGATTTTCGGGGGCGGCAAAGCGGCCGGGGCCTTCCATGGCAGCCTTATATAAGTCGCTGCCGCCGAAGCCGCCCTTGCGGGTGGAGGCAAAGTAGAGCGTCTGGCCATCGGCCGAGAAAACGGGCGAATACTCGTCGGCAGTGCTGCTGTTTACGCCGCGCAGGATTTCGGGCTCGGTCCAGGCGTTTTCGCGGAAGTAGGAAATCCACAAATCGACGCTCAGGAAGCCTTTTTTGGAGCCGTCGTTGGAGCGGGCGAATACCACCATCTTGCCATCGGGCGAGTAGGTGGCGCTGGCTTCGTGGCGGTTGGCGGAGTTGATGACGGGTTCGAGCTTGCGCACGGTGCCGCCGGTCAGCTTCTGGTCGTCGGCGAAGCGAACGGCGTAGAGGTCGTTGAACCCCTCGCCGTTGCCAGGGAACACCTTCCCCTCGCGGCCCGAGGCAAACACCAACTCCTTAGAGTCGGGGATGCGGGTGGTACCGAACTCCGAGGCGGGCGTGTTCAGCTCATCCAGGGGCATTACCTCGCTGTTGGTGCGCTGGGCCAGTAGGTTTTTTGAGGCGCGGGCGTTTCGGGCTTCGGCCTCGGCTTGAGCCGTGAGGGTGCGGTTACTGCCAACCTCGGCGTATTGCGTGAACTGCTCGGCGGCTTCGTCGAACTTGCCGTTGGCCCGTAGCGCCAAGGCATAGTAGTAGCCGGCGTCGGCCTTGCGGGCTCCGCCATCAATAGCCGCCTTATAATACGATTCTGCCTGCTCGACGCGGTTGGACAGACGGTAAGACTCGGCAATTCGATAGTTGCCCTGGGCCACGTTCTTGCCCTTCGCCACTTCGGCCTTATATAAGGTAAGCGCCGACTCGTATTCGCCGCGTGCAAACCGCTTGTCGGCTTTGCTTAGCCCTCCGGTGGTAGCGCAGCCCGCCAGCAGGGTGGCCGAACCCACGGCAGTCCACATCAGAATAGCGTTTCTCATAATAGCAGGGAGGGAAGAAGAACCGGCAGCCGGCCACAACAGGTGGCCAGTGCGCGGATAATGCGCAGATAGTGCGGCTAAGATGCAAGTTTTCCGGCGAAAAAGTCGGTTTCAGCGCCCCAGCCGTTTGTTAAACGAAGTAACGGGTAAGCCAAGTATCGGCGGCCGGGGCCGGCCACTGCTCCAGTAGCTGCTGACGGTGGCCAATGGTGTTGTCGAAATACGGCGTTTCGGCCGAAAGCGTGCCGGCGGCAATGGCGGGGCCGAGCTGCTTACGGTCGAGCAGCGTTACGTGCCCGTCTACCCAAAAGGCCAGCTTCGACTTCTCAAGTAATTCTATGCCCAATTGCTGCTCCATGCCCTGCACAAAACGGACTGAGGCGTCAATCGAACAACCGCTGGCGTCGGCAATGCCCTCATCGAGCCCGATGACAAGAAACTGGTTGTGCAGCACAACGGCCGAAGCGGCCAGACTGCGGCCGTGGCTGGTCCACTCGTCGGCGAAACGGTGCAGGGTGGGTTGCACATCGGTTTGTTCGGCGGCCGTGAGGGGACGGTTGGCCTGGTAAATCCAGATGCGGGCCGAGGGCGGCAGCTGATCGAAGGGAACGTACATGGGCGGGGTATGGCGCGAAGCTCCAGCTTCGCGTTTTGTTGAACGATGCTACTATAATAGCAGCAACGATACACGAAGCTGGAGCTTCGCGCTACTTACAAAGAAACAGCCCCGGCCGGAAGTTCCGGCCGGGGCTGTTTTTGAAGTGGATGAATTCAACCCGAAAGCTACGCGTTCAGGCCCTCGGCGGAGGCAATCAGCTCGGCCAGGTCGAATACCTGCACGTCCTGCTCGCGGTCCTTGTTTTTTACGCCGTCGGCCATCATGGTCATGCAGAAAGGGCAGGCCACAGCAATAACGCTGCCGCCGGCTGCTTTAGCCGAAGCAGGACCGGCAGGGGCGTTACTTTCCACACCGCGCAGGTTGTTGAGCACGGCGTCGGTGCCGTCGAGGGTAGCCAGGGCCTCCTCGGCGCGCTCGATGTTCACTTCTTTGTTGCCGGGCTCGGCGTCTTTCCACATTTGGGCACCGCCGGCACCGCAGCACAGGCCGTTGGTTTTGCAGCGCTTCATCTCCACCAAATCGGCGTCGAGCACTTCCAGCACGGCCCGCGGGGCTTCGTAGATGTCGTTGGCCCGGCCCAGGTAGCAAGAGTCGTGGAACGTGATGCGGCGGCCTTTAAACGATTCGCCGCCCTCAGCCTTCACCTTGCCCTCGTTGATGAGCTGCTGCAGAAAAGTGCTGTGGTGAATCACCTCGTACTCGCCGCCCAAAGCGGGGTACTCGTTTTTGATGGTGTTGAAGCAGTGCGGGCAGGCCGTAACCACTTTCTTGATGCCATAGCCATCGAGGGTAGCAATGTTGGTCATGGCCTGCATCTGAAACAGGAACTCGTTGCCGGCGCGCTTGGCCGGGTCGCCGGTGCAGCTTTCCTCCTTGCCCAGCACAGCGTAATTCACGCCCACATGATCGAGGATGCGCACAAAAGCGCGGGTCACGCGCTTGTACCGGTCGTCGAAGGCCCCGGCGCAGCCCACCCAGAACAGAATTTCAGGACTCTCGCCCCGGGCCGCCAAATCGGCCATTACGGGTACAGAAACAGGACGCTTGGCAGTTTGCTCAGCCATTATGTTGAGAAGCTAGGAGATAGGAGTTAGGAGATAAAATCCGTGGTATGAATCACGGATTCCAGGGACAAGAAGCAGAGTTGAGGAAGAAGGAAATGCAAGCAGCATTCCGGCTTCTAACTCCTAACTTCTAGCTCCCCTTTTTCAGCCACGAACAGGTCGTCGGCCCAGTTGAAGCGGTCGGAGGGCGAGAAGGCCCAAGGCGCGCCGTTATTTTCGATGTTGCTGAACATGGCGTTCAGGGCGTTTGGAGCGGCTGATTCTTCGAGGACCAGGAAGCGGCGCATCTCGATGATGCTGTCCAGCGGGTTGATGTTTACCGGGCAGGCCTCGACGCAAGCGTTGCAAGTGGTGCAGGCCCACAACTCCTCGGGCGTTACGTAGCCGCGTAGCAGCGTGTGGTTTTCCTTGTCGAGCTGTTCCTGGGGGTCGTGCTTGGCGTCCGCGCCGTACAGCGCGGGGCTGAAAATGAGCGGCGCGTTGTACTTCTCCTCCATCCGGTCGCGGGTGTCCATGATGATTTTGCGAGGCGAGAGGAGCTTGCCGGTGATGTTGGCCGGGCATACCGAAGTGCAGCGGCCGCACTCGGTACACGAGTAAGCATTGAGCAAATTGGTCCAGGCCAGATCGTCCACATCTTTGGCCCCAAATGGTGCGGGGGCCACTGCCGAGCCATCGGGGTTGGTAGCCGGGGCCGGCACCGCGTAGCTGGGGTCCATCATGGCCTTCACCTCGTGGGTAATGCTATCCACGTTCGAGAACTGTCCCTGCGGGATGAGCCGCGAGAAGTACACGTTCGGAAACGCCATGATGATGTGGAAGTGCTTGCTGCTGGGCAGGTAATTCAAAAACAGCAGAATGCCCACAATGTGCGCCCACCAGCCCACGCGCTCCAGTACATGCAACGTTGGCACGCTGTCGGGCAACAGGCCCGTCAGGAACTGGCTGATGGGATAAGCACCCGGCAGGTCGAGGCCCTGGAGCTGGTAGGCCTTCAGGTCGGCCGTATTCATCAGAAACAGGGCTGCCATCAGTACCACCTCTACGTAGAGAATAATGTTGGCATCCATCTTGGGCCAGGCCCGCATTTCGGGACCGGTGAAGCGCTTGACCACATTCGCATTACGCCGCCACCAGAAGGCCACGACAGCCAGAACGACAAGCGCACCCAAGATTTCGTTGGTGCCAGTGAGAGCTGAATACAGCGGCCCGGCAAACTGCAGGAAGCGGTGGGTGCCGAACAGGCCATCCACCATAATCTCAATCACCTCAATATTGATGACGATGAAGCCCACGTACACAATCAGGTGCAGGAAGGCCGGCGTCAGGCGCTTGAACATCTTCTGCTGACCGAAGGCGACAAGCAGCGTTTTCCAGAGCCGCTCGTTCACGTGGCCACTCATGTCCCGGTCGCGGCCCACCAACACGTTGGCCCGGATGCGACTGGCCTGCCAGGCAAACAGGCCGAAGCCTGCCAGCGCCACCAGCAGGAAGATGATGTTTTGAATAGAGAAATGCACGGGAAAAGGGTAAGTTTAGGGTTGGATCCGAAATATACTCGGTATGCATAACAATTTACCGATTTTGAGGCAGATAGTTTACGCTGCCAACTTTTTTTTGATTCTGGTTTGTAGGTTTGAAATGGTTTGCTACTTTTGTGCTCCCCAACGGCCAAAAGGCCTGCCGGGAACCACGAGCTGGTAATGTAGCTCAGTTGGTAGAGCACAGCACTGAAAATGCTGGTGTCGTTGGTTCGATTCCAATCATTACCACAAAAAACCCCGATTCTGCTTCAGAATCGGGGTTTTTTATTTTACGGCACTTGATCTGGTTTCCTTAACCTGCTGCGGCCCTGGGGTGCAAGTAGTGTCGCGGGCGGCGCGGGCAAAATCGTAGCCCTGCAGCACGGCCCGCCGCAGCAGGTCGCAGGCCCGGGGCACATCGCGCTGCTGCTGCGCCACGCGGCCCAACAAAAAATATAGCTGCCCGCTGCGGGGCGTAATATCAAGCACCTCCCAGTAATCGTTCTGGGCAGCCTCGTAGCGGCCCAGCTTGAAATTGGCCAGCCCCCGGAACGTGAGCAACTGCCCCCGCAGCCGCGAAGGCCCACTGGCATGGCGCAACCCACTCGACAGCGTGCGAACGGCCGCCGCAAACTGCTGCTGCTGAAACAGCTCCGTTTCGCCCTGCCGTAGCCAGGCGCGGGCTAGCGTACTATCAAGGGCCAAGGCTTTCTGGTAGGCCTCCCGCGCAGGTGCCGGCCGGCCGAAGGCGGCCTCGCACTGGGCCAGGCGCAGCCACAGCTGCCCCCGCAGCGCTGCCGGAGCTTCGGGTAGGGCAGCACGCAGGTCGGCGCGGGCAGCGGCGTAATCGTGCAGCCCGAGCTGAGCGGCCTCGGCCCGCCGCCGCAGGGCCAAGTTGTAGCTGGGCCGGAAGTGCAACGCGTCGGTGAAGTAGCTGTGTGCTCCGGCCCAATTACCCTTCGTATAGGCCTGCAGGCCCCGCGTATAGTTACCGGTACCCGACACATAGTCCATTGTGACTTTGACAGAAACCATAAACAAGGCCAGCCCCACCCCCAGCAGCGCCGTGAGCCAATAGTCGCGCCGCGTGAATTTTACTTTCTGGCGCGCAATGGGCTGATAGTACCGCTCGTTGGCTCCGGCGGGCCGGCGGGTACGCAGCGGCGGGGCCGGCGCGGGCATGGGCGCGCCATAAATGTGCTGGCCCTGCTGGCGGAAGTGCTGCTGCCGTTGGGCCTCATCGAGCCGGCGGGCATCGGCACGTAGCTGCTGGTCGTAGTGGGCACGGCGGGCCTCGTGGCCCAGCACCCGGTAAGCCACGGCTACTGCTTTAAACAGCTCTTCGTAAAGCACGTTACCGCCGTGCTTATCGGGGTGGTATAGCACTGCCAGACGCCTGTAGGCCAGCCGGATATCGGGTAGCGTGGCCGTTACCGGCACCCCCAGTACGTGGTAATGATTCTGGCTCAAAGCAGGACAGTATAGCGTAAAAATAAACCAATTTCAGACACAGCTTCGCCTTTTCCGTATGCAACAGCTACCATATAGCGGGTAGCAGCCATATTTGCTGTCGCCCAACTCTGTAACATTGTTTCCCCGCAAAAGTCTCCTCCATGGGCCTGTTCTCTACTGAAGAAAATGCTTCCAAGACACCTCACAACGATAGTCTGGTGGGTAATCTGAAGGGTTACCTCGACACCCGCCTCGACCTAGTGAGGCTGGAGGTGCAGGAAAAAGCCAAGCACACTTTTGTGAATGTGGCGCACGGCATTACGATGGCTGTTATAGGCCTGTTCTTTTTCCTGTTTCTGAACCTGTTCCTGGCTTTTCTGCTGAACGACGTGCTCGACAGCCAGTTCTGGGGCTTCGGAATCGTGGCGGGCTTCTATCTTATTTTGCTGATTGCTTTTGTTATGGGAGTCGATAAGTCGGCTTTCCAGGCCTTGGCTGATAAGACGCTGGGTAACACCATTTATAAATCTGACAAACGCCAAGCCTAACCCGACCGATGACTGAGCTGCACAACCCTTTGTTTGAAGATGAGAAAGAGTTTCTGGAGCGCCAGAAGCTGGAATACGAGCGTGCCCTAATGGGCGACGTTCAGGATATAAAGGAGAAAACCCTGCAGGTAGGCAAATATGCCGCTGTAGGAGCCGGAATATTGGGCGGAATATGGCTCATCTCGAAGGCGCTTGGCAGTTCCAAATCCAATAGAAAGCCGGCAAAGGCGCTCAAAGCCGCCGAAAAGGAGTCTGCGAAGCAGTTGAAGAGTAGCTCGCGCCGGCCACTGGCATCGACTACCGTTGATATGGCGGTGGCAGACGACTTAGGCCTGGGGGGACGGCGGCTTCGGGGCAATATGCCAGCCGCAGGCGGCGCTGCTACCAGTGAGGCGGATCCGTTCCAGCCTGCTACGAATTATAACGCCGCAGCACCTGCTACCCGCCCGAGTGCCCGCCCTCAGGAGCAGCCAGCCCCTGGGCCTGACCCATCGTCGCAATCGGACGCATCCTCGATACTGGCCGCTACTTTCAACGCCTTTATGCAGTCGGATACAGGCAAGATGCTGGTGGCCCAGGCCACGGCTGTTACACTAGCCTTTATTGCCAAAAAGGCCAGTGACTATTTGCCAGTCCTTAAAAATGCCGACCTTGCCGCTTCGGACGCACCGCGCCAGGAGCCGGAAACCCGCGACATTGAATTTACTTACCACCACGACGACGCGGATGCGCCCAGCCAGCCTGCATGATACACTCAGCCAAAACCGCCAACTCGGCCGGAAGTCGCTGGCCGTTCTGCTGGACCCCGACAATATAGATGAGGCCGGGTGCCAACGGTTGCTGAACCTGAGTGAGCGACACGCAGTAGATTACTTTTTTGTGGGTGGCAGCTTGGTGCTTGGTTCGCATCAGGCTGCCCTCATTCGCTTTATCAAGAGCCGGTCCAGCGTGCCGGTGCTACTCTTCCCCAGCCATAGCCTGCACCTCGATTCGCAGGCCGACGGCATCCTGCTGCTATCCTTGATTTCGGGACGAAACCCCGATTTTCTAATCGGCCAGCACGTAATTGCGGCACCACGGCTGCGCGAAAGCGGCCTCCAGATTCTGCCTACCGGCTATATGCTCGTTGACAGCGGCCGCCAGACAACGGCCAGCTACATTAGCGGCACCACACCACTGCCCCACGACAAGCCCGCTATTGCCGCCTGCACCGCTATGGCCGGCGAGCAGCTAGGTCTGCGTCTCATCTACCTCGATGGCGGTAGCGGGGCCCTACACCCTGTAACGCCATCCATGATTGGGGCGGTACGCCAGGCGGTGGATCTGCCTATTATCGTAGGTGGTGGCCTCAACAGCGCCGAAAAGGCCCGCGCAGCGTTACAGGCTGGTGCCGACGTTATCGTAGTTGGCAACCACATCGAACAGAACCCCGATTTCTTGGCCGAAGTAGCCGCCGTAATCACAGGTTTCGCACATGTTGCCCATGCTACAGATACAGCCGAAACCGTACCTGCTCAGCACGTCATCAGCAGATAGCTACTACGT
>NZ_JABKAU010000071.1 GCF_013377885.1 Hymenobacter lapidiphilus
ATATAATTCGGGTTGGATAAATTTCTGACTTTTCTTCCCCTCCAATCACTGAAATGCCTGTTGGCAACTACTCCGCTGGGCCACAGCTGGCGGAGATTACAGCTGGCTCGTGCGGCGTCTTTAAGACCTCATTGCCCCGATCGAACTTTCCGGGCTGGGTCTTGTTGAATCACAATCTGCTACCTTGCGGGCCGATGGCCCGTATAGCCGCGTAACATCTTTCACCCCAAACCTGACATTCATCATGGGACATAAAGCCATTGAGATTACCGACGCCAACTTCGACCAGATCATCAACTCCGACAAGCCTGTGCTTGTGGATTTCTGGGCCGAGTGGTGCGGCCCCTGCCGCATGGTAGGCCCGGTGGTAGAAGAACTGGCTGGCGAGTACGAAGGCAAAGCCATTATCGGCAAAGTCGACGTAGACGCTAATCCCCAGACTTCGGCCAAATTCGGCATCCGTAGCATTCCTACGCTGCTCGTTTTCAAGAACGGACAGGTAGTAGACAAGCAAGTAGGTGCTGTGCCCAAGCACGTACTGGCCCAGAAGCTCGATGCCCAGGTAACAGCTTAGTTTAGCCCAATCCAGTAGTACAGAAGCCTCCGCGCTGCCGGCCCCAAGGGTCAGGTAGCGCGGAGGCTTCTTTATGCGGTATGCTGTGTCGGCACCTCAGTCGGTAGCTTCGGGGGCAGCGGCGCGGGCCTCGGAGGGTGGCGTTTGGGGCGGCTTCAGGCCCGAAGCCAATGAAAAGCCCGGCCCGAAATAGATGGGAATGGTAAAGGTCATGGCCGTGGGCAGGTTGTATTCGCGGCCGGGGTCAAAGCGCGGCAGGGCCGCTACCACCCGCAGCGCCTCACGGTCGGCTTCGGCAGCCAGGCCCTGCGCTATCCGCACCTGGCTCACGCGGCCGTCCTCACCCACAGTGTAGCTAACCAGCACATTGCCCACAATACCCTTGCGGCGTATCTCGCGTGGGTAGGTGGTGTTTTGGGCCACAAAGCTGAGCAGAGCCGCCTCGCCTCCCAGAAAGCGCGGCAGCTTGCGCACCTGCACAGGCTGCATATAGGGCGAGCCATCCTTGTTGAAAAAGGCCAGCGCCAGCGGCCGACCCTGACGGTCGGGCATCTCAATGGCGCTCAGTTCGCCCGTATCGTAGTAATAGCGCCACTCGCCTACTGGCCGGCCGGCGTTGTAGTGGCCTTCCGAGCGTTTCTGGCCGTTGCGGTGCACCGAAAGCCAGCGCCCCACCCGCTGCCCCTGCACATAGTCGCCCCGCTGACTAACACGGCCATCCTCGTACCAACCTACATACAGGCCATTTGCCTCATCGTCGCGGTATTGCACCTGGGCGGCGCGGCTGCCCCCCGGGTGGTACCAGGTGAGCGGGCCGTTGCGCACCGGCGGGTCGATGGATGACAGGGTGCCCTTCAGCATCAGCTCGCCCAGTAGGGAGAACTCGCGCATGGCATGAGTACCCAGCAACTCGTTACGGCGCTCCACTACCCGGTAATGGGTGGCGCTGTCGGGCACGGTCGGCCGGCCCTGGCCGTCGAGGTAAACGGCCGGCAGGCTCTGCCCCTGGCTTAGCCGCACCGCACCTGCGGCTACAAGGAGAAAAACGTAGCGAATTCTCATAAGCAGCCAGGGTAAAGCACTAGTTACTGGCTACTAAATATAGATTAGCTACCATAAAATGGCAACTAACAGCGCATTTTTCTTCTTATAACACTATTTCAGCTTACTCCCGTCTATTTGCTGGCACAGGCACTGCTGTCACTAGCAGTGCCTGTGCTGGCTTCTATTCGTTGTCCTCTTTTATTTCAGGCAGCTGAATGGGCCGGTTGAAGGCTTCTTCGAGCGAGATGAGCGTTTCGGTGCGCTCAATACCTTCAATGAGCTGAATCTGACCGTGGAGCACTTCGCGCAGATGGTTGGTGTCGCGGCAAATCAGGCGGGCAAAGATGCCGTAGGCACCGGTGGTGAAGTCGATGCTGACGACTTCCGGGATTTCGCGCAGGGCCTTTACTACCCCTTCGTACACCGAGCTCTTCTGCAGGTAGATGCCCAGAAAAGCACGTACGCCGAAGCCCAGCTTCTCATAATCTATCTTAAGGGTTGCGCCCTGCACAATACCCAGCTCCTCCAGGCGGGCCATGCGTACGTGCACCGTTCCACCCGATACATGCACCTTGCGGGCAATTTCAGTGTAAGGTGTCTTGGCGTCGTCAATAAGCAGGGCCAGAATCTTCCGGTCAGTGTCGTCAAGTTCGTAATTACGTGCCATTGTTTTAAACTTTGATTATGTATATTTCAACCAAACGTACTTTTACTTAAAAATAGTATAAATTTTTATCCTTTATATCTTAATATATTTCATCGCAACGATATGTTTTTTACATTTGTCACAATCAGATGCAAAAGGCACAGGATTGTTGCGATATTATGGTGTGATGAGACTGGCAGACAGATGCTCCCTCCCGGGGTGAGGATTTGATAAAAACAGGCTGGTTACCGGCTAACTATCGTGCGAAGGTCCAGTTCCTTCTTCTAAAGCAATAACGATTTGGTGGGGTTAAGTGGGAAGGGAATACCAGAACGTATCTGGGTGGGTACGTTCTGAATTGAGAGGCGGCATCTGGGTGGGTGCCGCCTTCTTTTTTTTCGTTTTTGCTATTCTCCTGCTTCTTGACCCACTTTTCGGGCAATGTGGCAGCATAGCACGGAAACTTGCCGCAAAGGTCGGCTATTTTAGCTGCAAATCCATTCGAGGTTTTGAATAAAAGCTCCCGACTCACCGTCGGGAGTTTTTCGCCTTTCTTCTGTGCGGGGCCGCGACTAGCGGTTGGCCTGCCGCTGGCGGTAGCTGGCCAGGCCCGCATCCAGGAAGCGGACGAAGGCAGCCGCATTGGGCTCGTAGCCAAGCGGCGGGGCCAACACGCCGGCCTGGTTGGCAGGAGCGTTGGGGTCGAGTAGCACGTAGTAAGGCTGCGCGTTTACGTTGAAGCCCGTCACCTGCAGATCGGCGTTTTTCTTGCCAATCGTGCTTTTCAACTTGCCATCGTAAGTCGAAGTGTACGCCTCCTGGGCGGGCAAATCGGTTTTGTCATCAACATAAAGCGCCACCACCACGAAATCTTCGCGCAGGCGCTTTAGCACCTGTGGGTCGCTCCAGACGGTAGCTTCCATTTTGCGGCAGTTTACGCAGGCGTGGCCGGTGAAGTCGATGAACAGCGGCTTGTTCTGGGCCTGAGCGCAGCGGCGGGCCTGCTCCAGGTCGAAGTAGCCGGACAGGCCGTGGGGCAGCTCCAGGAAGTCGCCGTAGCGGGGCGGCTCGCAGCCGGCCACAGGCGCGGCCTCAACCGCGCTGCCCTGCGTTGTGCCCACGGTGGCTACCATAAAGTCAGTGCGGCTTTGGGGGGGCAGGTAGCCGGCCAGCAGCGGCAGTGGCGCGCCAAACAGGCCGGGCACCAGGTACGTCATGAAGCTGAAAGCCAGTACAGCCATCAGCAAACGGCCCACGCTCAGGTGCGCCATGTCGGAATCGTGGGAGAGCTTGAAGCGGCCCAGCAGGTAGAGACCCAGCAGGCCCGAAAGGGCAATCCAGAGAACCAGATACACGTCGCGCGGCAGCAGGTCCCAGTGGTAGGCCAGGTCGGCCATGCTCAGGAACTTGAGGGCCAGCATCAGCTCCACGAAGCCCAGCGTCACCTTCACCGTGTTCAGCCAGCCACCCGAGCGGGGCAGGCTTTTCAGCCAGGTTGGGAAGATGGCAAACAGCGTGAAAGGCAGCGCGAAGGCCAGCGAAAAGCCCAGCATGCCCACTACCGGGGCCACTCGCTCGCCCCGGGCCGCCAAGCCCAGAATGGTGGCCACAATGGGCCCGGTGCAGGAAAACGACACCAGTACCAGCGTGAGGGCCATAAAGAACACGCCTGCCCAGCCGCCTTTGTCGGCCTGGGCATCAATCTTGTTCACCATGCTGTGGGGCAGCGTGATTTCAAACAACCCCAGAAATGAGAGGCCGAACACCACGAACACCACGAAGAAAATCAGGTTGGGGAGCCAGTGCGTGGCAATCAGGTTGGGGCCGTCTTCGCCCAGCAACGCCGACACGACTACGCCAATTAAAACGTAGATAACGATGATGCTGAGGCCATATACGGAGGCTTTCAGGATACCACGCTGCCGGCTGTCGGAGCCGCTGGTGAAGAACGAAACCGTCATCGGGATAAGCGGAAACACGCAGGGCGTGAGCAAAGCGCCCAGTCCGAACACGAAGGCCGCGAAGGCAAACCCCCACAGTCCGCCCGCCGACTCGACGGCCGTAGACGTTACCGTAGCCACGCTGGCGGCCGGCGTGCCCGCCGACGACGACACGACGGCAACGCTGCCATCGGCTGCAATAAGCGTATTGTTGGGCGTGGTGGCAGGAACGGCAGTGGCCACGTTGGCGGGAGCCGGGGCCGCGGTGCCGGGGGTAGCCGGAGCCGCTTCGGGGCCAGTTGCCTTGGTGGCGGGGGTGACAGCAACGGGAGTAGCAGCGGCCGGCGCGGCGGCAGTGCCCGTCACCTCCAGCACCTCCAGCGGGCCGAAGCTCAGGCTGGCATCACCCGGAATGCAGCGGCCGTCCACGTCGGTGCAGCTCTGAAATTCGGCTTCGGCCTTGATAACCAAAGACCCGGGCTGCAGTACCCGGATGCGCTGGCGGATCTGGCCGGTTTTCTCGAAGTACGTGACGTCGCCCTTAAATACGTTGTCGTAGTGCTTGGTTTCGCCCACCGATTTGGGGGGGCCGACCAACTCGTAGGCCGGGCTTTTGGCAAACTGCAGACTGAAAACCGTGGGGCCCAGATCGGGGTCGAAGTTGGTGGCATACAGATGCCAGGTGGCCTCCATGCGGGCGTTGATGATGAGGTCGAGTTGCTCGCCTACTTTGGCGGTGGGCTGGCTGAGGGTGGTAGTAAGCTTGGTAGGCTGCATTACCTGCGCCCGCATGCCCAGGGGCAGCAGCATGAGCAGCAGCAGGAAAAACCGATGAATCGAGGGCATAATAGAAGCAGAGAGTAAAGCGGAACGACGGCAAAGGTCGGCAGAAACGGCAACAGCTACCCGGCGACTAGGTTTACCCTGCTTAGCGGCTGGTCGCGCCGCCGACTCCAGTATCCGGAATTCCGGTTGTTACCCCAACCCCTTAGAGCGAATGTCGTACTTTCGCAGTATAAAGGATGGCCGGGCCGGTTGAGCCTGCTATCCGTAACTATGGGCTTAAACATTTTATTGACTATCCTGTTGGTTGCCGCCAACGGATTTTTTGTGGCCGCCGAATTTGCCTTCGTCAAGGTCCGCATCTCTCAGATTGAGTTAAAAGCGCAGAGCGGCAACCGCATCGCGCAGCTACTGCTGGGCATGCTGCACGAGATGAACCACTACCTCTCGGCCTGCCAGCTCGGCATTACCCTGGCCTCGCTGGCCCTGGGCTGGATTGGAGAAAGCGTGGTAGCCGAGATTATCATGGCCATTATTGCGCAGTTCGGCATCGTGCTTTCTTCCACGGTAGTACACCAGATATCCATCGTCACCTCGTTTTCGCTGATTACGGTGCTGCACATCGTGCTCGGCGAGCAGGCCCCCAAAGTACTGGCCATTCAGGAGCCCGAAAGCACTAGCATAGCCATTGCCATCCCGCTACGGGCTTTCGCGTTTATTGCCTTCCCCTTCATCTGGATTCTCGACCGGATGTCGAACATCGTACTGCGCCTGTTTGGGGTAGTTTCGTCGCACGGCTCGGAGGTACACACCAGCGAAGAGCTGCGGATGCTGCTCGACCAGAGCAAGCAAAGCGGGGAGATTCAGGAGTCGGAGCACGAGCTGCTCGAAAATGTGTTCGAGTTCAACGACCGGATGGTAAAGCAGATTATGGTGCCCCGCACCAAGCTGGTTGCCCTCGAGATGAACACGCCCGAAGACGCGGTGCTGGAAATGGTGTACACCGAGGGTTACTCGCGTATCCCGGTCTACGAGGTCAACATCGACAACATCGTGGGCGTGCTTTACGTGAAGGACCTACTCCAGATTATCCGGCGGCACGAGCCGCTGGAGCTGGCCAAAATCATCCGGCCGGCTTACTTCGTGCCCGAAACCAAGAAAATCAACCGGCTGCTGCGCCAGTTCCAGCGCAAGCACATGCACATGGCCGTTGTCAGCGACGAGTTCGGCGGCGTGTCGGGCATCGTCACGATTGAGGACATCATGGAGGAGCTGGTAGGCGAAATCCAGGACGAGTACGACAACGAGGTGCCGGTGGTCGAGAAGGTATCGGAAACCGAATACCGCGTAAACACCGCCACGCCCATCCCCGACGCCAACGAGCACCTCCCCTATCCCCTGCCCGAAGGCGGCGACTACGAAACCGTGGGCGGCCTGCTCAACGTGCTCTACGGCAACATCCCCGAGGTGGGCGACGTGGCCACGCTCGACAACTACGAGTTCCGAGTACTCAAACGCTCGCGCCGCGCCGTCGAGCTGGTGCAGCTACGGCTGCTCAACGGCCAGGAGGCCGAAGCCGAAGCTGGCGAAATGCCACACCTGTAGCAGACGGTCACGCAGGACTCAAACCAAACTTAATCAAAAGCGCCTCCCCGGTTTGGGGAGGCGCTTTTGATTGGTGGCTATTGATGGAGTTTTGCTTTAGTCGGCCGCTTTTTCGGGCTCAGTGTCTTCAGTCTGAAACCAGCTGGCGTACAGCACATAGTTGTCGGCCGTCTGGAGCAGACCGGCGCGCTGCTGCTCCGTAACGGGCTTTATGCGGCGGGCCGGCACCCCGGCATACAGGTAGCCCGGCTCGCAGTGCATGTTTTCCAGCACCACCGCCCCGGCTGCAATAATGCAGCCCGCACCTACCACGGCATGGTCCATCACGATGGCGCCCATGCCAATCAGCACATCATCCTCCACGGTGCAGCCGTGTACAAGGGCGCGGTGGCCGATACTCACCCGCGACCCTACTATCGTGGCCGCCTTCAGGTAGGTGCAGTGCAGCACCGCCCCGTCCTGAATGTTGGTCTGGTCGCCGATGCGGATGGAGTTCACGTCGCCGCGCACCACGGCCCCGAACCACACGGTGCAGGCGCGGCCCATTGTCACGTCGCCCACAATGGTCGCATTATCGGCCACGAAACAGTCGGGACCAAGCTGCGGGTGTTTTCCCTGAACGGGCAGAATTAGGGGCATGAGCTAAAGTTGGCAGGTGAAGGCTATAAACAGGAACGTCATGCTGAACAGAGCCAAAGCATCTCTACCGCTGATGTTGCCAAAGTAAAGCTAGGAGCTGAATCGCTATTGCACGCGAGATGCTTCTGCTGCGCTCAGCAACACGTTCTTTCTCGGTTTCTCAGCGCGTTAGCATCCGTTTCCAGGTGCCTTTTTCCCAGTTGTATTTGATGGTACTGGGCAGCGCCTGCCAGAAGTACTTGCTGGTTTCGACGGCGAAGCTAGGCTGCATGTAGCAGTTGATGGTGCACCCTTCGCAGGCGGGCAGCCGGCCTTCGAGGGCGGCCAGCTGCTGTACTTCGGCCGAGTTGTAGAGGTCGAACAGACGACCTTCGATAGGAAACTTCTTTTCGCCGAGGTGGTAGCAGGGCAGTACCAGCTCGTCGGAGGGCGACACGACCAGCGTGGTGCTGGCGGCGCGGCACACCGGGTCGGCCACGTGGTTACCCCCATCGCGCCGCAGCTGAATGAAGGCTTCGTTGAGGTAAACGCCCTTGCGCTTGCCAAAGGCCGAGAGGTAGTCCAGTTCCTCAGGGGTAAGCTGCTCGCCGGTTTCCACATCGCCGTACTCGAAGGCCGGATTAAGGATGAGCACCAGTCCGTTGGGCTGCGTAATCTGCTCGTACACCCGCTCCAGGTCGGCCAGGTTCTGGCGGAATACGGTGAACAGCACGTCGGGCCGCTCGCCCAGTTCGCGGGCCACCCGAATGCTTTCGAGCACGAAATCGAAGCAGGCCACGCCCCGGCCCCGGTCATGCACTTCCTTCTCGCTGGAATCGAGCGAGAAGTGTAGCATGTCCACCTTGCCGCGCAGCCGCTCAGCGTATTTGGGGTAGAGCAGGCAGTTGGTGGTCAGCGTCGTGATGAAGCCCATGTCATGGGCCAGCCCTACAAACTCATGAATCTGGCGGTGTAGCAGCGGTTCGCCACCCGTAAAGTCCACCACCGACACGCCCAGCCGCTTCAGGTCACGCAGGTTGCGGGTTACGTCATCGAGCGTGATGTAGGGCGAGGGCTTCTCCCAGATATCACAGAACGAGCACTTGGCGTTGCACCGGTAGGTAACGTAGTAATTGCACAGAACCGGATGACGAACAAGACGCATTGATTTGGAGCTTTTAGCTGAAAGCTAGTAGCTGTTAGCTTTTGTGCTGCCAGCTTCACACCGCAAGCTACGCGCATTAGCCCGAAACAAGCCCTGATGAATGAAAGCTAGTGGCTAACAGCTCTCAGCTAAAAGCTCAAG
>NZ_JABKAU010000072.1 GCF_013377885.1 Hymenobacter lapidiphilus
TTTAATACGGCCGGGCAAACTGCCTGTATCGTGATGCAGAAGCAGACTAACGCCAATATGATCCGGCATAAAGGCGAAACATCGAGCTACTTCAAGGCCTATGCGTCATAAAAACAGATAAAAATAGTGCTAGGTAGTCACCAGAAAATTCACTATTTTTAATATAATACCACTGCTTTGCTATTCCCACATAACTCGGCCACATTTGGTTAATGAGGCTCACTTTCGCTACACTTACTCCTATGAAAACACCACTAATTATTATTGATTATCGTCGGTTGTACTTCGCTATCAAGCTGGTAGTGCTGTTGCTACTAGCATCCGTAGCCACGGCGCAGACTGTAACGATAACATCGGCTCAGGACATCGGTGGCCCGTACAATAACCTGACCATAGCCCGGGGCGGCAGGGCTACCATGCGGGCCAACGTAGCGGTAGTAGGTACGCTACTCATAGAAGACGGTGGCACCCTAATTACCAACGAATGGCTGGTAGGCGGTAATACTTTTGAGCTGCAGGCCGGCGGCACCCTGCAAATTGGAGACGCTTTCGGAATTATGGCTGCGGGCAGCACTTCGCCCAATGGGGGAAGCATCCGCTCGACTAACCGCTTGTACAGTCCCGACGCCAACTACGTTTACAATGCTTTTATCCGTTTTCAGGCCGTGCCCGTCGTGCAGCGGACCGGCTCCGGACTGCCCGCACGGGTCCGGAGCCTATTGGCCAATGTGACGAATGTGCAGGGCGCACCCGGCAACAATATCCTGGCGCTGGAAAGCGACGTGAGCGTTGCCCAGGTGCTGGGCACCAACAACAGTACCATTATCGACCCGGCCTTTCTATCGGGTCCGGCCCGTACGCTCATGCTACTCTCAGACCCAATGCGGGGAACTGCGCTGATGGTAGACCAGACCACGAATGCCGTGCCGCCGGGGCCCCTCATCACCAAACCCATTGTCATTCAGCGTAGCATAGAGCCGAGCCTGAACCCAGGCAGTGGCTACCGCCATCTGACCTCGCCGATACAGACGGCGACTGTCAGTATGTTGAGCACGAACGGCTTTGCTCCTATCGTCAATCCGGCTTACAATGAGGCCAGCTTGCCTGGTAGTGTTTCCCCTTTTCCTACGGTATTCAGCTATGACCAAACCCGATTAGCCAGCAGCCCGGCCGTAGCCTCAAATTCGTTCGATAAAGGATGGACGTCGCCGACTACACTGAGTGACGCGCTAACGGTGGGGCGGGGCTACACTGTGAATCTGCCTGCCAGTAGCATTATTAGTTTTCGGGGGATACCAAATCAAAGCGACGTGGCACTGACGCTGAACCGCGGTGCCGATACCGAGGCAGGCTGGCAGCTGCTGGGCAATCCGTTTCCCGCGCCGCTGGATTGGCGCCAGGTACCCGTGCCTGCGGGCCTCGACGCCGCGGTGTACGTATACCAAAGCACCGGACAGTATAGCGGCCGGTATCGTAGCTACATCAACGGTATCGGCAATCCTATACTACCGCTGGGCCAGGGCTTTTTCGTGCGTGTGAGTCAGCCCAACTCTGTAGTGAATCTGACGCTGCCCAATGCCGCCCGCGTCGCCACATTCGGGCAGGAGCCCCCTGTACAGCGTGGCACTGAAACCCGGCCCTTACTGCAGCTAACTCTGGCCCGCGCTGGCTCTGCCTCGGCAGATGAGACATACGTATACTTCGAGTCAGGAGCTACTGCTGGTATGGATGCGCGCTTTGATGCGTTAAAAATGCAGTACGGCGCCAACATCACTCCCACTCTTTGGACTTTGGCAGCAGGTATAGAACAGTCTATCAATGCTCTGCCTTTACTGACTGGCATGGTAGCAGTACCACTGGCACTGTTCCTGCCACAGGCCGATGAGTACACGTTGGAAGCAACCCGGCTAGTGAACCTGAACACCGCTACTGTGTCCCTGCACGACGCGCTAACCGGACAGAACGTTAACTTAAGCCAGCAACTACGCTATACCTTTGCAGCCGCAGCAGGACCTATGAATGGTCGCTTCTCATTGCGTTTTGAACCACTTATACCCACTGCAACCGGGGCAGCCCTGAATACCGCCACCATAAAACTTTATCCTAATCCTGCCTATCAGAGTTTTGTCTTGTTATTGCCGGCCGTACGCGGTGCCAAGCAGGTGCAAGCCACGCTGCTCAATATCCTGGGCCAAGTCGTACGCCGGCAAACTGCGTCTCTGCCTGCTGCTGGTGCGCGCCTAGACTTCAATGTACGTGGGTTGCCTGCTGGCGTTTACATACTACAGCTGCAAGCTGGTTCTGAACTGTTAGCTCAACGTATAGTGATAGAATAGCGGCGGCGAGGCCCAACGCGTGAAGCTGGCCTCATTCCTGACCAAGGGCAACACGCTGCAGAACGATAAAATCCTGTTCATCTTCGACGAGCCCAGCACCGGCCTGCACTTCCACGACATCAACAAGCTCATGCTGGCCCTCAACGCGCTGGTCGAGCAGGGCAACTCGGTGCTCATCATCGAGCACAACATGGACATCATCAAGTGCGCCGACTGGTTGATTGACCTCGGCCCCGAAGGCGGCCTGAACGGCGGTTACCTGCTGTTCGAAGGCACGCCCGAGCAATTCATCAAGCTAAAAGACACGAACTCCACGGCGAAGTTTTTAGCCGAGAAGCTGTAAGAACAGGTAGGGGCGGGGCTTGTCCCCGCCCGCCGTTGAACGATTCCTATTGGGTTCTGTGTATGCGGCGGGCGGGGACAAGCCCCGCCCCTACTCGTTCATAGAACATTATGTGGTCGTTCTTTGGCTTCCAACACATCGTGCATGCGGCGGGCGGGGACAAGCCCCGCCCCTACTCGTTCACAGTACCCTGCACGCTACAAACGCCGGATTTTGCGGTTATTGGCGGCATGAATACAGCTACCTCTACTATCGAAGCCCCTGCCACTACCGGCCGCGCCTGGCGCTGGGCGGCCGCCGTCGCTACGGTGGGCAATATCACGCTCAACTACGTGTCGCAGGCTTACCCGTTCAATGGGCAGACGAATGCCGTGGTATCGGGCAAGTACCCCACGCCGGTTACGCCGGCCGGCTACGCGTTCAGCATCTGGGGAGTGATTTTCCTGAGTCTGCTAGCCTATACAGTGTGGCAGCTATTGCCGCAGCAGCGCCGCAACCCGCTGCCCGATTTACTGGCCCGGCCGCTGGTGCTGGTAAACGTGCTGACGGGTGGCTGGCTGGTGATTTTCGCCTACGAGCTGCTGCCGCTGAGCGCGCTGGTAATGGTGGGCATACTGGCGGCGCTGGCCCTGGCCTACGGGCGGCTGCGGCGGCAGGCCCGCCACGAGCCGGCTACCGTGCCGCTGTGGGTAAACCTGCCGTTCGGGCTGTACCTGGGCTGGATTTCGGTGGCGCTGGTGGTGAATGCAACGGTGGCGCTGGGGCAATACTGGCAGCCAGGGCCAGCCAAGGGCCTAGAGTGGGGCATTATTCTGATGGGAATTGTGGCCGGCCTGGCCCTGAACATAACCAACCGGTTTCGGGAGTTGGCTTACCCGGCCGCCGTTGCCTGGGGCCTGGTGGGCATCTGGGTGGCCCGCAATGGGGTGCCCGATACGCAGTTTTTGGCTGGCGCGGCGCTGCTGGCCGCGGCCGTAGTGGCCGTTGGGGCGCTGGGGCTGGTGTGGGCGGCCCAGCGTGGGCCCGCAGTGGGGTAAGCGGGCAAGCCCTAACTTGCGCCTCCAACTCTCACCTTAAAAAACTCCCGCGATGCGCAAGAATATGGTGGCCGGCAACTGGAAGATGAACACCACGTTGCCCGAGGCCCAGGCCCTTATTTCCGAGATTGTACACATGGTGCAGGACGAAACCACTGGCACTCCCGCGGTGGAGGTAGTTGTGTGCCCGCCGTTCCCGTTTCTGCTGCCGGTGGGCAAGCTCATTCCCCAGGGCGGCAGCTTCCATCTTGGTGCTCAGAACTGCCACCAGAAAGCCAGCGGCGCGTTTACCGGCGAGGTATCGGCCGCTATGCTGCAGTCGGTGGGCTGCGAGTACGTGATTTTGGGCCACTCGGAGCGGCGGCAGTATTTCCGCGAGGACGACGAGCTGCTGAGCCAGAAGCTGAAAGCGGCACTGGCCGCCGGCCTCAAGCCCATCTTCTGCGTGGGCGAAACGCTGGAAACCCGCGAGCAGGGCGACACTTTCAAGCACCTCGAAAAGCAGCTCCAGGACGGCCTGTTCCACCTCTCCAACGAGGAGTTCGACCAGGTAACCGTGGCCTACGAGCCCATTTGGGCCATCGGAACCGGCAAAACGGCTACCAGCGAGCAGGCCCAGGAGGTACACGCCTTCATCCGCGAGCAGATTGCCCGTGCCTACGACGCCAAGGCGGCCCTGGCCACGAGCATCCTCTATGGCGGCTCCTGCAACGCCCAAAACGCCCGCGAGCTGTTCAGCCAGCCCGACGTCGACGGCGGCCTCATCGGCGGTGCGGCCCTCAAGTCGCGCGACTTCACCGACATTATCAAGTCGTTTTAGTTGCGGATTACGGCTGTCAGCACGGCGTAGGGGCGGGGCTTGTCGCCGCCCGCCGTTGAACGATTCCTATTGAACAACTATTATTGAAGCGGCGCGAATGGCGGGCGGGGGCAAGCCCCGCCCCTACACCGTGTCAGCATCCTTACGTCGCAACTTGCGTGTTCTAGGTTTAGAGCTTAGTTGAATTCGGTATCATTTATGAAGCGGCGCTTTTGTAACCGGCCTAAGCACTAAGCTCCACCAATTAAGCTTCAACCACCATGCTTCTCCCCTTCCTCGTTTCCGGTTTGCTGGCACTGAATCCGTTTGCGGCGGCTCCGCGGGTGCCGTTGGCGCCGGCAGCGGCCGTGGTGGGCTCCATCGACCCTTGCCGCATCTACGGCTCGGTGTATCTGGAGCGCGACCCGCGGCGGCGCGGCTTCTGCTTTGCCACGGTGTACATTGAACCTGAAGAAGCCTTTGCCGATTTGCTGGTGTACCCGGAAACCAACAAGCTGTTTGCCGACCGCGTTGGCCTCTGGTACGCCACCGAGGCCCGCGACTTCGCCGATTACGCCCTGTTCGTGACCGACAACCGCAACCTGGCCGACTTCTCGTTTCAGTACACCAAAGTGCGCAACTACGCCGGCTGCCGGCAGCGGTAGCCAATGCAACCTGCCAATTGAAAAGCCCCTGACACCCGCCCGGATGCCAGGGGCTTTTCGGTTGTTGGGGCTGTTACCAGAACCAGCCGGCATACGCACTGCTTTCGGGCAGCTGCTTTAACTTGCCGGGGCTACGGTGCGGGCTGCACCAGCATTCGATACGCAATCCTGCTACGCAATGGAATTAGAATTACGAAATCTGACCAAATCGTTTGGGCCGAAAACGGTACTGCGCGACCTGACGCTGCGGGCCGAAACGGGATACTGCGTGGGCGTAGTGGGCCGCAACGGAGCCGGCAAAAGCACCCTGTTCAACCTACTGGTGAATGTGCTGCTGCCTACTTCGGGCAGCATTGTGCTCGATGGGCAGGAGCTGGGCGAGACGTTTCCGCTGGCCGTCAAGCGGCGCATCGGTGCGCTCATCAACCAGGGCCACCTCGTCGAGCAGCTCACGGCCGAAGAGTACCTGCAGTTTGTGGCCCGCATTTATGAGCTGCCCGAGGCGGCCCCGCGCATTGCCAGCCTGCTGGGGCACTTGCTGGAAGAGTTTGAGCAGGTGCGCCACAAGCAGCTGAGCGCCTATTCGACCGGCATGAAGCAGAAGGTGGCCCTGGCCGCCTGCCTGCTGCACCGACCCGAGCTGCTGATACTGGACGAGCCGCTCAACGGCCTCGACGTGTTTTCGGCCGAGCGGGTGCTGGCCCTACTCACCAGCTACCGCCCCCAGGCCCTCACGTTCATTTCTTCGCACAACCTGGCCCACCTCGAACAGGTAGCCACCCACCTGCTCATTATCGATGAGGCCGAAGTGAAGTTCTGGGGCACCAGGGCCGAATTCATGGCCGGCCGCGAAACCATCCTCTCCGACGCGCTATTGCAGCTGCTGGCCCCCACCACTTCCACCCACGACCTCACATGGCTCACGCATCAGGCCGGTTAGGCCACTTTCTGCCTTACCTGCTGGGCCGGCAGCTGCGGGCCGTGTTCTGGCCTGCCGGGGCCGGGAGCCAGGCAACCATGGGGCTGCTGGGGCTACTATCAGTCATCTACGGACTGGTACTGGGCTACCTGCTGCGCCACCACGACAACCTGCCGGCCGACACGCTCCCGAAGCTGCTGGCCGCCATCAATGGGGTGCTGTTTGCCACGGCATTGCTGGCCGACTTTCTGCCCTCCTACCGGGCCGTGCAACGGCCGTTGCCCGAGCCGCTGCCCGTATCAGCCCGCCTGAATGCCACTACGGCATTCGTGCTCGATGTGGTATCGGTGCGGCGGGGGCTACTGCTGCTGTTTCTGCTGGCGGCGCTGGTGGCTTCCCCGGAATACTGGCGGCCGCTGGGCCTGAGCCTGCTGGTGTGGCTGAGTGCGACGGCCCTGAGCTTCAACCTGCGGCTGCTGCTGTCGGTGGGGCGCTGGCAGCATCCGCTGTTCTGGCTGAACCTGCTGTGCCTGGGCGCGGCGGCGCTCTGGCTGAGCCGGGAGTTTGAGATGGTAACTGGCCCGTTGGCTGGCTGGCTTCGCGCGCTGGCCGTGGCTGGGCCGCTGCTGCTATGGGCGGCGGCGCTGTGGCTGGTGGCCCCCTGGTTCAGTGCCCGCTACATGGCCGAGCCGGCACATGCCCCCGGTGCCAACGGCCGCTGGCTGGCCCGCCTCTCGCCCGAGTGGAAGCTATACATCCATAAAACCAAGCCGGCTCTGCTCATGGGAATGGCGATGAAAATTGGGTTTCTGGTCTTTTGTGCCTACATGCTCCGCAGTAACGACAACCAGGAGGTAGTTATCCGCCCCGTCTTCTACTTCGCCCTTCTGCCGATTGTCGGCTTTACGTACATCAACAACAACTTGCTGGGCTACATCTGGACGGCGACGGCCAACGAACTGGAGCGCCTGGGCCTGACCCGGCGGCTGCTGGCGCTGTACCTGCGGCTCGCCGTACCCATCATGCTGGTTGAATGCCTGATTGCCGCTGTTTTTCTGCTGGTTTTGTTTCCACGCTTCATGTGGCATTATCTGTTGCTGTTGCCTTTAACTGCTGCGCCAGCCTTGGCGCTGGGCCTGTGGGGCAGCGTTGCCAAGGCGAAGCCGGTGCGCGAGGCCGTCACGTTCAGTACCATGCGCCATAACGCTTCCACGCTCATCAACATCATCACCATGCTGACCGCCCTCGCCCTCTATTTCATGCCCTGGTGGTGGGCGCGCATAGCCCTGGCGCTGGTGGTTACGCTTACCGCCATAGTGCCCGTGCGCCGAATCCTCCGCAACCACGGCCCCACCCGCCGCCGCCTCTGGCAGGCCCTTATGAAGGCCTGATTTCTACGCGGCGCAACAAAACAGCTCGTAGAACAAGCAGCAAGCCCCTGATGTCCATGTGGATACCAGGGGCTTTCTGCTTATACATGTGTTCGGCCTTCGGAAAACCTTTAGCCGCTACCTCGCCGCCCGCCCACTTACCGTTTCACCAATTCCACGCGGCGGTTCTGGGCGCGGCCGGCTTCGGTGGCATTGTCGGCCAGGGGTTGGGTTTGGCCGAAACCGGCGGCCTGCAGGCGGGCGGGGCTGATGCGGGCGGCGGTGAGAGCAGCCACCACCGACTGGGCGCGGGCCTCAGACAGCTGCTGGTTGTGGGCCGGTGTGCCCGCGTTGTCGGTGTGGCCCTGCACGGCCAGGCGCAGCGTGGGGTTCTGGCGCAGCAGCGTTACCACCTCAGCCACCGTAGGCCCCGACTCGGGCCGGATGCTGGCTTTATCCGTGTCGAAGTTCACGTAGAGCGCCACCTGGCCCTCAGCGTCTAGTTTTTTTTAGCTCGTCGGCGGGCAGCACGGACACCTGCTGGGGCATGGCAGCCCGCTCGGTCACGTTGATGTTCATGTAGGTTTCGCCGGGCTTCACCTGAATCCAGACTTCCTTGTCCTTCTGCCGGATGAGGTAGGTATCCACTTGGTCGCCCGAATCCATATTGCCGCTGTACTTCT
>NZ_JABKAU010000073.1 GCF_013377885.1 Hymenobacter lapidiphilus
AGCCGGCCGGATGCACCTGCGCCGGCTCGATACGGAAACCGGCTTCACGGAGTACCAGCCGGGGCAGGTGATTCACTTAGCCCCCAACGAACGGCACGCCTGGGTGCTACTCGAGCGGTGCGAGAACCGCGCCGTGTTCATACCGGCTGCTCATTACGCCCCCGCCTGATGCTGCTCAACTGGCTCTTTCGGATGCTGATTCCCTTCTGGCTTGACCTGACGGTTAACCCGGCAACCGGCAAGGCCAGCCTGAAGAACGTGGCCGGCACCGTGGGCTTTATCGTCGGTATCGGGTTGGCCGTGGTGGCCGTGGCCGCCGACGTCTACGAGCATCGGCCGGTGGACAAAACGGCCGTCATGCTGCTGCTGGCTTCCGGCCTGGGCCTGTCGGGCCTGAAAGTACTCCAGATGCAACTGGACCGCCGCACCGCCGACGAAGCCGGGCCACTGGCCGTACCCCCGCCGGCCGAAGAAGCCCCGCACCTCATGCCCCAGGCTCCGGCCGGCTTCGATCCCGAAGCGCCCGAAACCCGACCGCTGGCCGGCTATCCCCTTCACCGCCCTAACCCCTACGCCGAATGAGCCCCTTCCCGCTGCCCAAACGCTTCGCCTACCTGGCCGCCGAAACCGGCCCGCGCCTGCTTCTAGAGGCTTTAAAGCTGCATGGCACCAAGGAAATAATCGGTGGCCAGCACAGCCCCGCCATCATGGCCTGGCTACGTGAGCTGCGCTTCGACTGGATTAAGTCCGATGAAATCCCCTGGTGCGGTACGGCTACGGCTATTGCCGCCGTGCGGGCGGGCGTGGCTACCCGACACCCCGAAATGCCCCGCGCCTTCTGGTGGGCGACATGGGGAACGCCCGTCGCCGTGCCGATGCTCGGCGACGTGGTGGTACTGAGCACGTCGCACGTCGGCATCTACGTGGGCGAGGATGCGACCCGCGTGTACCTACTCGGAGGCAATCAGAACAACGCCCACAACATCTCCGGCTTTCCGAAAAGCTGGATTAAGGCCGCCCGCCGCACGGCGTGGAAAGTAGCCCAGCCGGCCAACGTACGCCGCATCTGGATCGACAGTAAAGGGCTGGCCGCCGCGCCGCCCACTACCCGCTAATAACCTCACCTTACCCCATACGACCATGAAAGACCTATCGAAAGGCACCAAGTTCGCTTTCTTCACCCTGCTGCTCTTCGCCATCGTGGCCACCGCCTACGGGGTGCGCGACATCTCCGTACACGGCGACCACGGCGGCAGCTTCTACGCGGCCGGTGGCTTTGCTTTGCTGGCCGGCGTCGTGTACTTCCTCGGCAAGCGCACCGACAAGCCCCGCGCCTAATGGTAGCGGGCCTGCTTCCGCTGCTACTGGTACTGGCCGCGACGTTCGTATACGCGGGTATTGCGGCCGGTTCCAACGCCTACCAGATCAAGCGCGATTTTAACATCTCGCACCTATGGGAAACCCGCGAACGCATAGCGGCCGTGGTGGGCTTCGTGGTGCTGGCCTACGCGGGCCATCGGTTCGGCCGGTGGTGGAACTTCGCCGCCCCGCCGCTGGCGTTAGGGGCCGCCGCCTGTCTGTTCGGTCTGCGGTTTGATATAAGGCTAAACCTGCGCCGCCTGCTGCCCCGCCACTACCTCGGTACCGACCCCAACACGGCCGCCACCGACAAGGCTGTAACGGGCCGGGGCATGAGTGGCCGCACCTTCGCCTGGCTCAAGCTGGCCGGGGTGGTGGCGCTATCTGGTGCCGCCCTGCTGCTATCCGGCTGCAAGGCCAGCCAACCCGAACGGGCGGCACCTCATAGCACAACTGCCCCCGGCATCATAGCACAAGTGCCCGGCATCATAGCACAACCAGCCCAACCGCCCGACCTTACGCCCGCCCAAGTAGCCCATCTGCCCGCTCGGGTGCAACGGCAGTACCGGAAGAATCTAAAGGCCCAGCCCCGCATGGTCCCGCTAATCCAGGGCCGCGCCGCCGTGAACGCCCCGGCCGCTACGTCGGTGGCCACCAGCTACAAGAACGCCGCCCCCGTTACGCTGGCCACTGACAGCGCCGTGGTCAACGTCTCCACCGCCGGCAAAAGCGGACAGGCAGCGGCCGGGCCGGGCATCGTGCAGACGCGCACGGAAGCCCCGAAGCGCACGGTATGGCAGCGAGTAGCGGGCCTGCTGACCGGGCTTACCAGCACCATCGGCTGGCTGCTACTCGGGGCCGTGCTGCTGCATGGCCTTGCGCCCGGCGTGGGCTACGGCACCGGCTGGCTACGGCGGTTTGTAAGTCGGCGGCGGGTGTAGTATATTTGTGCCGTGACAGAACCATCGCCCGTGCCTGTATTCTGCCACGACCAAGCCCCCGGTTTTTAAACCGGGGCACCCCATTACCTAGTCCGGCCCACCATAGCCAGACACCAGAACCGGCCGCGCCGGAATGCCTGAACAGCCCGCTCAACGTACCACGTCGGGCGGGCTGTTCGTTTCACCTATCTTACCCCCATGCCCCGCTACACCACCGAACCCTACGACGGCCCCCATGCCCCGCGCTGGTGGCATAAGCTGCTGCTGGTGCTGCTGCTCGGGGCCGTGGGCGCGGCGGTGAAGTGGTGTAGCACGGGGCAGTGGTGAGGTGCCGTAAATAAAAGAAACACGAAAGAAACACGAAAGAAAAGCCCGCCTACAATTCGTAGGCGGGCTTTTTGGTGGCGCTGGTGACGAAAGAATGATTCAGTTGTAGCTCAGTTCCGCCCCCAATATGTGCAACTTGCGCAGTACCTCCTCCGGGGACGCGCTGTTGTAGTGCTTGCTGGCCACCTGCTCACTGTGCCGGGCCAACTCCGCGGCAACCGATAGGCCGAACTGTTCCCGCGTTATTTGCGAGAACGTGCTACGGGCATCCTTGAACTTGAGGTCGGGTAGAGAGAGGGCAAACAGGCCCGCCACTTTCTTAAGGCTCAGGTTAACGCGGGTCGGGCCCAAATCCGGCATCGGGCCCTCGTGGCTGTCGAGTAGGCGCGTGGCCTGGGGCAGCAACGGCGTCCAGGTTTGCTCCGTACTGCGCTTGGTTTTCTGCCGCTGCAATAGAATCCCGCGGACCTGCCGGCCGCTGATCGGATCGGCCGCAGGCACCAGAAACAGGGCCGGTTCGCGGGCCAGCCGGCAGTAGTCCACGTAGGAGAGGCCGGTGTAGCAGCTGGCCAGAAACATGAACGTGGCCTTGTAGAGCGGCAAGGCAAGGCCCGATAGCGCCTGCTGCAGCCGCGCCACCTCCTCGGGGGAAAGGTGCCGCTTTTCGGCCGGGTCGCGCTCGCTCTGGTAGGCGTAATCGGCCAGCGGGTTGAGCGGCAGCCAGCCTTCGTGAGCCGCCTCCTTCACCGCCTGCAGCAGCACGCCTACATAGATTTGGGTCGTGCTGGGCGGGTGCGCCCCGAGCAGCCACCGCTCCCAGCCCCGCAGCCATTGCAGCGACACCGACGCCAGGGGAAACGAGACGCCGCCGTGCTTGCGCAGGTAGGTCAGCAGCTTTTGGCGCACGCTGCGCAGTGAGAGCACCGTACTACGGGCCCGGCCGCGGGTGAGCAGTACACCCTCAAGCAAATCCAGCACCTCACTTAGCCGCCGGCTCACCACCGCCCCGCCCTTGAGCAGATGCCGCACCTCGACCGGGGAGGGGTTGTGGCCCTGGGCCTTGAGCAGCGCATAGGCCCGCTCACCAGCCAGCAGCCGTTCGGCCAGCTTATTGTTGGCCTGCTGCAGCAGCTCGCGCTCGGGTCGGCTTAGTCCGGGCCCGGGGCTGAGCCGCTTGGCACCAGCGGACCATTGCGCGGCCGTGGCGCTAACGCCAGTGGCGAACTCGGTGCGCTCAAAGCCGTCGATTTCAATGCGTAGCGAGATCGGGGCTAGGTCCGTCACGGGGTGGGCGCGGTTTTTACGGCGCCACAGATAGAGGGTCATCCGGTGTTCGTAGGTAAGCATCGCGGGTAGCTGGAGTAAGGTAGTAATGCAAGCACATCACAGTTTACGCCACTTTCCGACCAAATGCAAACGAGGTTAGTAAAAAGCCAACATACTTAGCAAGCCTTTGCCCCGCCCCTACTGTCTTCGAAGCCTGCCCTCTTTGGTAACCGGATTGGTAACCAGCAGGCAGTGAGCAGACAGGCGGCCTATACGGGCGGCAAAGCGCGTTTTACCCGGCCTGTCTGGACGCTTTATCGAAGGGGAAATTATTTCCGCAAGAACACTCCACCCGGAATACTGATGAGCACCCCAAAAAACAGTTTTTTGGAAAATTCGTCCTGAGCGAATTCAACTGGCGTACGGGCCAGGTTGCGCAGCGTGGCTTCGTACTGCTGCAGGCCATTGGCCTCTTTCAGATACAGCGCCTTCGTGCTTTCGAGCAGCTTATGTACCTCGGCCAGATGCTGTTCAATCAACTCCGGTCCTGTAAGCCGCGAAAACAGGTAAAAGGCCGTCGCCGACACTACTGCGCCTATCAATGCGGTCAATATCCCTACCCCAATACTTTTCCAGAGCCCTGGCCCTTCAGGCTGGTAGTAGCGCCGCAGCAACACTTGGCTAGCAATGGCCGCTAAGGGCGGAAAAAAGTCGGCCAGCGTCCGTTTCGGGCCATAAGGGTTATTGTCGCTGAGGTACAGAAACAGCACCCAAGCAAAGCACAGCGCCCCGGTAATTGCCCCACACAGCATGGCGGTGCGCAGTATCGGATTCGGGATAGAAGCAGTAGTAGGTTGCAAAAGCAGAAGTAAAATGAAGCTGCAAGATACAGCCGCCGCCGCAACCAACCTTCACCATACCACGCTCTCTGCTAGGCCAAATCTTAACCCGACACTTATGCCAGTGTAGCTGGCGCAGGCACAGGTCGCCGTGGCCAGCGGAGTAGCAGCGCCTCCAACAGCAGACAGGCCAATGCTCCCCAGATGCAATATTGCCAAAGCGGCGTTCCTACCCGCGTTGCCTTGTACTGAGCAGCGGCCGTCTGGCTACCGCTAGTTTCGTACACCTGCACATTGGGGCGGTTAGGGCCGATCAGGGCCCGGAGCTCGGCCGCCGAGTAGCTTGCCAAGTCTGATTCGCGCTTATCGAAGTTAAAGGCCAGTGTGGTAACAGTTTTACCCGCCTGCTGTAGCGCATAAAATCCGGGCTGCCGCAGCCCCGGTGGCACTTCCAGCTGCAGTGTACTCCCCTGCCGACGATGTACCGGAATAAACGTTAGGCTATCCTGTACCAATCGGTACACCGTCTCTGGCCCGGCTCCGGCAGTTGGCAGCTGCACATTCACAACGGCTTGGTTAAGCCGGTAAGCGGGCTGCTGTTGCTGTCGGTAGCTCTGCATGGCTAGCTTGTACAGAACTGGCACAAACAGCGGGTGCTGCGCAAAGTCGGAATAAGGGGCACTAAAGGGCGACGAAAAAACGTACACTATGCCCTCACCGCTTGGGAAGCCCGCCAAAAAGCTTTCCCCATCGCGCATCCGCAGTATCTCAGTTCCCGTGCGGGCCCAGCGCAACACCGGGGCGGCCTTAGGCATACCCGCACGCGGATTCACGCCCGCAAACACATCCTGAAAGAAGGGGTTCCGGGTATCGGGCAAGGCCACATCCTGCAGCACCGGCCCAGTAGGAGGTACCGATTGCCATTGCACCGGCCCCAACCCTAATTCGCGGAATAGTTGCCCGTATGCATCCCGGCTACTCATCGCCATTGGAGGAACCACAACCAGCGTAGCCCCCTGCTGCACTGCCCGACGCAGGTTTTCGCGCAGGCCTGCCGTCAGCACCAGTGCTTCGCGTACTATCAACAGGTTTCCTTCTGTCAGTTTGCGGTAATCTGCAGTCTGGGCACTGGTGAACTGGTAGCTAAACAGCGGTTCGTTGCCGTACAAACGGTCGAGTTGCCCATTGGCGGCAACTTCCACTACACTAATTTTCGCGGCGGGTTGCAGCGTGAAATAATAGGTATTGTCGAAATCCACCGGAAAGTCATCCACAACTACGCGGCACTGCTGCACATCTAGCCCGGTCAGTCGCAGGCGTACCTGCGTTGTAACCGTCTGCCCCGCCGGCACAGTAGTCTGGAAGGTAGCAGCTTGGCGTGGCCCAATGAACAGTTTAACCGAAGATTTCTCAGCTGACACCTGCCCCCCATTCTTCAGCCGGATGCGCAAAGTCAGGTCAGCATCAGTGCGTACAAAACCATCGTCGAGCCATACGCTGTCAACAAACACATTAGCCGCAGGCTTCGCAGCAGCAGGCACCAAAAATACCTGCTGAGCTGAATCCAGCAACTGCAGGCTTGAAGCCGAAAAATCATTCTTCTGAAAATCGGAAAACACAAACAGCGGCCCAGCTCCAACTCTTCGGTTTTGCTGCTGACGCTGAGCCAGCGTCCGGCCCACCTCACCCGCCTGACCACTTACCTGCACCTTTTCCACAGCATTACGGAAAGCCGCAGCGCTCAGCAGATCAGGCCCACCCGGCGCAAGGCCGAACCGCGCCGATGCCGGAAAAGCCAATGGCAAATCTGCCGCCTGATCAATAGCCTGCTCAAACGCCGGCTGGTCATTAGGCCCTAACTGGCGCATACTAGGCGAGTCATCAAGCACCACCTGCACCAGGTTACCAGTAGCAACTTGCTTGGGCGCCGGAATAAAAGGCTGCGCAAACAATAAGACCAGAAAAATAACAAGCCCTATGCGGGAAGCCAGCACTAACAAATGCTTTAGCTTGCGTTGACGGGCCGTTACCAGCTTCACTTCCCGGATGAATTCCACGTTGGAAAACAACACACGCTGCGGCCGGCGCAACTCAAAAAGGTGAATAGCAATGGGAACGGCAACAGCCACTAAACCCCACAGAAACCACGGATATGTAAATACCATGCAACAGAATCAGTAATTCCGTGAAGATAAACACAAAAGCGCGGTGTAAACTGCGCCTGAGTGTTACGGTAAATTCTACTGATCGTAGTAACAGCCGAGAAGGCGAGATACCTGTTAGATACAATAAGTGTCTCGCCTAAAATTGTGTACTCTAAGGTTCAGGTGTACCAATCCCTGGAAGACATAGCCAAGGCAACTTCATGTTCCCATCAATAGCCCAAGCCACACATCTGCCCCAACGGAATACGGCCCGCCTCCTCGGTTGAGGAAGCGGGCCGTATTCCGTTGAGGCGCCTACCGTGCTTGCGCAGCCCGTCGGGCCAAGCCGTACCGG
>NZ_JABKAU010000074.1 GCF_013377885.1 Hymenobacter lapidiphilus
ATTCATTTCTGGAAGTGCTCTTGCGGCTGGCGTAACAGCCGGCAGTGCAGCGCGTCGTTCCTGGCTTGGGCTCCTTACGGCCGCTGCCTTGCCGTGGGCTTGCCGTCGGCTTGCCCAAGGGGCACGTGGGCGGCTGGCCTCATCCGGCGTGGCGCGTGACCGGGGCTGAACGAAAGCGGCCGGCAGCGAGTATCTGCGGCAGTTTAGCCTTTGGAAGCGCGGAGAGTGGAGAATGGATGCGCGGGTGCTGTCGTTATTATCGGTAGGTTGCTGCTTCACGCCTGATTTAGCGGCCGCCGGGCGTTGCAGGTCATCAGGAATGGTCCGGCCTCTCACTTGGGTAGAAGCCGGGGCGGCCACCAAAAAAAACACCCCTTTTCGCTATGAGCACCCTCTTCATCCGCAACGGATTCATTGCCGCCGGGCTGGCCAATATTCTGGCTGTGCTGCTTTTGTCGCGGGTCTTCACCAATACTGTCATCCCCGAAACCGACCCGGTGGTGATGTCCAGCTTCGGGTTGCTGATGATAGTTGTCTGGGGGCTGGTTTTCCTGGCGGTTGCCCCCAGCTACCAGCAGGTAAAGTGGGTAGTAGGTGCTTTCGTGGTCGAGAAGCTGGTATATGCGGTGGCGTGGTTTCGCTGGATTACCACCCACGACGTGGCCGCCGTCTACGCGAAAGACCTGTTTGCCGGAATCTTCTATTCGGTGTACGGCCTCAACGACTTTCTTTTCATGCTCTTTTTCGCGGCCGTTTTTTTCCAGCTCCACAAGGCCGGCTCCAACCTATAGCTGGCCAGTTAGCGGCAGCCCGTAGCCCAGCACGGCCCCGCTCAGCACCAGCCAGGCCGAGTTGACTTTGTAGCGCAGCAGCCACACACCAACCAATTTCATAGAAGCGCTGCACCAAATCGACGTTGAGAAAAGCCAGCAGCGCGTAGCCGCTGCCGTAGAGCACCAGGCCGATTTTGACGAAGGCCAGCCCCGGCGGCGGGGCATTGCCGGACCCTAGGCCCTGCAACACAAGCAGCAAGACCAGCGCGGCCACGTTGGTCTGCACCTTAAGCCCCGTGCAGCCTGGCAGCTGAATATCAAGAAACACCAGGGCGGGCGGCAGAACATGATTGAGCGGAACGGCCTCCGACCAGATAAAACAGGCCCAGCCACGCCACATCCCGACAGGTAAAAAAGACTACGGTATCGGAGCAGAGCGGCATGTGGCTACTGCGTCGGACCTTCGTCCACGCTGGCTTCTACTACTTGTTGCACCAAGACGGGCACGGCCGAGAACAGGTCGAGGCCGGTGGCCGCCTCGATGGCGTCGACGCTGGTGCGGTACTGACTCCAGTCGGTGCTCAGCGCGTTGTCGTTAGGCGTGTCGATGGCGATGATACGGGTGCTGTCCGATAAGCGGGTAGCATCGTTGTCGCCGGTGGGCAGAACGACAACAACTTTCCAGAAGCGGGCGGGCACAGTAACGCGCCCCTGGTCGATAGTGGTGGCAAAGCCGCCGGAGCCAGTACCACCTTTGCCATAAGAGCCGCAGATGATATAGACCTCGTTGCCGGAGCTAAGGAAGGTGCGCGTGAAGTTTTCAAAGTTGGCCCACGTCTGCTGGTTGTTGCGGGGGGCCTGGGGCACCATGTTGCTCATCAGAAAGGTGGCCGAATTATCGGCCACAGTGCTGGTGCGGTCGGCGCTGGGGCACTGGTGGCCACGGTCGAAACCGGAGTCCGAATAGCTGGTAGACTGCACCTGATACCAGCCGGCGGGCAGGGTATTATCGGCCCGAAAGTCGTCCTGTCGGGGGGCGGAGCCGCGCCAGGTGGCGTCGAGATGCCAGCTCACCCAGGTAGGGATGCCCCGGTCGCGGTGGTAGCTGAGCGCGTACTGGGGCTTGCTGAGCAGGTAGTTAGTGGGCTGGTTGATGTCGGCAGTGGCGCCGCTCGGGTTGCCCAGCGTCAGGTGTTCGGGGAACAGGCTTGTCGGGGCGGGGTCGTTGGAGGTGGAGCAGGCAGCCACTGACAGGGCCAGAGCAGCGGCGAAAGCGTAACGGGAAACGTGCATTGGGCAAAGGTAGCAAGCCACCTGGCGCACTACATTACCTACACCTCAATGTCGGGAACGGACCCCATAGCACTATTCTGCGCCCATTCGCCTATCTTCCGCTCTTCGTTCCGTTTTCTACCGCTGTGCATATGGCCACCTCTTCGCCTTCCCCCCTACCCGACGACGAATCTGCCCGGCTCGTGGCCCTGCGCTCGTTCCAGGTATTGGCCGCTCTGGCCGAGCCCGTATTCGAGGAGTTCGTGGCCTTAGCCGCGCGGCTGTTCCAGGTGCCCATCTCGCTGCTGTCGGTAGTAGAGGAAACCGATGTGCATTACCCAGTCGCGATAGGGATGCCCGCCCACAGCCGGCTGCCGCGCGCGGAGGTGCTGTGCTCCACGGCCATTACACAGGGCCGGGCCGTGGTGTACCACGATGTGCTGCTGGAGCAACACCCGCCTATTCCGGCAGAAGTGCTGCGAGTGGCGGAGCAGAACCACGTACGTTTTTATGCCGGAGCCCTGTTGCGGCTGCCCGATCAACACCCGCTCGGTACGCTGTGCCTCGTCAATCACGAGCCCCGCCCCTTTACCCTCGACGAGCAGCGCATTCTGGAGCTGCTGGCCGGGCTGGTCAGCCAGACGCTGGCCGTGCGCCAGCGGTGCCGGGCGCGCCCGGGGGATGCCGGCCAGGGCCAATGGGCGCACCTGAGTGCCGAGCTACAGGAGGAAATCGGGGCCCTCAACGCGCTGGTACGCTACCTGAATGCCCGCAACGGCAGCGCGGTGCCCGTACCAACGGTCTTTCTGGCCCAGGTGGAAGGCCGCATGCACGATCTGCAGGGAGTGCTGGATGCGGCCCATTGTTAAAGACAGCATTGGCGTTGGGCCGAAAGACGCAGGAAATTGCCCGGCCGTAGTGGCTGTCAGCCGGCAAACAAACAGGATTTTCACTAGTTAACAACGCCCGGAACGGCCCCCAAGTCCGGCGGCCTATCTTTGCCTAGGGTGCCCGTTCGTCGGCGCGCCTGGCTTTACCTAACCAGCATGAGCACAACTATCCGGAACGAAGGAACTGCGCTGCCGGCAGAAATAACCGACTTTGCTGCCCTACTGCAACAGCAGGGGGTGCATGCGGCCCTGGCCTACCTGAATTACCGCACGCCCCACCGCTACACGGGCGTGTGGCGTTTCGATGGGGATATGCTGCGCAGCGAGGCCCTGTTTGACCGAAAAATGGCGGAGGTGCGGCAAGGAGCCGATGCGCCGATGGCCGCTACGTACTGCTCGCTGGTAGGCCGTACCGAGGCGCCGGTGCAGATTCTGGACGCCACCATTGACCCGCAGGCGCTGGGCATTGACACGCCCGTTATTTCTTACTGCGGCGCGCTTATGCGCGACGAGCAGGGCCGGCCTTTTGGCACGCTGTGCCACTACGATTTGCAGCGCTGCCAAGAGCGCACCTCCGACCAACCCCTGCTAATGGCTGCCGCGCAGCTGCTTTACCAGCACCTGCACGCGGGCGGCACGCAGTAAGCGGGTAAATTTCAAGCAGGCCCTGCAACGTATGATTATTCACTCACCCCCCTATAAGTAGCGGTTTGAGTGAACAGATAGCGCCAAGCGTAGACTTGGTTCTCTGCTAGGCGCTGTAGCGTTGAGCCAGCTGTTGGCGAAAGACGTCCTTAGACGAGCTATCGGCGAACACAACTTTTACGTGGCCCAATTAATCGCGGGTAGCTACCACTTCGTCCCAGAAAGCAATAGCGGCCGGGCCTATAGAGATTATAGAAGGAAAATGACAGCAAGGTCAACAACGGTGTAAACCAAAATGAAATCAGCCGCTCAGCCCAATGGCTAAGCGGCTGATTTTCAATGTACCCCGTACACGATTCGAACGTGTGACCGCCTGCTTAGAAGGCAGGTGCTCTATCCAGCTGAGCTAACGAGGCGGGTTGAGTTAACAGTGTAAAACGCACTATTTAACAATAGAAATAGAGCGAGTTCTGAAAAGCAAAAAGCCGCCCGCCCCAAAGGCGGGCTGACGGCTAAATGCTGGTCGGGGTGGCAGGATTCGAACCTGCGGCCTCCTGCTCCCAAAGCAGGCGCGATACCGGGCTACGCTACACCCCGAAAAGGATAACTAAAAATTGAGAGTTAAAAGTTAAAGACTAACCGTGCTTGCGCTAGTCGGTAATTTTCAACTTTTAACTCCTAATTTTTAATTCAAAGAAACGCGGAGAGAGGGGGATTCGAACCCCCGGTAGCCTTTAGAGCTACGGCAGTTTAGCAAACTACTGGTTTCAGCCACTCACCCATCTCTCCCGAAGGGTTGTCCTTTCCGGTTGAAAGGTGTTGCAAATATACGAGCCGGATGGAGATTCAAACCCTGTTCCGAAAAATATCTTCCATCTTGCTACTGCATTTGGGGCTTTCAGGCCGCCAATTAGCGCTTTTTACCTGTGGGGCAGCCCCACCCTTTTGGCTGGTTGTATTGTGAACATGAACTCGTTACCGTGGCGTTGAACTGGGCGTATCTGCCAGGCTGGCCGGAGGCGGCAGCGGCGCTGATTTTTTTTATTTTTTACCTCGGCTACGCTCTCCGCACCCGCCGTCTGGCGGCTCCGCTGGGCCAGCACGGCGGCCGGCTGAGCTGGAAGCTGGCGTTTCGTCTGCTGTATGGCGGCCTGCTGGGAGCCGCTTTGCTCGGCCCCGCCTACGGCCTCACCCAGCACCCGGTACGCACCGCCGGCAAAGATGTATGGCTGCTCGTAGATTTGTCGCGCTCGATGAATGCACCCGATGTGGCCCCCTCGCGGCTGCAGAAGCTGAAGGCCGAGCTGGCTACGCTGGTACGCCGCTTTCCGGCCGACCGGCTGGGGCTCGTTGTGTTTGCCGGTGAAGCCTACGTGCAGTGCCCACTTACCTACGATCAGGACGCGCTGCAACTCTTCCTGAGCACCCTGCAAACCAGCCTTGTGCCGGCCGGCACCACCGATCTGGTACCGCCGCTCAAGCTGGTGCTCGACCGCCTCGCCCCGGCTACCGCACCCGCCGGGCCCGCTCCGGCCGGCGTTCCGCCCCGCGCTACGGCCGTTGTGCTGGCCACCGATGGCGAGGACTTTGGCGAGAACCTGGAGGGTACCGTGCGGGTACTGGCCCGCTCGGGGGCCCGCGTGTTTACGATGGGTGTGGGTACTACCGAGGGCAGCCGCATTCCGCTGTCTGGCGGCCGGCCGGGCTACGTACGCGACGCCCGCGGCCGCGACGCCGTAACGCGGCTGGTGCCGGCCCCGCTGCGCCGCCTGGCCGAGCAAACCGGCGGCCAGTATTTCGAGCTAACCGACCAACGCAACGAGTTTCCCCTGCTGCTCTCTGCCCTCAACCAGCTAGAGGGCCAGGCCCAGCAGGTACGCACCGTGGCCGTGGCCGACAACCGCTACCGCTACCCACTAGCGCTGGCCCTGCTGCTCATCGGCCTTGATATTCTGCTGACGGTGAAAGTTATCCGGCCATGAAAATCCTGCTCACTATGCTGCTGCTGTTCAGCTTCTGGGGCGGCCTTACCCGCATCCACGACCGGAACGCGGCCGTGCAGCGCGGGGCCGCAGCTTACGCCAGCGGCCAGTACGCCGAAGCCGCCCTGGCTTACCGCGAAGCCGCGCTGGAACTGGGTGGCACCGACGATGCGCTGTGGCTGAACCTGGCCCACGCTACTCTGCGGGCCGGCCAGCCGGCCGAAGCCCGCTCCTACTATGGCCGCCTGCTAGACAGCCCCGACGGGCGCACACGGAGCGTGGCGCTGCAACAGCTCGCCGCCCTGGCCGCCAACCGGGGCCAATACGCGCCGGCTGTAGCCCTGTTGCGCCAGGCGCTGCTGGCCGATGCCGGCAACGCGGGGGCCCGCTACAACTACGAAGTGCTGCGCCGCTTTCTGGCGGGCCGTACTACCCCGCCCCCACCGCCCCCGCCCGGCACCGATGGCAGCCCCAAGAAGCAGCCCGACGGCCCCCGCGAGCAGCAAACGCAGCCCAAAGCTGGCCCCGGCACCCAGGGCCAGCGCCCCGACCCCAGTCAACCCAACGACCCAAGCAGCACCCCGCAGGCCCGCCCCGATGCGGGCGGCCAACCCGATCCGACCCAACCCTCGGCCGCGCCTGGCAGTGCGGCCAGCGGCGGCTTCCGGCCCGGCGCGGGGCCCGAGCGCAACGTGGCCCGCGGTAGCCAGCCCGGCACCGTACGCGGCCTCAGCGACGAGGCGAATGGCCCCGCGGCCCCCGACGGCACCAGTGGCCGCGGCGGCACCGAAGCCGCCGCCCTCAACGAAGCCAACCAGCAAACTCAGCGCGCCCGCCTGCAACAAATGAACCTGAGCCCCGGCCAGGCCCGCCAGCTGCTCGAAGCCCTGCGCACGGCCGAGCAGCAGTATCTGCAGCAGCTCCCGCGCAAAGCCACCACCCCCCGCGACAAAACCAAGCCGGCGTGGTAACGGGAAGAAAAGG
>NZ_JABKAU010000075.1 GCF_013377885.1 Hymenobacter lapidiphilus
ACTGGCCGAAATGCGGGCCGCTACCGCTCGGCTGCATGACGCCACTTAAGACGCTGGCCGGCATATACCGCAGCACCCAGGACGGTTGCACCCGCCGGGTGTACTGGCACACCAGCGGCCCGGAGCGCGCGCCGGTGCATACGCTTTACGCGGCCCGCACCCGCCCCGGCCAGCCCGAGGAAGCCCCTTACGTGCTGGAGCTGGATTACTTCACTAAGCGCCTGGCTGGCTTCGGCTGCTGGGTGCTGCTACTTGACCCCACGATATGAATATGCTTTCCACGCTGGGCCTTGCCACGATGCAGCCCACCGCCCCCGTTTCTTCACTGGCCCTGTCTGCCCGGCCAGTGCCGAGCCGCACCCGCCGGCTGGCAAACTTGCTGATAGCGCCCCGCCTGCGGCCATCTGAACACCCCGACCCGGCAGTGCAGCACCAGGCCGCCGGCTTGATTACGCTGCTCTCGGCCGGCATTGTGATGGTCGATAGCTCTACCCGGCAGCTCGAAAAGATGGGCCTATTCAAGTTCGCCGCCATTCAGGCGCTGAAAATGCTCATGAAGCAGGCCGACAAGCTGCTGAGCGCCACGCAGGACAAGTTCGATGCCGAGGACTCGGACGCCACCAACTACGTCTGCCAGGCCCTGGAACTGGTAACCGCGCGCTTTTGCCAGCTCACGCCCGCCCAAATGGATGCCAGTCTGCGCCACATGGATGAGATGATCCGGCTGAATCTGGCCTACGTGCCAGCCCCTACGCCTACCGCTGCTACCCTTACATAAGCTACCATGTCCCTGAAAACCACCAACCTGTCGGGCGTCCGCTCCTTCGTCTCCAACTGGCACCAGCGCAATCTGGCCGTGCTCGACACGAACGATCTGGAACGCATCCTTAAAACGGCCAGCCATCTGCCTGCTCTCGCGGATAGCTTCAACGCGATGGCCCTGGTGCGCCGCGCCAACGCCGAACTAGCCCGCCGGCAGCAGGCACTTGCCCCGCCCGTAGCACTGGCCTTTGCCTCACCCGTGGCCATTGAAGCCCCCACGCGCCCGCGCCTGATTGCCTACGTGGGCCGGGGTGCTTACGAGGCCAGCAAACCCCAACCACAAGCATGAAGAAGCTCACGCCCCAAAACGCGGCCAGCTGGAGCCGCCCCGACCTGGTGGCCCGCGCCGCCGAACTACGCGCCGCCGAACTCGGCAGCCTCTACAGTAGCGCCGCCCGCACCGATGAGCTGCGCCGGGTGCGGGTGCTGCTGGCCGCCACCGTGCCGCCCCGGCCGTGTTAGCGCCCCACCGCCCGGCCCTGCTGCCCCGCCACTACCTGACCACCGGCGGCTGCCTGGTGCGGGTGTACCTGCCCCGGTGCTACCCGGTGGCCGGCACCCGCGCCCGGTTGCGCTGGCAACGGCACTGGCCGCAGGTGGCGGCTAGGCTGTGGCGGCGGGTGTGGGATTCTTTGAACGATTAACGACTGAACGGATGGATTACACTTATCGAGGCGACAAACACACCGCCGAACACTTAAAAGGCCAGCCGTGTGAGGCGGTACGCAACGCCGCCGGCAAGTGCATCCGTGGCCGCAACGCCAATATGCTGGTGCGCTTCGCCAATGGAGATCAGCACGTTGTGCTTGCCCGCCAACTTCGCAAACTAACCACCTGAACGGATGGAACAATACCCCGCACAACTAGCCGAGCAAGACAAACAGGTAATCGACCAGCTGCTTGATGCCGTAACCCGCGCCAAGTTTGCCAGCAACGATTATGCTCTGAATGGCGACCTCGTTATGGCCGCGCTAAAGGTGAGCGGCCGGCTGCAGATAGCCCGCGCCGAGCTCGAGGATCAGCACAACAAGGGCCGTTCCCCATTGTGCGCCCGCTGCCAAAACGGCCCGGCCATCTGCGAGTGCGCCACTGACGGGCCTAAAATCCGCGTGAAGGCCGAAGCCTACGAACACCGGATATACGAGCTGGAAGTGGCCTTTATGATGGAATTGGACGGTACGCCCGAAAGCGCAGCCGCCAAGGAAAGGATGGAGCGTGTAACGGCCAGCTACTACCGCTACTACCCCGGCCGGCCGCTGAACCCAAAGCCCAAGCCAAGTCAGCAGCCGAACGTAGCATCCGCTTCGTTCGGGCCGCCGGCCAAGAAGCCCCGCAAGCCCTACACCAAACGCCCCGCCTGATGCGCCCCACCCACCGCCTCAAGTGGCGGAAGGTGCTGCGGGGGCGGGCAGGGCTGCACGGTCGGCCGCCAGCAGCGACTTGATGAGGCCCGCCAGTGTCAGCCCGCGCCGTTTGGCGTGGGCCTGGTAGGCGGCCTTTTCTTCCTCCGAGTCGAAGGTGAAAGTATAGGCGCGGGCGTTGCGGGTGGCTGTCTTTCCTTCCATCCTGCGAAAGTAATGAACATTTATCTTCCATTGCCCTTGCTATTTGATTACGTTAGTAATACATTAGCATAAGCAACGCAATCAGAGTAAGCCCCGGCAAAGGGTTTGTCCGATTTCAACAGGGCCGCCGTCACGGCCTCGCACAGTCTTAAGGTGTTTGCCGCACCTAAACCGACAGCCCCCGCGCCTAACTATGACGGAGTTAGGCCGGGGGATTGTCATTTAATCGGCACCTAATGAAGTCCTATTCCTTTTACTTCAACGCCTCCGACTGGCTCGCTTCACCTTCTGTGAAGATGATGAGCAAGGCCGAGCGGGGCGTGTATATCGGGCTGCTGGCTTCCGCCTGGGAGAGTCCCGAGCAAGGGACGCTGCCTGCCAGCGCCGACAAGGTGCGGCGGTTGGCGGAAATGAGTCTCGAAGAATGGGCCGAAAGTGGCGAGGTGCTGCTGGAGAAGTTCCCCCTTTCGGCGTGTGGCACCTTCCGTTACAACCCGCGCCTGCTGGCTGAAGCTGACAAGGAACGCGCCCGTAGCCTCAAGGCCAAAGCATCGGCCGATAAGCGTTGGCAGTCCGAACGCAATGCGAACGCATCGAATACGGATGCGAACGCACCCGAAAAACCATGCGAACGCAATGCTATAGTTAAGTTAAGTAAAGTAAAGAAAGAAGATAAATCTTCTTCTACTGCGCTTCGCTCAACACGCGCACCGAAGCCTGAGCCGGAACACTTCGCTGACTTCTGGCAAGCCTACCCCCGCAAGGTGGCCAAGCCCCAAGCCCTGAAAGCCTTCTCAAAACTCAGTCCCGACGAATGCGCCGCCGCCGCCGGCTGGGCGCGCGACTGGTTCGCCCGCCGCACTGACTGGATCAACGCCGATACCGCTGCCGACTACCGGCCCTATCCGGCTACTTGGTTAAACGACCGACGCTGGACTGAGCTTGCCGAACCCGTCATCATTCCCATCACTTCCGCCACTGGCCACTATGGACCTAACTATCAGCAACAGCGCACTACCGGCGGAATCGCCCTCTGCAATGACGACCGCCGCAACGTCGCCCTCGACTTCACTCGCGAACTTAGCCAAGTCGCCGCAGCGACCCGCCATACGGTTAGTGCTGGAGTCCTCGGAACTCTCCCGAATAAACAATTTTGATCTGCTGCTTGACAAGGGATGGGAGGCCCTAACCACAGACATTGCCGAAGACTTCCCTTACCTGACGCTGTTCGAGCTAACGGCCATTGTCAAGATGGGCTGCAAGGGTAAGCTCGACAAGTACAAGTCCAGCCCGCTCAACTACACCCGCATTTATCAGTGGGTCGAACAACGCGCCCCGTTCTGCCTCAGCTTCTGGCAGCACCACCACGGCCCGGCCACCGCCTGGGCTACCCACTGCCTAGGAGAAGAAACCCTCCTGGCCATGGTGGCGCAGCAACCCGACCCGGCCGGCATGAAGCGCAGTCTTTACCACAGCCTGATCCGGCGCGAAACAGAGAAGCGGCTCGAAATGGATGGAACGGCCTACCCTTCACCCGCCCACCATCAAGTGCATCAGTCGCTTACTGCTGACTTCGCCCGATGGGCAGCCAAGTACCCCGCCTACCATACCCGGCATCACTACGAGCTTTTCCAGTAACGACATGGCCGCTCCCTTTCAATCTTCCCTCGATCAAGCCATGGCCCCGCTGCTGGAGCGCACCGCCCGCCGGGTAGCCCGGCTGAAAAAGCTGGCCACGCTTCCCCGCAGCGAAGCCAATGACCGCGCCATGGCTGCCGAACAGCGCGAAATCACTTTAGCGGCTGAACTAAGCCAGGCCATGGGCCGGGTTGCGGGGCAAATGCAGCGCGTCATTACCCACAATACGGCCAAGTGCCATGAGCTGGGTGCCGCCATTACCCACCACGCGGCCGAAGCCCGGCAATGGGAGGCCCGGTTTTATCAGGCCGTCAGCTGCCTGCCGGAACTGCCCGAAGAAAATTGGCCGCCGGTTGCCGCGACTGCCCTTCGGGCCATGTACCGCATCAACCTGCGGACTGCCGACCCCGCCGCCTTTCAACAGCTATTTGCCCCCGCTCGCCATGTTTAACATCCCCGGCCTAGAGCTTTCCGCCGCGCCTGCCTCCGCCGCCGCCCCGCGCAACTACGAAGCCGGCGTGCACCGCGTCAGCCGGGTACGTGAGGCCATGCGCTACGGTCATGCCCATGGCAAGCCCCGTGGCACAAGCACTTACTTCCGCGACTTTGATGCGCATTGGACCCACAAGGCCGGCGAAATAACGCTCACCACTGGCTACGCCAACCATGGCAAATCGGAAATGATGGATGAGCTGGAGTTGATAAAGTCGGTGCACGAGCCTGACAAGGCATGGGCCGTATTCTCCCCCGAAAACGCCCCGGCCGATGAGTTTTACGATAGCCTGGTGCACAAGCTCACCGGCTACAGCCCCGACCCCGACTGGTGCCGTCAATACAACCGGCTACAGGTGTCGCCGCAGGCATACGACCGGGCCATGGATTGGCTGGAAGACCACATTATTGTCATCAACCCGCCGGGCGAAGAGAAGCCCACCATGGAGTGCCTGCTCGATTACTTCGACTACGTGCACGGCCAGACCCCGCTATTTGGCGTCCGGTTGGACCCGTGGAATCAGCTGTTTCACGAAATGAAGGGCCAGCGGGATGATCAGTACCTGAGCGAGAAGCTGTCTGATCTGGCCCGCTGGACGATGCAGGAGGACCGGCCGCTATGCGTTCACCTCGTAGCCCACCCCCGCAACCCGGCCAAGCTCAAAGACGGGGAGCTGCCGGTACCGGATCAATTCGACCTAAGCAGCGGGGCCATGTTCGGCAACAAGGTCTGGAACGTGCTCACCTGCCACCGCCCGCAATACCACGTCAGCAAATCCGACACGTCGGTGCAATGGTGGGCACACAAGATCAAAAAGCAAAAGCGCGTTGGCCGCCCCGGCTTCATTGACCTGGGCTATGACTACCTGAGCAACCGCTATATGCTCGGCGGCCACTCGCCCATGGAAGCGGCTGCCGGCTGGCTCTTCAAGGGCATTCCACTAACGGCCGCCGGTGGCGCGGCTGAATCGGCCCGCGTGCAGGCCAACGATTTTCCAGAAAGCACCTT
>NZ_JABKAU010000076.1 GCF_013377885.1 Hymenobacter lapidiphilus
GCTGGCCGAAATGCGGGCTGCTACCGCTCGGCTGCATGATGCCAGCTAAGCCACCGGCCGGCATATACCGCAGCACCCAGGACGGGTGTACCCGCCGGGTGTACTGGCTTACCAGCGGCCCGGAGCGCGCCCCGGTGCATACGCTTTACGCGGCCCGCACCCGCCCCGGCCAGCCCGAGGAAGCCCCTTACGTGCTGGAGCTGGATTACTTCACTAAGCGCCTGGCTGGCTTCGGCTGCTGGGTGCTGCTACCTGACCCTACGATATGAGCGCCACCCTTCCCACTATCCGCCCCGCCGCCAAGCCGACCATGAAGCTCGATGAGTTCGGCCGGCAAGTCGTGCCCCGCCTCATTGGCCAGACGCTGAGCCCCGACGCCGTGGACAAGACCATGATTATTAGCTCCCTTATGGCCCAAGCCGTGCGCCACTACGAAGCCTATGATGCCGAGCTGCAGGCCATGCACTTCACGGCCGCCGACGTGCTGCCGTTCCTGACCGATGCCCAGGCCGAAGAGGTAGCCGGCAGCGCCAATAAGCAGGACCGCATCATGGGCGGCGTGAACCGGCTGCTGAAAGAGGTCAAGAAGCGCAACCAGCTCATTATCGGGATGCTGCGCGACACCCAGACCCAGATGGCCTCGGCCAGTCCGGCCGCGCAGCTGCGGATGGTGAACCTGCTACGGGAGCAGCAGGGCTACGTGGCCCTGAAGAAGCTGCCCAGGAACGTCTCCGAAATCCTACAAACCGCCTAGCCATGCCTACCGAAAACTTCAACTACCGCAAGTTCATCACCGTCTGGAACCAGCGCAACCTGTCCGTACTCGACACGCACGACGTGGCCCGGCTACTCGAATCGGCCGCCAAGCTGCCCGGCCTACTCGACTCGTTCGCCGGTCAGGCCCTGGTACGCCGCGCCACGCTGGAGCTGGAGCGCCGCCGCCGGCCGCAAGACGAGCCGCCGGGACACCCGCCCATTGTGCTAACGCCACCAGCAGCACCGCCCGCGCCTGATTGCCTACGTGGGCCGGGGTGCTTACGAGGCCAGCAAACCCCAACCACAAGCATGAAGAAGCTCACGCCCCAAAACGCGGCCAGCTGGAGCCGCCCCGATCTGGTGGCCCGCGCCGCCGAACTACGCGCCGCCGAACTCGGCAGCCTCTACTCAAGCGCCGCCCGCACCGCCGAGCTGCGGCAGGTGCGGGTGCTGCTTCGTGCGTTGGCCCCAGCCGCCACCGGTAGCCCCGCCCCGCCGTGTTAGCCCGGCGCCTACACGCCCACGCCACCGGGCAACGCCAGCGGCGGGCTGCGTTCGCCGCCTGGCTGTGGGCCGTTACCGCCGACGAGCGCGGCCAGCGGCGGGCGCTACCGCAGGGCCGGGCGCTGCTGGCCGGGCCGGTCGGGATACATGAACGCGTTAGACACCTGAACTGATGAAAGCCATTAGCCTTATCCAGCCTTACGCCACGCTTATTATGCTTGGCTACAAATCATACGAAACCCGGTCCTGGACCACCAAACACCGTGGCCCATTGGCCATTGCCGCAAGCGCCGGCAAGCCAAAGTGGGCGCGGGAGGTAGCTGAGAAAGATCCGATTGTTTCGGCACTTCTAGCCAAGCACAGCTTGACGTTCGACACGTTGCCACGCGGCGGCATCGTCGGCACCTGCCAAGTCGGCGAAATGAATCCGACGGATGGGTTCAGCGAATTGAGTGACACAGAGCGCGCATGTGGGGATTATGGCCCCCGGCGCTGGGCATGGACGCTCTACGATGTGCGGCCTTTGCCAAGGCTAGTCGGCTGCAAGGGCGCACTCAGCATCTGGCAGGTGCCCGACGCTATTGCCGCGTTGGTCGAGCACGCGCTTGCCGCCTAGCCCCACCTAACCCGCCCCGCCTGATGCGCCCCACCCGCCGCCTCAAGTGGCGGAAGGTGCTGCGGGGGCGGGGAGGGCTGCACGGTCGGCCGCCAGCAGCGACTTGATGAGGCCCGCCAGTGTCAGCCCGCGCCGTTTGGCGTGGGCCTGGTAGGCGGCCTTTTCTTCCTCCGAGTCGAAGGTGAAGGTAACAGAGCGGGCTACCCGCGTGGCGGTCTTATTCATGGCCGCAAAAATACACGTGTATTTCTTACTTCTTACTTGCACGTGTACTACACGTGTGGTATCTTTGGAGTAAGCAACAGCGAACGGCCCTGGCAGGGGCTTGACCGCGAGTAACGGGCTGCGTCATCAGCCTTTGCAACGACTTCACAAGGCTGCCACCTTGCACCGAAGCCGCCTTAGCCCCCGCAATGACGTGCGGAGGCGGGCGGTTTCTTTTTTTTCGGCAGATATGAATCCCTGGATACAACATGAAGCCACGGCCCGAAGCAACGCCCGCATCCTGGAGCTGCGTGCCGAGTGCGGGTGGGCGGGCTACGGAATGTGGTGGGCTATCGTGGAAAACCTGCGCATGGCCCCCGGCTATCGGCTTAGTAATACAAAGCTGGGGGGGCTGGCGCTCGACTTGGCAATGCCCGCCACTGATGTGCGAAAATTGGTAGATACGCTACTCGAAATCGGCCTGATTGAAACCGAGGAAGAGGGCGCTTTCTTCTACTCTACTTCTGTCCGCCGCCGGCTCGAATCACTTGACGCCAAGCGCGCCGCGCTGGCCGAAGCCGGCAAGCGCGGGGCCGCCAAACGGTGGGCGCCCAATGCCGAGGCTACGGTTGACGCAGAGGCCGTGCCAGTAGCCGAGCTAAAGCCACCCCATGCCGAACCGGATAGCCACCCCATTGGCGAGGCCAATAGCCCCCCTATAGCATTTAGAGTAGAGAAGAGTAGAGAAGAGTTGAAAAGAGAAGAGCAGGCTAGCAAGCAAGGCGCGCAAGGGAAGGCTTCGCCAGTTGACAAGCCCGCCAAGGTAGTCGAGTACCGCTACGACGATGCGCCCATTTTTCTAGCTGCCAACTTCTACGCTTACCTCGATGAGATTGGCTTCCCCAAAGTAGACAAGGCCCGCTACCTGCTGCAGATTCAGACCGTGGGCCGCGACAAGGGCATTGAAGTAAGCGACGATAAGTGGCGCGCCTTTATCCGCACCTTCCTCAACAACGACCTGAAAGCCGGCCGCCTGATTGATTCGGCCCCCGCCGGCGGCTACTCCGGCGCAAAGCCGGTGCAATCCTTCAACGGCCCGGCCCCGACGCCCACCCACACCGGCTACAGCATCGCCGCCAAGCTGCAGGACCAAAAAACCAACCTCTACCTCTAGCCCCCGCCCATCGTGAACTTCACCCACCTACCCTTACACGATGAGCAGCTGGAGCGGGCTGTACTCGGGGCTATGCTGACCGATACCCATGGCCTGCGCACGGCCCTGGCCCTGCTACGGCAGGGGCCGGCCGTGTTCTACAACGAACGGCACCAGTACATCTACACCGCCATGGCCGCCCTGCATGCGGCCGGCCAGTCGGTCGACCCGCTCAGCGTCATTCGTCAGCTCACCAGCGACGGTAAGCTCAGTAAAGCCGGCGGCGGCGGCGACATCATGCAGCTGGTGGGGCATGCTGGTTCGGCGGCCAAGATGGACACGCACACCCGGTTTCTGATGGAGCTGTTTGCCAAGCGCCGCATGGGCCAGATGGCCCGGGAGCTGGCCGAACGGTCCGGCGACCCCACGGCCGACCCGTTTGAGCTACTGCGCACGTTTCAGACCGGCATCAACAGCCTGCACGATACGCTGCAGGTAAAGCCCGCCCTGGGCCTGGCTGACTTGTATCATGGCGTCGTCGACTCCATCGTGCAGGCCACCCGCATGCCGGGCGGCGTTACGGGGGTGCCGTCGGGCATGCCCTCGCTTGACCGGGTAACCGGCGGCTGGCAGCCGTCTGACCTGATTATCATTGCCGCCCGGCCCGCCATGGGCAAAACCACGCTGGCCGTGTTCATGGCCCGGGTAGCGGCCGATGCCCAGCGCCGCCGGGGCCTGATCGTGACGCTGGAAATGAGCGCCGCCCAACTCGTGCTGAAGATGATTGCCACCGAAGCCGGCTATTCCACCTCGCAACTCCGCAAGGGCCTGTTGGATGGAGGCGAGCAGGAGGCAGAGGCCATTCGGGAAAAAGCGGCGGCCCTGCTTAGCGTGGGTCTGCACATCGACGACACGCCCGGCATGAGCATCGGGGAGCTGCGGGCCAAGGCCGCCAAGATGCATGCTGAGTCGCCGCTCGACTTTATCGTCGTTGACTACCTGCAACTGATGAGCGGCAACGGCACTGGCGGCAACAGAGAGCAGGAAATCAGCCAGATCAGCCGGGGCCTGAAGATGATTGCCAAGGAACTCAATATTCCCGTGCTGGCCCTCTCGCAGCTTAGCCGGTCCGTGGAAACGCGGGGCGGCAGCAAAAAGCCGATGCTGTCGGACCTGCGCGAGTCGGGCGCTATTGAGCAGGATGCCGACGTGATTGTCTTCCCCTTCCGGCCCGAATACTACGGCATCAGTGAAGATGAGGAAGGCAACCCGACCAAGGACACGACGGAAATCATTATCGCCAAGCACCGCAACGGCGCCCTGGCAAGCGTGGTGGTCAGCTCGCGCATGGACCAGGGCCGCTACGCCGACCTCGACACCATGGCCGCAAGCCCCAGTACGCCGGCCCCTGCCGAGGCGCATGCCATGGCCACCGCTATCAGAACTTCCACCCGCTCAGACTTCGACGATGCTCCAGCTCCCTTCTAGTTCCGCCCCGGTGGCCGTACTGCAGGCCCCGCCCGTTGTGCCCGATTCGCTCCGCGCCCTGGCCGCCCGGCAGTTGCACGAGCAGCTATCAGTACCCGCCCCGGTTAAAATCTACATGCAGCGGGTGGCGCGGCTGATGCGCAACATGCAGCTGGTCGTGCTTGACCGGCAGGACAGCCGCCGCCCGTCGACCGGCGGCGCTACGCCCTGCGGCATTGAGTGGAGCCGGCTGCTGGTAGAGTTCGACGGCGCTGTCTTCGAGTTGCGCGACGCCTACGCGGCCCTCAACCAAAGCCGTCGGCAAGTGAAGGCGCTGCCCGCCGGAACAGCGGAATCCTTCTACGAAGACAAGCTGCCGGCCTTTGAAGCATGCATGCAGCCCGCCTTTGCCGCCATGGATTCCGCCTTGCTACGCTGGGAGGCAGTCAGCATCAAGTACCTGCAGATGATGCAGGGCACCTACCGCGCCGCCTAACCAGCCCCACC
>NZ_JABKAU010000077.1 GCF_013377885.1 Hymenobacter lapidiphilus
TAAAGAACGTCATGCTGAGCTTGTCGAAGCATCTCTACCGTTTCGTTACAGTCATTCAGCGAAGCGGTAGAGATGCTTCGGCTACGCTCAGCATGACGTTCTAATGGATTCCGGGTACTTCCTAAACAGCTTCGTTATAAGGTCAGCCCACAAGATTCTTCGGCTTCGCTCAGAATGACGTTTCTTTTGTCTTCGGGTTTCGTTCCTTTTCTCACCTCTCGCCACCATGCAAAAGCTGCCGCCCGAGTTCTACCGCCGCCCCGACCCGGTGCAGATTGCCCGTGAACTGCTCGGCAAGTACGTCTTCTCGCGGGTCGATGGCCAACTCACCGGCGGCCGCATCATCGAAACCGAAGCCTACTCACACCTCGGCGACGACTCGTTGACGATGCACCTGAAGCGCCTTAGCTCGGCCAGCCAGGCTCTGCGTGAACCCGGTGGCCGGGCGTACCTCTATAAAGTCTATCAGCGCCACACGCTGTTCAACATCTGCACCAACGAAGCCGGCAAAACCGATACTGTACTGCTCCGCGCCATCGAGCCGCTCGTGGGCCTTGATATCATGCAGGAGCGCCGGGGCGCTTCCATCAAGCCCAACCGCCTTACGGCCGGCCCCGGTATGCTCACGCAGGCGCTGGGCCTCACGCCCGCCTTTACCGGCACCGAGCTGCAGAGCGACCTGCTCTGGGTGGAAGACCACGGCGAAATTATTCCCGCCAACCAAATCCTCGCCGGCCCCCGTATCGGCCTGGAGTACGCCGGGTCCGTGGCCGCTGGTCTGCCGTGGAACTTCCGGATCATGGATTAAAGCGTATCGCACGGATTCTGTAGACGTACTTAATAGTGTGCTTTCGCCAGTATGCGTGGTTGACAAAAGCTAAAAGCCACCTCGTTTGAGGTGGCTTTTGAATCATCTACAAAATCCGTGAAATCCGCTTTAATCCGTGCTGACCCGTGGTCTGCAGACCAGTACCAGCAGCTTGCCTTCGTGGCTGGTGGTGGCGAACAGGTACAGGTCGCCGCCCTCGCGGATACCGGTGCGGTGGCGGAACTCGGCCACTGAATCGGGGAAGTTGCGGGTGGTTACGTGGGCGCGCACGGACGGACCAAGGTAGGCGCGTAGGGTACTGGCGTCGTATTTCTCCACGGCCAGAATGCGGAAAATGCGGCCGGGAAAGTCGGCGTGCAGCGTGTCGGAGGTGTAGAGGTGGCTGTGCTGGTGCAGCTTCAGCAGCTCGAAAGCCGTGCCCACACTCTTGAAAGCCCCTGCCTTGAGTACGGCCACGTTGGGCTCGTAGAGAAACTGCCGCGGCTCGGCGTAGCGGGCAATGGCGCGGGCCTCCCGGGCCCGGTTAAGGCGAAACTCCTGCCGGGTACCATCGCGGCGCAGGTTCACGGTGTACCGCTCTGGGTCAACGGCGGCCTCCTCGCCCAACTCATACAGCACTTCCTTGCACTCGTTATCCACGGCTACTATCCACAGCCGTCGCACGTGGCCCAGCTCCCGTAGTGCCTGCTCAATGTCGAGCATGGGCGAAGTTTTGAGCAGGATACGCGGGCTTTTGCGCAACAGTAGCGGCAGCAGGCGCAGGATGTCGGGCTCGCAGTCCTGGAGGCGAAAAATCTTCTTGGCGGCCGTATCACGTCGGGCCGGGTCGAGGTAAATCCAGTCGTAGGTATCGGCCGAATCGCGCAGGAAGTGCGCGGCGTCGGTGGCGTGGCACTGCACGTTCTCTATGCCCAACTGGGCCAGGTTATAGCGCACCACATCGGCCAGCGCGGCGTTACGCTCCACGTAATGTACCTCGCTCACCGTAGCAGCAAAGTGGGCCGAGTCGACGCCAAAGCCGCCGGTAAGGTCGGCCAGACGCTCCGCTCCGCGCACCAAATCGGCTTTGAAAGTAGCCGTGCGGTCGGAAGAAGCCTGCTCGACCGAAAGCGCGGGCGGAAAAACCAGATCGGGGTTAGCAGCCCAGATGGGTAGCTTTACCCGGGCTTTCTGGCGGGCCTGAATCTGACGTACCAGCTCAGGAACGGGGAGGTTGGGATGACGGCGGGCCTGCAGGGCCAGTTGGGCGGGGTCGTCGTGCAGGTGCTCGGCCACATATTGGCGAGCCGCCGCGGGCAGCGGGTATTCCATGGTGCGAAGCTACTTCTTTAAGCTGCAAGCCCCGGAACTGTAAGCTACCGGATGGCCGCGGCTTTTTGTGCTGCAGACATATTCGAAACGTCTGCAAGGCACAGCCTGCATATTACAGGCTCCAGCGTAGGGCCAGCAGGGGCCGGCCAGTAGCGCTGGCCGCCACACCCACAGCAGTGGGCTGCAACTGCCGCAACAGGCCCGTACCTCGGGCGGTGTGGCCAACATTGTGGGCTGCTACTGCGCGCTGGAAATGGGTGTTGGTATTGCGCGAAACAAAAATATTGGTGAGTAGGCTGGCCGCTGCCACCCCAAGTGCCACTTTTTGGGTGTTGTTGAAGTATTGTTGCCGATCGGGGGCTGAAAGCACCTGCTGGCCGTAAAGGCCTGCCGCACTTACAAATACTACCCGTTCAGCCAGAAACAGCATCTTCTGACGACGGTAGCGGCCAAGTGCAGCCAGTGCATCCGGCTCACCTGCCAGGTAAGGGCGCAGCCGCTGGCCAAAGAAGCCCGCGTTCTGGTAGCTCCTCTCAGTTGGGTTGTTACTCAGGGAAAAGTAGAAGTTTTTCTGCGGCCCATTCAAGCCACGTTCCTGGTCGTCGGGGGCCAGGTTGATAGGACCTGTATGCTGGGCCTGGGCCTGGTGGCTTAAACCGGCAAAGCACAGCAGAATTACCAGAAAAACGCGCCCAGATACACGCAAAGCAGAAGACAAAACACAGTGATTCATGGGAGCAAAATTACAACGATGTAACTGTGCTTGCTAAGGCCTTCGACGGGAAAAAAGTGCAATTCACCGAGGAATAAAATTTCTTCTATCCAACAAAAAGCACCTGGCCTTCGTTGGTCTGCCATTCAAGCCACCCTTTCTTTTCCTTTTTTATGAAGCTGTTTTCTTCCATCCGCCCCGTTGCTCTTTTGGCCACCTTACCTGCTATGCTGGCTTTTTCGGCCTGCGGCGACGACGATAAAGACCCCGCTCCACAGCAGGGCCAAGTAATGCTCGTGCATGGTGCCGCTTCGGCTCCGATAGGAGTGCAGGCCCTTGTAAATGACGTAGCAGCCGGCTCAACCCTCGACTATGGTCGCAACACCAATTACTTCGCCGTAACGGCTGGTAGCCCCACGTTTACAATTAATGTGGCCGGCAGTAACCCGATAGTAACGGCCGTCAATAAAAAGCCGATAACCGTTGCCAGCGGCAAGAATTACTCGGTATTTGCTTACCCCAATTCCGCTACTACTGTCGACCTGCTGCCTATCGAGGATGACTTGACGGCACCTGCTGCCGGCCAGACAAAAATCCGGATCGTGCATTTGGTCTTCAATGGTCCTTCTCCCGTCAAGCTGTCTCAGACTTCCATTTCGGGTACGGGTGACGTGCCCAATGCAGTTGCTGCCTTTGGACAGGCTTCGCCCTTCGTTTCGGTTGCCGCTGGCACATACGACCTCAATATCACCACTGGTCCTGCTTCGACTACTGTAGTGAAAGTAGGCGACGGTTCGGGTTCGGGTACCGGCACCAAAAACTATGAAGCCGGTAAAATTTACACAATAGTTGTGCGCGGCATTGCCGGTAGCTTGGAGCCGGCCAAGCTGCCCAAAGCCTCGATTGTTGCCAATAACTAAGCGGTTACAACCACTTGTTTAACGACCGATGCCTGCCTCCCCAAAGGGAGGCAGGCATCGGTCGTTAAACACTATC
>NZ_JABKAU010000078.1 GCF_013377885.1 Hymenobacter lapidiphilus
ACGTTCTTTGACATAGAGGAAAACAGAGTAAAAGAAAAAGAAAGCAATAGAGTGATTAACCTATGGTTAGTCACCCGAGCCGGATACGTCTACGGACGTGTCCTCTACGAGAAGTAGAGAAGGGCACACGGGGGATGCCTAGGCTCTCAGAGGCGATGAAGGACGTGATAAGCTGCGATAAGCGACGGGGATGGGCACATACCAACTGATCCGTTGATTTCCGAATGGGGCAACCCACTAGTTTGAAGAACTAGGGCCTTTCCTTGTATGAGGAGAGGGGCAAACCCGGGGAACTGAAACATCTAAGTACCCGGAGGAAAAGAAAATAACAATGATTCCCCAAGTAGTGGCGAGCGAACGGGGAGGAGCCCAAACCGGGTTGGTTACGGCCAGTCCGGGGTTGTAGGACCTCAACAGCTGATTAAGTTACTTTAGCCGAACGACATGGGAAGGTCGATCATAGAGGGTGAGAATCCCGTAGGCGAGCTGGTAATTTACGGTAGAGGATTCCTGAGTAGGGGGGAACCGGAGAAATTCCCTCTGAATCCAGCGGCACCATCCGCTAAGGCTACATACTCCTGAGAGACCGATAGTGAACTAGTACCGTGAGGGAAAGGTGAAAAGAACCGGGAATACCGGAGTGAAAAGAACCTGAAACCGTGTGCCTACAAGCAGTTAGAGGGCTTTAGTGGCCTGATAGCGTGCCTTTTGCATAATGAGCCTACGAGTTACTCCTCTCTGGCAAGGTTAAGAACTTAAAAGTTCGGAGCCGCAGCGAAAGCGAGTCTGAATAGGGCGCAGAGTCAGAGGGGGTAGACGCGAAACTTTGTGAGCTACCCTTGAGCAGGTTGAAGGTTGGGTAACACCAACTGGAGGACCGAACCAGTTTCCGTTGAAAAGGATTTGGATGACTTGAGGGTAGGGGTGAAAGGCCAATCAAACTGAGAAATAGCTCGTACTCCCCGAAATGTATTTAGGTACAGCGTCGGCGTAGAGTTACATGGAGGTAGAGCTACCAATAGGACTAGGGGGTGTCACAGCCTACCGAATCCTGATGAACTCCGAATGCCATGTAATATAGCCGGCAGTGAGGCTTGGGGTGCTAAGGTCCCAGGCCGAGAGGGAAAGAACCCAGACCATCTGCTAAGGTCCCTAAATTCGGACTAAGTTGAACAAAGGAGGTCCACTTGCTTTGACAGCCAGGAGGTTGGCTTGGAAGCAGCCATTCCTTTAAAGAGTGCGTAACAGCTCACTGGTCGAGCGAGAGGGCATCGATAATACGCGGGCATCAAGTCCGGTACCGAAGCAATGGATTTACACTTTAGTGTGTAAGTGGTAGGGGAGCATTCTGGTCAGCGGTGAATGTGTGTCGTCAGGCATGCTGGAGCGGCCAGAAAAGCACATGTAGGCATGAGTAACGATAAAATGGGTGAGAAACCCATTCGCCGATAGACTAAGGTTTCCTGCTCAACGCTAATCGGAGCAGGGTTAGTCGGGACCTAAGGCTAGGCCGAGAGGCTACGTCGATGGACAGCTGGTTGATATTCCAGCACTTATGAAGTGGAGTGATGCAGTGACGCAGTAGTGAAAGTACCGCGAGCGGACGGAAGTGCTCGTTAAAGGGTGTAGGTATAGGGCTGGTAGTTAAGTACGCCGGCTTTGCTGAAACCTGATAGTACCTTGCGGCTTCGGCCAACGGGATAGTGTACCTAATCAGACTGCCAAGAAAACCTGCTAAGCGTTTACTGCTTTATAACCCGTACCGCAAACCGACACAGGTAGTCAAGGAGAGAATCCTGAGGCGCTCGAGTGAATCACGGCCAAGGAACTCGGCAAAATGGTCCTGTAACTTCGGGAGAAGGGACGCTTCCTCGTAGCAATACGAGAAGCCGCAGTGAAAAGGCCCAGGCGACTGTTTAACAAAAACACATGGCTTTGCTAACGCGTAAGCGGACGTATAAGGCCTGACACCTGCCCGGTGCCGGAAGGTTAAGAGGGGAACTTAGTTCGCAAGAGCGAAGGTTTGAATCGAAGCCCCGGTAAACGGCGGCCGTAACTATAACGGTCCTAAGGTAGCGAAATTCCTTGTCGGGTAAGTTCCGACCTGCACGAATGGTGTAACGATCTGGGCGCTGTCTCAGCCGTGAGCTCGGTGAAATTGTAGTCTCGGTGAAGATGCCGAGTACCCGCCACGGGACGGAAAGACCCCGTGCACCTTTACTATAGGTTGACATTGACGCTGGACAACACATGTGTAGCATAGGTGGGAGACGTTGAGCCAGGGCCGCTAGGTTTTGGGGAGTCGCCGTTGAAATACCACCCTTGTGTTGTTTGGTGCCTAATCTGTGGAAACGGAGACAGTGTCTGCTGGGTAGTTTGACTGGGGTGGTCGCCTCCAAAAAAGTATCGGAGGCTTTCAAAGGTCCGCTCAATCCGCTTGGTAACCGGATGCAGAGCGCAATAGCATAAGCGGGCTTGACTGTGAGGCCTACAAGCCGAGCAGGGTCGAAAGACGGATATAGTGATCCGGTGGTTCCGTATGGAAGGGCCATCGCTCAAAGGATAAAAGGTACGCCGGGGATAACAGGCTGATCTCCCCCAAGAGCTCATATCGACGGGGAGGTTTGGCACCTCGATGTCGGCTCGTCACGTCCTGGGGCTGGAGAAGGTCCCAAGGGTTCGGCTGTTCGCCGATTAAAGTGGCACGCGAGCTGGGTTCAGAACGTCGTGAGACAGTTCGGTCCCTATCTGTGGTGGGCGTGGGATATTTGACAGGACCTGACTTTAGTACGAGAGGACCGAGTTGGACCAGCCGCTCGTCTGCCAGTTGTGCCGCCAGGTGCAGTGCTGGGTAGCGACGCTGGGATGAGATAAGCGCTGAAAGCATCTAAGTGCGAAACTCACCTGAAGATGAGATATCCGATTTAAGAGCCGTTCGAGACTAGGACGTTGATAGGCCCCAGGTGTAAAGTCAGAAATGACATAGCCGAGGGGTACTAAGGGCTCGAACACTTCTGTAGCATACAAGCTCATGCGTTTTGAACGCATAGCCGCTTACTTTTTCTTTTACGCTGCCTCTATGTCGAATTTCACAGCTGGTTGTGTGCGAACACGCACAATCTGAGCTGAATTGATAATGGTGGCTTTAGCCCGGGTGTTCACCTCTTCCCATTCCGAACAGAGTCGTTAAGCCCCGGAGCGCCTATGGTACTGCCTTCATCGGTGGGAGAGTCGGTCGCCGCCAACCTTATCAAGCTTGCTGCCCCGCAGCGTCCAGTGCCACATGGCCCGGGATGCGCGGGGCAGCTCGCGTTTATGGCCCGC
>NZ_JABKAU010000079.1 GCF_013377885.1 Hymenobacter lapidiphilus
TTTTATAACGTTTTATAGCCGACTGTTCACAGTACGTAAAATCTAAGGTGCCTGCCACTGACGGGCATAACCGCTTTGCCTAAAAAAGGCTTGGAAGTCTTTTGTCGTCAGCATATCGGCAACTGCTTGTTTCTTATCTGTTGCTTTATTGTAGTAGGCTTGGCAAATTTTATAGCCTACGTAGTATCCTAAATCACAGGGCTTTTTCGTCGTTTCCTGTTCTGAATTAGCCAACCAGTTACGGGCATCTTTCCCATTCATCTCTTGCTGAAAAGCCCGCCATAGTTCCTGCTCGTGCGCTTGCCCATACTCATGCAACCGGGTATTCGTGCCCGGTATGCCCGTTACCAGCTCGGCCACGAAATCGCCCATGCCCTCCCGAATGGCATAGCTCAGCAGGGTACCGTCGGCCGGTTGTTGCGTGTTGTGAATCATCTCGTGGGTGACCATTGCGGGGATGGCTGCGACGGGGCTACACCGCCTGCGTTCCACCAAGGTCAGTTCGGAAGTGTCCACATCGGGCCCATCAACCAAATACTCGACCCCAATTAGCAACCCTTGCCGTTGGGCGGTGCTGCCCCGGAAGCCCCCCACCAAAAAGTAAATGTGGTTGAAGCGCACGGGCGGGTAAAGGGCTTGAAGGCGACGAAAGGCCGCCAATACCTGAGGCTTTTGCGCGGCAATTGTCTGCATAGCGTGTCGTGCAGAGGCATAGAAGCGGGGATGCTGCGTGATGCGTTGGGCAAAGGGCTGCGGCTTGCTCTGATACCGATTTTGATAATACTCCTGGAGGCCCGGTGAACCAGCAGTAAAATAGTGCTGCTGAAGTAGGGAGGCTGCCTGCGCCGTGTCTTGCAGCACAGCGGGATAGGTAGCCCAAAAGTTATCGAGGTCCGTCGTGATAAATTTCACCTCTTCCACCTGATGAATGCCTGCGCACGTCGTTAACCCGCCTACGCTACTGATTCCGAGTGCCAATGGTATCCAGCGCTGCCAAGTGAGTGGGTTAGTGAAAAAAGACATCATAAATTCGGATTGACACGCTAAAGTACCACGCCGACCGCGCCCCAAAAGGCAGCCTAAAACGGCACGGATTCCGGGAAGTGTCCGACAACAAACATTGAAGCCGTTTAGGAAGTCAAAGGACCGTCATGCTTCATCTGGCGTCCGCGGAGCCGAAGCATCTTGAGGTGGTCGGGTAAATGTGGACAGAATAGGGTCTTATCTTTCGAATGTCATGAAAGACAGCCCCCAACCTCCTAAACGTCGGCGTTATGATGCCGCCTTCCGCGCCGAAGCACTACGCTTGGCGGAGCAAAGTCGCTCGACCCAGTCCGCGGCCCGCGCCTTAAATATCAATGCTAAGCTGCTCTACAAGTGGCAGAAAGAAGCCCTGACGCCCGTGGCGGCCGCTCGCGGGGCCGATTTAGACCCGGCTATGGCCGCCGAGTTGCGTGAGCTGCGGGCCTTGTCCCGGCGGCAGGCGCAGGAGCTGGAAATTTTAAAAAAAGCCATTGCCAGTTGCCTGCTTTAAGCGCAGGCTCTCGCAGACCGACACCCTATGAGCCGCTACCGCTTCATCGAGGCGCAGCGGAGCCAGTATCCGGTGCGCCTGCTCTGCCAGGTAGTAGCCGTGCCCGCCAGCGGCTACTATGCTTGGCAGCACGTGCAACAGCCGGCCGCCGCTGCGCCAGAACCGGCGTGGGAAACGGCCCTGGTCAAGGTCTTCGGGATCCATAAGCGCTGTTACGGTACGCGCCGCCTCCAGGTGGCGCTGCGCAACAAGGGCTACCGGGTGGGCCGTCAGCGCCTGCGCACGGCCATGCGCCGCCGGGGCCTGCGCGCGCTGCAACCCAAGGCCTTTACCCCGCGCACCACCGACTCGACCCACGGCCTGCGCTGCGCCCCGAACCGGCTGTTGGACCAGCCCAAGCCCACCCAGGCCAACCGGGTCTGGGTCTCGGACATCACCTACCTGCCCCTGGCCAACGGCGACTGGGCCTATCTGTGCGCTTTTCAAGACATAGCTAGCAAGCAGGTTGTGGGCTGGCAGGTCGGGGCGACGATGCCCGAGGAGTTGGTAACCAGCGCCTTGCAGCGCGCCTTTTGGTCCCAACCGTCCCTGCCGGGCCTGCTCGTACACTCCGACCGCGGCGGGCAATACTGCGGCAATGCCTACCGGCAACTGCTGCACGACCACCAGGCGGTGCGCTCGCAGAGCCGACGCGGCGACTGCTACGACAACGCACAGGCCGAAAGCTTGTGGTCCCGGCTCAAAACCGAAGTACTCGAAGTCCGCGAGCGGCCTGTTTTTGCCGGCTTGGCCGACGCGCAGCGCAGCGTCGCCGACTATTTTGACTATTATAATCACGAGCGACTGCACTCCAGCATCGACTACCAGACGCCCTATTGCGCTCACCAACAACTTCTTCCAATTAACGCCCTAAACTGTCCAGCATAACTAGACCACCTCATCTCTACCGCTTCGTAGCAGTCGTTCAACGAAGCGGTAGAGATGCTTCGGCAAGCTTAGCATGACGTTCTGATTGATTCCAGGTACTTCCTAAACAGCTTCATTATGTAAAGGGATAGAACCAAGAAAGAGGGGAGGACTATTTGCACTTCCCCACTGCCCCTAAAATCCTGTTTGCCCAGGCCCGAGACTCCTACGGTGGCGTTTACGAAACTCAGCTACTTGGTGCGTTTCCTAAACTTTGATTCGTAGACGAGTTTCTTAAACTCGCCCAGCCCGGCAGGGGCCAGCTGGCCACCAGGTGCCGGGCAGCTGCTGGCCGTTCACGAAAAGGAGGGTATGTTAGCAATATGTTGAGCTTGTC
>NZ_JABKAU010000008.1 GCF_013377885.1 Hymenobacter lapidiphilus
CGACGACGGCCAACCTCGATAACCTGCGCAACTACAGCGCCACCCTGAACCTGCCGCTGACTTACCGTAAGCTGCTGACGGGCTATGCCGGCGTAACCGTGTTCTACAACGAGTACCAGAGCCAGTACCTGGGCAGCACCTACCGGGCGGGCCGCACGGCCGCTACGTTCTACGGCCAGGCCAACCTGCTACTGCCCCAAAATATCAAGCTGGAGGCTTCCGGTTACTACCAAACGGCCGGCGTAAATGGCCTGATCAACTTCCGGGGCTTTGGGGCCTTGAACCTGGGGCTGCAGAAGACGCTGTGGCAGGACCGCGCCACCTTGCGCCTGGGGGTGAACGACGTGCTGTTTTCGAACAAGCAGCGGGGCACGGTGCGCTACCAAGACCTGGATGTAGCCTTCCGGAGCTACGGCGAAAGCCGGCAGGTACGCTTGAGCCTAAGCTGGAAGCTGGGCAACCAGCAGCTAAAGGCAGCCCGCAAGCGCAGCACCGGCCTTGAAGAAGAGCGAGGCCGCGTAAAAACCGACAAAGAGTAGCATCTTTCCACTCCTTTAACCCCGGCCCGCATGTCGCCCATCTTCCCCCGACCCAGCCGCTCCGACCTGTTGCTGGTACTGGTGTACTGGCTGCTGGCCGCGCCTATTATCTTCTATAGCTACCTGCATGATTTTGGGCTGGCGCGGGCCGTGAGTGGTATTTTGTTCACGATTGGAATTGATACGCTGGCTGTATACGCGCTGGTATTCGGACTGCTGCCGCTGGCGCTGGCGCGCCGGAGCCCCTGGGTGGTACTGGGGGCGCTGGTAGTATTCGTGCTGCTCGATGCGCATTTGTACCTGCTGGGCTATGCCGCGCTGCTGTCCGACCGGCCTTTGCAATGGAGCGTCGCGGGGGTGTTGTGGTCTGTTATGCGCCATACGCAGAGCTACGGGATGCTGGGTATTCTGATGGCGGGCAAGCGGTACTTCGACGTACAGAAGCGGCTGCTGCAAACCCAGCAGGCCCAGACCCAGAGCGAGCTGCGCAACCTCAAAGCTCAGCTCGACCCGCACTTCCTGTTCAACAACCTCAATGTGCTGCGCGGCCTCATTCAGCAGGACCCCGCCGAGGCCAACGAATACCTAAACCGGTTCGCGGGGCTTTACCGGCTGCTGGTCAGGCACCAGAACGAGGACTTCGTGAGCGTGAGCGAGGAGCTGCGCTTCATAGAGGAATACGTTTACCTGCTGCGCCACCGCTTCGGGACGGCCTACGAGTTCCGGCTCGAGTTGCAGCCTGGCCCCGCCTGGGACCAGCGGCTGGTGGTGCCGGGTACGCTGCAGCAACTGCTCGAAAACGCCATCAAGCATAACGCCGGCAACGAAGACGATCCGCTGGTAATCGAAATTACAGCCACGGCGGATAGCCTGACGGTGCGCCACCCGCGCCGGCCCAAGCTGACGGCCGTCGACTCGACTGGGACCGGGCTGGCAAACCTGCGGGAGCGGTACCGGCTGCTGTTCGACCAGGAAATCAGGGTAGTGGACACGGCCGCCACATTTGCCGTGACGGTGCCCGTGCTGGCCCAGTCGCCGGCCAGGGTGCCCGCTGATGCGGGTTTTATGAACGTAGGGGCGGGGCTTGCCCCCCGCCCCTACGTTCTGAATAACTCATTGTAGTTTGCTTTTGCTGTTCGTATGCACATTCTGATTCTGGAAGATGAGGCGCTGGCCGCTCAACAAGTGGTGGCGTTTGCCATTCGGGCAGGGCTGAACGAAGGGGACCTGACGGTGCTGCGGAGTGTGGAAAAAGCTTTGGCCTGGCTGCAAACCAGTCCCATGCCGGATCTGATTTTGTCCGATATCGAGCTGCTCGATGGCAACGTATTCGCCCTTTACGAGCGGTTTCAGGTCACCTGCCCCATCATTTTCACCACAGCCTACGACCAGTTTCTACTGCCGGCCTTCCGGGGCAACGGCATTGCTTATCTGCTCAAGCCGTTTACCTACGAGCAGTTCGAGGAAGCCCTGACCAAATACCAGTTGCTGCGCCGCAACTTCGCCGCCCCAGCTCCGGCTCCCGCCCCGGCACCGCCGGCTGGTCTTAGTCCGGCGTTGGTGCAGGAGCTGAGTGCGGCCTTGCGCCAGGGAAGCCAGCCCCAGTACCGGCAGCGGCTGTCGGTGCGGGTGCGCAACGGCCTCTACGTCTTGCAAACCGATGACGTGGCCTACCTGCAGGCCGACGAGGGCGTAGTATTCGCCGTGGATAGAGCTGGTGCGCGCCACCCGCTTACCGGCACGCTCACGGAACTGGAGGCCCAGCTCGACCCGGCCCGGTTCGGGCGTCTTAACCGCTCGGAGCTGGTGAACGTGGCGTTTGTAGAGCGCGTGGAACCCTATTTCAACAACCGGCTGGTGGTAAAGCTGCGGGCGGGGTCCGCTTCGCTGATGACCAGTGCGGCCCAGACGCCCGAGTTCCGGCGCTGGCTGGAAGGGTAGGGACGGCCGGGAAAGGGGAGAAAGGTCGGGGATACTATTTACCTTGCGGGCCAGCGGCCGTAAAGCTGTTGGTTAACTCGTAATCCGTTTCATCAACCCCTTTCGCTCATGAGCATTATCACCGAAATCCACGCACGCCAGATTTTTGACTCGCGCGGCAATCCGACCGTGGAAGTGGACGTAACCACCGACAGTGGCACCGTAGGCCGCGCTGCCGTACCCAGCGGCGCCAGCACCGGTAAGCACGAAGCCGTGGAGCTGCGCGACAACGACAAGGCTATGTACATGGGCAAAGGTGTACTGCAGGCAGTGGAGAACGTGAATACCACCATTGCCGAGGAACTGGTGGGCTTTTCGGTGTTCGAGCAGGGCCTGCTCGACAAAATCATGCTGGAGCTCGACGGTACGCCCAATAAGGCCAACCTGGGTGCCAATGCTATTCTAGGCGTGTCGCTGGCTGTGGCCCGTGCCGCCGCTGCCGAGGTGGGCATGCCGCTGTACCGCTACGTGGGCGGCGTAAATGCCACCACGCTGCCCGTGCCGATGATGAATATCCTCAACGGGGGCTCGCACGCCGATAATAGCATCGACTTCCAGGAGTTCATGATTATGCCGGTGGGCGCTTCGAGCTTCTCGGAGGCGCTGCGCTGGGGTACCGAAATCTTCCATCACCTCAAGGAAGTGCTCAAGAAGCAGGGCTTCAGCACCAACGTGGGCGACGAGGGCGGCTTTGCTCCCAACATCAAGAGCAACGAAGACGCCATCAAGATTGTGCTGCAGGCCATCGAGAAGGCCGGCTACAAGCCCGGCGACGAGGTGATGATTGCCATGGACGCCGCTGCTTCGGAGTTCTATTCCGATGGCCATTACCACTTCAAGAAGAGCACCGGCGACAAGCTGACCTCGTCGGAGATGGTGAGCTACTGGACCGACTGGACCAAAAAGTACCCCATCATCAGCATCGAGGATGGCATGGACGAGGACGACTGGAGCGGCTGGAAGGACCTGACCAACAGCATCGGCAAAACCACTCAACTCGTGGGCGACGACCTGTTCGTGACCAATGTTGACCGCCTGCAGCGCGGTATCGATGAGCAGATTGCCAACTCCATCCTCATCAAGGTAAACCAGATTGGTACGCTCTCCGAAACGATTGACGCCATCAACCTGGGCCGTCGCCACGGCTACAAGAGCATCATGAGTCACCGCTCGGGCGAAACCGAGGACAATACCATTGCCGACCTAGCCGTGGCCCTCAACACCGGCCAGATCAAGACCGGCTCGGCTTCCCGTTCCGACCGGATGTCGAAATACAACCAGCTACTGCGCATCGAGGAAGAACTGGGCGAAATTGCCTACTTCCCCGGCCGCAAAATGTAATTCCGCTGACGTTTATGTTCTGTTGGCAGACGGTACCGCTCCTTTGGGGGCGGTACCGTTTTGGTTTTAGCGGGTAGGAAGGCCGGGAATGGCTGATTTGCCCTGATAGGGTAGTTGGTTGAAATAACGGATATTTGTCAGGCTGACGTCGGTATCTGTGGCGTTGGCGAAATCTGAACTACCTGTTAATTATGAGAGTTGGAGAGTTATTCGGCCGCATCCCCCGCTTTCTGCGCAACTTCTATTTCCTGACCGGGCTGGCGTTTCTGATCTGGATGTTTCTGTTTGATGCCAACGATTTGGTGCGGCAATACGACATGTACGCCAAGTGGCAGGAGCTGCAGGGCGACCGGGAATACTACCTGCGGGAGATTGACAAGGTGAAGAAGGACCGCGCCGAACTGCTGAGCAGCCCCGAACTGTTGGAGAAATTTGCCCGCGAGAAATACATTATGAAGCGACCGGGAGAGGACGTGTTCGTACTCGTGCCCCAAGAGGAGAACTAACCCAGCCCGGCTGATGCAAGCGCGAACCGGCGTTCTGACTGCGGCCCTGCTGACTGCGAGCCTGCTACTGGCCGCGCCGGGGCTGGCCCAGCAGCGCACGAACTCTCAGGTACAGGTGGCGCGGCAGTTCTGGCTGGCCGCTATAGGGCAAGAGTGGCGGCCGGCATACCGTTGGCTGACTCCCGCCGCCCGGGCTACCACAAGTCCGCAGCAATTCCGGCACTCTATCCGGCAACTGCGGGACCCGGTGCGCCGGTTTGGCCCGGTCATCGACCTCTATAAGCTGGGCTTTCGGCTGCGCGAAACGGCCGTACCCGAAACCTTCGTTACCTACAGCTTCCGCACCGACACGCTGGCTGCGCGCCCGCACTTCCAGCTGCACGTCAGCTTTCAGGACTCCGCAGCTCGCCAGGTGCAAAGCTTTCGGGTGGTGCAGCGCACCAGCTCACCCTAATCGGGTAGCGAGATTTTGCCCATCCGGATGGCTGGCACGCGCTGACGACCAGCCCCGATGCTGAAGGGCCGGCCGGCTACGGCCTCGTTGGCCAGCAGCGCGAACAGAATGGCCTCCTTGGCATCGGGCGGCACACCGAGGGCGGCGGTGCTGGCGAAATTGCAGGCGGGCAGGTGGCGTTGTAGCGCGGCCAGCAGTACGGGGTTGTGGGCGCCCCCGCCACTGGCGTACACGGCCAGGGCCGGCTGCTCGCCCAATGCCAGCTGTACTGCTCGCGCCACGCCGGTTGCGCTTAGCTCCACCAGCGTAGCCAGCAGGCCCTCGACTGGCAGGGCCTGCGTGCCGGTGCGGGCTTGGGCGGCGTGCAGGTATGCCAGGCCGAACAGCTCGGGGCCAGTAGTTTTGGGTAATGCCGCTGCAAAGAATGGGTGGTTGAGTAGTTCGGCCAGCAAATTTGGGTGCGCTGTGCTGGCGGCTGCCAACCTACCGTCCTCATCAAAAGACAGCTGCGGGAAGTGGGCGCGCACTACGGCGTCGAGCAGGGTATTGCCGGGGCCGGTATCGGTACTGAACGCGGCGCTGGCAGTCTGGGTGTTCTCGGAGTTGGTGGGGGGCAGGTAGGTGAAATTGGCAATGCCGCCCAGGTTGAGCAGCAAACGCTCCTCGGTAGGGCTACTGAGTAGCAGAAAGTCGCCGTAGGTGGCCAGCGGCGCGCCTTCGCCCCCGGCCGCTATGTGTTTCTGGCGGAAGTCGCCCACGGTGATGATGCCGGTGCCCACGGCCAGGTGGTCGGCGTCGCCGAGCTGCAGCGTGGCGTTCAGGCCGGGAAATTCGGGGTGCTGGTGCTGGTGGGCGGGGGCGTGGTACACCGTCTGGCCGTGGCTGGCCAGCAGGTCGACCTCGGCCGGAGCCACCTGCCACTCATACAGGCAGCCCAGCACCATGCGGGCGTGCTGCTGGCCTATCCACGGGTTGAGCAGCGTCAGGTATTCCAGGCTCACCTGTTCGCGGGCAAACACCTGCCGCACTCGCCGCCGGAACTCCTCCTCGTAAGGTACCGTGGCAAAATGCTCCAACTCCAGCCGCGTGGCCGTGCCGTGCCCGTGCAGGCGGCACAGGGCCACATCCAGCCCATCGAGCGAGGTGCCCGACATCAGCCCGATAATGCGGCGGCTGGGTTGCTGAGCAAGTTGGGCGAGACGGTGCATGCTTTTTGTGGTCGGTGAATAATAGAAGAACGTCATGCTGAGCGCAGCCGAAGCATCGCTACCGCTTCGTTGCAGTGGTAATCCGATGACAGATTTACCAATGCGGTAGAGATGCTTCGGCTGCGCTCAGCAGGACGTTCTTACCTGATTCCTAATCCCTACTCAATCTTCTTACCAGCCATGGCCTGGCTGATGCTGATGTTCATCACGCGCTCGGCGAAGGGGCGGGTGAGTTCTTCCAGCTCGTCTACGGCTTTCAGCATCACGTCCTTTTCCGGGGTTTGCAGGGCTGCTTTCAGTTTCGTTACGCCGGCCTTGGTCTGGGTGAGTTCCTCGGCGGTGAGGTGCTGGCCGTTTTTGGTTACGAACCGCTCCACCTGGTAGAGCATCTGCTCAGCTACGGTGCGGGCTTCGATAACCATGCGGGCCGCTACGTCTTCGCGGGCGTGCGTAAGCGAGTCCATCAGCATCTGCTCCACCTGCTCGTCGGTGAGGCCGTATTGGGGCTTGATTTCGACTTCCTGACGGGTGCCGGAACGCAGTTCGATGGCCTCGACTTTCAGGATGCCGTCGGCATTGAGAATGAAGTTGACATCGACCTTGGGCAGGCCGGCGGGCATGGCCGGGATGCCGCGCAGGTCGAACTCGGCCAGCTTGCGGTTTTCCTTCACCACGTCACGCTCGCCCTGATACACCGAAATTTTCAGGTTCACCTGCCCGTCCACGCTGGTCGTATACTGGCGGCCGGCCTTGGTCGGGATTTTGGAGTTGCGCGGGATAATCGGGTCCATCAGGCCGCCCAGGGTTTCGATGCCTAGTGTGAGCGGCGTTACGTCGAGCAGTAGCACGTCGCGACGGTTGCCGGCCAGAATGTCGGCCTGAATGGCCGCGCCCAGCGCCACCACTTCGTCGGGGTTGAGTGAGTTGTTGGCTTCCTGCCCGAAGAAGGCCGATACCGACTCGTGTACCAGCGGCACGCGGGTCGAGCCGCCCACCAGCAGCACGGCATCCAGCTGGTCGGCTGTCAGGCCCGCGTCTTTCAGGGCGCGCCGGCACGAGTCAATCGTGCGCTCCACCAGCGGGCGGGCCAGCTCGTCGAATTCCGAGCGGCTGAGGCGTATCACCACGTCGTTGCCGAGGTTGCCGGCAAAGTCGTCGTGCTGGCTCAGGTAGCGCTTGGCCGATTCGGCCAGCAGCCGCAGTTCCTGCTGCAGCGAGCCGTTGATGGCTAATTGGGCCGCCAGATCGTGCTGTCTGGTCCAGTGCTCGGCCACGGCGCGGTCGAGGTCGTCGCCGCCCAGGTAGGTGTCGCCGTTGGTGCTCAGGACCTCAAAAATGCCCTGATGCAGCTTCAGAATGCTCACATCGAAGGTGCCGCCGCCCAGATCGTACACGGCCACCGTCTTCTCTTCTTCGGGGTTCAGGCCGATGCCGTAGGCCAGGGCCGCCGCCGTAGGCTCGTTTACAATGCGCAGTACTTCCAAACCGGCCAGGCGGCCGGCGTCGCGGGTGGCTTGGCGCTGCGAGTCGTTGAAATAAGCCGGCACCGTAATGACGGCCTTGTTGACGGGTGTTTTGAGCGCGTGCTCGGCCCGTGTGCGCAACTCCTTCAGTATCTCGGCCGATAGGTCGATGGGCGAGTAGAACCGGTCGCCGACCCGGATTTTCACCATACCCTCCGAGTTATCGTCAATCACCTTGTAGCCCAGCGCGCCGGCGTGCTGGGTCAGGTCGTGGTAGCTTTTGCCCAACAGGCGCTTCACCGAGTAAATGGTGTTTTGCGGATCAGACAGCAGATACTCCTTGGCTTCGTTGCCTACCAGCGGCGACTCGCCGCCCTGCGGGAAGTGCACCACCGACGGCACGATGGTGCCCCGGCCCTGGTCGTTGATGGCCAGTGGCTGGCGGTTTTCGGGGTGAATGTAGGCAACCAGCGAGTTGGTGGTGCCCAGGTCGATACCCACGATAATTTCTTCCTGCTGAATACTGCCGGTAGAAAGGTTGATTGCAACTTTAGCCATAGGGAACAACGAGGCGGCGGGGCCGCACGGAAAGCAGGGAAACGGATCGGACTGGCTGCTATAACAGCTGCCCGATCGAAAGGGCCAAAATTACGCAACAAAAGTCCGGCCCGGCCGGGTAGCCCAAACCTCCCTCGATTACCACTGCTGCGTGCCAAGCGTCGGGTGTGCTTACCACATTGATAACAAATAGCAGAGTTGAGAGGATTGATAATCAGGCTGAATGAGCAGGGTTGCGGTTTCTTGTAAATAAATGGTACATAATTACGATTATTTAAATCCACTATCGGGCTGCGCCGCGTACGCTTTTTTGTGGTTCCTACCACTCGCCCACCGCGCTTAACCATTATCTGCCGAAGGCCGCTTAGCCAGCCGTGACGTTCCAATAGAGTACTGGTGGTATGGGTCATTTTCGACCCTGTTGCACTCGTCTTTCAGGTCTCCTTCGGGAGGTCTTATCTGCTGTTCCGGTCGCTGTGGCCGGTTCTTTTTTCATTTTTTATCCTTTTCATCATGCCCAAATTTCTTACTCGTCCTATTCTGCCTATCGCGCTGGCTGCCGCTACTGTGGCTGGCCTGATGGCCTGGACTGCCCAGCAGACTACCCTCGAAGCATCGAGCCACCGCGAGGCACCTCTTATTGCCGACGACCCGTTGGCCGACAACACCGATGTATATGCCTTCCGCGACCCCAACAACGCGGAAATGGTCAACCTTATCGCCAACTATGTGCCGTTGGAGTTGCCCCAGGGCGGCCCTAACTACAACACGTTTGGCGAGAATGTACGCTACGAAATCCACATTAAAAACGACGGCAGCAAGGCCAACGCCGACGACATCACCTACCGTTTCACCTTTAAGCGGGTAAACGAGGACCCCACCACGTTCTTCAACATCCGGCTGGGCAAGCAGAACCTGAAGGCCACGTACACCATGGAGCGCAGCGTAAACGGCGGCGCTTTCACAACCCTTAAAACCGATGGCGTGGTGCCGCCGCCCAACATTGGGCCGCGCTCCATTACCGGAGCCGCTGGCCTGGCCGCACCGAGCTACGAGAGCCTCTTCACGGGAGCAATCCAGACGGTGGATGGCGACATCAAAGTTTTCTGCGGACCCGTTGATGACCCGTTCTTCGTAGATCTGGGCGGTATTTTTGACTTAGGCGGCATCCGCACGGCTTCGGCCCGCGACGGCGTAGCCCGCAAGAACACCCACACTATCGCCCTGCAGATTCCGATTGCCAAGCTCCAGAAGGATGGCAAGACAGGCGCGCAGGCTGCCAACATTCTCGACGGTGACTACATCATCGGCGTATGGGCCTCGGCCAGCCGCCAGTCTATCCGCACCATTAACACCACCGATGGCACGCAGGCCCACAGTGGCAACTGGGTACAGGTTTCGCGTTTGGGCATGCCGCTGACCAACGAGGTGATTCAGCCCATTGGCTCGAAGGACCGTTGGAACTACGACACCCCTTACACCGAGCAGGCCAGCACCGAAGACTACCTCTCGAACCCCGAACTGGGCCTGTACATGGCCGAGGGCGCAGGCTACTTCGGAACGGCAGTACCCGGTTTCAACCAGCTGCGCATTCAGCGCAACTCGCTGGGCCAGTTTGACTTTGCCAACGGCAAAAACGGTGTTTCGGCGCTGCTCAACGCGGCTCCTGCCGATGTTGCCGGCACGGCTTTCGCCAAAGTGGCCAACGGTGGCTTCGCCGAATACCTGCTGCGCCCGGGCAAGCCCCGCTCGGTGGATATTCTGCCTATTTTCCATACGGGTGTGCCCAACCTGCCGCCTTACCAGCTGGCTAACATAAAGCCTGCCGGTCAGCCACTGGCTGCTGGTAAGCCGTTCGTCAACAACTTCATGCCGCTCATCGACAATGTGGGTGCTCCGGCTGGTGTAGGTGGCGACATGCTGCGCCTGAACATGGCCGTACCAACGACGCCCCGTAACTCGGCTGATTTCAGCTCGGAGGGCCTGTTGGCTGCTGCTGTGTTGGGCCTGACCGATGCCCGTTTTAACACGACCAATACCCTGCAAGCCATCCCAAACATGGACGGCTTCCCGAATGGTCGTCGTTTAGAGGATGACATTACCCGCATTGAGCTGCAGGCCGTGGGCGGTATCGTGCTGGCGGCCATTGGCCTGCCCTACGAGGCTGGCTCGCCCGGCTTGGCCGGCGCTCTGGCTTTCCGCACGGGCATCGAGGCAAATGATACCACGTTCCGCGCGGGCTTCCCTTACATGCAGTTGCCGTGGGCCGGTACCAAGGCTCAGAACACGGTTACTTCGCAACTCGGCGCAGCTGGTTTCAGCCTGAAGCCGGAGATTGTAGCCGCCGCGCAGAACTATCCGAACCCGTTCAATGAGGTTACCAAAATAACCTACGAGGTAGCCACCAAAACCCCGCTGACGATGTTCGTGAGCGACCTGACGGGCCGCCGTGTGGCCACGTTGATGGATGGCAAAAACCACAAAGTAGGGAAGTTTGAACTCGACTGGAAGCCCGGCCCCGAAGTGGCCGCCGGCACCTACGTGCTAACCATTGCCACGGGCAAAACCGTGTTGCAATCGATGAAGCTGGTGCATAACCAGTAAGTCGGTTTGACGCTGGCCGGCGCGGGTAGTACCCGTGCCGGCCAGCTGCTGACGGATAGCCGGGCCCTGGGTGAGTCTGCCTATCTTACTGGCTGCCGACGGGGGAGCCGGCCACCAGGCCGGTTCCCTTTGCGGCTGTTAGCCACTCCCTAATCACTGGAATATATACGCCGAATACGTGAGAAAATACCTCTACCCATCCCTTATCCTGTTGTTTCTGGCCCTGGGGGTAACCATTTACCTGACCCGCACGCCCGACCCCGTACCGCAACTGCGGGCGCGGCGCGGCGACTTAGCGGCTGGCGGAGAATGGGTGAACACCAAAGCGGCCATTGAAGGACTGTTAGCCAACCTGCGGGCCAAACCCGACGACACAAAATCGAAAGTACTGCTGGCCCAGGCTTACATGCAGGAAGCCCGCGTGACCGGCGACCATCCGTACTACGACACGGCCGCCATGCAGCTGCTGAACGAAGTGCTGCGCGACGAGCCCGAGAACTTTGAGGCCCTGTGCTGCAAAGCCTCGTTGAGCCTGACCCAGCACCATTTCTCGGAAGGGCTGGCCATTGCCGAAAAAGCCGTTGCCCTGAACCCGAACAATGCCTTTGTATACGGCTTGCTCTGCGACGCCAACGTGGAGCTGGGCCGCTATGAGGAGGCCATTAAAATGGCCGATAAGATGAATGCCGTGCGCCCCGATTTGCGCTCCTATTCGCGGGTTTCGTACCTACGTGAAATCCACGGCGACCTGCCGGGAGCTATTGAAGCCATGCAAATGGCCGTGCAGGCTGGCTACGCCGGCCTGGAGCAAACCGAGTGGGCCCGCATTACGCTGGGCCACCTCTACGAAACCACCGGCGACCTGACCAATGCCGAGCAGGCGTATCGGATGGCGCTGACGGCCCGCCCGTATTACGCCTACGCGCTGGCCGGACTGGGCCGCGTTGAGCAGGCCCGTAGCAATTACCCCGAAGCCATCAAGTACCTGGAGCAGGCCCGTAATACGGTGAAAGACTACACTTTTGCCGAAGAACTGGCCACCCTTTATCAGCTTAACAACCAACCCGCCGAGGCTCGCAAAATGAAAGCCGAAGCCATCGGGATGCTTGCTTCGGACGCCAACGCTGCCGACGAGAACGAGGACCTGGGCCACTACGCCGACCGGGAGCTGGCCTACGCCTACCTCGAAACCGGGGAGTTGGATAAAGCCCTCGAACACGCCAAAATTGAATACGACCGACGACCGGATAACATCGACGTGAACGAAACCCTGGCTTGGGTTTCGTACAAGCGCGGTGAATATCCGGCCGCCGCTACTTATATGAAAGCGGCCCGCCGCACCAACTCCCGTAGCCCGGTGCTGCTGTGCCGCGCCGGCCTGATTGCCTCCAAAAATGGCAACCCCACCGAAGGACAGGCTCTCATCAAACAGGCGCTGGCCATCAACCCCTACCTCAGCCTCGACCTTGCCGAGGAAGGCCGCCAGCTACTGGCCACCCGGTAGGGGTAAAGTGGACTGCTAAGCTAGGACAGTGTCATGCTGAGCGCAGCGGAGCGGAGTCGAAGCATCTCTACCGCAATGGTAACCCCCTACTAATCAACGAAGCAATAGAGATGATTCAACTCCGCTGCGCTCAGCATGACTGGTGCTCCTCTAATCCCTAATTTCTAACCTTCCATGCGCGCCACTCGCCTCGTTCGCTTACTGCCACTTCTTGCTGCGCTGCTGCTGTTGCTGCCGGGGCTGGCCGACGCGCATGTGCTGGATGAGGATCTGAGTAAACTTTCGCGTACCGATATTTTCTTCACCTACCTAAAGCTCGGCTACACGCACATTCTGCCGCTGGGTATCGACCATGTGCTGTTCGTGCTGTGTTTGTACCTGCTGGAACCGCGCCTCAAGCCGGTGCTCTGGCAGGCTACGGCCTTCACGGTGGCCCACTCCATTACGCTGGGGCTGGCCATGTACGGCGTGGTGTCGCCACCGGCCAGCCTGATTGAGCCCCTGATTGCGCTGTCGATTCTATTTGTGGCCATCGAGAACATCGTGGTCGAGCACCTGAATCCGTGGCGTATTGTGGTGGTGTTTGGGTTTGGGCTGCTACACGGACTGGGCTTTGCCGGGGCTCTCACCGGCTTGGGTCTACCGCCTAATATGTTTGTGGAGTCGTTGGTGGCTTTCAATATTGGAGTGGAATTGGGGCAGGTTTCGGTAATTGTTCTGGCTTGGCTGCTGATTGGCCGCTGGGCCGCCGACAAGCCCTGGTATAAGCGCCGGATACTGGTGCCCGCGTCGGTAGTTATTGCTCTCATGGCCGCCTACTGGACCTTTGAACGGCTGAGTTAGCGGGATTAGAGATAAAAGATGATAATGAAACGTCATTCAGAGCGAAGCGAAGAATCTCGCTCGAACTCGTTGACCAGTCGCCGCAACATCATCACGCGAGATTCTTCGCTTCGCTCTGAATGACGTTCCTTACTAACAACTAAGCCCCAACCCGAATGCTCCGCCATCTGCTCCTGCTGCTGCTTTTGCTGCCCTACCTGGGAGGCATCGGTGCGGGCCTGGTGGGGCGGCCTGAGCCGGCGGGGCCTACTGCCGCGCACCCTTACGTGCACAACGAGGCCTGCCAGCACAAAAACTACCTGCGCCTTGACTGCTTCGATACCTGCAACGGCAACCAGTCGGCCGTAGAGGCGCAGACCGAGCGCACGACGCCGGCCCAGTTGCTGGCGTCGGCCAAGAGCATCGACCTGCATTGCCTGCCCGAAGTGCCCTGCCTGCAAGCGGCCCAGTTTCGGCAGCTTGTCGGATACCAGCGGGCCGCCGCGCCGGCCATAATAGTCGGAAACCGGCCGATTCCGGAACAGCCGCCCCGTCGCGGATAAGTGGATGCGTCTCCCCAGCACAGGGAGGCGGGCCTGTGCCGTTGGCGTAGGCCATTGTCAACTTATCTTCTGACTCAGACGCGCCGCCACAGGGCCCCGGGCCGGGCGCGGCGCGTTGTATTGCGGCTGTATGCGCCTTTTTTATTGGATAACCGCTGCCGGTACGGTGCTGGCGGCGTGGGGGTGCGGGCCCGAAGCCTGTGCCCAGAATACTGCCGTGCTACGCGGCACAGTAGCCGATTCGGCCTCGGGCCGACCCCTGGGCGGGGTGAGTGTGCGGCTGGCCGGCCGCGCAGAGGCCACCGTGGCCGACGAGCTAGGTCGATTCCGGCTGGCGGGGCTGCCGGCTGGTACTTACGTAGTGCGGGCCAACGGCCTGGGCCTGGCGGCGCGGCAGCAAACGGTAGCCGTGGCTGCCGGCCAAACCGCTGCCTTGGTCCTGCGCCTACCCACAACTGCGCTGGCGCTTTCCGAAGTAACCGTGGCCCAGCCCCACGACCCTAACCAGTCGCTGGCCATTATTTCCAACATAGACAAGCTGCTGCGGCCCGTGAACTCGGCCCAGGACCTGCTGCCGCTGGTGCCGGGTTTGGTTATTGCCCAGCACGCGGGCGGCGGCAAGGCCGAGCAGATTTTCGTGCGCGGCTTCGATGCCGACCACGGCACCGATTTCAACGTGAGCGTTGACGGACTGCCCGTGAACATGGTCAGCCACGCCCACGGGCAGGGCTACGCCGATTTCCACTTTGTGATACCGGAAACCGTGGACCAGCTGCGGGTGTATAAAGGCCCCTACACGGCCCGGTTTGGCAACTTTGCCACGGCCGGCGCGGGCGAATTCACCACCAAAACCCGCCTAGCCCAAAGCCAGGTAAAGCTGGAAGTGGGCCAGTTTGACACCCGCCGGGCGGTAGCCCTGGTAAACCTGCTACCGGTACGGCCCACTGGCCAGCGGCCAGCCGCCGCCTACGTGGCAGCCGAGTACACCTTTACCAACTCGTACTTCGACGCCAAGCAGGATTTCAGGCGCTTCAATGGGCTGGCCAAGTACACCGGCCAGCTCTCCGACCGCACTTCGCTGATGGTGCTCGGCTCGCAGTTTGCCTCGAAGTGGGACGCCTCGGGCCAGATTCCGGAGCGCGGTGTAGACGACGGCACGATTTCGCGCTTCGGCAGCATCGACCCCACCGAGGGCGGCTCCACCAGCCGCACCAACGCCACGGCCGTGCTTACCACCGACCTGCCCCACAACGCCGTGCTGCGCCAGCAGGTGTACTACACGCGCTACGATTTCAACCTGTACTCCAACTTCACGTTTTTCCTGAACGACCCGGTCAACGGCGACGGAATCCGGCAGACCGACGCGCGCAACCTCTACGGCTACACCGGCACCTACAGCCGCGACCTTCAGCTGGGCAGCCGCACGTTGCGCGCCGTGGCCGGCCTGGGTACCCGCCTCGACGACACCCACATTGCCCTGCGCAACTCGGTGCGCCGCGTAGTGCTCGACACGATTCGTTCGGGCCAGGTATACGAGCAGAACATCAATGGCTACCTCGAAGGCACGCTGGGCCTCACCGACCGGCTCACACTTAACGCCGCGCTGCGGGCCGACTACTTCCGCTTTGCTTTCCGCGAAGACCGGGCGGCGGCCGACTCGGTATCGGGCCGGGCGGGCAAGGGGCGCGTGAGCCCCAAGTTGAATCTGTACTATGATGTGAACCCGGCCGTGCAGCTGTTCGTGCGCTCGGGCTTCGGCTTCCACTCCAACGATGCCCGGGCAGTGGTAACCAACGTTGCGGCCAATATACTGCCCCGGGCCATCGGCTACGAAGTGGGCGGCACGTTTAAGCCGGTACCCGCGCTAGTGGTGAATGCCGCGCTGTGGGCCCTGCACCTGCAGGATGAGCTGGTGTATGTGGGCGACGAGGGCGTAGTGGAAAGCGCCGGCCGCACCCGCCGCCTGGGCTTCGACCTCTCGGCCCGCTACCAGCTCACGCGTCTGCTCTTTGCTGATGTAGATGTAAACCTGAGTCGCGGCCGGCTGATAGACGAGCCGAACGGCGCCAACCGGATTCCGCTGGCCCCCAGCCTCACCAGCCTCGGGGGCCTCACGCTGCGGGCCCCCGGCGGCCTCGGCGCCAGCCTGCGCTACCGCCACATCGATTCGCGGGCGGCCAACGAGGACAACTCGGTGCGGGCCAAGGGCTACTTCCTGCTCGATGCCATCGTGAGCTACACGAAAAGCCGCTTTCAGGTGGGCGCCTCCGTGGAGAATCTGCTGAATGTGGAGTGGAACCAAGCCCAGTTCGACACCACCACCCGGCTGCGCAACGAGGCTGTCCCGGTGTCGGAGCTGCACTTCACGCCCGGTACGCCCTTCTACGCCAAGCTCAATGCCAGCGTGTTTTTCTAAACTTCACAAGAGAGTCAGCTTCGCGGCTGCTTCCAAATGATGGTCTGCGTGCCGGCAACTGCCCGAGCTAGTGGTTGCCGGCACGCAGACCAACTCCAACTCAACTGCCTTATGTCTTTCTTCTCCCTCACAATTTCCGCCAGCACATCATCTGCTATCCGCCAAGTCCTGGCCAGCACCACCTCTCTGCCTACACTTGACGTGGGAGCCCTGCCACCGCTGCCACCGGGCGCCCAGCGCCGCCACCGCGAGGGGCGGGCCCAGGCGCACTGCCGCATGCACGCCCGCTCTGCGCCCCACAGCTCCGCAAAACGCTGGTAGTTAATCCGAACTGCGGAATAGGCTGTTAGAACGGCGTGGCGTTCGGGGCTTGTCCCCGCCCCCGCCATTAGAACGGGCACCCAAGAAGCCAACCCAGCCGTCCAGTGGCTCCGTTAAATGGCGGGCGGGGACAAGCCCCGCACCCTACGCCGTTCTGTGCAATCTGGGTCATTTCTGAAAGCCGCTTTCCAGTTTGGGAAGCGGATTTTTCATGGCTTGAAGTCGGGTGCGGGAAGGATTGCGTTTGCATCCGGTGGCATAAATGCGAATTTTGGCCCTCCAACCAACCGCTGCTCATGACTTTTCCCGCTTCCTTCTCCGGCCTTCCTGTTATGCTACTGGCCCTGTTGGGAACGGGCGGGCTGCTGGCCGGCTGCCAGTCGGCGGGGGGCGAGGTGGCCGTAGCCCGCCAAAGTGCAGCAGTAGCCGTAGCGGCCCCAGCGCCGGCCGTGGCGCTAGTGCCAGCCGCCCATTCGCTGGCCCCCACGCCGCTGGCTCCCACGTCGCTGGCCCCGTTGCCTGATGTGTCGCCGGAGTTGCGGGCAGCCGTGGCGGAGCTGCGCGGCCGGCTGGGGCCGGAAGCCGCTGCGCTGCGGCCCGAGGTGCTGGAACGGGCCTGCGTGGGCTACCTCAACCTGCGGCAGGCCGGCCGCATCAGTCGGCCGGGCATGCTGGCCATTGCTGATATGGATTTACCGTCCTCCGAGCCACGGCTGTGGGTGCTCGATTTGCGGGCCGGCCAGGTGCTCCACCGCAGCCCCGTGGCCCACGGCCGCGGCTCGGGCGAGGGCGTGCAGGCCCGGCGCTTCTCCAATACCATCAAATCGGCCTGCACAGCCCTGGGCTTCTACCGCACCCAGGATACCTACCGGGGCAAGCACGGGCTCTCGCGCCGCCTGCGCGGCCTCGATGCCGGCCACAACGACAACGCCCTGCGTCGCTACGTGGTGCTGCACAGCGCCGACTATGTGAGCACTGCTTATATGGAGCGCCACGGCAAGGCTGGCAACAGCCGCGGCTGCCCCGCCCTGCCCCCCGACCAGTACCGGGCCATTATCAGCGCCGTGGGCGAGGGCGGCTGCCTCTACCTCAGCGGCCCCGGCCTCGAATCGAAGTGGCTCGACGCAGCCGGTGCCGCCCAGCGGCTGGCGGCCCAAGGGTGGCGGTAAGCTGTTGGTCTCTATGGCATCTACTAACTGCATCCGCGTCAGTTTTGAACAGCCAAGTCACGGCTGGTTACCTGTCAAATTCAGTAGCAATGATTTCAGGCTGGATATTGACGCTTCAGACGTCCCTATAAATCCTGTTTACTTATTGTACAGGGCAATTCTCGATGTGGTCGATGGAATTGAGGCAAGAGTATGGTGGCACCTGGAGCCAACGGGTTATTACTTCGATTTCAGTCAGCCACAATCACGGCTGTACTGTCTGGTTATTAAGTATCAGCCCAATGGTCGGGCACAGGAATTTTTATACGAAACTACTGGTACTGCCACTGAAATTATTCTGCCGTTTTGCCGGGCCATCAAAAAGCTGGCTTCCTACGAGCACGAAGAACATGATTGGCCTAAACTTGAGGAAAAGCAATTAGCTAGCTTGGATAGCATAATCAAATTTTTGAAAAATGAGACATAAGAAAGCCCCGCCGGACCATTCCAGCGGGGCTTCCTTATCGGGAGACGGACGAATTACTGCACCACTACTTTTCGGCTCAAGTTCAGCTCCGGAACGCTAAGCTGGTACACGCCGGCGGGCAGGGCACGGTTCAGGTTCAGGCGCTGCTCGGTAGAGCCGGGGTAGAGGCGGACGCGCTGCTCGTGTACGAGGCGGCCCGTAAGGTCGACGAGACGCAGGGTGGCGGTCAGGTCGCGGGGCGTCTGGAGTACCACATCGATGCGGCCGGCACTGGTGGGGTTGGGGTACACCAGCAGATCGGTGCCGGTAGGGGCGGCCGAAGCAGTGGACGTGACAACGCTTTCGCGCAGGGCAACGCTCGTGAGCACGGCCGGGGCGGTGTAGGTCGCCTTCAGGAAGGCTCGCTGGGCGGGGTTGGCCGTGGAGGTGTTCTTGGCCCGCAGCGTTATCCAGCCGGTGGTGGTGGGCGAATAGGTGCCGGTGAGATTGCCGGTACCGGTTTTGCTGCTCAGAATGGCGTTGGCGGGGCTCACTAGCTCCACGGCCAGGCTGCGCGTGGCATCGGTTGGGAAGAGGGTGTAGGTAACCGTTTTGCCAGACTGTACATAAATGCGGCCCGCCGTGCGGTAGGCCGTAGACGAGGCCGGCAGCTGCCCGCCCTGCTTAAGCGACGAAGGGTGCGAGTCGCCCAAATCGTCGGCCAGCTCCCACTCCTGGGTGGTGGGCATAGCAGCCCGCACGTAGTTGGTGCCGATGCCCGTGGGGGCCCACACCGAGTAGCCGCGGCGGCCGCCGGCGGCCGTGCCGTTGCAGGGCGGCGTGTTGATGGTTACGGTTTTGGAGCCGCTTACCGTAACGGTGGTGGTGCCGTTGGCTCCCGAGTAGTCCTTGAGCACGGTGCCGGGCGCAAAATCGGTGCTGACCGTGCTGTTCTGCCAGGTGCTGAAGTTGTCGTTGATGCCAATGAGGGCCTTGGTGCTACGCTCAATCACGAGGTGGTCGGCGGCCTGCCAGCGTACTTTGTACGCGCCGTCCTTGAAACGCAGGTTCTGGTGGCACCAAATCAGGTTCTCAATATCGGAGCGCTGTGGCAGGTCGACGGTGCTGGTGGGCTGGTGCGAGTACCGTTTGCCCGTGTTGCCAATGTTAAACAGGTCTTCAAAGAAAATCTGGGGCGAGCCATCTACAGCCAGCGCGGCGGCATAGGCAGCCGAGAGGCGCGGGTCGAACGGGTCGATGTGGGGGGCCAGCTCTTGGCCCGAATTCCAGCCGGTGTAGTTGCCAGTGGTACTTACCTGGGGCCGGAATGTGTCGTGGTTGTTTACGAACGGTACCGTGCGGTGCACGAACGTGCCGTTGATGTTGAACACGCGGGCGTTCTGCTGGTAACCCGGCAACGAACCCAAATCGAAGTTGCCGCCCCCGCTCACAATGCTGTACAAGGCGTTGCGAAGCGAAAAGTCGAAGGTGCCGGCGCGGTTCTGCACGTTGGCCACCCAACTGTCCATCTGGCCGCTGCTGCCCACCCATTCGCCCACGGCGTACATGGTGGCACCGCCGTTGGCCCAGCCGGCATTGGTCTGCATATTATAGAGGAAATCCTCCATAGCAAATTCGGGGAAGTGCTTCACTGCATCCAGGCGCACCCCATCAAAGCCCTGCTGTTTCTTGTACCACACCAGCCAGTTGCGCTGGCCGGTGCGCATGTAGTCGGCCCCCTGCGCCGGATTGAAGGTGGCGTTGGAGCTCTGCCCATACGAGCCGTTATAGTAGCTGATGTCGGGGCCGAACAGCACCTGGTTCTGGTCGCCGGAGGTGGAGTTGTTGCCGGGGTTGGGGGTGAAATTCTGCCAGTTTTTAGGGAAGCGGCCATTGCGGGCCAGGTAGTTGGCGGCTGTTTCGTCGGTGGCGGGCTTGCTGTAGCTCACGTACCGGAAGTTCTTGTACTTGCTGGTGGTAAAGTCCTCCCAGGCGGCTGGGTCCTGGCCGCCGCCGCCGGTCTGCGAGCCGGCTCCGTCGTTGTGGTTGAGCACGATGTCCTGCACCACCTCAATGCCGTTGGCATGCAGCACCGCCACGGCCCGCAGCAGCTCATCCTTGTTGCCCAGGCGGGTAGCAGTAAAGCCTTTTTGGTACTTATCGCCTAAGTCGTAGTTATCGAAGGGCGAGTAGCCGTTGCCCTGGTTGCCGTTCTTGATGCTTGGGGGCAGCCAGACCGCATCGATGCCCATGGCTTTCAGGCGCGGGGCCAGCAGGGCAATGTAGTTGGCCCAGCCATTGGGGTAGTTGGTGTTCCAGTAGTCCCACCAGTAGCCTTGCAGGACTACTTTTTGGGCTTTTGCAGGTTGGCCGCCCAGTACGAGCAGGGCAGTGGCGGCAAGCGTGAGCCTACGCCACCAGGCATTGGTAGAGGTGTGCATGTGGGAATTGGGGAAATTAGTTGAGAATTGGCAGTCAGAAAACCGCAGAGCAGAGCCGGCTGGAAGGCACGGAATTAGGTAACACAAATTCGGTATTTAAATAGTAAAATACCGGTGTTGTATTGCTGCATACTGGTAGTGTTTTGGCCGCTTGGGTCTGGGCCGGGGAATTTATCGGGTTAGGGCTATGTTTAATCAGGTACCGGGCCCGATAGTATGTTCGTTCAACCGTTTACGTCACTGCTACGTATACTGGCACCCGGGCGCTCCAAGCGCGTAACGCCCTTTTCTGCAACCGAAATGACTTGTGATGATGGAAAATAAAAGCGTGGTTCAACGTCAGCGGCTCAAATTAAAGTCGCGCCGCCTTGCCCGGCGGGTGTTGCCGTTTGTGGCGGCCCTGTTTATGGCTACCCCCATGGCTGCACCGGTTACGCGCTCCAAAGCCGCGGTTACCGGTTCCAAAATGCACTTGCCCGCTTCTGCACCAGTGGCCGTTTCCAAAGCCACTGTATTCGAGCAAAAAGTGTACGACCTGTACCGCGACCTGCAGGTGGAGCAGCAGGGCCTGACCTTCGAGGTATTCGAGAAGGCCATGACCGGCTACCTCAACCTGGAGGAAACCGATAAGCTCAGCGAAAAAAAGCTGCTTACCGTAGTCGATTTCAGCTTGCCTTCCACCGAAAAGCGCCTCTGGGTGCTCGATCTGGAGGCTAAGGAGGTGAAGTTCCACACGCTGGTGGCACACGGCCGCAACTCGGGTGAGAACATGGCCACGACTTTTTCCAACGAGAACGAGTCGAATAAAAGCAGCTTGGGTTTCTATGTAACCGAAGGCGAGTACGTGGGCAAGCATGGCCGCTCGCTCAAGCTGGCTGGCGTTGATGAAGGCTACAACACGAATGCGCTCATGCGCTCGGTGGTAATGCATGGTGCCGACTACGTGAGTGACGAGTTCATTCGCCAGAACGGCCGCTTGGGTCGCAGCCTGGGTTGCCCGGCGCTGCCTATGGACCAGAAGGATGCCATCATTGAAGCCATCGGCGGCCAAACCGCCATGTTCATCAACGGCCCCGATACCCGCTATTCCTCTAAATACCTGGACCAGGATGTAGCCGTGAATACGCTGCTCAGTAGCAGCCCCCTGATTTAAGCTGCCTACTGCTTGGTTCAGAAAAATGCCAAAAAGCAAGCCCCAATGCCCCGCTTTATGCGAAAGGCGTTGGGGCTTTTTGTGGCTGTTCGGGTAGGCTAAGGCTACTTCTTCGGCTTGTACACCTTTATATAATCAACAACCAGGCTGCTATAAGGGCCGCTGGGGCCTACAGGCCAAGTCGATGTGTTGGCATACGACAGAACGGCTTGGTTGACAATAATGGTGGCCGGGGACGGGAAGGTGGGCAACTGGCTGGATGGCACCGTACGTAGCCGCCGGCCGTCGAAGTAAAACGTCACTTCGGCGGGTGTCCAGATGGCTGAGAAAACGTGGAAGTCAGCGGTCAGGTCTTTCCAGGGCGGCGACTGGTAAGAGGCCTGTGAGATGCGGGCAGGCTGCTCGCGGTTGTAATGGACATTGTTGGAGTACTCGTGGCCAGCACCACCCTCGAATATATCGATTTCGGTGGGGCCGCTGTACAGCCAGAACGCCGGCCAGGTGCCCTCACCACCGCCAAACCGGCAGCGAATTTCAAACAGGCCATACTCGAAACCCTGATTACCCGGCCAGCGCGCCGTATCACCCAGCGCGCGGTTTGCCCCAAATGCAGGTTTCAGGCTTAGCCAGCCCGACTCGAAGTGCAGCTGTTTCACCGTATCGCGACCGGCTACTTTGAAGGTGAAAGTGCGCGGCTCGGGCAAAGGGCGGGCTGTGAGGTAGGCGTAACCGTTTTTCAGTGAAATGGCGGCCGAATCGTAGTACTCATCCTCGTACTGATTGCCGGTGAGGGTAGGGGCGTTGTCGGGCGTAAACTGCCAGGGCGAGCGGGCCGCCATGTCGGCCACGTCGCGGTAGGTATCAAAGTCTTCCAGAAAAACCAGCTGCCAGTCGGTATAGCGCAGGCGGCGCTGGGCCTCGGCTGGTAGCACTGCCGTTAGCAGCGGTAGCAGGCATAGGAGTAAACGGCAGATGGCCGGCAGGTACTGCTTGGACACGCTGAATGGATTGAAGGCTGCTGGTAAGGAACGCATTGGAAGCCGGTGAAAAACACTGCTTCGGTCAGGCGTTGGCGAGCGAATGAAGCAGGGCAACTCCCAACATGCCTTAAACGCAGAACGACCGGGCTTCGATACAGACTGAGAAGCAAAAATCGGGCGGCCTTCCCCGAAGGAAAGCCGCCCGATTCACTATAAAAATACCTGGTAGGTGCTTAGCAGGCCCACGAGGTGCCCAATGGTTGTGGGTTAGTACATGGCGTCGATGCCGCTCTTGTCGCCAGCCGAGAGGCCCGTGCGCTGGATGTTAAACGTGGAGCCATCCTTTTTGGTGATGGTCGGCTGGCCGTTCGAAGAGAACGAGAACGAGCCGTACATCATGATAGAGCCAAAGTCGAGGGCGCCGTAGTCGGTGCCACCGTAACCCGAGGCAGAGTACTTGGTGAAGTTGCCTTCGTAGCCCGACTGAATGTTTTGGGTGAGAATGTTAACGAATGTGTCGCGGTCGTTGCGGGTCTGCTCATGGAACAGGCCCACGGCGTGGCCGATTTCGTGGATGGTGTTGCCCGTGCTGCAACCCGAAGCCAGGTTGATGTACTGGCGGCTGCCGGTGCGCCCGATGTTGGAGGAGCAGCCCGAGCCCACCCGGAACGTTACGTAGGCCGTTTGGGTGGTGCGGGCAATAAACCGGACGGGCGAGTTGGCCTGCCAATGCGCAATGGCATCGGTTACGCGGGCCTGATTAGGCAGAGCTGCATCAATGGTGTAATACACGATGCCCGAAGGCCAGCGGCCAGTGGTGCGGCCGGCGCTGCCGGGGCGCTGCTGGTCGCCATCGGAGCCGGAGGTTAGCTGCTCGCTGGTGAGTAGAATGTCGCCTTCGTACACTTTATCTCCGTTGATTTCCTGGTAGCTGACGGGCTGGCCGCCCCACTCCCCGGCTTTCGCTTCCCCGGTCTGGCCAGGGTAAGCCAGCTCGGCCTGGTCCTGGGCCACCTGCTCGGGCTGGTCGGGCTGGACCTGCTGCTCTTTGCTGCAGCTCGCTAATGAAATAGTACCAAATAAGGCCAAATAGGCCAGGGCGGAAAATGATGGTTTGAACATGAGATAGAAGGGTTTGGTTGTGGAGTGTGGTCGAAACGCCAATGATAAAACAATATTTCATTCGCGCCGAAAAAGCAGCTGGCCCCGACTCCGCCAGTCACTCACCTGCCTGCCTGCGTAGCGCTTCCCGCCATGTGTAGCCTCCCCCGAAAAATGCCCTGTATCCCATTTCAGTGCAATTAATCCAGACCTGTAAGTGGCTGCCTCTATATATGGCTGAGGCAGAGGTAGTCATGCGTGATGACATAATTATACACGAGCTGGTGAGGGCAGGAAAGGCCGGTTACTTAAGCCATGGCATCGGCCGCCGCCACGAATTGCTCGATGTGCCGGGCGCGCACCTGATAGCGCCGCCAGCCCAATACCACAATGGCCAGGCCCAGGGGTATAAACAACACGCCAGCCCACACATACGCGCTGCTGCGGAAGAATTTGAAGAAGGTTAAGCCGGCAATAACCAGCGTCAGGCCGGTGCGCAGGTAGGCCAGCAGCGTCCGTTCGTTGGCCAGGCGGGTGCGCTCCATGGCCAGCCGGTCGCGCAGTTCGAGGGGAGAGTCGGGGGTCGCGGTGTGCAGCTTCGTCATGGTAGGGCCTACGTAGAAAGCGGCGGTCGGGCCGATACGGGGCTGGCGGCCGCTATAACTATTGGCCGGGAAATTACGTGTGCTATACTGCTGGCCACTACGCAACGGCCCGTATTTCCCCTTATTCCCCGACGTTGTATGGATTTTTCTATTGCCTGGCAGAAGCTCAACGCCATGGGCCGCAGCTTTATGGCCATATTGCCCAACCTGCTTATCGGGGTGGTGGTGCTCGTGGTATTTGTGTTCATTGCCCGGGCCGTCCGTTCGCTGGTGCAGCGCTTCACGGCCAGCCGCCACCAGAGCCTGACGCTGCTGCTGAGCCGCTTGGCCTATGTGTTCGTGCTTATCCTGGGCGTGCTGGTGATGTTTACCATCATGATTCCCAGCTTCACGCCCACCAGCCTGCTCAGCGCCCTCGGGGTAGGGGGCGTGGCTATTGGGTTTGCCTTCAAAGACATCTTCCAGAATTTCCTGGCCGGGGTGCTGCTGCTGCTCACCGAGCCGTTCCGCATCAACGACCAGATCAAGTACAAGGACTTCGAGGGCACCGTAGAAACCATCCAGACCCGGGCCACCACCATTAAAACCTACGACGGCCGCCGGGTGGTGATTCCCAACGCCGAGCTGTTCATCAATGCCGTTACCGTGAATACGGCCTACGACAAGCGCCGCCTGCAGTACGACATCGGCATCGGCTACGGCGACGACATTGAAAAGGCCCGCCAGCTGATTCTGGAGGCCGTCAAATCGGTTGCCGATATCATGTCCGACCCGGCCCCCGAGGCCCTGGTAGTCGAGCTGGCCGACAGCACCGTGAATATCCGGGCCCGCTGGTGGATCAACCCGCCCCGCCGCGCCGACTACATGAACTCGCAGGACGCGGTGCTCACGGCCATCAAGAACAAGCTCACCGAAGCCGGCATCGACCTGCCCTTCCCGACCCAGCAAATCCTTTTCCACGACCAGACCGAAGTTACCGACGGTAACCGCAAACAGCAGCGCGAAGGCTGGCCCGCCGGCTCCGGCGACGTGCCCCAGTCGCGGGCCCAGGCGCAGCAGGAGCAACGCGAGAAACACGCGGAGCAGCAGCGCCAATTGGCCGACAATAAGGCCGAGCCATTGCAGCTACCCGAATCAACTGAGCAGCCGCAGCCCGAGCCGCGGCCGGCGCAAGGTGGCAAGAATGATTCGGCGGGTTAATGGCTATCAAGGCGAAAGAGCCCGGGTTTCTCTACACAGAGAAGTCCGGGCTTTTTCGTGCTCTACACGGGTGAGTAATTCTGACTTGGTGCTGCATATGGAGTAGCGACAGCAGGCCGCGTAGAGTAGCCAACGAGTTGCTGGCTGGTTTGCACGAGGACTAGTTAAGATGAGCGCCGTAAATTCTGAAATACATCAGCAAAGAAATCATACACTATTAATCCTGGAGCAATGAATATCCAGCTGGTTGCAGCGAAAATAAGCGCAAATAAAGGGGCAAATAATATCGTAATAAAGAATCCAGTAATGCCGTAATAAGAAGTGCCGTTCAGATTTGCCGGCATTACTCCGCAGAGAGAGAAAACGCCGAATACGAAGGAGAGAAAACCATAAGAACCGAAGTAGCCCCGGAATAGAAACGAGAACAGTTTACCCTTTTGCATTATGATTTCTGGATGATTAAAAAACAAACCCCCGCGGCAGCCTTACAGCCAACGCGGGGGTTGCGGTTGAGGTAGTTGGCTTGCGCCAAGCTACTACATATCCTGGATAATTTCGTCGCCAAATTCGCTGCACTTGAGCAAGGTGGCACCGTCCATCAGGCGTTCGAAGTCGTAGGTGACGCGCTTGCTGGCGATGGCGGCTTCGAGGCCTTTGTAGATGAGGTCGGCGGCTTCGTTCCAGCCCAGGTGCTCCAGCATCAGGGCACCGGAAAGGATAACCGAACCGGGGTTCACCTTGTCGAGGTTGGCGTACTTGGGGGCTGTGCCGTGGGTGGCTTCGAAGATGGCGTGGCCGGTTTCGTAGTTGATGTTGGCACCCGGTGCAATGCCGATACCGCCCACAATGGCGGCCAGCGCGTCGGAAATATAGTCGCCATTCAGGTTGAGCGTGGCCACTACCGAGTAGTCGGAGGGGCGGAGCAGAATCTGCTGCAGGAAGGCATCGGCAATGCTGTCCTTGATGAGGATTTTGCCGCTGTCGAGGGCCAGCTTCTGCTGGGCATCGGCCATTTCCTGGCCCTGCTTGGCCAGCACCTTATCGTACTGGGCCCAGGTGTACACCTTGTCGCCAAACTCCTTCTCGGCCAGCTCGTAGCCCCAGGTTTTGAACGCGCCCTCGGTGAACTTCATAATGTTGCCCTTGTGCACGATGGTCACCGAAGGCTTCTTGTGCTTGATGGCGTACTCGATGGCCGAGCGCACGAGGCGCTCGGTGCCTTCCTTGCTCACGGGCTTGATGCCGAAGGAGGACGTTTCGGGAAAGCGGATTTTCTTCACGCCCATCTCATCCTGCAGGAATTCCAGCATTTTCTGGGCCTGCGGCGTGCCGTTCATGTACTCGATGCCGGCGTAGATGTCCTCGGTGTTCTCGCGGAAGATAACCATGTCGGTCAGCTCGGGGCGCTTCACGGGCGAAGGCACGCCCTCGAACCAGCGCACGGGGCGCACGCAGGCGTACAGGTCGAGCTCCTGGCGCAGGGCCACGTTCAGGCTCCGGATACCGCCGCCCACAGGCGTCGTTAGGGGGCCTTTGATGCCCACCAGGTATTCGCGGAAGGCGTCGAGGGTTTCGTTGGGCAGCCAGTTGTTTACCTGCTTGAAGGCCTTCTCACCGGCCAGTACTTCCTTCCACTCGAGCTTGCGCTTGCCGTTGTAGGCCTTCTCTACCGCCGCATCTAGCACGCGGACGGCCGCTGCCCAAATATCTGGTCCGGTGCCGTCGCCCTCAATGAACGGAATAATCGGCTGATCCGGCACGTTGAGCTTGCCGTTCTTAATGGTTATTTTCTCTGCCATTGTTGAAAAAAAGGTGTCAGGTGTTACGTGACAGGTATTTTGAGGTTAGTGCGTGTGTTGTGGGTAAGCAGTGAGCTGGGTGAGAAAAAGAGCAATGTCATGCTGAGCGGAGGCGTAAGCCGAAGTCGAAGCATCTCTACCGCAGTGGTAAACTCAACGACTGGGTTAGCATTGCGTTAGAGATGCTTCGGCTCTGCTTTGCTGCGCTCAGCATGACGTTCTGTTCCATCTGAGCCCTATTCCTAATACCCGAAAATCTCCTTCAGCGTCAGCTGCTCGACCTTGCCGTACTTGGCCAGGGCCTTGAAGTTGAGGCGGTCTTTCGAGCCGATGACCAAGATGGTTTGGGGCTGGCCTTTCACGCGGGCCTGTTGAAACTGTAGCAGGTCGGCGAAGCTCATGTTGGCCGTTTGCTCGTACACGTCGCGGCGCAGGTCGTAGTCGAGGCCGAGGCGTTTGGCGCGCTCGTAGCTGAAGAGGATGTCGGATTTGGTGATGCGGTCGGTGGCGATGCTGTTGCGGATGGACGCCTTGGCAATCTGCAGGTTGGCTTCGGCGGCGGGCATATCGGTGAGCAGGGTTTGCATGCCGGCCATGGCCTCGGGCAGCTTGTCGGCCTGCGCCCCGATGTAGCTCATGTTATAAGAGCTACGGCCCAGCTTATCGGCGTTGGAGAAGCGCGAGGAGGCCGAGTAGGCCAGCGCCTGACTCTCGCGCAACTCCTGAAACACGATGCTGCCCATGCCGCCCCCGAAGTACTCGTTGTAAAGGCTGGTGGTAGGCACAAGGCCCTTGTCGAATATGGGCCCTTTGCTCAGGAACAGGATTTCGGCCTGCACCATGTTGTAATCCACCCAGTACACCTTGGCCGTATTCAGCGGCTGCTCGGTGAAATCTTTGTTGGCAGGTACCGCGGCCAGTGTGGCGGGCGTTTTGTGCAGCTGGTTAAGCGTAGCAGTCAGGCCGGTTTCTGGCTTGGGCCCGTAGTATAACACCCGGTGCTGGTAGGTCGGGAGCTGCTGGATGAGGCTGGTGAGCTGCTCGGGCTTGAGGGCCTTCAGTTCCTTTTCGCTGAGCTGGGTGGTGAAGGGGTTCTTGGCACCGTATTTAGCGTAGTTCACCATGGCCTGCTGCAGAATCACGCCCTTGTTAAGCTTGGCATCTTCGCGGGCCTTGAGTACGCCGGCCACCATGTTTTTGAGGGCGGCGGCATCAGGCTTGGGCGCGGCCAACAGGCTTTCGAATAGCGCCAGCGCGGGCTCCATGTTGCTGTCGAGGCCACTGAGGCTAACGGTGGTGCGGTCCTGCGAGCTTTGCACGGCAAACGAGCAGCCTAACTTATAGAACTCCTGCTGCAGCTCGGCGGCCGAGTATTTGCCAGTGCCCAGGTACTGCAGGTAATCAGTCGCCAAGCCCAGCCGCGGGTTGGTGTTGGTGCCCATATCGAGCACGTAGTACAAGTTGAATAGGTTGTTCTCGGTGTTGCGGGTGTAGAACACCGGGATGCCCGAGGCCAGCTTGGTTTCCTTGATATCCTGCTTGTAATCCAGAAACACCGGCTGCAGCTCAGGCGCCGACATGGCCATTACCTGCTTGTAGAACCCGGACGATACCTCGCGGTTGACAGGCACGGGCGTAATAGCGGGCTTGACCACCTTCACTTTGTTGGGGTCCTCGCCGGTGCGCTTGTACACCAGCGCGTAGCCGGGGCCGTAGTACTGCTGGGCCACGCGCATCACATCGGCACGCGTGATTTTGCCGAATTCGTCTACCTGCTGCAGGTAGTCCTTCCAGTCGGTGCGGGCCACAAAGGCATCCACGAAAGCACCGGCGCGGGCCTCATTGCTCTCGTAGCTCTTGGTGCGCTGCAGCTTGTCGTTGTTGATGATGGCCGGAATCAGCCACTCCGGGAAGTCGCCCTTCTTCACCTTGTCGAGCTGAGCCAGCAGCAGGTCGCGCACTTCCTCCAGCTTCTGGCCCTGGCGGGGCGTAGCATAGAGAATGTGAGCCGAATAGTCGTTGTTGATGTTGGTGAACGAAGCCGCCTGCAACACTTTCTGCTGCTGGTTGAGGTTGAGGTCAATCAGGCCGGCCTGGCCATTGCTGAGAATCTTGTCAATCATGCGCAGCACCAGCGCGTCGGGGGTGCTGGTACCCGGAAACCGGAAGCCCAGCATCACGTTCTCGGCGCTGGGGCCCACGATTTTGGTAATTGCCGGGGCCGTTAGCGGAGCCTCCTGGGCCACCGTGAAGGCTGGCACCGGCTTGCGCTTCAGCTGGCCGAAGTACTTGTCAATGGTGCGGATGGTCTGGTCGTAGTCCAGGTCGCCGCTCAGGGCCAGGGCCACGTTGTTGGGCACGTAGTAGGCCTCGAAATACCGCTTGATTTCCGTGATAGACGGATTCTGCAGGTGCTCGATGGTGCCGATGGTAGTCTGGGTACCGTACTGATGTTGCTGGAACAGCGTGCGGTTCAGGGCCTCAAACTCCTTGTTGAAGTCGTTGTCGAGGCCCCGGTTCTTCTCCTCGTACACCGCCTCCAACTCAGTATGAAACAGGCGCGGTACCAGCTCGCCCATGCGCTCGGTCTGGATGGCGGCCCATTTCTCCAGCTGGTTGCTCGGAATATCTTCCTGGTACACCGTCTGCTCGACCGAGGTGTAGGCATTGGAGCCCTGCGAGCCGATGGCGCCCATCACCTTGTCGTACTCGTTAGCCACGGCGTACTTGGCTGCCACGCCCGAGATGGAGTCAATCTGGTGGTAAGTTTTCTTACGGGCGGCGGGGTCGTTGCGCTGACCACGGTACTGCTCGTACAGCGCCTCAATCTTGTCGAGCTCAGGCTTTTCGGCGGCCCAGTTCTGGGTGCCCAGCTGCGAGGTGCCCTTGAACACCATGTGCTCCAGGTAGTGGGCGAGGCCGGTGGCAGTGGCCGGGTCGTTCTTCGAACCGGCCCGCACGGCCAGGTAGGTCTGGATGCGCGGGGCGTCCTTGTAATCCGACAAATACACCGTCAGACCGTTGTCGAGGGTGTAGATGCGGGCCTTGAGCGGGTCGCCGGGAACGGTCTGGTACGTGTATTCCTTCTGCCGGGTCGTTGCGGGCGCTTCAGTGGCCGGGGTTGAGACCGAAGTAGCGGGCTTGCTGGATTGGCACTGGGTCAGGCCAAGCGTAGCCAAGGCCGGAACGAAAAGCAGAAAGGATTTTCTCACGATGGAAGGGAGGCGGAGAGAGCAGATTCTAATAATAAACTCAAAGATAGGCGTCCCCCCCGGGAATAAAAAGCCCACCGATAACCGTTCCGCCTTTCAATTGCGAAAAATTGCTTATAGGACCATGGATTAGCGCGGATTTTTAGCGGCTTTCACGGATTTTATGGAAGGACCGCCGGGTATATGCCTCCGAGCCCATATAAGCTCATACCGAAAAGACCACCTGTTTAGAGGTGGTCTTGTAATCGACTGAAAAATCTGTGGAATCCGTTAAAGTCCGCGCCAATCCGTGATTTAGTCGGCATCCAGGCCCAGGCGCTGCTTCATCTCGGCCAGCATGGGGTATTTTTCGGTCAGGTATTCCAGCTTGTCGGTGGCAGTATACAGCTTACGGCCGGTCTCCTGGCGCTCTACAATGCTTACCTGCACGTTCAGGCGCGGGTAGCCGGTGCGGCGGCGCAGTTCGGTTACAAATTCGCCCCGGAAGTCGTTGAACTGGTCTTCCTGCACGGGGTTATCCACAGTCAGCAGAATAACGTGCTGCTCGTTGGCCTGCACCGGGCGGTTGAGGATGCTGTAGTGCATCATGCTGCCGGCCTTGCGCTCCTCGGTCAGCTCCTTCCAGGCGCGTTGCAGCTTAGCGTCGTCGATGGCGGGTAGGCCGGTTACGGGGCCGCTGGGCTCGGCTTCGGCGGTGGCTTTGCCGGCCGCAGCCTTCTCCGCCAGTTGGGCCTTCATGGCGTTCAGGCTGCCCAGGCCGGGTAGCTTGGTGCCCAGGCCCAGGGGTTTGCCCAGTGGCGGCATGCCAGGCTTGGGCACGGGCGGGGGCAGCGGGGCAGCCGTTACGGGCATCATGCCCGGCTCGTGGCCGGCAATGCTGGGGCGGCCGGTTTCAATATGCGGCACCGTGTCGCGCAGCTGGCTGGTGGTGGGCACCTGGGTAGCCGTTTCGTCCTCGATGCTGGGCGTATCGTGCAGCTCTTCCACACCGCTTTCCACCGGCACAATGGGTTCGGGGTCGGCGGGCGCGTGGGCTAGCTGGTTGTCAGTTATTGGTTGTTGGTTGTCAGGTTGTTCTACCGGAGCAGACGGAGCCGTGATGTAAGCGGCGGGTGCTTCGGCGGTACCGTCGGCCACCAGCTGGCCGGTGGGGGCGGGGGCTACTGCGGGGGGGGGAGTGCTTGCGCTACTTTTTTTTTTCGCCTCGCCGTTATCAGACGAAGCGGCGGGGCCGGCGCTCAGGTCGCGGGCAAACTGCACGGCCCCGTTCAGGTAGGCCAGCTTCATCAGCATCAGCTCGACGTGCAGGCGCTGGTTTTTGGCCTGCTTGAACTCCCGGTCGCAGAGGCTGACCAAGTTCAGGCCCGACAGTAAAAAGGCGAGTGGCGCGGCCTGGGCCTGCTGCACGTAGCGCGCCCGAATGTTGTCGGATACTTCCAGTAGCTGCACCGTCACGGCATCCTTGCACACCAGCAGGCCGCGCAGGTGTTCGGCCGCGCCTACCACAAAGTTGTGCAGGTCGAAGCCATTCTGCATCACCTCTTCCAGCAGCAGCAGCGTGGCGCTCAGGTTCTCGGTCAGCAGCGCCTCGGTCAGCCGGAAGTAGTACTCATAGTCCAGAATGTGCAGGTTCTGAATCACGTCCTGATAACGCAGGTTGTGGCCCGAGAAGGTCACCATCTGATCGAACATGCTCAGCGCGTCGCGCAGGCCGCCGTCGGCCTTCTGGGCCAGCAGGTGCAGTGCATCGTCTTCGGCCTCAATCTGCTCCTGGGTGGCCACGTGGCGCAAGTGCCCCCGAATGTCGTCTACCTTGATCCGGTTGAAGTCGAATACCTGGCAGCGCGACAGAATGGTAGGAATGATTTTGTGGCGCTCGGTGGTGGCCAGGATGAAGATGGCGTAGCCCGGGGGCTCCTCCAGCGTCTTCAGAAACGCGTTGAAGGCCGCATTCGAGAGCATGTGCACCTCGTCGATGATATAGACCTTGTAGCGGCCCTGCTGGGGCGCATACCGCACCTGCTCCACGAGGCTGCGAATGTCCTCGACCGAGTTGTTGGAGGCCGCATCCAGCTCGTGCACGTTGAAGGAGGCGCTTTCCTGGAAGGCCCGGCACGAGCCGCACTTGCCGCAGGCCTCCAGCTCGAAGGGCGTGTTGTCGGGGTCGGCGGCGGTCAGCAGGGCCTCGGGTACGATGCCGGGCTGCTGGGCAATCAGCTCCGAAACCAAGCGGCCGCGGCGCACGTGCTCTTCCACGAACTCGCAGTTGATGGTTTTGGCCAGAATGCGGGCGCAGGTGGTTTTGCCCACGCCCCGCGGACCGCAGAATAGGAAGGCCTGGGCCAGATGCTGGGAGGCAATGGCGTTTTGCAGCGTAGTGGTAACGTGCTGCTGCCCCACCACGCTCCTGAACGTGGCCGGGCGGTACTTGCGGGCCGAAACAACGAAATTCTCCATAGGTCTTCCCACAAAGTTACCCCGAAAAGCCCGGCTTTGGAAGCCCGCCCGCCGGCCATTTGCCGGCCCCGGCCGGAGTGGTGGCACCCGCTTTTCTGGCCCGTCGGTTGGGCCCTGGCCGGAACTTTCGGGGGCCGGCACAACGTTTATCGGGTAGTGTGCGTACATTCGCACCTCGCCATTCGTGGCGGGCATCGTTCTTTCACAACTGGGGCTGACCGGAATTGACAGCTTGTGCACTGCGCGAGTAAGCGTGTCGGGAGTTGGATGAATCTCCCGTAAAAAAAGCCGTCCAAAACACAACTGGCGAGTATAGCTACGCCATGGCTGCTTAGTCTAGGTACTAAGTAATGCCATCGTCCCGCATCCGTCTTCCTGCTCACGGGTGAGTTCGGGGCGTCGAAAGCAGTTAGGATAGTTCGTGGGGCGCTGTGACCTGCGAGCGAAACTCAAACAGATAAGGGGAAATCAAAGGCCTGATGTGCGCCTGGTTTCCTTCGACAATCCAAGCATAGATACACACGTAGAAAGCTCGACGTTTTCCTTGTCTGGACCAGAGTTCGAATCTCTGCAGCTCCACTTCTGAACGATGTAAAAACCCCGCTGGCCTCGGCCGGCGGGGTTTTTTATTTGCCCGGCGCGCAGCCCGACGGTTTAGATTAATTATCTGATATATAGATTGTTGTGCGAGCTAAAAGTTCGGACTTTTCCGGCCTTCGCTATCTTTTAAACGTATGAGAATCCTGCCGCTGGCCCTATCTGGGTCAGGGCTATTCACCCTACAGCTGATTTTATATGAAACGCAATTTCCTGCTGGCCGCTGCCCTGTTTGTGGGCACCGCCACGGCCGCCTCGGCCCAGACTATGAGCACCGGAGCAACCCAGAGTGGTACGCTGAACCAATCGACCAACACGTTACCCAATCCGGCCAACCCGACCACCAACCCCGGCACGCTCGACCAGCGCACGCCTACTACCAGCAACCCCACCCAAACCAGTGTCGGGACGATGGACCGGACCCCGGCCGTGGAGAGTCGCACGACCATTGAGGCCGAACGCCGTACCTCCACTATGACGACCACGGAGCCGCGGAGCACCCGCACTACCACAACCAGGCGCTCGACCCGCAAGGCCAACGTACCGCGCAGCACTGCCCCAATCAGGTAGTACGCCGTTGCGTTAGGCAGGCACAAAAAAACCGGCCCGCATCGTGCGGGCCGGTTTTTTTATGCCTGGTGCCGGTAGTTACGCTTTCTGTTCCAGTTGGCCGCCGGCGCGCAGCAGCAGGTCGGAGAGTTCGGTGAGGCTGGCGCGGATTTCGTCGGGGGCCTGGGCCACTACCTGGGCAGTCTGCGAGGCCAGCATGCTTAGCGAGCGGCCGATGGCCGGCCCGTTCAGGCCCACATCGCCCTCGCTGAGCAAGGACTGGAGGTTGCCGATTTCGCGGCCGATATCCTGGAGGCGGGGCTCGCCGCTTTGCAGCAGGTGTTGCTGCCAGGTTTCGGTATTGTCCTGGGCGGCGCTCAGCGGGATGCCGGTGAGGCCGTTGCTGAGGGAGTGAGTGGTAGCGTTGAGCAGGTCGGTGAAAATCATAGGAAAAGAAAAAGCAGAAGAAAAACGGATAGCCCGGTGGGCAATTAGGCTTACGCAAAAAGTGGCTGTAAAGGTCAGGTTGCCACCGGGGCCGGTATGCCGGGCAGCAGGCCGGCCCCGCGCATGGTGGCGCAGGCGCGGTGGGCACTGGCCTCCTTGTCCTTGATTTCGAGCATGATGTCCACGTCCAGGTCGCCCAGGTCGCGCAGGAAACCGGCAAACAGGTCGTTTTCGAGCGTGGGTGTGTGCTTCCCCTTTCGCTCGCCGGGAGCCTGCGAGCTGTAATCCATCATCATCACGCCGTCGTGGGTGGGGTGCCAGGTGGCGGCGGCCAAGCGCAGGGCCTCGGCCATGGGTTCGCCGTGGTTGAGGCACTCGTGGTGGAAATTATCGAACAGCACCGGAATGCCCACCGCCGCATGTACCCGTAGGCAATCCTGGAGGCTGAACAGACGGTCGTCGTTTTCGATAACCAGGCGGGCACGCACGGCTTCAGGCAGGCGCTGGTGGGTGGCAATAAAGCGGCTGATAGCCAACTCCCGGTCGTTGTAGAGGCCGCCCACATGAATCTGGAGCTTGTGGCTGGAGTCGAGGCCCATCAAATCCAGCATCGAGCCCTGGTAGATGAGCTCCTGGATGCTGCGCTCCACAATGCCGGCATCGGGCGAGTTAAGCACCACAAACTGGTCGGGGTGAAACGAGATGCGCAGGCTATTGGCCCGCACGTAGTCGCCGATGGCCCGGAATTCGGCCGCAAAACGCGTTTGCCAGGGAAAGGTGTTGATGGGGTGAGAGCCGAAGGGCACCACGCCCGAGCCAATGCGAAAAAACAGCAGCCCATGGGCCACGTTCCACTCCAAAATCCGGAGCAGGCAGCGCAGGTTGTTGGCTACCGTCAGCTCTAGGCGCTCATCGGTGTAGGAAGCCAGCCGGAAAGTGCTGGTAGAAGTGCAGTCGAGCGTTTCGTTGACGCAGGGATAACCGATTCGCATGGTAGAGGCGCGGATGGGAGAAGGGCAGGAAGTGCTGTTTCAGCAGGCATACGGCAAAAAAGCCCTTCGCGGCCAAAAGCTGGAGCCTTCCGTCAGGTCGTTAGCGTCACTTTCGGAATCACCTGTTTCCTCTGGCCCGCTACCGGCCCGCCCTACGTGCCTACTCGTAGCCGCGGTTGTCTTTGAAGTTGCGGTTGTAGCGGCGGCGCTCCTGCAGCGCCTTTTTGGCGGCTTCCTGGGCCTCAATCTCCCGTAGCTTTTCCCGCTCCTTACCGGCCCTGGAAAACTGCTCATACAGCAAACTCACGGGGCTGGCCAGGGTGGGCGTAGGGGCCTTGGGCGCCGCCGAATCGACGGGGAACATGGGCTTGGGAGCGGGCGGGCGCTTTACGGCGCTGGTGGGGGCCTTGCTGGGCCGCTTGATGTTGCGCAGGGCCCGGTCGATGAGCTCCTGGTCGGGCCGGCCTTCTACAATGCGCACTTCGCCCAGTTGCACCGTATCGGGCCGCAGCCGAATCTGGACTACGAGCTGCGAGAGGCCGGTGCCACCCAGCGGCAGCAGCCGGGGCTTGAAGCCCACGGCCCGGAAAATAAGCGTGTCGGTGCGCTGGGCGGTAACGCCGAAGTCGCCGCTGGCATCGGCCACCACGGCCAGCTGCGTGCGCCGCACCGTGATAGAGGCGCCCGGAATAGGCCGGCGCGAGCCTTCTTCCGAAATGCGGCCCGTTACGCGTACCTGCCCGGTTGCCAGCCCGGCCAGCAACAGCAGCGGCGCCAGCAGCAGCACCAGGAAACGAACAGGACCGACGGATGGGAGGGCAGAAAACAGCATCAATAGGTAAACTACGGCAGCACGGCGGGAAAATACTCCCCAGCCGCCGCTCGGTGGGCCGGCCGACAGTTGGCCATAACGCCGGAAGGAGACAAAAGAAGCCCGCACCGTTGCAGGTGCGGGCTTCTGTAGGCTAACAAATCGTCGGCCGAAAATATGCTGGCCGCCGAAAAGAATTACTTGATAACGGTTTTGTCGCCGTCTTCAGGCTTCATTTTCACGGTGCCATCGTCGCCATCCATCTTGGCCTTGTTACCCTCGGCATCTTTGATTTTTACGTCGCCGTCGGCTTTGATTTTCATTTTGCTGCCGTCTTCGCCCTTCATCTTCATTTTCTCCATATCGGAGCTGGTCATATCAGCCGATGAGCTGCCGGTCGACATATTGTCCGACGAGCTCATGGTAGTGTTGCCCATGTACCGGTCGTCGTAGTAGCTGCTGCGGCTGCTTTCGTAAGCCGAGTACTGCGTGGGGTCGGTGAACACGGTTTTCATTTCCGTGTCGGTGTTGGCGTACACGTCGCGGCGGGCGGCGGCCATGCCCATCGTGTCGGTCATGTACTTCTGGTTGAGCTCGGCCATGCGCTGGCCCCGGGTAACGTAAATGTCGCGTACGCGGGTGCGGGTCGGCTCGTCGAGCTGCATGCTGGTAGCCATGTCGGCGGCCATGCGGTCGGCCCGGCTGCTAACGGCCTCCGGCGAATAATCCATGCTGCCGGCCGTTGTGGTCGTCGTCATGGTGGTGTCGGTGGTCGTGGTGGTCGTTTCGGCGGGCGTGTTGTCGGAGCACGAGCCGAGTGTGAAAGCAGCGGCGGCCGAAAGCAGGAGCAGGGTCTTTTTCATGGGGAGAGAGTGAAATTCAGGAGAGAGAACGAATGGCGCGTATACGGCAAGGGAAGTTTTTAAGTTTAGCCGCTGCAGCACCGGGCAAGCAGTAGCCGCAAAAAGAAGCGAGTGAGCATTTCGAACAGGTAGAAACCCGCCGAAATGCCCACTCGCGCATCGTGCAGCCCCCGGGGCGAACAGCCTTCTTTTACCCGCGCCGCAGCTCAAACACGGTTATTTCGGGCAGGAAGCCCACCCGTCCGGGGTAGCCGATGAAGCCCAGGCCGGTGTTCACGTACAGGTGCTGGCGGCCCCGCTGGTACAGGCCCGCCCACTGCTTGTAGGCGTACTGCACGGGGCTCCATTTCAGAAACGACAGGTTGACGCCGAACTGCATGCCGTGGGTGTGGCCGGCCAGCATCAGGTCGATGTCGGGGTACTCCTGCACCTGCGCATCCCAGTGCGAAGGGTCGTGGGAGAGCAGGATTTTAAATGGGGCCGCGGGGTCGGCGGCGGCGTGGGCCTTGGCCAGGTCGCCGTACTGCGCAAAGCCGCGGGCACCCCAGTTCTGCACTCCGAGCAGACTGATTTTCTCGCCTTCGCGCTCAATAGTCCGGGCCTCATCGAGCAACAGGTTCCAGCCCATTTTAGCATGGTTGGCTTTGATGCGGGCCAGGTTGGCCTGCTTGGCCGGCAAGCCGCCCTCCTTGGTCCAGTCTACATAGTCGGAGTAATCGTGGTTGCCCAGTATCGAGTATACCGGTAGCTTGGCCCGGATGCCGGCCAGCGTGTTGATATGCTCCTCTACCTCGGTAGCGTAGTTGTTTACCAGGTCGCCAGTCATCACTACCAGGTCGGCGGCCTGCTCGTTGATGATGGCTACGGCCCGGCGCAGGGGCGCGAGGCTCTGAAACGAGCCGGCGTGGAGGTCGGAAATCTGGAGCATTTTGAACCCATCGAACGAGGCCGGCAGGTTGGGAAAACGCAGTACTACGCGCTTTACCGTGTAGTCGGTACGGCCCTTGAACATGCCCCAGAGCAGCGCCACAAACGGTATGGCCCCGGCAAGTAGCGCCGCTTTGCTCAGGAATTCGCTGCGCGAAATAGATGGGCCTGAGCCGGCTCCGGCCGGCCGGCCCACCAGCTGCACAACCCAGCGGCCCAGGCGCACCGCGTCTTCGAGCAGCAGCGGAACAATGACGACCATTTTGGCCGCAATAACTGCCAGCAGCACGCCGCCCAGGTAGGCTTTGTAAGAGGCATGCTCGCGGCGGTTGCTCACGGCCCACATGCCTAGCCCCCACACCAGGGCCGTAATAAACCAGTACAACACCACCGTAGTGCGGCGTACGCCAGGCGAAACCGATTGAACAAGCGTGCGAACGGCCTGGAACGCATACCACTCGGCAGCGACTATCAGGGCCAGAAATATGGGCAAAAAGAGTTTGCGGGACATAATTGAAAGCGGGCTCCCGTAAATGGGACCACAAAGTAAAGCACTGAGGCTGGCAACGGTATGCTGGGCCTCCGGATTTTAAAGTAAATTCCGGGCCTACAACAACGGTGCCCCATGCAAGAGTTTGACAAGCTGTCGGAAAACCCGGCGCCGCCCGGCCCAATCACCTCCAATGGAGCGCCAGTGCCCTATACCCCGGTCGTCAGCGGCATCAAGAGCTGGGCCGAAGAAGACCGGCCGCGCGAAAAGCTGCTTCAGAAAGGCCGCGCCGTGCTCTCGGATGCCGAGCTGCTGGCCATCCTGCTCGGTTCGGGTACCGCCAAATTGTCGGCCGTTGATGTGGCCAAGCTCGTGCTCAAAGCCGCCCAGAATGACCTCAACACGCTGGCCCGCTTCTCGGTGAAGGAGCTGATGAAGCAGAAAGGCATCGGCGAGGCCCGCGCCATTACCATTGTGGCGGCCCTGGAGCTGGGCCGCCGCCGCAAGGAAGCCGATACGCCCGCCCGCAACACCATCACCTGCTCGCGCGACATCTACCACGTGATGCAACCGCACCTGCAGGATTTGCCCCACGAGGAATTCTGGGTTATTCTGCTGAACCGGGCCAACGTGGTGATGCGCACCGTCAGCATCAGCCGGGGCGGGGTGGCCGGCACCGTGGCCGACCCCAAGCTCATCTTCAAGGAGGCGCTGGAGCAGTTGGCCAGCAGCATTGTGCTGGTGCACAACCACCCCAGCGGCAACCGCAACCCCTCGGCCGCCGATATTGCCCTCACCCGCAAGCTCAAGGAAGCCGGCCAGCTGCTCGACCTGCCCGTGCTCGACCACCTCATCTTCACTGACCAGGGCTACCATAGCTTCGCCGATGAAGGGATGCTATGAGGGGGTGAAGTAGAAACGCGAGGCGAAAAAGGGAAAGCAGGCTAAGCAAACAGGCTGGCAGAAGAGGTGGCACATTGCGTAGCAGCGTGCTTCTGCCGCCTCCGGCATGGTTTGCCACTTGTTCTTCCGACTTTTACTTCCTCGTTTACTTTTTACCTCCTTCTAGTGCGCTTCAACCCTAAACTCCTCATCGGCCTGGGCCTGCTGCTCGTGTTCGGCTACTTTGTGCAAGACCTTGTGCTGGGCCAGGACCAGTACACTGCCCGGCTGCTACAGCAGCGCGAAGCCAAGAACAACGCCTTCCGCCGGCCCAACTCCTCGCCCCTCAGCACCGAGCTGCGCCAAAGCTTCGACAGCCTCCGGTTCTACCCGCCCAACCGCGACTTCCGCCTGGAGGCGCAACTAGAGCACTTCCCGCAGCGCGACACCGTCGAAATGCCCCTCACCGACGGCAAAGCCGATAAATACCTGCGCTGGGGCCGGGCCAAGTTCATCTTCAATAAGCAGGAGTATCAACTCACGCTCTTCCTGAAGGCCGATGGTAAGGACACCACCCTGTTTGTGCCCTTCACCGACCGCACCAACGGCTTCGGCAGCTACGGCGGCGGCCGCTACCTCGACGCCTCCCTGCCCGCCGCCGCCGATACCGAAGTGCTGCTCGACTTCAACCAGGCCTATAACCCCTACTGCGCCTACTCCGCCGACTATGCCTGCCCCGTACCCCCGGCCGATAACCGCCTGAAGCTGCAAATAGAAGCCGGCGAAATGGCGTTCAAATAATGTCACTAGCTGCTGGTGCATTTCAACCCGAATGCCCAAGTTGAGGTGAAGAGTTCCAGCAAAAAGAAAAGGGCGGCCCCTCCAATGTGGAGGGGCCGCCCTTTTCTTTTTGCGCAGCTTCAGTTCGATGAAAACAAAAAGCTAACAGCTTTCAGCTAATGGCTAACAGCTCAAAACACCTACCGCTGAATCAGGATTTTGCGCGAGGCAGCATCGGCACCGTTGCCCAGGCTGAGCTGGTAAATGCCGTTGGCCAGCTGGCCCAGGTCGATGGGTAGGTTGAGGTTGGCCGTAGCGGGTACCGCCTGGCGGTACACCTCCTGGCCCAACATGTTGCGCACCACCACTTCGAGGCCGCTGGTGGGCCGGCTAAAGCTGGCCTGCACTCGGAACTGGCCCGCGCTGGGGTTCGGCGATACTACGAGGCTGCCACTGGCTTTCAGCTCCGAGGCAACGCTGGTCACCACATTGCTGACCACCACGTTGTCGATGACCCAGCCCCAGCCGAATGCGCCGGGGTCGGAGGTAAGGCGGAAGCGCAGGCGCACTTCGTCGCCCACGTTGTATTTGCTGCCCAGGTTGAAGGTATGCGGCTTAAACAACGAGGCCGAACCCACGGCAGTGGAGTTACCGGCTGCCGTAACCTTGGCGTTCCAGGCTGCCAGCCAGTCGGCCTGCAGGCGCGAATCGTAGCCGTCGGCCACAGGCTTCCAGGTAGCTCCCTGGTCGGTGCTGCCTTCTACCACTACAAAGTCGTAAAACTCTGGGGTGCCAAAGGTCGAATTGGGCTCGCCGGGCTCCACCAGCACTACTTCGTCAAACGTCATGCTCGTGTTCTTCGACGTCACCCGGATAGGCACCAGCATCTGGTAGATGCGGGTGGAGTCGTCGGTGTAGGGATGGTCGGAGTGGATAGCCGGATTGGCGAAGTCGGCGGGCTGGTTGATCCGGAAACCTTCGCCCACGAAATCGAGGGGCGTGGTGCTGTTGAAATTGTTGGTGTACGTATCCTGGGCGGGCTTGAAGCTCACCACATTCACCGTGTAGAAACCACTGGCGGGGTTCAGGGTCTGGTTGGGAGTCGTGGCCACGTCGCGAACTACAATGCGGTAGGTAAGCACGTCGCCGGCTACTACGCCCGCGGCCGTCAGGTTGCCCACAAAGTTGTTGGAAGTGCCCTGGCGGGTGAGCGTAATGGTGGGCCGGGCCACACCATTCACAAATACCTCGGCCTGTACGGTACTTACGCCCAGGTTGTCGGTGGCCTGCACCTGCAGGCTCAATGGCAGCTTATCGGCAAACACGTAGGTCGCGGCCCGGTGCTGCACGAGCGGTGCTACTGCATCGGGGCCCACCACAAACGAGTAGCGGTCGACGGTGGCCACGTTGGGCTGGTAAACAGCCGGGGCGGTATAGGTGCGCTTGGTTTCGTTATCGGTAGCCGTGATGAAGTAGCTGACGGTGTGGTTGAGGCCCGGGTTCGGAATAACGCCCTGGTAAATGTTGCCACTGGTATTGGTCATCGTAACGGCCACGGGCGCGGCGTTGTCGATGGCGTAGTTAAGCTTCACCGAGCCGGGCGTAACGGTGCCGTCGCTGATGATGGTAGCCGTAACCGGGAAGTCACGGGCCACTTCCGAGTCTTTGAGGGGCGTGGTGCGGATGGCCGTGTTGAACCAGCCCATCTCGTCGAACATTTTCAGCGTGATCGGGCCGGGGTTGTGCATGGCTTCGGCCGCGCCAATCTGGGGCGTCATCAGCGAGTTGATGTCGCCGGCGCGGTACGTGGCCTCATCGAGGTGCGAAATGCTGGAGCCGGCCGAATAGGTAGCCGGCGCGAATAGCCGGGGACGGTTGTCGTTGTTGACAGAGCGGGCCAGCGGGCTGTTGAAGTAAAGCTGCCCACTAATCAGCTGCGCGCCGAGTGCGGCCGAGCCGTTGGGGAAAGCGGGGTTGTTGGTGAGCTGCTCGCCGGCCAGGTTTTCAATATAGGTACTGAAAACCGATGGCGGGTTGCCATAAAACCCGTTGGGAGCCGTGTAGCTGGTACCGGCAATAAAGCCCAGCCCGTGGCCCAGTTCGTGCAGCACCACCGACACCAGATCGTGCTTGCCGGCCGGGGTCTTCATATCGAGCCCGTAATACCAGTTGAAGCTGCTGTTGAAACGGGTGGTAATGTCGGGGTCGGTTGGCAGGTTCAGGTCCTGTCCGCTGATTTTTTCGGCCAGGGCCACCGGATACAACACGCCAGCACGGGTAGCCCCGTTTAGGTCGCGGTAGTAGGCCGTGGGGCCGGCCGAACCCAATACGTTGGTGCCCAGCGTGGTCCAGTTGGCCTGCACCCGGATGGTCACCGGCGAAATCAGCACCGACTGCCAGATGTCAACGGCGTATTGGAAGGCGGCCTGCGCTTCGGGCGAAAAGCCGGTGTAGGTTACCTCAATTTTGACTCCGTTAACGCGGCGGCCACTACGCTGCTGCTCCAGGTAGGCGGCGGGTGGCGGCAGTTGCGTGTGCATGCTCTCGGGGCGCGCATAGCAGATGGTAGCCGGAGCGGGGGCAGAGTCGAGGGTGAACTTGGGTGTCTGGCTGAAACCAGCCAGGCTGACCAGCAATGCCGGCACGGTAAGTAACTTTTTCATCAAATAGGCAGAAATTTCACTTTGAAATTGAAGGAAGGTCCGGAAAGTTACGGCAAACATGCCATTCGTTCAACAAAAGACCCGCATTTTAAGCAGGTATAGCTGTTGAGGTTAGCCCGCGCCGGCCGGCTGCCACATATGCCAGTCGGCGTGGCGCGGCGCACCGCTTCATACCGCCCGCCCGAATCTGTACCTTTGCCCGAATTTAGTTGCCAGTAGTCAGTGGTCAGTTGCCGGTTTGTTCATCAAGCAACCCGGCAACGGCCCATTGCACCCTGGCAACTGACCACCGACCACTGGCAACTGAAATGAAGATATCCTACGACTGGCTCCGCACACTTATACCTACCGATAAACCCGCCGCCGAAATAGGGGCCCTGCTCACCGGTTCGGGGCTGGAGGTAGAAGGCATTGAGGAGCTGGAGAGCGTGCCCGGCGGCCTGCGCGGCTTGGTGCTGGGCACGGTCCTCACCCGCGAAAAGCACCCCGACGCCGACAAGCTCAGCCTGACCACCGTGGATGTGGGCGACGCCACCCCGCGCCAGATTGTGTGCGGTGCCCCCAACGTGGCCGCCGGCCAGCGCGTGGTGGTAGCCCTCGATGGCGCTATGCTGTACCCCACGGGCGGCGAGCCGTTCAAAATCAAGAAGTCGAAAATCCGGGGCGCGGCTTCCGAAGGCATGATCTGCGCCGAGGACGAAATCGGTCTGGGCCAGTCGCACGCCGGCATTATGGTGCTCGAAACCGAGCTGCCCAACGGCACGCCCGCTGCCGACTACTTCGGCCTGGGCTCCGACTCGGTGTTTGAAATAGGGCTGACTCCGAATCGGGCCGACGCGGCCTCGCACTACGGCGTGGCCCGCGAGCTGCGCGCTTTGCTGCGCCAGCCCTGCCAGCTGCCCGACGTGAGTGGCTTTAAGACCCCCGCCCAAGCGGCTGCCAACATAAACGTTACGCTGGAAGACCCTGCGGCCGCCCCGCGCTACGCCGGCCTGCTGCTGGAGAATGTGCGGGTAGCTCCCTCGCCCGAGTGGCTGCAGCGCCGTTTGCGCAGCATCGGCCTTGCCCCGATCAACAACGTAGTCGACGTCACCAACTTCGTGCTTCACGAGCTGGGCCAGCCTTTGCATGCCTTCGACGCCGACCAGCTGGCCGGCAACCACATCCGCGTGAAGCGGGCCGAAGCCGGGGAGAAGTTCATTACTCTCGATGGCGTCACGCGCACCCTGAAGGCTGACGACTTGGTCATTGCCGACACGAACGGCCAGCCGCTGGCCCTGGCCGGCGTATTCGGCGGGCAGACCTCGGGCGTGAGCGAAACCACCACCCGGGTGTTCCTGGAAAGCGCCTACTTCGCGCCGGCCGTAGTGCGCAAAACTGCCCAGACGCACCAGCTCAAAACCGACGCCTCCTTCCGCTTCGAGCGGGGCACCGACCCCAATATGGTGCCGCTGGCCCTGAAGCGGGCCGCGCTGCTGCTGCAGGAAGTAGCGGGTGCCACCGTGGCCGCGCCCGTTGTCGATGCGTATCCTACGCACATCGGTTCTACGCTGGTGCGCCTGCGCTTGCCCCGTGTGGAAAAGCTCGTCGGCCAGTTTATTGCCCCCGCCCGCATCCGCCAGATTCTTACTGACCTTGATGTCCTCATCACGGAGGAACTGACCGATGAAGCCGGCCATGAGGAATGGATTCTGTCGGTGCCGCCGCATAAGGTAGACGTGACGCGGGAGGCTGATGTGATTGAGGAGATTCTGCGCATCTACGGCTACAACCACGTGGCGCTGCGGCCCCACAACTCGGCCTCGTTCCTGGCCAAATTCCCGAACCCCGACCCCGAAATTATCCGCCAGCATGTGGCCCGGCTGTTGAGCGGGCAGGGCTTTTCGGAAATCATCACCAACTCCATCACCAACTCGCGCTACTTCGAAACCGAGGACGCGCCTGATGCCGGACTGGTGCATTTGCTCAACTTCAACAGCGCCGAGTTGAACGTACTACGGCCCAGCCTGCTGCCCAGCGGCTTGGAGGTAGTGCGCCACAACGTGAACCGCCGCCAGCGCGACCTGAAGCTCTACGAGTTTGGCAAAACCTACCGCCAGCTGCCCGATGGCAGCCATCAGGAGCAGAACCAGCTCGTTATTTACCTCACTGGCAATACGGCCGCCGAAACCTGGCAGCAGAAATCGGCCAAAAGCTCCTTCCACCAGTTGGCCGGCGCCGTGCAGCAGGTGCTGGCCGCGCTGGGCTTCCCCGAGCCCGTTTCGAAGCCCGTCGAGCACCCCTACCTGGCGGGGGGGCTCACGCTGCTGGCCCAGAACCAGCCGGTAGCCCAGCTCGGGGCCGTGTCGGCGGCCGTGCTTAAGCGCCTCGATGTGAGCCAGCCGGTGTGGTATGCCGAGCTGGATTGGGATGGCCTGATGCGCAAGTACAAGAGCCGCCTCATGGCCCAGGAGCTGCCCAAGTTCCCGGAAGTGCGCCGCGACCTGAGCCTGGTAGTCGACCGCACCGTAACCTTCGACCAGCTCCGACAGATTGCCCGCCGTGCCGAAAAGAAGCTGCTACGCCAAATCAACGTGTTCGACGTGTACGAGGGCGACAACCTGGGTGAAGGCAAGAAGTCGTACTCCGTCAGCTTCTTGCTCCAGGATGCCACCCAGACCCTCACCGACCAGGCCATCGACCAGGTGATGAACCGCCTCATTCAGCAGTTCGAGCAGCAGGCCGGCGCTGTTATCCGGCGGTAAGTATTTCACATTCCTCCTTCTAATATGGAAAAAGAGTGGAAAATGGACAAGCAGTATTGGCGCTCCATGTGGCTCAGTTCAATTGCTGAGTTGACTAATCTCGACTTACAGATTGAGAAGTGGCTAGATGCAAGCAATGCGAATCCTCATTGGGGGTACGTAGAGTTCATGTGCTGCTATTTTGATGACGTGTTCCAAGGAAGGAAATATGAGGATTTCCTATCGGATGGCTGGATTTCTGAAGCTGAGTATGATTGCGTCAAGGACTGGCATGAGTTGTTAGATGCCCATAAAGCACCTAACAACGAAAACTACAACGATCTGGCAATAGTCAATGATCTAGAATGGCGTAGAATTGTAGCTATTGGCGTGATTGCCAAAGAACAATTGATAAAACTACTGCCCTCAGACGAGGCATCTCAATTGAGGAGTTAGGATACATTTATAACTTCAAGCCACCAAAAACCAAAAAATGGCATCCACCCAGCAGCTTGCCCAACTCGACCGCCTGGAGCGGCAGGTAACCACTTTAGTGGCTGCCTATCAGCAGTTGCGCGAGGAGCTGGCCGACGCCCAGACTACTGTTCAGCAACTGCAGGCCGACGTGCGCGACCGGGAGCGAGCCATCAAGGATTTCCAGAATCAGGAGAATATCACTAAACTTGTCAATACCATAGCGACCGGGGAACCGGCCAATGTCAACGAGCTGAAACTTCGCCTGAACGAATACATCCGCGAAATAGATAAGTGCCTTGCCTATTTGAGGGAGTAATCCATACCGAACCAACCCAAACGTAACCTACCACTGCCAGCAACCTGCTGATGTCCGATCTTTCCATTAAAATCCGAATTGCTGACCGGGACTACCCCATGAAGGTAAGCCCCCAGGATGAGGAGCGCCTGCGCCTTGCAGGCCGGCTGCTAGGCGAGCGGCTGAAGGAATTTCGGGACCAGTACGGCATTCAGGACAAACAGGACCTGCTGGCCATGATTGCCTTATCGACCATGGCTGACCGCCTGAAGGTCACGACGGAAAAGGATGGGACCGATGCAGCCCTGACCGAGCGCCTGGCGCGTTTGGACGAGCTGCTATCGGGGACGGTGTTGGTCTGAACCGGCCGCCCTACGTGGGCACGGGGCCGGTTCGGCGCGAAGTAACAGCCCGGTGCGGGGCGGGGCAAACGGCCCGGCCATCGTACGGGCCTTTGGCGTTTCCAGCGGGGGCTGTGGAGTAATGGTTCTGAGCACTTGGTTGTTGGTTTATGGTTGGTAGTAGTCAGCTTTGACTCCTGCCAGACCAAAAGCAAGAACTGAAAGCTGAGAATCAGCATTCAACTTCCAATTTCAATCCCCTTAAGATCATGTCTCAAACTCTTTATATTGTTCTGGCAGCCGTGCTGGCCCTTGTGGTTGGCGTGGTGCTGGGACGCTTGCAGGCCGGCAAGGCCCGGCAGGACCATGAGGGCGACGCCCGCACCAAAGCCAAGCAGCTGCTGGCCGAAGCCGAAGTCGAAGCCACCCGCATCCGCGACGAGCGGATTCAGCAATCGAAAGACAAATTCCGTAATCTGAAGCAGGAATTTGAGCAGGAAAGCCGCCGCCAGAAACAGGCGCTCGACCAGGAGCTGACCGAGCGCCGCGCCAGCGTAGTAGAGCAGGAGCAGAGCATCAAGCAGCTCACCCAAACCACCCAGAAGCAACTCGACCAGGTACAGCGCAAGGAGCAGGAGCTTGATGCGGCCAAGGAACGCCTCGAAACCCAGGCCCAGCAGCAACGCGAAAAGCTGGAAATCCAGGAAGAAAAGCGCAAAGCGACACTTGAAACGCAGCTGGCCAAGCTCGAAACCCGCGAGCAGGAGGTAGAAACCGAGCTGCGCGAGATCCGCCAGCAGCTCACCGAGAAAATCAGCGCCATTACCAGCCAGCTCGAAGCTATTTCGGGCCTCACGGCCGCCGAGGCCCGCGAGCAGCTGGTGGAAGGCCTCAAAAACGAAGCCCAGATTCAGGCCAGTTCCTATATCAAGGATGTGGTGGCCCAGAGCAAGCTCACGGCGACCAAGGACGCCAAGAAAATTGTACTCGAAACCATTCAGCGCACCGCCGCCGAGCACGCCATTGAGAACTGCGTCAGCATTTTCAACATCGAAAGCGACGACGTAAAAGGCAAGATTATCGGCCGTGAAGGCCGCAACATCCGGGCTCTGGAAGCCGCCACGGGCGTTGAAATCATTGTGGACGACACGCCGGAGGCCATCATCATCTCGGGCTTCGACCCGGTGCGCCGCGAGGTGGCCCGCCTGAGCCTGCACCTGCTGGTGAAAGATGGTCGGATTCACCCGGCCCGCATCGAGGAGATTGTGGCCAAAACCCGCAAGAACATCGACGAGGAAATCGTGGAAATCGGGGAGAAAACCATCATCGACCTCGGTATCCACGGTCTGCACCCCGAACTGATTAAAATGGTAGGCCGGATGCGTTTCCGCTCCTCCTACGGTCAGAACCTGCTCCAGCACAGCCGCGAAGTAGCCAACCTCTGCGCCACGATGGCTGCCGAAATGGGGCTCAACGTAAAGCACGCCAAGCGTGCCGGCCTCCTGCACGATATTGGTAAAGTGAGCACCGAGGAGCCCGAGCTACCCCACGCCATTCTGGGCATGGAGATGGCCAAGAAGTACAAGGAGCACCCCGACGTGGTAAACGCCATCGGTGCCCACCACGACGAGATGGAGATGACGGCCATGATTTCGCCGCTCGTGCAGGCCTGCGACGCCATTTCGGGCTCGCGCCCGGGTGCCCGCCGCGAGATGATGGAGAGCTACATCAAACGCCTCAAGCAGCTCGAAGAAACCGCCAACGGCTTCAAGGGCGTCAATCAGTGCTTCGCCATTCAGGCCGGCCGCGAACTGCGCGTGATGGTAGATGCCGAGAACGTAACCGACGAACGCGCCGCCGAGCTGAGCTACGAAATATCCCAGAAAATCGAGAAGGAGATGCAGTACCCCGGCCAGATCAAAATCACGGTAATCCGCGAAATGCGCGCCGTGGCCTACGCCAAGTAGCCCGGTTGCATAAACCGTTTTCCACAAGAAAAGCCCGCCGGTTGCATTTCCGGCGGGCTTTTTCGTGCTTCTTGCAACCGTAAGCCACTGCGTGGGCTCCCGTAGCTACGCCCGGGTGCCTGCGCCCCGGCACTACTTCTCAGACACTCAACCCAGCCGCGCTACTTCATGCAACTGAAATCATGGCAGAAAAAGGCGCTGGCTGGTCTGGTGAGCGGCTCGCTGACGGGCTGCTCGCTGTACGTACCCATGTTGCCGGCGGCCCCGCAGATCCGGGAAAAAGGCCAGGTGGAAATCCACGGCACCTCATTTCTGAATCGGCGCTGGGAAGCTGGCGCCACTTATTCGCCCGCCAAATATGTGCTGGTGCGGGCCGCCGGGGGTATCCGCACCAGCCGGGGTGACGACAGCACTTTCGCCCGAAGCCGGCAGTACGAACTGGCGGCCGGAGGCTACTACCCACTGGGGCGGTGCTGGTTGGTGAGCGGGCTGGCTGGTTTTGGGCAGGCCCGTAGCGGCTACGCCTACTGGGACCTGGGGCCCGATAACCGCTACGCCGACCGGGAATACCGCCGCTACGAAGCCCGCTACCACCGGCTGTTTGCTGAGCTGGCCGCCTCTTACACCGACAACGGCTTCACGCTGGGCGTGGCCGGCCGCCTCACCGACGTCCGCTACGATGCCCTGACGTTCAACAACCAGCCTGTAGGCCTACGGCGGTTGCCCCGCTTTGAGCCCATGGTGTTTTGCCAGCTCGGCCGCCCCGAAGGAGCCGTTCCCTGGTTACGCGGGCAAGTAGCAGTTACCGGTTCTACCAGCCTCAACCAGCGCCCGGCCATCAGCCCATCGTTTGTGGCCAGCCAATTGGCGGAAGAGGTTCCCTGCCTGACGGTGAGCATTATTATCCTGCCGCATCTGTTTAAAGCGGGCGGCTGGTAGGTGGCGGCGACGCTGCTACTCCTCTACTACCTCAGGCAGCACAATTTCACCCTCGAATTCGCCGGAATCGGCCAGATCCTGCAACCAGTATTCCGACGAAATCAGGCGCACGGCGAAGGTACCGGGGGCATTGGAGTCGGGCGTAGCGGTCAGCTCCCAGAGGATGTTGTCGGCGGCCTCGAAGGGGGTTGAGGACTCTAGGTCGGCGGCGTAGAGGCGCTTGATGAGCGAGCGGTCGGAGAGGGCCGGGGCCAGGGCCCGCAGTGCCAGGCCAGCAGTAAGTTCTGTAGGGGCATCTGGGCCAGTGAGCTGCACGGTAGCCTCTACCAACACAGCCACGCCGTTCGGAAACTTGCCGTTGTAGGCCAGACGTAGGAGTTGGTTGGCGTCGAACAGATGACGGTGCAGGCCGATTTCCGGGTATTCCTCGAAAATCTTGTCGTTCTGCATATCGTGCGAAATCTGGTCGATCTGGCCGTCGCTCAGATCGTCGGCCAGACGGTAGCTGAGCAGCACGGTGGCGGCTTCAGAAGGGTCGAGGTCGGCCAGCGCCATCAAGGTCATTTCGCGGGTTTCAGCCTCCGAAATGGTGTCGCCGTCGGTGAAACCGGCCGCGCTCATAATGGAGCGGTAGTCAGTAAGCTGCCAGGTGCCGGGAATTTCACTCAGTGTTTCTTTGGTGGTAATGGTGGTTTTGCAGGGGATGGTCATGGACGGTTTTTAAGGCGAAGGGAACACGTAGCTTAATCGGTGGAATACCAGCTACATGCTTCCTATACGGGCCGGCGCCCCGGAGGGCGGTATAATCGTTTGCCGATTACCGTCCTCGTCCAACGGATCCTGGTTGCGTGGGAGAAACCTCGGCAGTAACCGAATTGCCTATAGTGGCTCGCTGGGTTTACGCGCCGATATCAGTACGGCGCACCCGGGCCACAGGCGCTGCTGCTGTATTTGCTCGAAGCCCGCAGCCCGCAGCGCCATGGTTAGAGCCGGCAGGTCGGGACCGGAGCGGGCATAGCGCAGTAGCGCGGCGTGGGCGGTAGCGGCGGGCCACAGCCGGCCCAGCAACCGTGGCATAGCAGCTAGGTAGTGCAGCAACAGGCCGCGCTGCCAGCCCGACGGCAGTAGCACCAGTTCGGTAAGGGCCAGCGTACCGCCTGGCTGCAGAAGCCGGGCAGCCTCCGCAGCTAAGGTAGGGTAGGCGGCTGTCGGCAGGGTTTTGAGGCCGAAGGCGCAGGTAAGGGCCGTGGCCCAGGCGTCGGGCAGCGGCGTGGCCAGCGCGTCGGCGCAGTGCAGTGTCAGCGCCGGGTTGGAGGCATGGTGGGCGGCGCGGGCCAGCATGGGGGCCGAAAAATCTATGGCGGCTACCCGCAGCCCCGGCCCAAACCGCCGCCGCAACGCCGGCCACAAGTCGGCGCCGCCAGCCATTAGGTCTACTATCACGGCTGGCAGGCTGCCGGGCGGGCGGGGCAGGGCCGCTGCCAGCCGCGCGCGCCACCACCCCAAAAGCCCGCCCGATAGCCAGGCCGCGCAGTCGTAGGTGGCGGCCAACTCATCGAAAAGGGACCGGATGCATGCTGGCTGGTAGTGCCCGGCCCGAGCGGGCAGCGCGGCCGGACGTACTGCCGGAGTAGGGACCGACGCCTGGAATGGCAGAGCCAAGAGTGCGGTGCTACTCATGGAAATTCGGGGTTGAATAAACGGTTGCCGAAGTTCCGGCTGCTGATGAACTCAATTCGACGGTTGCCAGCGGAGCAGGTGTGGAAGTGCGGTTAATGGCCGACAGGGACTCGGCGCGGTGGCCGAGGGTAGTGAGTACCTGCTCGTGCATGGCATTGAGCAGGTAGTTGCTCCACCAGTGCCAGTAAAACTGCGGGCCGATGCTGTGGCGGTAAATGGTGCGGGCTTCGAGCAGGGTGCGCCCGCCCGGCAGGGGCCGCAGCCGGAACGTACCGCTATCAACCTGGAAATAGCCATGTAAATGCGGGGCGTGGATGTCGGGGTAGGGGCTGAGCTCGCGCATGGGGGCGGGCATAGCAGGGGGCGGCACGGCAAACGTGAGGCGGCGTTCGGGTTCCCAGTCTACTACCGGCAGCCGCGCCAGCCCCTGCGAGTAGTGGCATACCAGCGTGCGTTGGCCGGTAGCGCTGTCAAGAGCAAAAGCCGTGCGCGTGGGGTACACGACTCCCGCCCGAAACCAGCCCGAGGCCGCCGGGTAGTTCGTGGGCTGCATTAGGGCGCGCCATACGGCGGCAGGCGCGGCATTCACTGTTACAGTAGTGGTAACCAGCTGCGCAACGGCCGGGGCCGGGCTAGCCGCTTCGTAGTGCTGGATGGCGGGATAGAGTAGTAGCACCACCGAAAGCAGCGGCACCGGGCGGCGGCCGCCCCCTAAATCAATCACTACACTTCCCAAGAGCACGCCGAACAGGGCCATTACCAGCGCGAACGGCAGCGCCATCACCACGCATATCAACCCCTCGCCGCGGGATAGAATAAGTAAGGCCATTGAAGTAACCACGGCCAGCACCCCCACCACTGCGCGGACCACGGGCCACATGTCGCGGCCCGCGGCGGGGTTGCGCCACTGGTTGATGATGACGGCCACAAAGCTGCAAATGAAGGGCGACAGGCAAAACAGGCTGATGCCATACGACTCGTAGCTGCCCACCGATACCCACATCAGGCCAGCTCCAACAAAACCTGCTACCATCGCCGTGCCCACTACCGACGTCCAGGCGCTGCCCCAGGCACTGGTACGCCAGGTAGGAACTGGCCGACGGTTTCGCTGCTCCTTAGCAGGTGGCTGATTTTCAGAATTTTCCATTGTGCATCTATGCTAAAACATAAAGGAAAATGCCCCGCGACCTTGGCCGGGCGGCTATAGAAAAAGGCGCATGAACTTGTCCCAGAACCAGCTGCGCTCGGCCTGCATCAGCCGGGTGAGCATTTTGTCCGACACGGTGGCCAGCTGCTGAATGTCGGTCAGCACGGAATGGAACGCTCGGTAATCGGCATCGTCGGGGTTGCCAGGCAGAGCGGCCAGTTGGTCGATGCTGGACTTCATCTGGTCCAGCTCGCGGCGCTTGCGGGCCCGAATAATGCAGCGCGTTACTTGCAGCATATCCTTCTCGGCCACGAAATACTCGCGCCGCTCGCCCGCCCGCAATTCCTTGTAAATGAGGCCCCAGTCGAGCAGTTCGCGAACCGTCTGGCTGGCATTGCCGCGCGAGATGGTAAGCTGCTCCATAATATCTTCGGTGCTCAGTGCTTCGGCACTTACCAGCAGCAGTGCGTGCACCTGGGCCAGCGTTTTGCTCACGCCCCAGCTAGAGCCCGATACGCCCCAGGTATGAATAAACTGCGCTTTGGCTTCTGCCAGACTCATGCTTGGTTCCATGCTTGGTGTTGAACTGATTGTCTGATAAATAGCGTGATACCCGAGTAGTGCTCAATGCTTCCGGATGGCCCGGATGGTATTGGCGGCTACACACGGCCCGAATTTATGCTGCTAACAAGTCGTCCAGCGCATCGGCGCACTGCGCGTAGCGGAATTCAAACCCCGAATCGAGGAGCCGTTGCGGGTACACTTTGCGGCTTTTGAGAATCAGCTCCGTTTCCGTGCGCAGTACGAACGCCCCGATTTCGAGCAGCCACCGGGGTTGCGGCAGCACCAGCCAGGGCTGCAGCCGCTCGCGCAATAGCTGGTTGAATTCGTGGTTGGGCAGCGGGTTGGGGGCGCACACGTTAAAGGCGCTGCTGGCCGTCGGCGTGTCAATCAGGAATTCCACGGCCCGGCAGAAGTCTGCTACATGAAGCCAGCTGATCCACTGCCGGCCGGAGCCCTGCGGCGAGCACAACCCCAACTTCGCCAGTCGAGCCATTACCGGAAAAGCCCCGCCATCGGGCCCCAGCACAATCGACGTGCGTAACGCCACCCGGCGCGTGGCGAGTAATTCGGTCTCGGCAAAGGCGGCCTCCCAGGCCCGCGCTACGTCCACTGAAAAACCCTCGCCAATCACGCCACCGGCCTCGGTATTGGCGGGCAGTGTGCCTGGCGTATCGGCATAGACAGTGGCAGTGGAGGAGTTGAGCCACACCTTAGGAGGTTGCTGGCATGCGGCGATGGCTCGGGCTAGCAACCGGGTGCTGTCGAGCCGGCTGGCCATAATCTGATGGCGGTTGGTAGTAGTATAGCGGCAGTCTACGGTGCGGCCGGCCATGTTCACCAGTACATCAGCGCCTTCCAGTTCGGCAGTCCAGGGCCCCAGTTCTTGGGCATCCCAGTGCGCGTACCCCGGTTGGTGCTTCGTGGTGCGGCTCAAAATCACCACCTCGTAGCCCAGGTTCTGGAAGTGTCGTTGCAGGTGCTGGCCCAGAAACCCGTTGCCGCCCGCAATTACCATTTTAGCTTGCCCCATGCCGGTTGGCGGAAGGATCAGGGGCTGGAGGGTTCCAGCGGCTGATATTTCTATCCGCTTCAAATGTATCACAAGTTTCAGTAATTATTGAAACTTGTGATACATTTTATTTTGGCTGATGATATGTCACCGTTTTTGGCTGGTACCATGTCCGTAATGAAGCTGTTTAGGAAGTACCCGGAATCAATTACAACGTCATGCTTCATCTGGCGTCCGCGTAGCCGAAGCATCTCTACCGCTTCGCTGAATGACTGTAACGAAACGGTAGAGATGCTTCGACTACGCGGACGCCAGATGAAGCATGACGTCCTTTTGACTTTCTAAACAGCTTCAATAGCTCAGCACTAAGCATGCACTCATGCAGCTGCTACCCGCGCTCCAGCTTCTGAAACGCGTTGTTGAGCACTTCGGCCCAGGTAGGGTGGGCAATGATGAGGTTTTCGAGCTGCTGGTAGCGCAGGTCGCCAGTCATGGCCAGCTGAAACATGGTCATGATTTCGCCGCCCTGCTCGCAGAGTACGGACGCGCCAAGTAGCCGGTCGTCGTCGCCCACCAGCACTTCCACAAAGCCCTCAATCTGCCCCGTTTCCACGGCCCGGCCAATAGTGTTGGCCCCCAGCCGGCTGACGCGGAACGGGATTTTCTGCTTACGCGCTTCATCTTTGGACAGCCCGATGCGGCCCAGCTGGGGCTCGGTGAAAACTACATAGGGCACGGGTCGGTCGTGGGTGTCGCGGGCGCGGCCGTGCAGCAGTTGGTCGCGCACGATGCGGTAGTCGTCGTAAGTGATGTGGGTGAACTGGGGGCCGCCCTTCACGTCGCCGAGGGCATACACACCTTTGGCGGGTGTGCGCAGCTGGCTGTCTACCACAATGTAGCCGTCCTCGTCGGTTTCAATGCCGGCCAGCTCCAGGCCCATATCGAGGGTATTGGGCACGCGGCCGGTGGCCACCAGCAGGTGCGAGCCGCGGATACGCCGCTCGCCGCTGGGTGTGTCGGCCGTAAGCGTGAGCACACCGTCCTCATTACGCGACACATGCCGGGCCTCTGCGTCGAGCAGGAACTCGATGCCCTCGGCCTCCAGCAACTCCTGCATCGGTAAGCTCACATCAGTATCCTCCCGGTCCATGATGGTGGCCGAAATTTCGATGATGGTCACGCGCGAGCCCAGCCGGCGGAACATCTGCCCAAACTCAACCCCAATGTAGCTGCCACCCAGAATAATGAGGTGCTCGGGCAGCTCCTGCAACCCCAGCAGCAGCGTATCGTTGGTAAGGTAGCCCGCCAGTTCAAGCCCCGGAATAAGCGGTACGGCGGCATGGGTGCCGGTATTGAGAAAGATGAGCGGAGCCGTCAGCTGCTCCTGACCGGCGTTATCGTTCAGCTCAACGTGCAGGGTGTTGGGGGCCGTGAAGCGCGCCCGGCCGCGCACCAGCCGGATGTTGGGGTGGGCAGTGGTGAGCTTCCGTTCGATGCCGTCGCGCGAGTTCTGCGTCAGCCGGTCTTTGCGGGCCACTACGGCGGCAAAATCCACCACGGGGGCAGGGACTTCAATGCCTAACTCGCTAGCCGTGCGTATCAAATGGGCGCGCTGGGCCGAAGCCAGCATCATTTTGGTGGGGGCGCAGCCGTAATTGACGCACGAGCCGCCGAGGTAGGCGCTTTCGATGATGGCCACGCGGCGTCCGGCGTCGGCCAGCGCATACGCCAGCGGGGTGCCGGCCTGGCCGGAGCCGATAATAAGAGCGTCGTAGGAGGTAGCAGGCATGAAAACGGAATTTGGCAGAGAGTAGGGACCAGGTCAGAGCCGCCCCCGCCCTCTGTACGCAGCCGCCGCACTTCCGGCCGGACAACGAATCCGGGGTTTCTGCGTTAGGCCCGCAGCCAGGGCCACGGTGCGGCCACGTTACCCCAACTTTGGCGCTCCTTTTCTATCTTACCGCATCGGCTTACCTCTGCCTGCCCATGTTTTTGCCTTTTCGCGCGGTTTTCATCCTGCCCCTGCTGCTCCTGTTGCTGACGGGTTGCGCGTCGCTCTATTTCCCGCCGCCGCCCCAAGTGCCGCTGCTCACCCAAAAGGGCGAATGGAGCGCCGGCGTACACACCAACCTGAGCCAGAACACCGCCGTGCAGGGTGCCTACGCCCTAACCGACCATCTGGGCGTGATGGGCTCGGCCTCGTTTCTGCACACCAACAAGAAGAAGGAAGCCGTTGACCACGACTTTGCCGAGTTGGGCGTGGGCTACTTCACCCGCCTGCCCGATAAGCGGGTGCTGGAAGTGTACGGCGGCTACGGCGGTGGCCGCACCAAGCGCGTGGAGCGCAACCCCACCGAGGGCGTTACGCGCACGCTCGAAGCAGGCCTGAACAAGTACTTCGTGCAGGTAAATTATAGCTCGAAAGAGAAGAAAAGCTACCACCTGCTGGGCCGCGACTGGCCCCTGACCTACGGCACGGCCCTGCGCGCCAGCTACGTCACGCTCACCGATTTCCGCCTCGACGGCCAGCCCGCCTTCAACGAAGACAATATCCTGTTTGAGCCCATCACCTACGCCCGCGTCAAGCTCATCGGCCCGCTCGACGGCCAGTTTATCAGCGGCTACAACTTCGGCCTCAAGCACCGCAAGTACCTCAAGGCCGCCAATTCGGTGTTTCAGATCGGCATTGTGGTAAACCTGGGCGGACAGACGGGTGAGAAGTAGGCGCGGGGCTACAGTTCCTCCACTTCCAACTCCAGCTCGTAGTTGTAGTCCGGGGCAGAAACCTCGGGAAACGCTTTGCGCAAGGGGGCTAAATCCTGCGGGACACTACGCCAGAACACGGTTTTATCCGGCTGTCGTATCCGGCGAATCCAAGACTGAGAGTTGGCAGGCGCTGGAACCTGGCGGTAGGCCAGCGTGGGAAATGCATTGGTCAACGCGAGTCGGCTACTGCCATCGGCGCGGCGCAGCTCTACGCAGCGAAACGTTTCAACGCCTTTGTGGCCCTTTTTCGGTTTTGCTTTCTGGAAGTCAATATCTTCGGGCAGATTTTTTCCATTCAGTGGGCGCGCCAGGCTACGTTGCTTCACGTACGTTTCGCTTCCTGTCGTTTCGCCTTCGGCCACCACAAACAGGCCCCGGGCCGGCAACACCAGCCGCTGCTGCATCACATCAAAGCGCACCCAGCCCTTTTTGGCGGTCGTATTGGCCGTGAGCAGGAGCGGGGCGGCCAGTAGGTTCTGCGCGGGTTGCGGTCCACCGGTCTGGCTGCCGGGGCTAAGCCACAGCCGGATGGCACCTTCCGAGAAATTTCGGCGGACTTTGGGTACATCTTTAGCGGCTGTGGGCGGACGCGAACCCAGGCGCACCCGCACGGCCCGTACCACGTACACCCGGCTCGAATCGGGTGGTCCGTGCCACACGGCCACGGCCGCCGTTGGGGTCAGTTCCCGTCCAAAGGCAGTTTGTAGGCCCTTGGTTTCGCCCGGAGCCCGTAACGCGAGCACCCTGCGAGTGGCCCGCACCGCCACGTCGGGCAGTTGCTGACGCAGGCGGGTGGTGTCGGGCGGCAGGGTGGTTGCTTGTTGCAGCGTGAGGGCCAGTAGCAGTGGTAGGGGCACGTAGAGGCCGGGTCAGTTATCTGAATACGTAAACATCAGCTAGAGAAGCCAATAAAAAAAGCGATTCTCCGTGGGGAATCACTTAACTAAAAATTAAGACAATCAGTAAGTAACTATGTTCTTTGATTTAATTAATTTTTCAAGGAAGAAGGGGTTTTATAATAGTCTGCACTAACTAATACAATGTTATACGTGTATTTATTAGAAGCTGCATATTTCTTAATGCTTTCTACTAGATCACTAGAAAGTTTGTCAGTCCATGAAGTTACATAAACTACATAGGTGTATTCATAATTCTCATATGTATTGAGGTTTGCATTATCAGGCGATAATGGCTTAACTATATCAATTACTTTCTTGATATCAAATTCAGGATTACTAGGGTATTTACTACGGGGTGGAAATTCTTTAAGGGTATAAGAGTTCTGCCCACTCTCACAAGAAGCCCACTGAGTAACCAATTTTCCCTTATTATTGAAGCAAATAAATTGGATTGGTCTGAATCCAGGACCCCAACCTGTTTTATATTCCGCTCTTAGTAGACTGTCCATTTTATTTTCTTTTACCCTATATAGAGGATAAGATGGGTATCTATTCCTTAAATTATGTGCAATTTCAACATCGTTTTTAGCTACCGGCTCTTCTACTCCCAGAATTGTGCTTAATAAGACCTGGCAGGAGCTGAAGCAGAAGCAAAAAGAAATTAGGATGGCTTTCATTTTTCTTGATAAGAACAAAAATAAGAGTCCCCTACGCAAAGGTAGAGGACTCTTGCCTATAAGTTACTTGAACGTATAAGCATTGGCCCAAATTTCGCCATGCTTATAATTCTTAAAATTTGCTTTATACTTTCCTGCTTTTACTACGGCTGATTTTCCGTTCTTCCAATTCTCAAAAAGTAGGTCCCTGTCAATTGGGACAGTACCATCCGGTAGAGCAGCGTCTTTTTCAAAAATTATATGCATCTTACTGCCCTCCATGCGCATTCTCACTAGCCCAGTATCTTCCTCTAAAGATAATTGGTTTAGACTCGGATCGGATGAAAAATTAGCTGATCTTGATCCTATCGGAGCGCTAATACAAATCCCCAGAGGAGAGTTACATCCAATGCCGTGTTTGAGAGTAACTCTAGGCTTTTCAAACGAATCCTCATCATCGATTATTGAAGATGATAATTCTGTTTGAATATTATCTTTTAATAGGGCTTCTTTTTCGCAAGAAAGCAAAGTGAATGAAGCACCAATTAGCAACAGAAAGTTTTTCATTGTGGTAAAGGAGAGGAATATAATTGCCTACTCTGTTAAATCCGCTTTTCGGCTGGGGCGGGCTAGCGGGTCAAACATACTGCCCCCCCCCCTATACTTTCCTAATACTATATAGAAAAAAAATTAGGGGCTGCCCCCAAATCATCGGAAGCAGCCCCTAAACATACATTAACAATCGGTTAGCTTATTTGCCGCCCAGTACGCGCAGCATGGTGTCGCCGATTTCGGCGGGCGAATCCACTACGTGGATGCCGCACTCGCGCATGATGGCCATTTTGGCAGCAGCCGTGTCGTCGGCGCCGCCTACGATAGCACCGGCGTGGCCCATGCGGCGGCCGGGAGGGGCGGTCTGGCCGGCAATGAAGCCAACTACGGGCTTCTTGTTGCCGGTTTCCTTGATCCAGCGAGCCGCTTCGGCTTCCATGCCGCCGCCGATTTCGCCAATCATCACGATGCCCTCGGTTTCGGGGTCGTTCATGAGCAGCTCCACGGCCTCCTTGGTGGTAGTGCCGATAATCGGGTCGCCGCCGATGCCGATGGCTGTGGTCTGGCCCAGGCCGGCCTTCGTGAGCTGGTCAACTGCCTCGTAGGTCAGCGTGCCCGACTTCGAAACGATACCGATTTTGCCTTTGGTGAAGATGAAGCCGGGCATGATACCCACTTTGCACTCGCCGGCAGTCATCACGCCGGGGCAGTTTGGCCCAATCATGCGCAGGCCTTCGCGGCCCTTCAGGTACTCCTTCACCGCAATCATATCCTTGGTCGGAATGCCTTCGGTGATGGTGATGATTACTTTGATACCGCCATCGGCGGCCTCCATGATAGCGTCGGCGGCGAAAGCCGGCGGCACGAAAATGATGCTGGTGTTGGCGCCGGTTTCGGCTACGGCCTCGGCTACGGTGTTGAACACGGGGCGCTCCAGGTGCTGGGTGCCGCCTTTGCCGGGCGTTACGCCGCCCACCACGTTGGTGCCGTACTCAATCATCTGCTGGGCATGAAACGAGCCTTCGGAGCCCGTAAAGCCCTGCACTAGCACTTTAGAATCCTTGTTTACCAGAACACTCATAAAAGGGGGATTAGCGGAAATTGCTGCGTGGAAGTGGGAACAGAGCCCGCTTGGCGGGCGGCAGCGCAAAAGTAGGGTTTTTTGCGAGCCCTTTCTTGAGCTGTTAGCTATTAGCTGTTAGCTGATAGCTTTCGTTCGGGCAAAATGCCGTTAGCTATCAGCTAATAGCTGTAAGCTAACAGCTCAAGAAAGCGGTATCTTTGCGTCCGCAAATCACTCACCCGAATATGTATCTGAATAATATCGTTGAAGCCATCGGTAACACGCCGATGGTAAAGCTCAACCGCGTAAATGACGGCATCAAAGGCACGGTGCTCGTAAAAGTGGAGTACTTCAATCCGGGCAACTCGGTGAAGGACCGCATGGCGGTAAAAATGATTGACGACGCCGAAAAGGCAGGCCTGCTGAAGCCCGGCGGCACCATCATCGAGGGCACGAGCGGCAACACCGGCATGGGTCTGGCCCTCACGGCCATTGCCCGCGGCTACAAGTGCATCTTCACGATGAGCGACAAGCAGAGCAAGGAAAAGCAGGATATCCTGAAGGCCGTGGGTGCGGAGGTCATTGTGTGCCCGACCAACGTATCGGCCGACGACCCGCGCAGCTACTATTCTATCGCGCGCAAGCTCAACGCCGAAATCCCGAACTCGTTCTACCCGAACCAGTACGACAACCCTTCCAACGCCCAGGCGCACTACGAAACCACGGGCCCCGAAATCTGGGAGCAGACCGAGGGCAAAATCACGCACCTGGCGGCCGGCGTGGGCACGGGGGGCACCATCTGCGGCACCGGCAAGTACCTGAAGGAGCAGAACCCGGCCATCGTATCGGTGGGCCTCGATACCTACGGCTCGGTGTTCAAGAAATACAAGGAGACCGGCATCTTCGATGAGGACGAGATTTACTCGTACAAAACCGAAGGCATTGGCGAAGATATTCTGCCCAAAAACGTAGACTTCGACCTCATCGACCTCTTCATTAAGGTAACCGACAAGGATGCCGCCCTGATGACGCGCCAGTTGGCCAAGGAAGAAGGCCTGTTTGTGGGCTGGTCGTGCGGCTCGGCCGTACATGGTGCCCTAGAGTACGCCCGTGAGCACCTGAAGGAAGCCGACACGATGGTTATCATCCTGCCCGACCACGGCACGCGCTACCTTGGCAAAATCTACAACGACGAGTGGATGCGCGAACAAGGCTGGCTGTAGTCGGTTACGCTTTCCTCTTACTATTATTTCCGCTTCCGGTATGGCATCTAAGCTCCGTAGCATCGTTTTGGTGGACGACAACGAAACCACCAGCTTCCTCAACAACCGCCTGCTCAGCCGCCTCGAAGTGGCCGAGCAGGTGTACACCTACCACAAAGCCGAACAGGCTTACCAGCAAATCTGGGGGGAGGAAAAGGACGAAGCGGCCACGGCAAAAGCTCCCGACCTGGTGTTCGTCGACCTGAAGATGCCCGGCATGGATGGTTTCGAGTTCCTGAAGCTCTACAGCTCCTTGCCCCCGGAAGTGCGCGAAAAAACCGTGATGGCCGTGCTCACCACCTCCATGCACGCCGCCGACACCGCCCGCGTGGCGCAGTACGAAGGCGTGGAGTACCTGGCCAAGCCCCTGACAGAGGAAAAGCTAAGCAAGCTGCTGGAAAAGCGGTTTTAGGTCTAGAGGTGAGATATCAGAACTGAAAAAAGGAACGTCATTCTGAGCGAAGGCGCAGCCGAAGTCGAAGAATCTCTGCCGCTTCGTTGAATTGCTACAACGAAGCGGTAGAGATTCTTCGACTTCGGCTGCGCCTTCGCTCAGAATGACGTTCTATTTTTTGTCTTGGCCCGCGTACCTTTTCTCACTTCTTACTCAAACACCACATTCTCCACAAACCGGAACGCATCCCCATCAAACAACCCTTTGTCGCTGAGCTTGAGGCTGGGGATGACGAGCAGGGCCATAAAAGAAAGCGTCATGAACGGGGCCTGGAGCGGGGAACCCAGGGCCTTGGCCGCCGTATCGACGGCCGAGTAGGCGGCCGCCACATCCGGGCCGGGCCGGTCGGACATGAGGCCGGCCACCGGTAGCGGCAGTACCAGCTCCGTACCGTCGGGCGACACCACGGCCAGGCCGCCGCGGGCTTCCATTACCAACTGCACGGCGCGGGCGAGGCTCGCATCGTCGCAGCCCACGGCCGTGATGTTGTGCGAATCGTGGCCGACGCTGCTGGCCAGCGCGCCGCCTTTCAGCCCGAAACCCTGGATGAAGGCCACGGCCGGTGGGGCCGCGTGGTAACGGTTCACGACGGTGAGCTTCAGCATGTCGCGGCTCAGGTCGGGCACTACGAGGCCGTTTTCCACCAGCGCTGGCTCATCGTGGCGGGCCGTAATCAGCTGCCCGTCGAAGCACTCGATGAGTCGGACAGTTGCGTTGGTGTCTGGCTGGCTTTTACTCATCGAACTGCCGTTGATCTTTTCAAGGCTTACCTCGAAATCTTGGGCCTCCATGTGGTGGGGCGTGAAGTTGTTGACGACTTCCACCGGCGCGGCGGCAATTAAGGTTTCGCCGTTTTCGGCCACCAGCACGCCATCAAGGTAGGTCTGGCGGACTTTGAAATCTACCAGGTTTTCTACCACGATAAAGTCGGCCGGGTCGCCTTCGCGGAGCAGGCCCACAGGCAGGCGGTAGTGCTCGACGGGGTTGCGGCAGGCCACGCGCAGCACCTGCAGTACGTCCTGGCCGCGTGCCACGGCCCGTTGCACGAGCTGGTTGATGTGGCCCAGCAACAGCGTGTCGGGGTGCTTGTCGTCGGAGCAGAACATCATCTGCGCGTAATGCTCGGGCAGCAGGTCAATCAGGGCCTCGAAGTTGCGGGCCGCCGAGCCCTCGCGAATCAGGATTTTCATGCCGGCCGCCAGTTTATCCACAGCCTCGTTGGCCATAAAACACTCGTGGTCGGTGCTGATGCCGGCTTCGGCGTAGCGGCGCGCATCTTCCCCCAGCAGGCCGGGAGCGTGGCCGTCTACGGGACGGTTGTAGCGCTGGGCCAGAGCAATCTTCTCCATCACGCCAGCGTCGCGGCTCAACACGCCGGGCCAGTTCATCATCTCGGCCAGGTAGCCGATTTCGGGGTGGTCGCGGAACAGCTCCTCGATATCAGCGGCCGTTATTTCGGCGCCAGCTGTTTCGAAAGGGGTGGCCGGCACGCAGGAGGGGGCACCGAAGCAGAACTTGAACGGCACCTGCGCGGCGTTGGCCAGCATATACTTCACGCCGGCCACGCCCAGTACGTTACCGATTTCGTGCGGGTCGGATACGGTGGCAACGGTGCCATGGCGCACGGCTAGGCGGGCAAACTCGGAGGGCACCAGCAGCGAGCTTTCCACGTGCACGTGGGCATCCACGAAACCCGGCAGGGCGTAGGGCAGGGCTGGGTCGGGCGCGGTAGCCCCCAGCGGCTCGATTTGCCGGATTCGGCCCCCGGCTACGTGTACCGTAGCGGGGGTTATGGTATTGCTGAACAGGTTGATAACGTTGGCCTGAAGCGAGAAATCGGCGGACATAAGCAGAGCAGAAGATGCAGGGAAAAAGCGGGCCGCAGGGCGGCGGGCGGGTAAAGAACCGTATATTTGCCCAAAATCCGCGCCGTGAGAAAGATTGTGACTTTGCTGCTGGTCGCCTGTATTGGGGGCTCGGGCCTGCTAACCGCAGGCTGCGCTACCCGCTCGACTCTTCAGAAAAAAACGGCCAGCTACAAGCGTAAGGCCAAGTCCGGCAAGATTCCCTGTCCCTGCGATAAGAACTAAAAGGCAACCAGCCGGCGGGATTCCTGCCGGCTCCTTGCTGTTACTGCCCCTTACCAGCCCGCCCATGCCCGACGAATCGCCCTTAGCCGCCTTGCAAAACGCCGCCGAAGCTGTCCGCCACCAACTGCGCCTCAATACCTACGACGCCGCCGCTGTGCAGCGCCTCGACGAGTTCATTGAAGTGCAGCGGCCCACCATCAAGGATGACGAGCGCGAAGGGGTGATTAAGGCCCTGGGCTGCTTTTTGGGCCAGTGCATGGTGCAGACCTACGGCGCCACTTGGGCCCAGAACCCGCAGGGGGTAACGGGCGTGGGTATCAGCGACGCGCATTTTTTCAACCCTTTCTACCGCGTGGGCGAGCAGCTGGCAAAAGGCCCCGCACAATCGGTAGCGGCCTTTTTTGCGAGCGTACCCGAGCGTATGGCGAGCCTGCCCGCGCGTAAAACCTGGATTTAGTGAACTCTCCATCCGAACCCGGCCGTCCCGACCTTGCTATGCAGAAAATTGTCATTGCCATCGACGGCTATTCTTCGTGCGGCAAAAGCACCACGGCCAAGGCTGTGGCCGCCGAGCTGGGCTACGCCTACATCGATACCGGCGCTATGTATCGGGGCGTTACGCTGTATCTGCTCGAAAACGGCATTGCTTTCGACGATTTGCCCCGCATCGAGCAGGCCTTGCACGAAATGCAGGTCAGCTTTAAGCGCAACCGCCAGACCGGCCGCAACGAGCTGTGCCTCGACGGCAAGGTTCGGGAAGATGAAATCCGGCAGATGCGCATTTCCAACTCGGTGAGCGAGGTGTCGGGGTTGCCGCTGGTGCGCCACGCCATGGTGCGCCAGCAGCAGCAGATGGCTCGCCGCCGCGGCGTGGTGATGGACGGACGCGACATCGGCACCACCGTTTTCCCCGATGCCGAAGTGAAGGTGTTTATGACGGCCGAGGTGCTCACCCGCGCCCTGCGCCGCCAGGAGGAGCTGGCCACCAAAAACGAGCATGTGCCGGTGGAGGACATTGTAGACAACCTGCAGAAGCGCGACCACCTCGACTCGACCCGCACCGAAAGCCCCCTGCGTCGTGCCTCCGACGCCGTGCTGCTCGACACCACCCACATGATGATTGACGAACAGGTAGATTTTGTACTGGAGCGCGTGTCGGCTGCCCTGTTTTCGCGGGCTGCGAAGGTCTGAGGCATAACGTTGCGTTAATCAAGTAAGCATCAACTACCCAGGCGCGACCTAAACTGCCGCCGCTGTTGTTGTTACAGAAGCTGGCCCGCAATTCGCGGGGTCGGGCTTGTCGGCGGCCTGAGTCCGCTTTCTGTCTTCCCGCTTATTGGCCGAAACCGGCCAGCCAGCCAGAACGAAAGCTGTTAGCTAGTGGCTGACAGCTAACAGCTCAATAAATCACGCGCATGAACGTCCTCATTGATAAGAATTCCGGTTACTGCTTCGGCGTCGAATTCGCCATCCAGATGGCTGAAGACGAGCTGGCCCACGAGCGTAGCCTGTACTGCCTGGGCGACATCGTGCACAACCGCATGGAAGTGGAGCGCCTGCACGCGTTGGGTTTGCGCATCATCGACCGGGAGCAGCTCGAAGAAATCCATGATGCCAAGGTGCTGATCCGAGCCCACGGCGAGCCGCCTGCTACCTACGAGCTGGCCCTGCGCAACAACCTGGAGCTGATTGACGCTTCCTGCCCCGTGGTGCTCAAGCTGCAGAACCGCGTGAAGCACGCCTTCGACGCATCGAACCGCAAGCAGGGCCAGATTGTGATTTACGGCCAGCCTGGCCACGCCGAAGTAGCCGGCCTCACGGGCCAGACGCTCAACCAGGCCATCATCGTGATGACCGAAGCCGACCTCGACCAGGTAGATTTTACGCGGCCCGTTACGCTGTTTAGCCAGACCACTAAGAGCACGGCCGGTTTCTACCACATGAAGGCCGTTATCGAGGAGCGCATCCTGGCGGCGGGCGGCTCGCTCGACTCCTTCGATGCCAACGACAGCATTTGCCGGCAGGTGAGCAACCGCGAGCCGGCCCTGCGCATTTTCGCCCAGCAGCACGATGTTATCATCTTTGTGAGCGGGCGCAAAAGCTCCAATGGCAAGGCCCTGTTCTCGGTTGTCAACCAAACCAATCCGCGCAGCTACTTCGTGGAAAACGAGCAGGAGTTGGACGAGGCCTGGTTCCACGAGGCCGAATCGGTGGGCATCTGCGGAGCCACCAGCACCCCCATGTGGCTGATGGAGCGCGTGAAGGGTCGTATTGAGGAAGTGGGGGAGCTGATTGGGTGAAGTAAGCCCTTAGGCCACCTGTCATTCAGAGCAAAGCGAAGAATCTCGCGTGCTGACGTTGAACTACCTTTGTTCAACGTCAGCACGCGAGATTCTTCGCTTTGCTCTGAATGACAGGTGGTCTCACACAGCCACCATTAACCAAGCAACAACCCATGCGCCGGTACCTTAACTACTTCCTCAGCGGCTTCCTGATTGTGGCCCCTATTGGGCTCACGGCGTACATTTTGTTTGCGTTGCTGCGCTGGCTCGACGACCTGTTTGCGGGCCTGAGCTTCGACATACCCGGCCTGGGGCTGCTGGTGGCCGTGCTGCTGATTACGGCTGTGGGCTTCGTGGCCAAGTCGTTTCTGGTGCGGCCCTTCCTCATCATCACCGAGCGGGTGCTGCACCGCACGCCCCTGGTCAGCATTATCTATTCGAGCCTGAAGGATTTGTTTGACGCCTTTGTGGGCGACAACCAAAAGTTCAACCGCCCGGTGCTGGTGCGCCTCAATAGCACCGACGAGGTGTTCAAGATGGGCTTCGTTACTCAGCCCAGCATGACCGCCATCACCCGCGACGACCTGCTGGCCGTGTATTTCCCGCACTCCTACAACTTCTCGGGCGAGCTGGTGCTGGTACCCGTCGAAAACGTAACCTACCTGGAGTTGCCCAGCAGCGAAATCATGAAGTTCATCGTGTCGGGGGGCGTGTCGCGGCTGGGGTAGCTATCTGTCATCCTACACCCAGCTTCAACCGCTTCAGCTGCCACTTTCAACGCTTCGGGGGTAGCTAGCAAAGGTTGAGCAACTATTGATTTAGGAAATGCAGTGGAAAGGCTATATTTATTCCAGTCAACCACTTAACCTCCTCCCGCTCATGGAAACTACCGACCGCGACCCTCAACTCTGGCGCCTGGCCCGCCAACGTGCCAAATTCAAGTCCGGCCTGCTCACGTACCTGCTTGTAAATGCCTTGCTGTGGGTTATATGGTCTTTCACGGGCCGCGACTCCAGCCCCATTCCGTGGCCGCTGTGGGTGTCGTTCTTCTGGGGTATCGGGGTGGTTATCCGCGGGCTGAAAGCCTATGGGAACCTGGGCTGGGCCGACAGCTCGGAGCGCGAGTACGAGAAGCTGCTGCGCCAGCAGCGCAACGAGCTGCGCTAACCGGCACACGACCCAGAATGGGGTCGGCTATCGGCCGGGTTGGGCAACCTTCCCGGCCGGGCACGGGTTAGGGGTACCATGAAACCCCGCTACTTCCTGCCCTTTCTGCTGGCTCCGCTGGCCCTGAGTTCTGCCGTAACGCCCGGCCCCGCGCCGGCCGCCGATGTCAACCTGAGTAAAATAAAACTGCCGTCCGGCTTCAGCATCAGCTACTTCGCCCAGAACGTGAAGAGTGCCCGCGAGCTGGCCCTGGGTCCCGACGGTACGGTGTACGTGGGTACTAAAACCGACAAGGTGTACGCCCTGCCCGACCGTAACAAAGACGGCCGCGCCGATGAGGTGATTACGCTGGCCACCGGCCTGAATGCGCCCAACGGCGTGGCCGTACGCAACGGCAGCCTTTACGTGGCTGAAATCAACCGCATCCTGCGCTACGACAACGTGGGCACCAGGCTCAAGCAGCCGCCCAAGCCGGTCGTCGTCAGCACCGCGCTGCCCGATAAGGACTGGCACGGCTACCGCTACATTGCCTTCGGGCCCGACGACAAGCTGTATGTGCCGGTGGGCGCGCCCTGCAACAGCTGCCTGCCCGAAACGCCCATCTACGCCACCATCAACCGCATGAACCCCGACGGCTCGGGCCTCGAAACCTTTGCCTATGGCGTGCGCAACACCGTTGGCTTCGATTGGAGCCCCAGGGATAAGGCGCTTTGGTTTACCGACAACGGCCGTGATAAACTCGGCGACAACACCCCAGCCGACGAGCTGAACCGTGCCACCAAGCCCGGCCAGCACTTCGGCTTCCCGTACTTTTTTGCCGGCGACGTGCCCGACCCCGAGTTTGGGAAGGGCAAATCGGCCGCTACCTATGTGAAGCCGGCCCGCAAGCTGGGGCCGCACGTGGCGGCGCTGGGCATGAAGTTCTACACCGGCAAGCAGTTCCCGGCCAAATACCACAACCAGATTCTGATTCCGGAGCACGGTTCCTGGAACCGGAGCAGCAAAATCGGCTACCGCATCACCCTGGTTACGCTCGATGCCGCCGGCCAGCAGGCCACTGGCTACCAGACCTTCGCCGAAGGCTGGCTGCAGGGCCAGAAGTCCTGGGGCCGCCCCGTTGCCCTGCTGGTAATGCCCGACGGCTCCATCCTTGTGAGCGACGACCAGAACGATGCAGTGTACCGGATCAGCTACAAGGGGTGAGTGTAAGGAGTCGAAAGTTGCGGAGTGATTTGGGAAGAACGACGTAGGAGCGGGGCTTGCCCCCGCCCGCCGTTGAACGGCGCAATGAGCACGTTGTAGGGGCGGGGCTTGTCCCCGCCCGCCGTTCGCGCCGTTTCAACGGTAATCGTCTAACGGTCCGTTACCGAATCGTTCAACGGCGGGCGGGGACAAGCCCCGCCCCTACGTCGTTCTTCCCAACTTTTGACTTAGTATTTTGCCCCCATGAAAAAGCAACGTGAACCCAAGCGCACAGTGGGGCGGCGGGAGCTGGTTGATTTTCCGGCGCTGCAGCTCTGGGGCGTGGAGGCTAAGGTGGATACCGGCGCCTACACCGGAGCGCTGCATTGCTCCAACATCCACCAGGAAACCGACGCGCAGGGCGTTACGCGCCTGCACGTGCAGCTACTCGACCCCTCTCATCCGCATTTCGACGGCTCGCCTATGATCTTCGACACGTTCAGTATGCGCGACATTCGCAGCTCGAACGGCGAAGTGCAGCAGCGCTACGTAATCGAGGCCATTATCCGGCTGTTCGGACAGGATTTCAGCACCGAGTTCTCACTTTCCGACCGTTCCGATATGAAATATCCCGTTCTTGTGGGCCGGGTGCTGCTGCGCCAAGCCCGGTTGGTGGTTGATGTAGCCCGGCGCAACGTATCGTACAAGTTATTAACGCTTGGTGCTTAGTTGGTCGTGCCTGGTGGATAGTTGTCAAAGCGTTATTCGCGCAATTCTCCACATGGCGTTCAACTAAGCACTAAGCACCCTTTTCGCCTTTACAGTCTGCACCCTAATGAAAGTAGCGATTCTATCGCGTGAGCCGAAGCTCTACTCGACCCGCCGGCTGGTGGAAGCTGCCGAGCAGCGCGGCCACGAACCCGTAGTTATCGACCACTTGCACTGCAACCTGGTGCTCGAAAAAGGCCAGCCTGGCATTATTTACCAAGGCAAGCGGCTGGAAGGAATCGATGCCATTATCCCGCGCATCGGGGCCTCGGTCACGTTCTACGGCTGCGCCGTGGTGCGCCAGTTCGAGATGATGAAGGTGCGCACCGCCATCGACAGCCAGTCGATTGTGCGCAGCCGCGACAAGCTGCGCTCGATGCAGATACTAAGCCGCGCCGGCGTAGGTATGCCCAAAACGGCCTTCACCAACTACTCCGACGACGTGCCGGCCATGATTGAGCTGGTGGGTGGCGCACCGGTTATCATCAAGCTTCTCGAAGGCACTCAGGGCCTGGGCGTGGTGCTGGCCGAGTCGGCCAAGGCGGCTCAGTCGGTTATTGAGGCCTTCCACAACCTCAAGGCCCGCATTATTGTGCAGGAGTTTATTGCCGAAAGCAAGGGCGCCGACTTGCGCGCCTTTATTGTGAACGGTGAGGTGGTAGGGGCCATGAAGCGCCAAGGCAAGGAGGGCGAGTTCCGCTCGAATCTGCACCGCGGCGGTTCGGGCAAGCTCGTGAAGCTGAGCCGGGCCGAAAAGGCCGCCGCGTTGTTGGCTGCCAAGTCGCTGGGGCTGGGCATTGCGGGCGTCGATATGCTGCAGAGTACGCGTGGCCCGCTGGTGCTGGAGGTGAACTCCTCGCCCGGCCTCGAAGGCATCGAGCGCGCCACCGGCCTCGACATTGCCGGTAAAGTCATCGAATACACCGAGCAGCTGACCCAGAAGAAGAAATCGACCGACGCGAAGAAGGCGTAGGTTGAATGGCTGATGGAAATGTCATGCTGAGCGGAGTGCAACGTAGCTGAAGCATCTCGACTGCAATGGTAAGCTCAATGACAGGGTTGCCATTGCAGTCGAGATGCTTCGGCTACGTTGCACTCCGCTCAGCATGATACGTTCTTTCGAAACCCTAGCTTCTCAGACCCAATAAACCCCAGATAATGCCCCAACCCGCCCCCGACCAGCTTTGCCTCAACGGCCTGACCATTGGGCCGGGCGAGCGGGTGCTTACCCGTCTCGTGATTTCGCGGCTGCCTTCGGGAACGGTGATTGATATTCCGGTACACGTGTTCCGGGCCGTGGAGCCGGGGCCGACAGTGCTGCTGATGGCCGGCATGCACGGCGACGAGGTGAACGGCATTGAAACCATCCGTCGGCTTATCCGGCGCGAGCTGCTGCAGCCGCTGCGGGGCACCATCATCGCCATTCCCATCCTCAACATCTACGGCTTCCTCAATTTCTCGCGCGAGGTGCCCGATGGCAAAGACGTGAACCGGAGCTTCCCCGGCAACCCCCGTGGCTCGCTGGCCAGCCGCGTGGCCCACCGCTTCATGCGCGAAATCATGCCGCTCATTGATTACGGCATCGATTTCCATACGGGTGGAGCTACCCGGGCCAACACTCCGCAAATCCGTTGCCTGCTACACGAAGACGCCGAAACCGACGCGCTAGCCGCAGCTTTTGCCGCGCCTTTTACGTTGCATGCCGGCCTGCGCCCCGGCTCGCTGCGCGAAACGGCCATGCAGCAGGGCCGCCGCATTATCGTGTACGAAACCGGCGAATCGATGCGGCTGGATGAGCCGGGCATTGACCTGGGCATTGCCGGCACGCTGCGGGTGCTGCACCACCTGGGCATGCTGGCCGAGGCGCCGGCGCCGGCCCACCCAACGGTGGTGTGCCTGCGCTCTACCTGGCTGCGGGCCCGCTATGCCGGTATCTTCCGAAGTCTGGTACAGCTAGGCCAGCACGTAGAGGAGGGGCAGGCCTACGGCTCGGTGGCCGACCCTTACGGCGAGCGGTCGGTACGGCTGGAGTCGCCGGTAACGGGCTACATTATCGGCCTCAACCACATGCCCGTCGTCAATCAGGGCGATGCGCTGGTACACGTGGCCCGCCTCGATGCCGCGCCCAGCCGCGCCGACCTGGTAGTGCCCTTCGACGAGAAGCCCATCAAGCGCACCGAAGAGGACGTGCGCGAGGTAGACCTGGCCGACGACCCCACCCTCCTTCCCGATGACGACGGCCAAGAAGTGTGGTAGGCACGGGGGCACGATTCACCTATTCCCTGTACTTTTGCCCGGCTGCCCTTCGGCGGCTTTTTGCTTCTTCTTGCTTTCTGAATGAAAAATTCCACTCAACTGATTGTAAATGCGCTGCTGGTTGTGGCCGTGGCTGTACTCTTTTACCTGCATTTCGCCAGCGGTAAGCCTGCCAAGCCTACCACCGCGCCCGCGCCCATAGCCGCCGCCCCCGCCGATACCACTGCCGACGAGGCCGACGAGCCCGAAGTTCCCCTCACCCCGGCTGTGCTGGCCGACACCAACAAGGTGGCTTACGTAGAAACCAACCGGCTGCTGGAAGAATACCAGGGCATGAAAGATGCCAGCAAGCGGCTGGAAGCCAAAGCCCGCGGCTGGGAAGCTCAGAATAAAAAGCTCGTAACCAGCTTCCAGACGGCCGTGCAGCAGTATCAGCAGAAGGCCGAAGGCATGAGCCCCGAGCAGCGCGCCGCCACCGAGCAGCAGCTACAGGCCCAGCAGATGAAGGTGGGCCAGGAGCAGGAGCGCCTTCAGGGCCAGGCCCAGCAGGAGCAGGCCAAGCTGAACGACCAGGTAATGGGCCGCGTGAACAAGCAGATTGAGAAGTACGGCAAGGCCAATGGCTACCGCCTGATTCTGGCCACCGGCGCCGGCAATATCGCCTATGGTCGCAAAGACCTCGACATTACCACACCGGTGCTCAAATACTTGAACAAGGAGTACGCGGGCAAAAAGTAGCCACCCAGTAATACCATCCCGAAAGGTCCAACGGCCCGACTCACTAAGTCGGGCCGTTGGGCCTTTTACGTCGGCCGGGCGTTGGGCTGATTCCCGCCGGTGACTTACGCAGGCAGTTGCCCTTTGCCGAGTGGCAGCGTACAGGCCGGTTAAACTCTGGGGCAGTAGCGGCTTCTAAGTGGGTAGCCTCGCCGCTCAAGGCGGGGTGGTTTACTCCTTTTCGGCTCACTATGAAAAAGCATTCGTTCTTTCCCGTATTGCTGGCCTTGCTGGCCATTGTTTCGTCCGGGCTGTTGAGCGGCTGCGTGGCTTCGGCCCGACCAACGGCTGTGGTGGTGCGTCCGCGGCCGTATTACCGCCCCGCGCCAGTGGTTGTGGTGGCTCCACGGCCGATGGTGGTGGTGCCGAGGCGGGCGGTAATTGTAAAGCCTGCACCGCGCGCCTACTACCCGTACCGCCCACACCGCTTTTCTGGCCGGCCGCGGTAAGCAGCCCGGCCCTAGAACACGCACTGCCGAACTCCTGACGCACAGTGTGGCAGAAGTTCGGCAGTGCGTGTTCTAGGGCCGGGCTGGTGTTAGAAAACGAAGCGCAGGCTTACGGCTGCGTCATTGTATAAGCCGGTGTATCCTCGGAATACTTCAAAAAATGGCTTATAGTCCAGCGCCACTACGAAAGGCAGGTCGGGCAGCTTGTATTCGAGGCCCACAATGAGGTCGGCACCGCCTACCAGGTGTGTCTGGTCGTCGTAGTAATAGCGGTAGTAGTACTTGTCCTTTTTGCGGCCAAAACGGGAGTCCTCGAAGTAGTAGCGGCCTTCATAGGCCCCCAGATGGGCGCCGGCACCGTAGTAAAACTGCAGGCCTTTGAAATCGGAAATAGGCAGGTGTTTCTCCAATAGCAGCGTCAGGCGGCCACCGCGGGCGGCATACTCACGCGTGAGCAGGCCCTCCGCGGCCACGCCGTTCTTGTCGCTCAGGAAGTGCTTTACGGTGAGGCCCGACGACCAGCCGCCGGCCCGCAGGCCGATGCCGGTCGTGTAGCCACTGTTGCTCTTTTTTTGTGCCAGGGCCGGAGTGCCCGCTGCCAGTACGCCCAGCGCCAAAGCGCCAGTCAGCCAGAATTTCATACAGGGAAAGTAAATTGGGGAAATCGGAATTCCCCGCAAAAGTACAACATGACCCTAACTATCCGACCAGAATTCCCGCCCTGCCTTCGCGGGCAATGGCGTCGGAGCGGTGGATGCGGATGCCGCCGCCATCATCTTCGGCCGCCCGCAGCATGGCTCGGGCCACTGTATCGGCGGTAATGGCGCGGTAGGGGCGCAGTGGCCCCAGCAGCAGCGGCTGCAGCAGGCCCAACAGCCCACCGGCCAGCCGCTCGCCCAGGCGTGGGGCCGGCCGGTGGCCCAGCAGCAGCGAGGGCCGGAAAATATGAATGGCATGAAACGAGGTCTGGCGCACGGCTTCCTCCATTTCGCCCTTCACCCGCCCGTAGTAAGCCGCCGAACCGGCATCGGCTCCCAGCGACGATACGACCAGCAGCTGGCCCCCGAAGTTGGCCGCCGCCAGCCGCGCCAGCTCCGTCACGAAAGTGAAGTCGACCTTGTAAAACGCCTTGCGCGAGCCCGCCTGCGCCATCGTGGTACCCAGGCAGCAAAACACGTCGTCGGCCACCAGCTGCTGCCGGTAGTCGGCGAGGCGCTCGAAGTCGACTACCAGTTGCTCCAGCTTTTCGTGTACCAGTGGCAGCGGCTTCCGGACCAGCGCAATAACGCGGCTGTAGCGGGCCGAGGCCAGCAGGAGCGGCAGCAGCTGTTGGCCAATAAGGCCGCTGGCACCGGCAATTAGGGCAGTTTTGGGCATTTCGGTTGGGTTTTGACTGAGCAGGTTACTCTGAGCTACGTGAAGAAGCTGAAGAACGACGTAGGGGCGGGGCTTGTCCCCGCCCCCCGTTGAACGGTCCGGGTGTGAATCGTTCAACGACGTAGGGGCGGGGCTTGTCCCCGCCCGCCGCTGCAACGGTTTCGCCTAGTTATGTTCAAATGGCTTTAACGGCGGGCGGGGACAAGCCCCGCCCCTACGTCGTTCTTTATAGCCCGGGCTAGCTGGGGCGCAGCTGGGTGTGCTCGGGGGCCAGATCGATCAAACCTTGCTTGTAGAGCGCGCCCAGGGCCTTTTTGAAGATTTTCTTGCTCATGCCCAGGCGGCGGTACACGTCGTCGGCCAGGCTTTTGTCGCCCAGGGGCAGGCGGCCTTCGGGGGCGGCGCGCAGGGCTTCGAGCAGCGTGTCGGACTGGGCGCGGGCCTCGTCGTAGCCGATTTGCTGCAGGCTCAGGTCGAGTTTGCCATCGGGGCGGATAGCGCGGATGTAGCCGGTGTGCACGTCGCCGAGGCGCAGGGGCTTGAACACCTCGTTGTGGAAAATGAGGCCCTGGTGGGTGCCATCGACCAGCATCTTGTAGCCCAAATCGGTTTCCTCGGCCACGAACAGCTCGGCCGCGTCGCCCACCTTGCCCGGAAACGGGTCGGCGCTGAGGAACCACTCCCACTTGGCCGAGGCTACAATGCGGTCCGAGGTATCGTCGAGGTACACAAATACGGTGGCCCGCTCGCCGGCGCGCAGGTTGCGGCGCTGGTTGCGGTAGGGCAGCAACAGGTCTTTTTCCAGGCCCCAGTCGAGGAAGGCGCCGGTAGGCGTTACGTCGCGCACGGTGAGGGCCGCGAACTGGCCCACGCGGGCAAAGGGCTCGAGGTTGGTGGCAATCAGGCGGTCTTCCGAGTCGCGGTACACGAACACGCGCACCACATCACCGATTTGGGTGCCCGGCTCCACGTACTTGCGCGGCAGCAGCAGGTCGCCATCGTCAGACGTCAGGTAGAGGCCGAAATCCACCTCCCGCACCACTTCCAGGTCGTTGAAATCACCGAGAATCATTCTCTCAATTAAAAGTTGAAAATTAACCATGACCGGGTGCGGCCCTTGGAGCTTGGCGCGAAGGTACGCAAAGGGCAAGGGCGGGGCACGGAAGCGTTGGCGGCCCGGCCCGGCGTGCGGAGCATCCGGCAGCAGCTGCGCATCGGGCGCTGCCGGATGAACTTCACCTGATGGCGCATGAACTTCACGCGCCGGCGGGTGAAGTTCATCCACCCGAGCATAGTTTTCACTCGTTGTTGGATGAATATCACCCGACGATGCACGAATCTCATCCGGCGACGCATGAATTTTACCCGGTGATGCGGGAAATTCATTCGACGGCCCATAAAAATCACGCGCCGCCGCAGGAATTTCATCCGGCGGCGCGTGAATGGGCGGTGGCAGGGGCTACACGCAAAACGGGGCCGGATGACGCGCATCCGGCCCCGCGGGGTGAGGGCCTGGCCGGCTCCTACTATTTGAGCCGGTCGGCTTTGCGGGCCGTGCTTTGCTCGAAGCGGGTTTTGAGCACAGTGCGGGCATCTTCGGCCCCCGATATGCCCTGGCGGGCGGCCTGCTGCACCGAGTTGTAGAAAGCCAGCGCCACCACGTAGGCTTCGCTACTGAGCTTGATGCTGGTGCTGCTTAGGTTGGAAGCCAGTGGCTGCAGGCGGCGCCCGATGCTTTGCAGCTGCTCCCAGGCCGTCAGGTCCTGGCGCAGGCCGGCAATATCGACGTAGCCGGGCGCGAAGGTGGGCTGCTGCTCGGCCAGGTCGAGGGCCTGCCGGATGAAGGGCAGCGAGGCGTCGCTGGCCTTGGGCAGGCGCTGGGTTTCCTTGCCCGTCAGCGTAATCAGGACCGGGGCCAGGGCGGCATCCAGCGCATCGAGCGCGTCGTTGATTTTCTTCAGGTCGGCCGCGGCCAGGGTAATCTGCAGGTTGTCGGGGGCAGGCATACGCAACAGGGAGTTAGGAGTGAGGAAGAAGGAAGACAGCGCGAACCACCAGCGGTGGAAAGCCGGCGTCAAGATAGCGGGTTTCTGGCCCGCGGCCAACCGCGTATCGGGGTGCCGGCTAGTGGTTTATCTCCAGCTGCTGCCGCTCGGTTTGCTGGCCGCGCTGGCTGTGCAAAAAGTACAGCCCGGCGGGCCAGGCGCGGGTATCGAGGCGGGTGGGCTGCTGGCTGGCGCGGCCCTGGTACACCACCCGGCCCTGGTGTAAATGGTGAGCCCGGTGCCGGCGGGCTGCTCCAGCGTGAGGGTGCCATTGGCCGGGTTGGGGTAAGCTACGGGCTGGCTGGGAGCCATGCGCGACTGGGGCGAGCAAACAGGCCGGCCGTTTACATACGTCTGGCCGATGTTGACGTACCAGGAGGCCGTTTTCAGCCCGTCGCATTCGTTTTGAAACTGCACCTGCACGTATACGCTGCCGCTTTCCGGCATTTGCAGCTCCAGATTGGTAGAAGTAGTGCCGTTGCCCACCGATGCCCCGCCACTCACGCTCCACTGGAAGTTGGTATTTTGGCCGCGGGTGGCCTGGGTGGTAGCCAGCAACATAAGGGAGGTGTAAGGGCAAACCGTGCCCCCGGCCGGCGTATAGTCAGTAGAACTGATGCCGCCTTCGCCTGAGCCGGTGAGCAGCTGCACAAATAGCGGATTAGAGGCTTGGCAGCTGGCATTGATGGCGCGCACCTGCAACATGCCGGTAGTGGCGGCAAACGTGGCCGGGGCATGCAGCTGCAGCTCGGGGGCGGCAGTTACGTAGGGGCTGGTGGCGGTCGGGTTGCCCACTACCGTAAAGCCGGCCGGAAATTCCCAAGAGTAGCCCGTGGCGCCTGCCACGGCCGCGAAGCGAAACAGCGGCTGGTCGTTGGCGCAGACCGCAAAGTTGTTGCCGCTGCCGATGGCAGGGGACGTAAAAGCCGTGGGCGTAGCTACCTGCGGATTCACCTGCACCACAATGGGAGGAGCTGTTACCGTAGCACTAACACCGTTACGGGTATAAGTAGCTTGCAGGTTAATGGTACCCGTGCCACCGCCGGGGCGCAGAAACACGCCGGGGGTGGCCGTGTTCAGGCAGCAAAAGGAGTTGACAATACCACTAACAGCAAACTGGTAGTTACCAAACGAGCCGCCCGCGGGCAGCGTGCCGGCTCCAGGTCGCACGTTTTGCAGGTTTTGGCCACAGAATAGGCTGATGTTGCCGCCCTGGGGCGTTTGGTCGCTGATGATGCGTAGCGGGGGTACTGGACGGGTAACCGGCTGCACAAAGGGCTGGGTGCGGCTCACATTTTGCCCGGCCAGCAGATACGAATTGCAGAACGTGTCGAGGGCGCGCACGCTGATAGAGCCGGCGCCGGCGGGCGAGGGAATAACGCGCACCGAGTTGGTATTGGTGCGGGCCGTGGTGCCGGAGAAGCCCTCGAACTGCCAGCCGGCCGGAATGGTCCACTCGTAGCTGCCGGCGAAATCGGTGCGGTTGGTCGCGGCGGGGTAAGGCAAGCGCACCTGCGGCACGGAGAGCGTAACGACCGTGTTATCGCCGAAGGGAATCTCGCCATTGAACACAGCCCCGTTAAGACTGATGGGCCCAACCGAAGTAGTGGCCAGCGAACGGGTAACGACGGGTAGAGGGGCTGAGGCATTGACCGCCGGGTTGCTGCAGTTTCTGGTCTGAACCGTCAGGCTAGGGGGATTACTATCCGACGTGGGCAGGTCGTCCCACACCACCTGAATGACGAGAGGGCCATCAACGGTAGTCTGGTTGGTCTGGTATTGGCGCCCTCCCTTAATGGTCCATATTGCCGAGCAGCCATTGGTGCCCACACCCTGCGTCTGCGGCTGGACGCTGTAGAGGATGGGCACGCCCGTACAGGCTGGTAGGCCATTGAAAGGGTCGTTAATCTTGATTGTGGATTGTTGCGCCTGAGAGACAAGCGGAAACAGACACGCAATCGTAAGCAGAAAGGAGAAAAGTGTTTTCATGAGTGAAAAAGAAGAAAGGGTGAGGAATTATTTCAAGTCGATGCTTGCACCAATGAGTTGGACGGGCCGCCAAGTCAGATAAGGTCCTCTATTGCGGAAATAGCGGCTGCTAGACTGGAGCTGCCCTTGTGGGGGGATGCTACCGTCTGGTTCGTAGTAAAAAATAGTGAGATAAGTTTTTCTGTCGTTTTCAAACGTCCGATAACCAGTCTCAACCGCCGTCTCCGCGAACAGATGCACTCTGCCCAGTCGATAGGATAAGCTCACAAACGGGCGAAGCAGCACGTTGCGGACAATATCAGTCTCGCGGCCTCTGTCCTGTTCAAAACCGATTCCGGTCAACTTGTCGCCCACGAACTTGCTCACGCGCTGGCTGGTAGCAGCCCCGAGTTCGGCCCCGTAGCCGAGTTGTACGCGCCGGCCCAGCGCCTTCTGCCATTCGTAGCCCACGTAGGCCTCGGCCCGCCAGAAGTATCTGGTCGAGCCCTTATCGAAGGTGGCAAAGTCGGTGGTGTCGCGGCGGCTGTACTGGCCCACCACGCGCACTCGCAATGCCTGGTTGGGCTTGGTCTGCCGCTTGTAGAGCAGTCCCAGCGGCAAGGAGCGGTTGTTTTTGAAAAAACCGTCGAGCACGGGGCTGGCCGTCAGGCCCAGCTGGTGCTTGTAAGTGGTGGCCGTATCGGGCGGGGCGGTTTGGGCCGTGGCGGCCAGGGGCAGGGCAGCAGCGGCCAGCAGCAGCGGCCAGCGCCTGGGGGCGCGGGGGCGAGGGGGTGCTTTCATAGCAGAAAAGGGAAAGGGAAGGGAAGAAAAACCGGGCCGCCAGCGGGGCGGCGCGGGCAAGGGGCAAGCGCAGGCAATGGCGGCCCGGCCTAACAGGCGGGCAGGCACAAGGGCAGTGCGGGTTTGGGTTGTAAGAGCGCCGCCCGGCGCGGGAAAGGATAGGGTGCGGGCGGCGGTAGGTAGCGCGGGAATGAGGCCCGATAATCAGGATGGCGCTATATTACCAGGGTTCTTGGAGAAAGCCAACTGTCTGCCTATCCCCCCCCCCCCCTAATAATTTGTAACGGCTTTATTATCAGCGGACTTATTTGGGGGCTAATTGTTCTATTGCCTTACTCACTACTCACCACCTTCCCGCTACTGAAACCGCGTGACGCCGGGCTGGCCGAAGCTGAAGTCGGAGAAGTCGTAGTAGGAGCGCGAGTTTTCGAAGATGCGGATGCCGTTGGGCGCATCGAGGCCGCGGGGGTAGAAGCCCAGCGTGAGCTGAATGGTGCGGATGGCGGTGTACTCGTTGCGGAAGCGCAGGCCCATGCCAATGCCGGTGTAGGGCTTCTCGAAGAAGGGCAGCAGCCGGTCGGGCTTTGTAGCGTTCAGCCAAGCTACATCGGCGAAGCCCACCACCGCCATCCGGAAGCCCAGAAACGAGACGGGCGTGTACATAGTGGCCTCGTAGTTGAGCGTAACGCGGCTGGTGCCGATGAGCGGGCCGGTGGGCCGGAACCCGCGCAGGCCCCGCTCGCCATCAATGGTGAGGTACTCGTTGGCGAAGCGGTGCAGCCCCAGCGCCGAGCGCTGCCACAGGAAGTGCCGCCACTGGAAGTTGCCGGTGCTATAGAGCCGGGTGAAGTACAGGATTTCGCCGCTCAGCAGGCCCTGCTGCCAGTCGTTGCTGCGGCCCCGCACAAAGCCGCCAAACTCCCCGCTCAGGTACAGGTAGCCCCGCTGCGGCCGGTAAGTAGCCGTCGAGAGCCGCACACCATAATAGCGGCGGTTGCCGGCCGGGTTGAACTCGTAGCCGGCCGTGAAGCTCACCAGTGAGCCGGTCGGAATGTCCTCGGTGCGGCCAAAGCCGAACAGGTACTTATCCTTGTAGTAGCGCCGGATGCTGTAGCCGACCGTGCCCAGCATCAGATTGGCACTCTGCAGAAAATCGAAGGGCTTCTCCTGGTACGAGGTCCGCACCACGCGGGCCGCTGCAATGATGCGGCCGGGGCTTTCGTAGCCTAAATCGTAGCTGCGGGGCTGGAAAGCGCGGCCCACCCAGGCGTCCTGGGTGTTATAGCGCAGCGCCTGAAACTGGAAAGGCTTCTCGGCCGAGCCGTCGCCGGCGGTGGTGTAGAGCCAGTCGAAGAAGCTGTAGCTGATGGCCCCGGCGTAGCGGGTGTTGATGGAGTAGAAGTCGCGCGAGATGCCAATGCTGCCTTCGCGGCGGCGGGTTTCGTCGCGGTAGGTGGCCCCGGCGTATATGAAATTGCGGAACGGTATGCGGTAGCTGCCCTCGTAGGCCCACGATTGGGCGCGGGGGCCGGTATCGGTGCGGCCGTAGGCGTAGCGGTTTTTAAACTGGTGGCCCATGCCCAGAAAGTTCACGTCGCGCAGTCCGGCCACGCCCGAACCCACGTCGCGCAGCTGAAACGAGCCATTCAGGCTGAACAGGTCCTTGGTAATCACCACCACATCCACGCTGTCGTCGGTAGCAGTGCGCTCGTCCACATACACGCGGGCGTCCAGAATCTCGTCGGTCTGGCGCAGTAAGCGTTCCGATTCGGCCAGGGCCTGGGGCTCCAGTTCGCGGCCTTCGCGCAGCAGCAGCACCTGCCGCACCCGCGAGGGCCGGGTTTTCATATGAAACGTATTGCCGGTTTTCTCCAGAATGTTGCGCGGCACCCGCAACGAGTCGGAGATGCTGTAGCCAAAGGCATCGAGGGAGGTGATGCGGATGCGGCGCACGATTTTGTAGTTGTGCTGCTCGAACTGCCGGTCGAGCAGGGCCGCATCGAGGCCGGCCTGGTCTTCGCGCCGTTCGCGGAACGAAAAAACGGCCGCCGCTGCCCGCCCCAGAATGGTTTTGCGCCGGGTGTAGTTTCTGAGCCCGTTGAGCATGCGCTCCTGATCGAAGCGGCGGCGCAGCGAGTCGGGTCGGATGCGACCGGCCGGCCGGGTGCTGTCGGGCGGCAACGGCGGAGCCGTCTGGGCAGCGGCCGGCGCAAGGCCGGCCCCCAGCCAGAGCAGCAAAACCAGCAGCCGTAGCACGCACTTTATCATCCGGACACAGGAAAGAAACAAGGTACGACACCCGCCCGGGTTTGGGGCATTCCGAGGCTGACGCCAGGTAACGACAGAACGTTGTAGGGGCGGGGCTTGTCAGTGAACAGAATCGTGGAGATGAGAAGCAGGAACGACGTAGGGGCGGGGCTTGTCCCCGCCCGCCGGTGAACGGTACCACCAAAACGGGAAATAGGAACGACGTAGGGGCGGGGTTTGTCCCCGCCCGCCGGTGAACATAATCGTGGGAACTGCGCTAACGGCGGGCGGGGACAAGCCCCGCCCCTACAACGTTGAAGTGGCGCGAACGTGCCCCTCTGGAAAACCTATAAAACAACCCGGCTTTACTGTTGAAATTCGGAACGATTCCAACGTGATTAGTCTTATAAAGCTTGCGTGTGTGCGCGATAGAAACTATTTTTAAGCCATAAATCGGTCTTATGAACGAAGAGCGCATTCAGGAGAAGCTAAGTATATTGGCAGACGCCGCCAAGTACGACGTGTCGTGCAGCAGCAGCGGCGGCAAGCGTAAGAACACCGACAAGGGCTTGGGCAACGCCGAGGGCATGGGTATCTGCCACAGCTACACCGAGGACGGCCGCTGCGTGAGCCTGCTTAAGATTCTGCTGACCAACCACTGCATTTTCGACTGCGCCTATTGCGTGTCGCGCAAGAGCAACAACGTGAAGCGGGCCGCCTTTACCGTAGACGAGGTAGTGGACCTGACCATGAACTTCTACCGCCGCAACTACATCGAGGGCCTGTTTCTGAGCAGCGGCATCTTCTCCTCGCCCGACTACACCATGGAGCGGCTGGTGCGCATCATTAAAAAGCTGCGCACCGAGCATCGTTTCAACGGCTACATCCACGTCAAGGCCATTCCGGGTGCTTCGGAGGAGCTGATTCAGGAAGCCGGGATGTATGCCGACCGGCTAAGCGTGAACATCGAGCTGCCCTCGGAAATGGCGCTCCAGAACCTGGCACCCGAGAAAAACTACGAGGAGATTCTGACGCCTATGGCCCAGATTCGGGACGGCATCACGCGGACGAAAGAGGAGAAGGCGCTGTTCAAGAAGGTGCCTCAGTTCGCCACGGCCGGCCAAAGTACCCAGTTGATTGTGGGCGCCTCGGCCGAAAACGACCTGCAGATCATCAACCTCAGCGACTCGCTTTACAAGGGCTACGGCCTGAAGCGGGTGTACTACTCGGGCTACATCCCCATCACCGACGACGCCCGCCTGCCGCAGGTGACGCAGCCGCCCCTCATCCGCGAGCACCGCCTCTACCAGAGTGATTGGCTGATGCGCTTCTACGGCTTCCAGGCCGACGAAATTCTGGACCCCACTCACCCCTTCCTCGACCTCGAAGTGGACCCCAAACTGGCCTGGGCTCTGCGCAACCGCCACGTATTCCCGGTGGATGTGAATACGGCCGACTTTGAGATGATTCTGCGGATTCCGGGTGTGGGGGCGCGTTCGGCCAAGCGTATTGTGGCGGCCCGCCGCTTTACGCCGCTGGGCCTCGACCACCTGCACAAGTTCGGGGTGGTGCTCAAGCGGGCCAAGTTCTTCCTCACCTGCCGCGGCAAGGCGCTGGAAAAGCGCGACTACGATGAGCAGACCATCCGCCGCCAAATCCTGTTCGGGGCTGGCTCCGTCCGCTCCGCCCTCGTCACCCAGCAGCTCGATTTATTCGCCCAAGCCTCCTAAATGAGTTGTCAGTTGATAGTTGCCAGTTGTCAGGCCGTTCTTTTAGAACTACTTGAAGAACGGCCTGACAACTGGCAACTATCAACTGACAACTGATATGACTGTTTCGCACCGCACCGCCGCTACTACCGAAGCTTCTGCTGTTGCTTCGCCGCATACCTCCCTGCCGCTGAAAGTGGCCCGCGTGGCCTGCTGCTGTAAGCTTTCCGACCTGCTGCCAATTGTACTGCGCATGCATCAGGAGGCCGCCCGTAACAACGGCAAGTTCCGGCAGCCACGGCGGGCGGCGTAGCAGCGCCCGCAATCCGGCCTCCAGGGCTGAAGCCCTGGGCTACGTAGCGAAACTGCCACTTCGGGTTTTATTGTCTCTGTCAACTGAAGCTGCGGAGGGCGGTGTAGGGGCGGGGCTTAGCTGCGCTGTCCTGCGGTTGTCCCCGCCCGTCACTGAACGATTCGGTGACGGGCCGTTACAGAAACCAAACGGCGGGCGGGGGCAAGCCCCGCCCCTACACCGCCCTCCGCAAACTGAGTTATCGCTGCTGCCTATGTCCCGTTCCTTTCTCCCGCGCCGCTCGGCCTCCGAAGCAGTGGCCGCCGCCGCTACCCGCCGCCGGGCCGCGCCCGAGCTGGTCAATCCGCCCCTCGATTACGCCTACGACGGCTCGTTTGAGGGGCTGTTGTCGGTGCTTTTTCAGGTGTACGACCGCAAGGCCGCGCCCAACAGCATCCAGCCGCTGGGGGCGGTGCAGGGCGGCTTGTTTGCCCAGCCCGTGGAGGTAGACACGGATGAGGCCGCCGCCGCCCGCGTTTGGGATGGGTTGCTGCGCTACATGGACAAAGATGCCCGCACACGGCTGTTTCATGTGTTTCTGAGTGAGGACGCCAACCGGGAACTACTGGTTTTCCGCTACGCCGACACCGCCATGCGCGCCGGCCGCGACATTGCCGAGAACTACTCCGACGACAATGTGCGCCGGGTGCAGCGGCTGGCCCAGCAGATGTACCGCGAGAAGCACCGCATGGAAGCCTTCGTGCGCTTCGAGAAGACGAGCGACGGGTTATTCCACGCCACCATTGAGCCCGATTTCGATGTGCTCCCGCTCATCGCGCCCCACTTCACCAAGCGCTACGCCGACCAGCGCTGGCTGATTTTCGACCGCCGCCGCTCCTACGGCCTCTACTACGACCTGCACCGCACCGATATCGTGCAGTTCGATGCCGATACCGCGCCCCAGCGCCGGGCGGCCGTTTCGGCCACTGTGCTCGACGAGCGGGAGCCGCTGTTTCAGGTGCTCTGGCAGGCGTATTTCGACCACGTGAACATTCCGGAGCGCAAAAACATGAAGCTGCACCGCCGCCACATGCCGCTGCGCTACTGGAAGTACCTGAGCGAAAAGCAGCCCCGCGCGCGGCCTTTCCAGCCCATCAACAACAAGCGCCCCGTGCAACCCGGCGGCCCGGCCCTGGGCGCAGGTGGGCAGGCGCAAGGGTAGGAGGGAAACGGGAAAGCCGTAATTTGCGGGGCAACTACACTAGCTGTCATCCTGAGCGCAGCGAAGGACCTGGTAAGAAGGTAACTGATACTGCCTTCTTACCAGGTCCTTCGCTGCGCTCAGGATGACAAATTCTCTCCTTATGAACAAAACCCTCGTTTTCGGTGGCTCCGGCCAGTTGGGCCAGTGCTTGAAATCTGTTGCTCAGGCGCGCAGCTTTACCAGCATCGTATTTCTGGCCGAAGAGCAGGCGAATATCCTCAACCAGGAGACGCTGCGGGCCACCTTCGAGCAGCACCGCCCGGCCTACATTATCAACTGCGCCGCCTACACGGCCGTCGATAAGGCCGAGGACGAAGTAGATTTGGCCCGGAAAGTAAACCGCGACGGTGCCGAAAACCTGGCCCGCCTCTGTGGCGAGTTCGGCACCACCATGCTGCATATTTCCACCGATTTCGTGTTTGCCGGCACCGGCAACGAGCCGCTGCTGGAAACCGACGAAACCGCGCCCATTAGCGTGTATGGCCTCACCAAGCTCGAAGGCGAGCAGGTAATTCCGCAGCATACCGCGCAGTATTTCATCCTGCGCACCAGCTGGCTCTACTCCGAGTACGCCGGCAACTTCGTGAAAACCATGCTGCGCTTCGGGAAGGAGCGCGACGAGATGCGTGTCATCTGGGACCAGCTGGGTACGCCCACGTACGCCATTGACCTAGCCGGCGCGCTGCTGTACATCATCGAAACGGGCAGCAAAGCCTATGGCCTCTATCACTATAGCAACGAGGGCGTCACGTCGTGGTACGATTTCGCGGTGGCCATTTTCGAGCTGGGCGGCCTGCCCACCCGCACCGTGCCCATCCGCACCGCCGAGTATCCCACCAAAGCCACCCGCCCCGCCTTCTCGGTGATGGACAAGACCAAAGTCAAAACCGCGCTGAACCTAGCCATTCCACATTGGCGCGCGAGCCTAGTAACGTGCATGGGGCGGTTGGGGGAATAGCATCTACACGCCCGCTTCCCGCCCATAAAACCGGTTAGCCGCATAGGCCAGCGCCACTAGCCCGAAGCCTACGGCGCACACGCCGGGCCACTGGTAATGGTGCCAGGCTAGGCCGCCGAGCAGGGAGCCCGAGGCGGCCCCGATAAAGCAGGCCGTCATGTACACGGTGTTCAGGCGGCTGCGGGCCTCGGGGCGCAGGCTGAATACGCGGGTCTGGTTGGCAATGTGGGCCATTTGCTGGCCTACATCGAGGATAACTACGCCCGCAATAAGGCCCAGCAGGTAGTAGCCGCCGAAGCCCATCAGCAGGTAGCCGCTCAGAAACAGCGCCAGCCCGATGCGCAACGCAAAGCCCGGCCCTTTCTGGTCGGCCGACTTGCCGGCGTAGGAGGCGGCAAAGGCCCCGGTAGCCCCGATGAGACCGAACAGCCCGGCCACGTCGGCCCCGTAGCCGTAGGCGTCGCTTTCCAAAAAGAACACCAGTGTGGTCCAGAAGGCACTGAAGCCGCCGAACAGGCAGGCCCCAACGAGGGCCGAGCGGCGCAGCACTGGTAGGTCGCGGGCCAGCGTGCCCAATGAGCGAAGCAGGCTGGCGTAGCTGCCTGCGTAGTAGGGCTGGTTGCGGGGTAGCATGCGGGCCAATACCGCTACCAGCACCAGCATCAGGCCGGTGCCCACCCAAAACATGGTGCGCCAGCCAAAGTGCAGCCCCACGTAGCCGCTAATGGTGCGCGAAACCAGAATGCCAATCAGCAGCCCGCTCATCACCTTGCCCACCACCCGGCCCCGCTGCTCATCGGAAGCCAGCGAGGCGGCCATGGGCACCAGCAGCTGCGGTACGGCCGAAAAAAAGCCCAGCAGCAGCGAAGCCCCCACCAGTACTCCGAACGTGGGCGCGTAGGCGGCCACGGCCAGGCAGCCGGCCGCCAACACTATCAGGCCCATAATCAGGCGCTTCCGTTCCCACTTGTCGCCCAGCGGCACCAGCAGCAGCAGGCCCAACGTGTAGCCTACCTGCGTAACGGTGGCTATCCAGCTTACGCGGCTCTCCGTCAGGCCAAAAGTGCGGCCGATTTCGGCCAGCAGCGGCTGGTTGTAGTAAAGGTTGGCCACTACCAGCCCGCAGGTAATAGCCATCAGCCAGACCTGCGAGGGGGCCAGCGGGGCAGTAGCCGGCGCGGTAGAGGTGGGTTGAACGGGGGCCGGGGCGGTCAGAGATTCACTCATGTAATACGATAAGCTACCCCGGGTGGGGCAGACCAGCAAAGATACGGCGTACCCAACCTATTCGCGACGCAAAAGGTTGCCACCGGTCTATGCCCTACCCTCCGACTCGCTGCCCGGCCGCCCGCTGGCGCTTGTACAGGCCCGGCGTAATGCCCTCGTACTGCTTAAAGAGCTTCTGAAAGTAGGCCGTGTTGTTGAAGCCGGCCCGGAAACACACGTCGGCCACTGTAGCAGCGGGCAGGCACAGCAGGCGCTTGGCCTCGGCGAGGCGCTCCTGAATCACGAATTCAACCGGCGTCAGGCCCAACTCGCGCTTGAACACCCGAAAGAACGTAGCCTTGCTCATGCAAGCCAGTCCGGCCAGCTTCTCCACCGTAATCGGCTCGGTGAGGTGCTGCTTCACGTACTGCACCACGGCCGCGAACCGGTGAGACGTGGCGTGCTGCCGGTAATTGTGGAACAGCAGCTGCCGGGCCTGGGTCTGCATCAGGCGCACCAGCATTTCCTGGATGGTGAAGCCCGCCAGCACATCCTTGACGCGGCCGGTGCTACGCGAGAGTTGCACGAGGCGCTCCAGGGTGCCGGTCAGTTCGGGGGTGTTATGGAAGTGAGCGTGTTCGGGCGTACGCGTATCGAGCTGCCAGGGCTGGTGAGCCTCGGCGCGCGGGTACTCCTCGTTTAGCAGGTCCACCGTCTGGCGGATGGTATCGGTGGGGATGGCCACGGCCAGGCACTGGGTAGGCGTGGCGGCGTCGGCCTCCGGGAAGTCGATGTGCATGGTTTCGTGCGCGCCCACCACCACCGACTCGCCGGGCAGGTACTCGAAGGCGTTGCGGCCAGTCAGGTGCATCACCTTTTTGCCCCGCAGCATGGTGGTAAGCACCACTTGGCCCAGGCTCAGGGGCACGTGCAAAGCTCGCTGGTGGGTTTCGAACACACTCAGCTCAAACGCGTCCAGCGAGTATACCGTGCGGTTTTCGACCAGCGTATTGAGCTGCGACGGGGCCAGAAGCGCAATGGGGGCGGGCAGATGAGCCATATGACAGGAGTAGGGGCGAGCAGGCGAAGAGTTTCCGGACGGACACTAATGCCGTCGGGCAGCGTGAAGGAACAAGTTGGAAACTCGGTAGTTGTATTGGTGAGTGATTACTTACACATTGCGACAATGCGCGTTGTTTATGAGAGAATACCACACCAAAATAGGCATAAATACGCGGTAACTTGACCCATCATCAACTCCTTAACCTTACGCATTCATGGAAACTCTCGAAAAATCCAGCACCCTCGTTGCTCGCCCTAAGTTCAAGGACCATTACGATAATTTCATCGGTGGCAAGTGGGTGGCTCCGGTGAAAGGGCAGTACTTCGACAACATTTCGCCCATCGACGGCAAAGCGTTTACCAAAGTAGCCCGCAGCACCAAGGAAGATATCAACCTAGCCCTCGACGCGGCCCATGAGGCGTTCAAAACCTGGGGCAAAACCTCGGCCACCGAGCGCAGCAACATCCTCAACAAGGTGGCCAACATCATCGAGGAAAACCTGCCCCACCTGGCGGCTGTGGAGTGCGTGGAAAACGGCAAGCCCATCCGCGAAACCATGCTGGCCGACCTGCCGCTGGTCGTGGACCACTTCCGCTACTTCGCCAGCGTAATCAGGGCCGAAGAAGGTTCGGCTACCGAGCTGAACAGTAATACGTTGTCGCTCATCATTGAGGAGCCGCTAGGTGTGGTAGGCCAGATTATCCCCTGGAATTTCCCGCTGCTGATGGCTACCTGGAAGCTGGCCCCGGCTCTGGCCGCCGGCTGTTGCGTGGTGATGAAGCCCGCCGAGCAGACCCCGAGCAGCATCATGGTGCTCATGGAGTTGCTGCAGGATGTGTTGCCGCCGGGCGTAGTGAACGTGGTGAACGGCTTCGGGCTGGAAGCGGGCAAGCCGCTGGCCTCCTCGCCGCGCATCAATAAAGTGTCGTTTACGGGCGAAACCACCACCGGCCGCCTCATCATGCAGTACGCCGCCGAAAACCTAATTCCCGTCACGATGGAGCTGGGCGGTAAGTCGCCCAATGTGTTCTTCAAAAGCGTAATGGACGCCGACGACGATTTCCTCGACAAGGCCATTGAAGGCGCGGTGATGTTTGCGCTCAACCAGGGCGAAATTTGCACCTGCCCCTCGCGGATTCTGGTGCAGGAGGATATTTACGACGAGTTCATGGCCCGGGTGGTCGAGCGTGTGAAGGCCATCAAGCTGGGCAACCCGCTCGATATGGAAACCATGATGGGCGCGCAGGCCAGTAACGACCAGTTCGAGAAAATCCTGAGCTACCTCGAAATCGGCAAAGACGAAGGGGCGGAAGTGCTGACCGGCGGCGAGGCCTTCACCCAGGAAGACGGGGCGCTGGCCGAGGGCTACTACATCCGGCCTACCGTGTTCCGGGGCCACAACAAAATGCGCATCTTCCAGGAGGAAATCTTCGGCCCGGTGGTGTCGGTGACGACGTTCAAGGACATGGACGAGGCCATCGAACTGGCCAACGACACGCTCTACGGCCTCGGCGCCGGCGTCTGGACCCGCGACGCGCACGAGCTTTACCAAGTGCCCCGCGCCATTCAGGCCGGCCGCGTATGGGTGAACTGCTACCATGATTACCCCGCAGGAGCTCCCTTCGGTGGCTACAAAAACTCGGGTTTCGGCCGCGAGAACCACAAGATGATGCTCGGCCACTACCGCCAGACCAAGAACATGCTCATCAGCTACAGTCAGCAGAAGCTCGGCTTCTTTTAGGTCGTTGTAAAGTAGCCGGAAACTTTGGTGAGCCGATGTTCTGCCGTTGGGTGGGGTGTCGGCTCACCATTCGGGTTTATGGCGCAACCAGGTGCGTCCGGCGTACGTCTCTCTGGTAGCTGTTAACCAATTTGTTACCGTTATGCGCTTCCTGTTTTCTTCCTTGCTGACTGCTTGCCTGATAGGAAGCACGGCTGTAGCCCAGGCCCAACAGTTCCCGGTTCCGGGCGCTAAAAATTCCGATTGGGTATTGCAGAAAATCGAATCCCCCACGGGTATGCCTAGTATGCAAGTCTGGTCGGTGCCCGACCGGAATGCCTCCACTGAAGATGCTGTGCGCGGCGGAGTGTACGACGGAGAAACCGGGGAGCTAGTGAGCTTTTACAACCCCCGCACTGCAATTGCCTACGACCTACGACACGGTATCCTGCACGACCGGACCACCAACCAATACTACCATTTCCGGCGCCGCGGCACGCAACCTCAGCCCGTGCCTCCGTTACCTCCCACCAAATTCCTCTGATAATGCCCGAAACTACCCCAACGCCCCGCGTCCTCGTCACCTCCGCTGCCGAAGCCACCATCGATTTGCTGCGCGACGAGCATGGCCCGCTGATGTTTCATCAGAGCGGCGGCTGTTGCGACGGTTCGTCGCCGATGTGCTTTACCAAGGGCGAGTTTCGGGTGGGCAGCAACGACGTGTGGCTGGGCCAGATTTATGGCTGCGACTTTTTCATGAGCGCCGCCCAGTTCGAGTACTGGCAGCACACCCAGCTTACCGTCGATGTGGTGAAGGGCCGTGGGGCCAGCTTCTCGCTCGAAATCCCGCTCGGCGTCCGGTTCCTCATCCGCTCCCGCATCTTCACCGAGGCAGAAGCGCAGCACATGGCGCCGGTGTACGATGGCGAAGAGTACCTGACCCGCCCGGAGTTGGCGCAGTAGCCCGCCAACTCGGCCGCCGAAACGCGAAACGCCCCGTCAGCAATTGCTGGTGGGGCGTTTCGGTGTTATAAAAGCCGGAGCTTACTTGGCCTTTACGGGCAGGCCTTCGAGCTGCACGTAGCTGAGCTTCCAGGCGTTTTTGGCGTTCTTCTTCCAAACCAGGATGAAGTTGCCTTCGCCTTCGCCGCGGGGCTGGTCGGCCATTTCGGGCAGTACTTCGGTCGAGAACGTGCCGGCCTCGTAGGCAATGGCCGGTCCGCTGCCCGAGGTGGTCGTGTATAATTTCAGGTCGGCAATGGTGCCCATGGTGGCGCGTACCCATTTGTCCGACACCTCCGACTTGCCGCTGAAGCGCGTGGCGCCCTGGGCGTACTGCACGTCGTCGGCCAGCAGCGAGTCGAGCTGCACGGTGTTTTTGGCGTTCCAGGCCCCAATAAACTGTTGGTTGAGGCTTTGCACGTTCACGTCGGCGGCGGCATCGGTTTTGGTGTCGGAGCAGCCGGCAAGCAGGGCACCTCCCAGCAGGAGGCCAAAAATGCGTTTCATGGGAAGAGATTATGGTAAAAAAAACAGGAGCGAAGCGGGCAGCAGGGCCAGAGGCGCGAAAAGCCCAGGTCCGCAGACCTGGGCTTTGAAACTACGCAAATGGGCCGGACTACCAGCTCTTGCGACGAACTTCGGAAGTGGGGTAAGCGGCCTCGCGCTTGCCATAATCCTCATTGGGCAGGTAGCCCGAGCTCATGGCGTAAGCGGCGGGGGCAGCACCGGGAGCGGCGAAGCTGCTCATCATGGCAGGGGCAGCGGCCGGAGCGGCAGCCATGGTAGCGGCGTTGGCCCGGGCGGCCGAAGCTTTACCTTGGGCAATACCCGAGCGGTAGGAAGCCTGGCGGTTGGCCTCGGCCCGACGGGCGGCGGCTACACGGGCAGCCTCGGCGCGGCGCTTGTTGTCGGCGGTGCGGCCAATGCTATACCCCAGGCCAGCACCGGCAGCGCCACCCACAGCCCCGCCCACCACACGGTTTTTCTTGTTGATGATGGCTCCGGCAGCAGCGCCACCCAGGCCGCCGAGTACGGCACCTTTGGCGCTGGAGCTAACCTTACGATCCTGAGCGAAGCCACTGAAGACCGTAGTGAGGAACAGGACAAATGCGAGAAGCAGACTTACCTTTTTCATGGTCAATTTTTTTAAAGTGGAAGGGCGCTGGTGGCCCGGAGTTACAGAGTGATTTACAAGCACCATGCCAATACGCTTACCCTATGGTTGAGGGTAAGCTCCGGCAAGTTAATTTTCGTTGTCTGCGCGTTGGTTCATCAAGCTGGTAAAAGCCTATTCAGGAACTAGTACCGCACAATTTCGCGTATTTTATCTGATGAAAGCAATATTTCTGCTGCGAGTGGCCGAATGCCGGGTGCTCACGGGACTGGGCGTACTGCTGCTACCCGCCGCCCCGTCCGAAACACTGGCCTCGATGCAGTTGCATACGAGCCTAGCGGTTCGAATGGTTTTCCCTGATAAACAGGAGTTTTCCGCTACGGCCAGCGTCGAGGAAGTGGCCCGCACCGACGAGCCTGCCGTTCGGGCGTTGCTACTCACGCAGCAAGGCGCTGCGGCCGTTCCTGCCGGGACGGAGGTATGGCTGGTGAGGTGAAGCCGTGGAAGTGAAAAGCACATCATTCAGGGCGCAACGAAGAATCTCGCGTGCCACCGTAATCCTGACTTCAGAAATTACCGTGGCACGCGAGATTCTTCGCTGCGCTCTGAATGACACCTCTTTTTCACTTATTCACTCAGCCACCGCCACTGAGTCGCCGTGCTCCTCGTCGGGCTGGTAGTTGGCTTCCAGCTCGGCCAGCTTCTCTTTGCCGTAGGCGAAGCGGGTAATGAGCACATAGAGGACGGGCACGATGAAAATGGCCAGTAGCGTGGCTGAGAGCATGCCGCCTAGCACCGTCCAGCCGATGGTCTGGCGGCTGATGGCGCCGGCACCCGAGGCGAATACCAGTGGCGTAACGCCCAGAATAAAGGCCAGCGAGGTCATCACGATGGGGCGCAGGCGCAGGCGCACGGCTTCGAGCGTAGCCTCAATGAGCGGCATGCCTTTGTCCACCCGTTCCTTGGCGAATTCGATGATGAGGATGGCGTTTTTGGCCGACAGACCGATGAGCGTGATCAGGCCAATCTGGGCGTAGACGTTGTTGGTGAGCTTGGGCAGGAAAGTAAGCGCCAGAATGGCTCCGAACGCGCCCAGCGGCACGGCCAATAGCACCGAAAACGGCACCGACCAGCTTTCGTAAAGGGCCGCCAGCAGCAGGAATACGAACACCAACGACAGGCCGAAGATGTAGAAGGTCTGCCCACCGGCCTTCTGCTCCTCACGCGTCAGGCCCGAAAACTCGTAGCCGTAGCCCTGGGGCAACGATTTGGCCGCTACTTCCTTCAGCGCGTTCAGTGCGTCGCCGGAGGAGTAGCCGGGGGCAGCGCTGCCGTTGATTTCGGCTGATCGGAACAGGTTGTAGTGCGAAATCAGCGGGGCCGATTCGGCGCGGCGGTAGCTGGTAACCGTGCTCAGGGGCACCATGCCGCCGGTTTTGTTGCGCACGTAGTACTGGTTCAGGTTTTCGATGCTGCCCCGGTAGCCCGAGTCGGCCTGGGTAACGACGCGGAAATTGCGGCCGTAAAGCGTGAAGTCGTTGACGTAGGAGGAGCCCAGGTAGGTGCGCAGGGCCGTGCCAATGTCGGCAATGGACACGCCCAGCTTCTTGGCCTTCTCGCGGTCGATGGAAAGCTGGTAGCCCGGCGTGCTGGCGGTGAAGAACGAGAAGGGCCGCGCGATTTCGGGCCGCTTGCCCAGCTCCGCCTGGAAGGCTTTCAGGTTGCGGTCGAAGGTCTTGATATCCCCGTCGCCGTCGCGCTCCTGGAAAATGAACGAGAAGCCGCCGCTGTTGCCCAGGCCCGGAATGGCGGGCGGCGAAATCACGACCACGTTGGCTTCCTTGAACTTGCTGAGCCGCTTTTGCACGGTAGCCATCAGGCCTTCCAGCTGCAGCTCCTTGTCCTGGCGGTTGGCCCAGGGTTCGAGCTGGCAGAAAATGGTGCCGCTGTTCGACTTCGACGAGAAGTTAATCACGTTCAGGCCGCCTAGGCCGGCGTAGTGGGCAATGCCTTTAATGGAGTCCAGTTCCTGCATAATGCCTTTGAGCGTGGCCACCGAGCGTTCGGTAGAGGACGCTTCGGGCAGGTTGTAAGTGATGAACAGGCGGCCCTCGTCCTCGGTCGGGATGAAGGCGGTGGGCTTGTTGAGGTACAGCAGGCCCGTGCCACCCACCAGTAGCACCAGCAGCATAACCACCAGCCGCGAGTGCCGGATACCGCTTTGCACGCCCTTGCCGTACTTGCCGGTTACGCGCTCAAACCAGTTGTTGAACTTGAAAAAAAACTTGTCCAGACCCTTCGACTCCTCGTTGCGCACGTGGGGCTTGAGCAGCAGCACGCACAGCGCCGGCGTGAGCGAGAGGGCCACAAAGGCCGAAATAACCACCGAAATGGCGATGGTAATGGCAAACTGCTGATACAGCCGCCCGGTGATGCCCGGAATAAAGCCCACCGGCACAAACACGGCCGCCAGAATGAGGGCAATGGCAATAACCGGGGCCGAAATCTCCCGCATGGCCGTCATGGTGGCCTCCAGAACCGGCATTTTGCGCGCGTTCATATTGTGCTCCACGGCCTCCACCACCACAATGGCATCATCGACCACAATACCAATGGCCAGTACGAAACCAAACATGGTGAGCGTGTTGATGGTGAAGCCCAGCGGAATGAAGAAAATAAACGTGCCGATGATGGACACCGGAATGGCCAGCACCGGAATAAGCGTGGAGCGCCAGCTTTGCAGAAACAGAAACACCACGATAATCACGAGCACCAGCGCCTCGGCCAGCGTGTTCAGTACTTCCCTGATGGACACCTTTACCACTGAGGCCGACTCGAAGGGAATGATGTATTTTACATCGGCCGGAAACTGCTGCTTGAGCCGTTCCATGGTGGTTTTTACGTTCTCGTAGGTGTCGAGGGCGTTGGCGCCGGGGGCTTGGTACACGAGCAGGTAGGCGGCACGCTTGCCATCGACGAACGAGTTGCTGGCGTAGTTAAACTTGCCCAGCTCCAGCCGCGCCACATCTTTGAGGTACACCACGGCCCCGTCTTCGGGGGTGGTTTTAATGATGATGTTGCCGAACTCCTCGGTGGTGCGCAGGCGGCCCTGCACAAACACGATGTACTCGAACGTCTGGCCCACCTTGGCGGGTGGAGCGCCAATGGAGCCGGCCGCAATCTGGGCGTTCTGCTCCTGAATGGCGGCCGTTACCTCCTGGGCTGTTATACCAAGTTGCGAGAGTTTATCGGGGTTGAGCCAGACGCGCATCGAGAAGTCGTCGGCCCGGCTCACGATGTCGCCCACGCCGGGCGTGCGCAGCAGCGCGTCCTTGATGAACAGGTTGGCGTAGTTGTCGAGAAAGGTGGTGTTGTGGGTGCCTTTGGGGGCATATATGGCCACCAGCATCAGAATGCTGGGGTTCCGCTTGCGCACCGTCATGCCCAGGCGCTGCACCTCCTGGGGCAGCGAGGGCAAAGCAATGCCCACGCGGTTCTGCACGTCGAGGGCGGCAATATTTACGTCGGTGCCCAACTCGAAGTTCACCGTCATGCTCATCTGCCCGTTGCTCGACGAGTTGCTCTGCAGATAGGTCATGCCCGGCGTCCCGTTCACCTGCACCTCCACGGGCGTGGCCACGGTCTGCTCCACCGTCTGAGCGTCGGCCCCGGTGTAAATACCGTTCACCGACACGGTGGGCGGCGTGATTTCCGGGTACTGGCCCACCGGCAGGTTCAGAATAGCCAGCACGCCCACCAGCACAATCACCAGCGACGTAACAATAGCCGTGACTGGTCGGCGGATAAAGGTTTCTGCAATCATGTGGTTGAGCTGTTAGCTGATGGCTGTTAGCTTTTTGAGGTCGGTTGAGATGAGACGGTGTCATGCGGAGTGCAGCGCAGCGGAATCGAAGCATCTCTACCGCAATGGAAATCCTGTGGTCAGGAGTTTGGCTGGTAAAGAAGCGGTAGAGGTTCTTCGACTGCGGCGCCACCCCTAGCTCTGTGCGCCACATGTTCAGTATGACACGCTCTGCATTTTGCTACCTCTTACCCGCGGCTGCTCCAACCGGAGCGCCGGCCGCAGCCGGGGGGCCAGCCTGCACCGGGCTGCCTTCGCGCAGGCGCTGGAAGCCTTCGGTAATCACCTGGTCGCCGTCTTTGAGGCCTTCGAGCACTACTATCTGGTCGCGCAACTGGGGGCCGAGCTGCACTTTGCGCTGGCGGGCCTTGCTACTGTCGCCGAGCACGTACACGAAACTCTCGCCCATCTGGTCGGTCACGGCCTTGTAGGGCACTACAATGCGCTGGCCCGACTGGCGGTTGAGTACATGCAGCACCGTGCTCATCCCATCCTTGAGGCGGCGCTCGGGGTTGGCAAACTCCACCCGCACCTGCACTGTGGCGGTTTGCTGCTCCACGCCTCGCGCAATGGCCTTGATGCGGCCGAGCTGCTTGTACATGGTGCCATCGGACAGCTCCAGCCGGAAAAGTGAGTCGGGGTTGGCCTTGCCGGCATTCTGCAGGGCTGTAAAGCGGGGCAGCTCGGTTTCGTTGATGACGAAATCCACGCCCATTGGGTCTTCGGCGCTGATGGTGTTGAGCAACGTGGTGCCGGGGCTAACCTGGGAGCCCAGCCGCACCTGCGAAATGCCGATGCGGCCGCTGAATGGTGCCGTAATAGTGGAGTAGCTCAAATCGGTGCGGGCCAGCGTAACCGAGGCGCGGGCCTGGGCCACCTGGGCCTGGGCGGTGGCATAGGTGGTGGCGGCGTTGTCCACAATCTGGCCCGCAATGGCATCCTGCTGGGCGAGGCGCTGATACCGGTCGAGGTTGAGCTTGGCGTTCTGGGCCGTGGCCTGGGCGCTGCGCAGCCCCGCCAGCGCCTGCTGGTAGGCGGCCTCGTAGGTGCGCCGGTCTATTTCGTAGAGCTTCTTCCCCTTGGGTACCACCTCACCTTCCCGGAAGAAAAGGCCCGTGATAAAGCCGCCCACCTGGCTGCGCAACTCCACGCTGTTGAGGGCTACGGCCGTAGCCGGGTACTCGTCGTAGTACACGGCCGCGGTGGTGCGGGCCGTTACCAGCGTTACGGGCGTGGGCGGCGGCGGACCAGCCGGTTTGTCGGTATCCTTGGCGCCGCAGCCCGCCAGGAGCAGCAGGGCCAGAAGAGAGAGAAAGGGGTGCTTCATGGTTGGTTGGAGGGCCGGAAGGCGAAGGGTCTGGAAAAGGAACAGTGTCATGCTGAGCGCAGCGGAGCGTAGCCGAAGCATCTCTCCCGCAATGGTAAATCTGACCGTGGACTGCTGTGGCAACGACAGGGTTAGCATTGCGGGAGAGATGCTTCGGCTACGGCTTGCGCCTGCGCTCAGCATGACGCCGTTTTGGCGTGTAATCAGTACGTCACCGGCAGTGCACCCAAGGCGCGCTGCACGTCGAGTTTGGCGGCCAGCACGGCGTAGAGGGCGTTGTAGTAGTTGAGCTGGGAGGTGCGCAGGTCGTTTTCGGCGACTATCACTTCGAGGTAAGTTTTAATGCCCTCGTCGTACTGCAGCTTGATGATTTTATAGATTTCGCGGGCATCGTCGCGGTTCTGGCGCTGGGCCTGCAGGTCGAGGAAGTTGCCCTTGTAGCGGGCCAGCGCCTGCTCGTACTCGGTGGTAATCTGGTTTTTGGTATCGAGCACTTGCAGGCCCAGGCGGTCCTGGCGCAGCTCGGCAATCTTAAGGTTCTGCAGGCGGCGGGTTCCCGTAAAAATCGGCACACCCAACTGCAGGCCGGCCTGCGAAGTCGGGAAGGCCTGCTTGTAGAGCTCCGCAAATTCGTTGTTCTGGTACACCTTCACATAGTTGCCGAAGGCCGAAAGCGTGGGCAGAAAACCCAGGCGGTAGTAATCAATGTCGAGGCGCTGGAGCTGCTGCTGGGTCAGGAGCTGCTGAATTTCGATCCGCCGCTCGAAGGCCAGCGGCTCCAGCGTGTCGAGCATCGTTTCGCGGGCCAGCTGCAGCGTGTCGTAGGCCAGGCTGACGGGGGCGGCCTCGGGCGGAGCGCCCATCAGCTGGCGCAGGGCGGCGTACTTGCCTTTCAGGTTCTCGGCCGTGCTTTTGCGGTCCGTCACGGCGTTTTTCACGGCAATTTCGGCCCGCTTGTAGTCAATCTTATCCTTGAGGCCGACCTCATATTGTGCAAAAGCATCCTTAAGCTGCTTCTGCTGGCGGCGGATGGCCTCGTCGAGCACCCGAATCTGCTCGTTGGTCAGCAGAATGTCGTAAAAGGCCTTGCTCACATCGCGCACCACATCAATCTGGTAGCTGATGGTGTTCTGCCCGTTCTGCTGGCGCACGTAGCGGGCCGAGCGGGCAGCCAGCAGCACATCGGCGTTATAGAGTACCTGGTTGCCCTGCAAACCCAGGTTCGAGGTGTTCTGTAAACCAATGCGCCGCACTTGGGCTGGCGCCGAGGGGTCGGTGAAGTTGGGCAGCACCGCCACCGGCAGCTGGAAATTGCGGGTGTAAGTGCCCGTACCCTGAATTTGGGGCAGCCACGCCGAGAGGCCTACCCGAATCTGCCGCTCGCCAATAGCTTCATCGAGCCGCGCCTGGCGCACCAGGGGCTGGTTTTGTAAGGCGTACTGCAGGCATTCGGCCAGGGAAAGCGGCTGGTTGGGAAGCGGTGGAGCAGGGGCAGCCACCTGGGCCGTGCTCAGTAGCGGCAGCAGAAGCAACAGGAGCAAACCCGGCAGCCTAAGGGCGCGAAGTGGGTAGTTCATGAATATAGAAATAAGCAGCTACTTGCTTACGCGAACAAGTGCAATGCGGGCAGAAAGCACAACAAAATCAGCCCCTGAGTTGCCCAAAAAGCCACTGTCAGACTGGTCCCGCCAGGGTCGGACAAACAAATTCAAGCCTCCTGAACTCCTGACCAGCCGAATTGTTGGCGGGCCTGCCAGACTAGCTTTCCAATTCTGGCCGGCCCGCGCCACCCAGCGGCCGCGCCAGTCGGTCCGGCCATTGGGTGGCGCGGGCCGCCAGCAGCACAGCCAAATCTAATCGGAAGCCTTCTGAGGCTACATTTCGGCCACTGTCACCAGTACGTCGGTGTTGCGGCCGTGGTCGTCGGCGCAGGAGATTTTGAGGGGTCCGGGCGGGGGGCGAAAAAATACCCGCTCGGTTGCCGCGGCGGCCCGCAGAAACTGGTCGTTCACGTACCAGTACACCTGGCGCACCTCGCCGTCGGTGGTGCAGCTAAGCAGGAGTTGCTGCTGTTCGCGGGCATTGAGTACGTACTCGGTGTTGGGGGTGGGCGAGGTGATGGTGGGCGCCCGCTCGGGGCCGCCGCTGGCCCGCTGGCACTGGGGGTTGTGCGGCGGCAGGCGGCGGTACGGCAGGCCCTGGGTTACCCGATAGGCGGCCACTTCGGGCAGCAGGTTGGGGTACAGCTCGCGCCGGAAGCCAGCAGCTGGCGCGCAGGCCCGGCAGTAGGTATAGCCCCCATCGGCCGACACCAGCACCTCGCGCTGGTGCTGGCAGCGCCGCCCCGAGCTTTGGTTGGGCAGGAAGTAGTCGATTACCTGGTCGGGGCAGTTCTCGCCGGGCACAAGGCCGGTTTCGGTGCATACCAGCCGGAAATCGAGGCTGGCGGGCGGCACGAACCAGTCGTTGGGCGAGTTGTAGGCCAGGGCGTTGAACAGGTCGAAAAGCAGGGGCGTGGCCACATCGGAGCCAGTGAGGGCCGGGCTACCCTGGCCGCTGAAGTTGCCCACCCACACCCCAATAGTATAGTCGCGGTTGTAGCCAATGCTCCAGGCGTCGCGGCGGCCGTAGCTGGTGCCGGTTTTCCAGGCAATTTTAGGCAGCCGGGTGCTGCGAGCCGCCCCCAGTGGCAAGTCGGGCCGGGTCAGCTGGCTCAAGATGTCGGTGACGAGGAACGCAGCGGCGGGGGAAGTGAGCGGGACCCCACGTTGCGCCCTCACATCAACCCCACCCCCTGGCCCTCTCCCCGAAAAGGAGGGGGGACTAGCTTTTAGTTTTTTAGAGGTAGATGAAGAACTAAGCTCTAGTTCCCCCTCCCTTTTGGGGAGGGGGTTAGGGGGTGGGGTCAGCCCCAACGCCGCATACTCGCCCCCGTTCGCCAGCGCCGCGTACAGTCCGGTCAATTCTTCCAGACTCGCTCCGCAGCCGCCCAGAATGCTGCTCAGGCCCAGTCGGGCGCGGTTGCGGGCGATGCTTTGGAAACCGGCCTGCCGGAGTTTTTCGGTGAAAGCGGGCACGCCGTAGTCCTGGAGCACGCGCACGGCCGGGATGTTGAGCGAGAAGGCCAAAGCGCGCTCCAGCGTTACTTCGCCCTGGCAGTGCTTGTCGAAGTTCTCAGGGCGGTAGCCCTGGAAGTTGGTAGGCACATCGGGCAGCTGCAGCTTGGGCGTTACGAGGCCCCGATCCAGCGCCAGGGCGTAGAGGAAGGGCTTGAGGGTGCTGCCGGGCGAGCGGACCGCCACTACGCCGTCGTTCTGGCCCTGGCCCCGGAAGTCGCGGAAATCGGCCGAGCCCACGTAGGCCTCCACCTGCCGGGTGCGGTTGTTCACCACCAGCACCGACGCCTGCGAAATGCCTAGCTCGTGCAAACGGCGCACGTAGTTGCCGGTCAGCTCCTCAGCGCGGCTTTGCTTGGCGCGCTGCAGGCTGCTGCGGATGATGGCCTCGTGCGGAAACTGCCGCACCAGCCGCCGCGACAGGTGGGGGGCCAGCGTAGGGGCGGCGTGGCGGCGCACATCCAGCGGCTCCAGCAAGGCATCTTCAATATCCTGCCGGGCAAACAGCCCACTGGCCCCGAAACGGCGGAGCCAGCGGTTCCGCTCGCGGCGCACGGCCTCGTTATTAACGCCCAGTACCAGGCCCCGGGGGCGGTTGGGGATGATGGCCAGCGTGACGGTTTGGGCCAGGGAAAGGAAGTTGGGCGGCTGCTGGAAGTAAAGCAGGGCGGCCGATTTAACGCCCTCCACATTGCCGCCGTAGGGCACCAGGTTCAGGTAGAGCTGCAGTAGCTCATCCTTGCTGTAGTGGGCTTCGAGTTGGGTGGCACGGGCCATTTCGAGCAGCTTATTGCCCAGCGTGCGCGGCTTGGGCTCCAGCAGCCGCGCCACCTGCATAGTAATGGTGCTGGCCCCTGTTGTGCGGCCCCGGCCGAACACGTTGCGCCCGGCCGCCTGCACCAGCGCCAGCGGGTTCACCCCAAAATGCCAGCGAAACCACCGGTCCTCTTTTTCAATGATGGTCTGGCGTAGTACTGGCGTAATCTCGCTTAGCTCGGTTTTCATCCGCCACTTCTGGGTGGGGTTGAGGTAGGCGTGCAGCACGGTGCCATCGGCGGCCAGCACGATGGGCGAGTAGCGCGGGGCCGGCGGCAGCGGAAATAGCCGGTCGAGAGCCAGCAGCAGCAACGCCAGCCCGGCCAGGATTTCCAAAGTGCGAATGGCGGTGCGCCGTTTCATAAGGGTAAGGTACTGGTTGCTTCGGCCTGCTTGCTGTCGGCCTTGGAGTGTAGCGGCCGTTTCTGGCGCTACTCCGCTCCGCCTGCTATCCGCCACTGCCGGCCCAGTAGTTTCAGCAGCGTGCGGTGCCAGCCGGGCAACTCCCGGTAGGCCAACTCAGCGGTGTGCTGGCCGGCAATGTCCAGCGCGTCGAGGTGGTGGCGCAGGGTGGGCAGGTCCTGGCCGGCGTACTGCTCGAACACCCGCGTCAGGGCCGGACGGATGGCTTTCAGGTTCCAGTAGTGAAGCACGTAGGGGGCCGCCTCGCGCAGAGGGCTGTCGAGGCCTAGGCGCAGGCCGGTGGCCAGCTGTTCCATCATGTGCTTGTGGTAGGTGGCGTAGAGCTGGTCGGCCAGGGGCGTAATATCGCCCAGCAATACCGCATCCTCACTCCGAAAACCTATGATGCCGGAGTTGTAGAGCCGCGTATCGGGGCCGATGCGCACCCGGCCCGCGCCCACCGCAAACTCGCGGCCCTGCAACCGGCGGTACACCTTGCGGCTAAGCAGGTTGCCGGTGCGCATTACGCCCTCATCAAGGTGCATAAACCGGGCTCCTTCCGCAATCTGGACGAAAATGGGGCTTGGGTCGCGCTGCCACAGCGTATCGGTATCGGTGAACAGCAGGTTGCCGTGGTAATGGGCCGCTGCGTGTTCGAGCACCCCGATTTTGAGCAGGTACACCATATCGGCCGCGCCGCGCCAGGCCCGCCACTGCTCGGCCGTTACGGCCGGATACAGTACATCGGCCCGCTCGCCGAGCACCTGCCGAAACACGTCGGGCGTGTCAGTGTACACCAGCACCGTAGCCGGCGGCGCGGGGGCTACCTCGAAGTACGTTAGCAGGCTGTATAGGGCCTCGTGCTTGATGGCGGCCGGGCCGTGGGCCAGGTAGATGAGGTAGTTCACGACGAGAGTAAAAAGTCAGGAAGTTGGTAGCAGTAAGTTGCTTCAGTTCTCATAAGTGCGAGTACGGAGAACTTTGTCGCCGCTGAATTCGAGCACTAAAACTTGTCCGTCAGAAAGACCCAGTCCGGGCCTTATGCCCAGGTTATAGCTCCAGGAGGCTTCATCCTGATGGTATGCTGGACCAAGCAGGGCGGAAACCTGGGTTGAATCAAGGCCGATGAGCCGGCGTGAAGCCTGTAACTCGTCGACCATCTCGTAGCGTTTATTTGGGGCAACCTCCCAACCGCTCGGATCAAAGGACCGATGCGGATAGTAGTACACATAGAAAAGCACCGCGTGGATGCCGGCCCAGCAGAGCAGCGGCGTCGCCATAATGGCCGTTAACGCCGCCCAGCGTTTCGGATGCGGCTGTTGAGGCCGGATGCGGGTGAGGCCGGCGCGTATCGTTTTGAAGGCCACCACGAACACCGGCAGTACACAAAACAGCCCTACAAGCAAGTAAAAAGTAAGGTTCGGCCAGAAATTGGTCATGATAGTAGAAGAAAGCAGCAAGATAATATGGCCCGACCTGAGGTCCGAGCCACAGCCTTTACCGCACCCGCACCACGCTGGCGCCGCTGTAGCTGTGGTACTCGGCGTTGTACATGGCGTCGGCGCTGACGGGGCCGAGGCGGAAGGTGCCTTTGCTGACGGCGCGGGCCAGGTAGTAGAACGCCTTGGGTTTGGGGGTGGCGGTGGTGAAAATGTTCAGGCGGTCGTCGCGCACGTCGAGGTAGTCGGGTTGGGCGGCGTCCTTGGCCCAGGCCAGCTCACGGACGGCCCCGATGCGGGGGTTGTCAATTTCGAGGCCGGCGGGCAGCAGGTCGGTTATGGCCACGTTGGGCACGTCCCCGGCACTTTCGGCCGACTGAATTGTGATACGCACCACTACCAAATCGTTCTGGCGGAAGGTGACCGAGCCCAGCGGGTTGCCGTTGCGGTCCAGGAACTGGCGGCGCACCAGCAGGTAGGCATCTTCCTCGGCCACGCGGCCGGTCGGCGAAATGCCTTCCAGCTCCCAGAAGTAGTAGAGGCTGCCTTTGCCGGCGGGCTTCAACGTGATTTGGCGGTTGGACACGTTGCTAACCGTCAGGTCTTTGCCGGTGAAGGCGCCGATGTTCTTGCCGTCGGCCAGCAACTGGGCGGTGGCGGTGCTGTTGGCGTTGCTCTTGGCTAGTTTGCCCAGCGCCAGCAGCGAGAAAGCCCGTTCCTGGGTGCTCAGCCAGCCTGCCTGCTGCACGCGGCGACTCAGCTGCCGGCTCAGACCAACGACCTGCGGGTTGCCGGGGTCGGCGGCGAGCAGGGCGTTGAGCACCAGGGCCATGTCGCGGATGGGCGAGGAGAAGGAGCCGCCTAGCTCGCGGCGCGCGATGCTGGGGGCCACGCCGTAGCGGGCGGGTACCGTCTGCTGGAAAGCGCGCTGGTTGCCGCTCAGGGCGAAGGCCGCCGCCAGCAGGTAGCGCGAATCGTCGGCCAGCAGGGGGCGGTTGGCCTTGTAGTAGTTGAGGGCCACGGGGGTGGGCCGGCCGGCCAGGGCTAGCACGTAGAGCGAGTACGGGATTTCCTTTTTGGCCAGCGTGACGGGCCGGATTACGCCGCCGGTCTGGATGATGTTGTAGGTTTCGGTTTCGCGCTGGCGGGTGCGGGTTTCGAGGTAGCCGAGCACCCGGTCGAGCACGTTCTTGTTCACCGCGAAACCGGCCTGCCGGGCTTCCAGCAGGAAGTGGGCGGCGTAGGCCGTGGCCCACCAGTTGTCGTAGTCGCCGCCGGGCCAGTAGCTGAGGCTGCCGTTGTACATCTGCTGGGCCTCCACTTTGCGAATGGCCTCCTGCACGTGGTAGTTGGGATTGAACTGGCCCGCCTTGCCTTTAACGCCGGTTTTCTGGCCCAGCGTCGCCACCAAATCACCGTAGTAAAGCTGCGGGAAGGCGGCCGACACGGTTTGCTCCAGGCAGCCGTAGGGGTACTGCAACAGGTAGCGCAAATCCTTGGCAAACTCGGCCATTGGCGAGCGGCTCACCACCAGTTGGCTCCGCAACGAGGCCGCCATGAAATCGGTCTTCAGATTGAGCTGCTGCGCCTTGCCGCCGCCCGCCAGCACCCCGCTGCCAGTGCGCTTCTGCAAAGGCGAGGCCGGCCGCACGGGGATTTCAATGGTTTCAGTGAATTTCCCCGCGTCAGAATCCATCACTGATTCCAACTCTAATACGCCTGGTGTAAAAGCAACAAGACGGAAAACAAGTCTTCGCTCGTACACTTCCTTTTCGCGAGTATCATGCCCTAAGATTACTTCTCCAATAATGGAAGTAGACGTAACATCTTTTACTTCGACAGTATTAAAATTTTCAGATGCGAAAATTTCAACCCTAGCATTAGAGGCATTATTCTTAACTCTCAAGCCTGCTCGACCTTTTATTATTTCATTAGTTGTATTTGTCAGCGTTACCGGCACATCAATCGTGTCGCCGGGGCTGAGGAAGCGGGGCAGGGCCGTGGAAATAACCACCGGGTCGGCGACGCGCATGGTGTGCTCGGCCGAGCCGAAGGCGTCGCCCTTGTAGGCCACGGCCATGATGCGGATGGCCCCGCTGAACTGGGGCACTTGCAGCTTGTAGCTAACCTTGCCGCTGGCGTCGGCCGTGAGCACGCCGCTCCACTTGGCCAGTAGCTTCACGCGGCGCGAGGGCACGGGCGTGGTGCGGCGCGCCAGGTCGTAACCGTCGCCGCCGGTGGAGCTGGTGCCGAGTTCGGGCAGCAGGAAGGGGTACACGTCGTGGGCCGCCACTTCGAGGGCGCGTTTCTGGTAGAAGTAGCCGTGCGGGTCGGGCGTGCGGAAATCCTTCATCTGCAAGATGCCTTCATCCACCATGGCCAGCGTAACCTGGGCGCCGGGGGCGGTGCTTACCTCAATGGTTTGCATGGTTTGCGAGCGGCTCAACTCCGGCGCTTTAATGGCGACGGACAGCCGCGAGCCGGGCTTTTCCACCGTCAGCGGCACGAAGCCGCGGGCCACGGTCAGGGGCAGGCGGTTGTCTTTGATGGGGCGGATGGCGGTGGCCGTTACGTAGATGTTGGGCACGTGGCCGCCGCGAATCGGGATGTCCACCTTAGCCGATTTCTCATCGGTATCCACGTAGAAATGGTCGAGCACCCGGTCCCGCTCCACCGTTACCAGCACGCGGCCGGGAAAGGGCGTTTTGAGCAGCAGGTGGGCGGTCTGGCCGGGCTCGTACTTGTCTTGGTCGGCCTCAATGGTTACTTCGCCCTCGTTGTTCACCTCGAAGGAGTTGCTCTGGGTGTCGCCGTAACCGTAGGCGTACACCCGCTGGGATACGTAAGTAGCCGCGCCGGGCCGCGAAACCCGGATTTCGTACTCGCCCGAATACTGCGGCGCGAAGCCCAGGTTGGCGTTGATACCGCTGCCGGAAACTTCCACGTTGCGTCTCAAAACGGTTTCCTCGCGCTTTTGCGAGTTGTAGCTATACCGGCCGCCGCGGCGCTCAATCACGGTTTCCCACAGCATCCGGATTACCTCTACCCGGGCGATGGCGCTGGTGGGTTTGCCGGCCGGCGTGAGGGCCACCAGCTCTACGGGTACCTCGTCGCGGGTTTTCACCAGCTCGCCCAGGTTTTTCACCCCGAACATCACCGCCTGCGTCTGCACCTCGAAGGTGGCGAAGCGGTTCACGGGGCGGCCGGTTTCATCGAATACGGTCGTGAAAGCCGCGCCTTCCAAAGTGCCCAAATCGGGGTAGTCGGGCACCTGGTAGGTGGCGGTGCCGCGGCCGGCGGCGTCGGTGGTGCCTTCGCGCACGGTTTTCTCGAAGCGGTCGGAAATCGGGGTCGATTCCAGGCTGCCGTAGTTGCCGCGCCGCCGGTCGCCGCTGTTGATGGCGAAGCTGTAGCCGGCGTATTCTTTGGGCTGGAAGCGCTTTTCCTTGAGCGAAAACTCCACCTCAAACTTGCGGTCGGCAGCGGGCGGTCCGAACAGGTTCTGGGCCGTAATCTGGGCCTGCACGGTCTGGTCGGGCTTCACCACGGCCCGGCTGGCTTTCACCGTCACCTTCAGGCGGTCCGGAATAAACTCTTCCACCGAGAGCTGGCGCGAAGTCAGCAACACGTCGTTGGCCGTCAGGATTTCAAGCGTGTAGAGGCCCGTCATCACGCTGGGGGGCAGTAGGAAGCGGGCCTCGGTGCTGCCCTCGGGGCTGAGGGTTTTTTGCAGGCTGGCGTACTCCTTGCCGGTGGGTAGCAGCAGGCGCACCTTCAGCGGGAGGCCTTTGGGGGGCGCCTGCCAGGTTTCGGTGCGCACCACGGTGTTGGTCTGGATGGTGTCGCCGGGGCGGTACAAATCCCGGTCGCCGTAGAGGAAGGCCTGGTAGCGGGCAGCGTTGCTTTGCAGGCCGCCCACCTCGAAGCGCGAGGTTTCCACCCGGCTCCGGTTCAGGTCCAGAAACGTGAAGTCGTCGCCGCGGCGGGCCACCACCATGCCCAGCCGGAACCGCGCGTTCTGGGCCGTCGAGTCGAACTTGGCTACGCCCGCGCCGTTGGTTACGCCGGTGCCCATTATCTGGTTGTTGGTACTCAGGTAGCTGATTTCCAAGCCGCTCAGTGCCTTCGCCTCCCGAATCGAGTTGGCAAATACCATCGTGCTGCCGGCCGCACCGGTCTTCACAATCAGGCCGATATCCGACACGGCCACCAGCTTGCTCACCTGCAGCCACTGCCGCTCGGTGTCCTGCACACGTATCACGTAGAGCCCCTTGAGGCCCGCCGAAAACTCCAGGTCTTTCAAACTCAGATTCAGCAGCCGCAACCCCTGCTCCTTGGGCATGCCGGCCACCGTATAGGTGCGGTCCGACAGCACGTTGCCCAGGTTCTCCACGTCGTAGTACTGGAACGAGCGGTCCACGTACTCGCCGTTTTCGTCCTGGTTGCTCTCGCCGTCCTCGCCATCGTACTCGGGGTAGCCGTACTGACTGCCGCCGCGCAACAGCTGCTGGATGTTGTTGGCGTACACTTTGGCAATAGTCACCTGCACTTTGTCCACCTCGTTGATGCGGATGCCCAGGTTGCGGGAACCCAGCGCGTCGAGGTACAGGGCCTTGTCGGCGCTGGCAAAGCTGATGGTGGGCCGCTCGTCTGAGAAGCTCACGGTCTGCGTCACATCGTCGTTCAGCTGCCCGCCCAGGCTGCCGCGCAAACCGCTGCTCAGGCGCACCTGGTAGCTTTTGCCCACTTCGAAGCCGCCTTTGAGGCGCACGCCGCTTTCCAGTTCCTCCACCTCAAAGGCCACCTGCGGCGACACGGCCACAGCGCTGCGCATGTCCATCCCGCTCACCGGCTGGTTGGTCTGGATGGTGATAACCGGGTCGGCGCCTTGCAGCGTGCCGTTGATGGCCGTTACTTCCAGCGCCTGGGGGTCGGGCACGGTAAGCTCGGTTTCGGTGGTTTGGTCGGTCGGAAGGTCGCTACCCACCGCGCTCAGGCCGGGGGCCAACGCCAGTTTCAGGGGCGAACCGGGCCGCAGCTGCTGCTTAAGCGCCAGGCGCACCTGCTGGCCCGCCTCGCCGCCAACTACCTCGAAAGCCACCGGCTCGCCGTCCTGGGTCAGGCGCAGCAGCGGCTTCACGTCGGCGGGCTTCACGGCGTAGTTGAAGGGCAGTTCCACCCGCAGCTCGGCCGTGCCCGCGGCCCGTTCCGAGCGCGCCCAGAAGGCCTGAGGAGCCTGCAGCGCCAGGTAAGGCGTATGGAATTTCTGACGGTCTTCGGGTAGCTCGGTGCCCCGGCGCGTGCCTTCGGGCAGCGCCTCGGGGCGCAGTTTAGCTATGAAAGCCGTGCTGGGCCGCAGCGGCACGTTGGGCGAAAACACCAGCTCCCGGTCCGTCGTCCACTTGAACTTGCCGCGCATGGCCGGCTCAAACGCCACTACCCGGGTGGTATCCCAGCGGTCCAGCTGCTCGGGCCCCACTACCGCATCTGCAAACTGGAACACGATGTTCTGGTACGGGTCTATTTCCGCACCGTTGGGGTCAGTCGCGCCCTCCTCCGAGCGCGAGCAGGCGAAACCAAGCAGCGCCAGCAACACCAGCAGCGGCTGGCGGGCAATTCGGGAGAGTAGCATAGCAGGGAGGAAGGATAGGCGCCGTAAGGTATAGAAAAAGGGAGATGGATAGGGGGCTGTTGTGTATGTTTGGTGGAGAACCTAAAGCGAATTGTAATGAGTCGAGTGACCAACCTGATGATAGCCTTCAATTCTAGCGAAGACAGCAAAGGAGTTATTGAGCAACTAAGGAAGTTTACCTATCGAAACCTTCCGTTCAACATCACTTCCGTTAAAGATGAGAAGCTTCCAGAATCGTGGTATGGCGGCACGAAATATTTAGAATGCAATATTCTGTTGGGAGCTTTTAATCATTTTGAGATAAAGCCTCTGGTAGAATATATGAGGCAGATGACTTGGGACAGTCCAGAGTGTGTCCAACTGATAATCAAAGAAGAATGGGATGTTAGATTTAGAATAGTCGAAGTGTTCCCAGAAGAACAATAAAGCGTTGCCTCACACCCCCGCAAACACCTCCGCCCACTCCATCTCCAGCCCCGGCAGCGTGTGGCAGCCAATCTGGCCCGGCTCGAAGTATTCGCCATGAACTTGGTAGCAGCCTTCACGCAATACGTACACCGTGATGCTCTTCTCGCCGGGTGATACAATCCAGTATTCCGGCACCTCGTTTTCTTCGTAGAGGTCAAATTTTTCCTTCGTGTCGCGGGCCAGATTGCCAGGACTCAGGATTTCAATAATCCAGTCAGGCGGGCCTACGCATCCTTTTTCGTCCAGCTTAGTTGGGTCACACACTACGCAGATATCGGGTTGTACTACGGTGGTTACCTGGGCATCGCCATTGGCCGACATTTTGGTAAGCCGCACATCGAAAGGCGCATGAAAAACCTCGCATTTGCCACTAGCTAGTTGCTGATAAATCAGCCCCATAAACCGGCTGGATAGGCGCTGATGCACGACCCGCGGCGCTGGGTTCATCAGCCGCACCTTACCTTTAATCAGCTCTACGAACTCATCTAGCCGCCAAGTCAGGTAATCGGCATAGGTGTAAGTCTGGTCGGGGGCGAGTTGGGAAATGTGGGTGATGACGGGCATGGCAGCGGGCGGCAGGTGTAGCCTAAAGATACGCGGGTGGCGTACATTCGGGCCATGCAAGCCGTTACTATCCTCACCGTTCCCGGCCTGGGCAGTTCCGGTCCGGCGCACTGGCAAACCCGTTGGGAGCAGCAGTATGGCTGCCGGCGCGTGGAGCAGCGCGACTGGCAGCACCCTATTTGTACCGACTGGGTAGTTGCCCTGGATGCTGCCGTTTCTGCTGCGCCGGGGCCGGTGGTGCTGGTGGCCCACAGCCTGGCCTGCGCCACGGTAGCGCACTGGGCCGCCACCGCCGCCCGCCCCGTGGCCGGGGCCCTGCTCGTCGGCCCCGCCGATGTAGACCAGCGGGAGCAACTGCCCGAGGTGCGCGGGTTTGCGCCCATGCCACTGGCGCGGCTGCCGTTTGCCAGCATCGTGGTAGCCAGCGAAAACGACGAGTACGTGACCCTGGCCCGTGCCCGGGAGTTTGCCGCTGCCTGGGGTAGCCGGCTGGCGAACGTGGGGGCGCTGGGTCACCTCAACTCCGAATCGGGACTGGAATTGTGGCCGGCTGGCTGGGCGCTGGTGCAGGAGTTGGTAGCGCTGTCCTTCGGTTCGCGCTACGGCCGTTCTTACAACCCAAATCCAACCTAACAAAAAGCGCCCCGACCAACTGGCCGGGGCGCTTTTCGTACTCAAGCTGCCAAAGCGTTTACTGCTTCTGGAAGCGGCTTACGTAGGTCTGCTTCGCGCCTACTACGCGCACCACGTAGAGGCCGTTGCTTAGGCCGGCTATGCGCTGGCTCAACTGTTTATTTAGCTGTTCAACCGAGCCAGTGCCTTCCAGCACGAGGCGGCCTGTGGTGGTGTACACGCTCAGGCGTAGGTTGCGGCCGGTTTCCGGCAATTCAAACCGGATGCTGCTGGTGGCCGGGTTGGGGTACAGGTTCAGCGGGGCGGTGGCCGTGGCGCGGGTGGTGGCCAGCGGCGTCTGCGTCAGCGAGAAGCGCGTGAACACCGGGTAGTGGTCGGTGGTGGTGTTGGCGTAGTTGGCAACGCCAGCGGCCAGGTCGGTGCGGATGGCGGCCGAGCCGTTGATGTAGTAGGTGGCCATGGGCTTGGTGGCTAGCACGTTGTCAATCACCGTCCCGAATCCCACTGTGCTTTGGGCACCGGCCCGGGCCAGTGGCAGGGTGAGAGCCACGTAGTTGGGGTCGGCTACGAAGACGTTGTACGACGATACGGCCGGCGTAACGCCGGAAGCAATGGTGCCTTCGAGCACGTCGTTAAAGTCGCCGAGCACCAGCGTGCTGGAGCCGGGGTAGCTGGTGTCGAGTAGGGTTTTCAGCTGCTCAACCCCTGCTTTGCGGCGGGCGTAGTCGTTGGCCGAAGTAGCCGATATGTTCGCCTTGGCATGAATGTTCACGAAGTTGACGCGCTGCGTCCGGCCATCGAGCGTAACGTCGGCAGCCATTAGGTACGGAAAGCGGCCCGACGACCAGGCATTGAAGGCGGGACAGTTCTGCGACTCCGGGCAGCGCAGCAGCCCTTCAAATTTCACCGGCCGCACCACATCCGGGCGGTAAATAAAGCTCAGCTTCTGCGTAGAGGCATAATCGGAGTCGGCGGCATCGTCGGCACGCGAGCCAAAATCGGCGGTTTTGTAGGCGTACTGTACGCCCGATTGCGCTGAAAGGGTGGCTACCAGGTTGCGCAGGCGCACCGTGTCCACCACTTCCTGCAGCGCATACACATCGGCGGCGAGGGTCTTGAGAATAGCCGCTACGTTGGTTTGCTGCAGCTCCACATCAGTCGGCCCCTGGCCCGAAACCGTCGAGCCAAACCACTCCACGTTCCAGTTCACTACCTCCAGGGTTTTCGTCGCGTCGTAGGTGTTGCCGCGCAGGTTCGGAGTCAGCGTCGGCACGTTGGCCGTGGACACGCTCAGCGTAGCGGCATAATCGGCAGCGGCCCGCGTGGGCAGGAACCGCACCCGAATCGGTAGTTGGCGGTTGCTGGCCTCGGCCTGGGTGTAGGTGAGGCTGGGGCTGAATACGAGGCTGTCTTTCGAGAGCTGAAACGCCGCGTCGGGCGACGTCACGGTCAGCGGGCCGGTCAGGTTGGTGGTCGTCAGTACAATGTTCCGGTACGCCGGCGTGTTCACCGGCTGGTAACCGAAAGCCAGGTTCTGGGTGCTCAGGCGCACGGTGGGCGCCGAGGGCGTGGCCGAATTGGTGAGCACCACATCGTCCAGGCTCCAGCGGGCGGCCCCGTTGGTGGTCGAGGTGTACACAAAGGCCACGTATACGCCGCCCCGCTTGTAGCCGCTCAGGTCGAGGCTGTTGTTTTGCCACACATTCGAGTTCTGGGCGGGGAAGTTGGCGCTCAAATCGGTCCAGGTTACGCCGCTGGCGTTGGGGCTGCCGGTGCCGGGGTAAGTGGTAGAAACCAGCAGGCGCAGACCTGGGCCATTGAAGGCCGTGCGGGTCCAGTAAGATAGTAGCGGGAAGCTGGTGCTGGTCAGGTTGAGGGCGGGCGAAATCAACCAGTCCTCGTTGGCCACGTTGCCGCCGTTGGCAAAGCCGTTCATCTGCACGGCACTGGGGTTGGGAGACGAGTCGGTGGGGTCGGTGGGGTTGCGCCCGAAGCTGGTGCAGGCCCAGGTCTGGGTGCCCGTTACGCTGAACTGCACCCAGCCATCAGCAAGGGCCGTGGAGCTGGTGCAGGCATTGAAATTAAATACCGTCTGCGTGAGGTCGTTGCCGCTGCCGCTAAGTGCTACATCGCGACTGGTTGCGCCGGGGCTCCGGACGTTGGTCACGCCGCTTACGGCGCCGCTGGCCTGGCCCAGGGTGGTGGGTGTAAAGCGCACGTACACCAGCCGGGGCTGGGCCAGCTCGGCCACCGAGTACACCGTGGTGGTATCGAACGTCGTTCCGTCCTTCGAAACAGCGAACGGGGCCGCAGTGCGTACGGTAGCAGCGGCCGTCAGCCGGGTGCCGGTAAGCGTGAAGGTGCGCGGGGCTGAAGGGACATTAACGGTTTGCTGGCCGAAATCGAGTGTGGCCGGGGCCACGGCCAGCACCGGCGCGTTGGGGTTGGCGTTCCAGCTGAGGGTAAAGTCGTCGATGGCCGAGCTGGGGCGGCTGCCGGGGCCCGTAGTGGGCGTGGGGGCCACAATCCGGATCCAGATGGGCCCGGCCTTGTTGTCGAGCGCCCCGCCGAAGCCGACTTTAAGAGCAGCGTTGGCGAAGAACGGGCCGGTGGTGGCCGTAGTGCCTACCGCCGTAAAGGCTGCGGGCGTAGCTCCAAAGCCGTACTCGACCTGCCAGGTAGCGGTGCGCCCAATCGTGCTGTCGAGCGACTGGAGCCGGAAATTCAGCTCGAAATCGGTTTTGCCCAGCGTGTTGGCCACCTGAAATACAAAGGCCGGGCCAACGCCGGTGGGCGGGGTGGCCGTGCTGGTACCGTCGCCGAAGCTGCCGGTCTGGCGCAGGCCCAGCGCCCGGTTAGGACTGGCAGCCTGGTCGGCCGACGAAGCAGTGCTTTTGAGGCCGGTAGCCGAAGCGAAGTTCTTGAACGCGCCGCTGCTGTTGCCCCAGGTGGTGGGGGCCGTAGTGAGCGTGGCCGCGGTACCAAGCTGGTTGGGACCGGCATTGGTGTAAATGCCGAAGCCGGCGGGCAAGCCGCTGGCCAGCCCGTCAAAGGTTTCAACGTAAGGGCTGGTCGTAAGTGTAACCTGGGCCCGCGCTTCAAAAGAGGCTACGGTTAGCAGGCTGGCCCAGCTTAGCAAGAGAAAACGTTTCATCATAGAAGAAAACTTTGAAAGACGGACAAAACAAGCGGCTCATATTAAGCCGCTTGCGTCCGGCAAAACATCTGTCAAAAATACTCCGAAAGTGCCCTGAATGCAACAAATACACAATCTGTTAACAGCGTATTTTTCGCCGGCTAAGCTCTGCTGCCTATAGGTTGAAAACCTCCTGCATGCACCTGCACTGGAAAACGCTACTGGGCAGCAGCAGTCGGCACCCGCCGGTTCATCACCCGGAACCAGAGCGGGGGCACGGCAGCCAGCAGCAACATGCCGGGGTAGCCGGTGGGCATCTGGGGCGAGGCCGGCTGGTGGCGCAGGGTGTGGTAGGGCCGCGAGGCCAGGTAGTGATGGTCGGAGTGGCGGGTGAGCTCGTAGAGCAGGATGCGGCCCACGGCGTGCTCCGAGTTCCAGGAGTGGTGCGGCTGCACCCGCTCGTAGCCGCCGCCGGCCGTGCGTTGGCGCAGCAGGCCATAGTGTTCCACGTAGTTTACCAGCTGAAACAGCACCGCGCCCACCAGCGCCGCGCCGGCCCAGGCCAGTAGTCCCAGCGGGCCAAAAATCAATCCTGCTACCGCCACGGCCGCCAGCTGCACCGCCATAAACCGCAGCAACTGGTTCTGGCCGCTCCAGGCCGGCACCTCCAGCCGCCGCAACCGCTCCGCCTCCAAATGCCAGGCCGAGCGGAATTCTCCCCCCAAAGCCCGCGGCAGAAACTGCCAGAACGGCTCGTTGAAGCGCGAAGTGGCGGGGTCGAGGGGCGTGGCCACGTGGCGGTGGTGGCCCCGGTTGTGCTCAATGAAAAAGTGTAGGTACAGGGCGCTGCCCAGCAGCACCTGTGCCAGTCGCTGCTCGTAGCCACGGCTGCGGTGCCCCAGCTCGTGGGCCACGTTAATGCCCAGCGAACCGCCGCAAATGCCCATGCTCAGCACCAACCCCGCCGTTTCCGTGCCCGTCAGTGGTACCCCCGTAACTACGGCCAGGTACCAAACCAGTAGGCCCACATGCAGCGGCACGCACAGGTACAGCAGCCAGTCGAAGAACGGATGGTGCGGCGCCCCTGCAGTTGCCGGCTCGCTGCTGACTATGGTACGCGGCGGCACTGCCAGCTCCAGCAGTGGCACCAACCCGAACACGAACAGCGGCGTGAGCCAGGCCCAGGGGCCGCGCCATACAAGGCCCGCGGCCACGCAGGCCGGCACGAGGTAGGCACACAGGTAGCGAAGGTCGGCGGCGCGCATAAACGGAAGTGTTTGGGAGGCAGAAGGTAAGCAGAAATCCAGGCCGCGGCAACGGGGCGGAGCCGCCCGCCCGCGAAACCGCCGTAATTTGCCGCCGCCATGCTCTCTCAAGCCCACGAAGTTTTCCTCGAAGTTGCCCGCCAGCTCAGCTTTACCAAAGCAGGCCAGACGCTGTTTCTGAGCCAGTCGGCGGTGAGCAAGCGGGTACGGGCGCTGGAGGAGTACTACAAAACGGGCCTGTTCGAGCGGCTGGGCAACAGCGTGCAGCTCACGCCGGCCGGCGAGCTGCTGTACCAGAAGCTGCTGCTGGCCCGCCAGCTGCAGCACGAACTGCACCTCGAATTCGCGGCCCTCAGCCCCGCCTTCTCGCCCCCGCTCGATATGGTCATCGGGGCCAGCACCACCATTTCGCTCTACGTGATTCCGCCGGTGCTTTCGGCTTACCTGGGCCAGTTTCCCAACACCCGGCTCACGCTCAAAAACCGCAACTCCGAAAATATACTAAAGGCCCTGCTCGACCACGAAATCGACCTGGGCATCATCGAAGGCATCCACCGCGTCAGCAACGTTACCTACACGCCCCTGCTCACCGACGAGGTAGTAGCAGTATGCTCGGGCCGCAACCCACTGCTGCGTCAGCCTTTGCTGGCCGCCGACCTGCTCCGCACGCCCGTGGCCCTGCGCGAAGCCGGTTCGGGCACGCTGGCCGTGCTCGAAGAAGCGCTGGCCACCAAGGGCATCCGCCTCGCCGATTTGCCGGTGAAAGTGCGCCTGGGTGGTACCGAGGCCCTCAAGAACTTCGTCCGCGTGGATACCTGCCTGGCTTTCCTGCCCCGCCAGGCCGTAACCAAGGAGCTGGCCGCCGGCGAGCTGGTCGAAGTGCCCATCCTCGACCTGAACCTGGTCCGCCACTTTGAGTTTGTGCAGCGCAAAGGCACCGAAAACAACCTGCCCTATAAGGCCTTCGTGCAGTTCGCGCGGCGGTATTATGGAGGTACTGGGGGGTAGAAGCCTGAGAAAAAAACGGTCATGCTGAGCGAAGCCGGAGGCGAAGTCGAAGCATCTCTACCGCTTCGTTGCAGTCGGCAGAGTTAGCATTGCAGTAGAGATGCTTCGACTACGCTCAGCATGACGTTCCTTCTACTAAACACTCGGTATTATTCCAAAACGGCATGGCCTATTCCAAGTAGCCATTTGTTTTCGGCATACAGGGCAGGGAATTTTGCGTTCAACTCTCTGCCTATGAACCCGACTACCGAAACCCTTACCCGCCTGCACGAACTGGAATGCTCCGAGTGCGGCCAGCCCCATTCTGCGCATCGTATGCAGCTTGTGTCGGAGTGCCACCAGGTGCCGCTGGTGGCCACCTACGACCTTCGGGAGCGGCTTTCCCGTTCCGCCGCCATCAACCCGGCCGATGCCTCTATGTGGCGCTACCGGGCCCTGCTGCCCCTGCTCGATGACAAGAACAAGGTGACCCTGGGCGAAGGAATGACGCCGCTGCTGCACCTGCCCACCTTGGGCGGCCGCTACGACTTGTCCAGCCTCCTGCTCAAGGATGAAGGCCAGAACCCCACTGGCTCGTTTAAGGCCCGGGGTCTGAGTATGGCCGTCTCCAAGGCCAAGGAGCTGGGCGCTACCGGCTGCATCATCCCGACGGCCGGCAATGCGGGCGTGGCGCTGGCGGCCTACTGTGCCCGGGCAGGTATGCGGGCCGTGGTGGCAATGCCCCGCCACACGCCCAAGGCCTTCAAGGAGGCCTGTTACTGGTACGGGGCCGAAGTGCAGCTCATTGACGGCCTCATCAACGACTGTGCCGCTTGGGTGCGCCAGCGCAACGCCAATGGCGAGTTGCTCGACGTTTCGACCCTCAAAGAACCCTACCGCCTGGAGGGCAAGAAAACCATGGGCTACGAGCTGGCCGAACAGCTCAACTGGCAGCTGCCCGACGTACTGCTGTACCCGGCCGGCGGCGGCACTGGCCTCATCGGTATCTGGAAAGCGTTCCGCGAAATGCAGCAGCTGGGCTGGCTGGCCCCCGATGCCAAACTGCCCCGCATGGTAGCCGTGCAGGCCGACGCCTGCCAGCCGCTGGTAGCTACTTATACCGGCCAGCAGGCCAACTGCCACGCTTATATCGGCCGTCCTTCCATTGCCAACGGCTTGGCCGTACCCCACCCGATGGGCGAGAAAATGATGTTGCGCGTGCTGGCCGAATCCAACGGCACGGCGCTAAGCATAACCGATGAGGAAATGATAGAAGGTATGCGCGAGCTGGCCCGTCACGAAGGCCTGTTGGTAGCACCCGAGGGCGGAGCCGTCTGGCTGGCGGCCCGCAAGCTGCTAGCCTCGGGCTGGATTGCCCCCGGCGAGCAAATCCTGCTGCTCAATACCGGCTCGGCCGATAAGTACATGGAAAACGTGGAGGGCCGCTGGGAGAAGTAGCAAGAGTAGCCAGGGACTTAAGGGGGCAGTTGTTTTCCTGGCACGTAAGGCCGCCGGGCTTTGGTTACCCCTACATCGTGCAGGGTAACTAAAGGATAGGCCAGCTAAGCCCTGTCCCTACCCCGCCCTTCCTGGATTGGGATAAGTATGAAAAATATTAGAGTGATAGAATAAGAGTGGTATCAGAGAAACGATGTGGTTTTTTGTGAAAATGTCCTTCAGATTTAAAGGGTTGTATCAATAAAAAGATATTATTTCAGTAATTAGGCCTTGGACAATAGGGGTGCTTACTGAAATAAACGTGATAAAGACTCAAACTGCTTCCTTCCGGCCGAGCCGCACCTTACTATTGCTGCTGGTGCTGGTGGCACTGGCCTTCATTGCTGCCTTCGTGCGGGTGCCGCACCCGGCCGCGGCCCCCGGCTCGCTCAACGGCGCCGATGTTGCCTGGATGCTTACGGCCTCGGCCCTGGTGTTGCTGATGACGCCGGGGCTGTCGTTTTTTTACGGAGGCATGGTGCGTCCCAAAAATGTTATCAGCACCATGCTTCAGAGCTTTGTGGCGCTGGGGGTGGTATCGGTACTGTTCTATTTCGTGGGCTTCTCGCTGTGTTATGGTACCTCCTGGCACGGGCTGATTGGTAATCCGCTCACGTTTGCCCTGTTGCGCGACGTGGGTACGGCTCCTAACCCGGTATTCGCGGCCGGTATTCCATTCGTGCTCTTCTTCGCCTTCCAGCTCAAGTTTGCCATCATTACGCCGGCTCTCATAACCGGCTCGTTTGCCGAGCGGGTGCGCTTTAAAGGCTACTTGGCTTTTATGGTGCTGTTCAGCCTGCTGATTTATTGCCCGCTGGCGCACTGGACCTGGCATCCGGAGGGCTTTCTGCGGCAGTGGGGCGTACTCGACTTTGCGGGCGGTACGGTGGTGCATATTTCGGCCGGTGTTGCGGCCTTGGCCGGAGCCCTGGTGCTTGGGCAACGCTCGGCCAGCCTGCGGACCTCCCCATTTTCGACGCCCAACGTGCCCTACGTGCTGCTGGGTACGGGTTTGCTGTGGTTTGGCTGGTTCGGGTTCAATGCCGGCTCGGCGCTGGGTGCCAATGAGCTGGCGGCCCTTTCGTTTGTGAATACCAACCTGGCCTCGGCCGCTGCCCTGCTGGCCTGGGTGCTGGTGGAAGTGGTGCGCGGGGGCAAGCCAACTGCGGTGGGGGCCTGCACCGGGGCCGTGGTGGGCCTGGTGGCCATCACGCCCGCCGCTGGCTACGTCGATTACGGCCAGAGTATCCTGTTCGGGGTTCTGGCCGCCCTCATCAGCCACACCGCCGTGCACTGGAAAAACGCCCGTACCACCATCGACGACACGCTCGACGTGTTCCCCTGCCACGGCCTGGGCGGTATCGTGGGCATGTTGCTCACAGGCATCTTTGCCGATAAGGTAGGCCTTATACACGGTTCGGCCACTACGTTCGGCTACCACGTGCTGGGGCTGGGTATCGTGGTAGGCTACTCCTTCGGCGGCTCCTGGCTGCTACTCAAGCTCACCGACCGGCTTGTGGGCCTGCGCGTGCAATTGCCCGAGGAAGAACTGGGCCTCGACCTGAGCCAGCACGAGGAATCGACCTACCACACCGATGAGGAGTTTGAGCGCACTTATCGCCGTGCTATGCCGCAGAACACGGTAGGCTAAAAGGCCAACAAGCAAAGAGTACAGCAGCCCGCAACTATCGAAGCCCAGCTGGTGCTACAATAGTTGCGGGCTGCTGTACTTTGCTAACACCGCCTGAAAATCCACCTCCGAAAGGCCCCCGATTTCCACTTTCTTGAAGGGCGCAGTGTGGCCGCTGAGCAGCGTAAGGCTGGATTTGCCCACGCCGAACACTTCCGCCAGATAAGCCACTAGGCAGGCATTGGCCTTGCCATCCTGGGCCGGGGCATGCAGCCGCACCGTAACGGTGCCGTCGGGGGCAACTGCCAGCTGGTTGTGGCGGGCGTTGGGCTTGGCTTTCAGATGCAGAACGGGCAAGGCTCAGGCCGGCGAGTTATAAGCGTCGTACACGTTCCAGGCCCAGATGAGGAAAGGCACGATGATAGTCCAGACCAGCAGAAAGCTGATGGTACCGCCAACGGCCCAGATGAGAAAGGCCTTCAGAAACTGACCTTTAATAAGCTGGCCTAATCCGGGCACGAAGATGGAAACCAGGGCGGGTAGCCCGTACGTCTGTTGCATAGGTGAAGAATGAGGGGGTGAACGGGGACAGGAAGAAGGGAGAACCAAGAGGCAATATGCATCAAATCGGCCCACTTTTGCTATGTGGCTGGCTGCTCAACATCCCCTTCATGCCTTCCCGCCGGAACCCGCGCCTGCCCGAAGGGGCAGCGCTCCAGCAGCGTGCAGCGGCCGCAGGCAGGCGTGTGGAAGTAGCAGCACTTCTGGCCGTGGAACATGAATACTTCGTGGTGGTCGTACACCTGCTGGGCCTCCCAGTCGGGGGGCAGCAGGTTCGCCAGCTGCTTGTGGGCCACTGCCTCGCCTACCTTGGGGCCAATGAGGCCCAAGCGCTGGGCCACGCGGTGGTGGTGGCTATCGACGGGCATGGCCGGACGGCGCAGGGTGCTGAACAGCAGCACGGCGGCGCTGGTTTTGGGCCCCACGCCGGGCAGCTGTTCCAGCCAGGCCCGCGCTTCCGGAATGGGCAAATCGGCCAGAAACGCCAGGTCGCAGGGGCCGCCTTCGCAGCGCTGGCCCACTTCGCGCAGAATCTGCTGGAGCCGCGGGGCCTTCTGCTCGGGCCAGGTGCAGGGGCTGATGGCGGCTTCGACCTCAGCCGTAGGCGCATCGCGCACTTCGTCCCAGGTCGGGAAGCGGGCCCGTAGCTGCTGGTAGGCCCGGTGCGAATCCTGGTTGCGGGTGCGGTGGGAGAGTAGCGAGCTGATTAGCTCGCTGAGCGGGTCTTTGGTCGCAAAAAATGCCACCGGACAGCCGTATTCGGTGCAAAGCTTCGCGTGGGCCCATAAGGCCAATTCCTGGCGTTCGGCCAGCGCAGGTTCAGTAGCAGAAGTAGGGGAATTTTTCACCCGCTTTCCTACGTAGGCTTGCGTTGGCAGTTGCCAGTGAGGAGTTGGTAATTGTCATGCTGAGCGCAGCCGAAGCATCTCTCCCGCAATAGTATTCTCACTGCTGGGTTTACCACTGCGGTAGAGATGCTTCGACTGCGCTCAGCATGACGTTCATTCTCTACTTCCTACCGGCCGGTGTTGTACAAAAGCACGGCCTGCTTAACGTTGTTCTGCGACTTGCCCCCGATGGCCAGCGGTACAATGGCCAGCGGAATGGCCGCATACATCAGCGGCGACACCGAGAAGCCGTTGCTGCCGCCCAGGCTTGAGAGCACGCCTGCCAGCAGCAGGCCGCCCGCGCCCACGTAGCTGAGCGTTGTGAAAGTTTGGTAGCGGCGGGCACTGGCCAGCAGCTGCTGGGCCCCGGCGTTATCGGTGGTAGCCAGCTGCAGGTTGCGGATGCTCAGGTCCTCAATCGGGCCATTGTCCTTGCTGAAATACTCGTTGCGCACCGTGCGATAACCGCCAAAACCACCGAAGCCGCCGTAGGGGTTGTACCCGTAAGGGCTGTAGCCGCCGGGGCCGATGCCGTTGTTGCTGTATTGTTGTTGCGTGATGGAGTACAGGCTGATGCGGCCCACCCGGTCGCGGCGCAGGGTGCTTTCGCGCTTGCTGCGGCCAGGCAGGGTAGTGCGCACGTAAAAACCGCTCTGGTCTTCGTAGTAGCGCACATCATTCAGGTCGAGCTTCTGCTGGCCATCAACCAGCAGAAAAGTGCGCCCGAACACCGGACTGCGAACCTCTACATCGTAGCCGCGCAGTACCTGTCCCGATTTGAGCCCTACGCTATAGCTGGTGGTGTTGGCGGGCGGCAGCGGAGCCTGGCGCGGGTCGGGGGCCGGTGCAGTTGGGGCTGGGGCCAGCACTGGCGGGGCTGCGGGGCGGGTGGTATCGGGTGGGGTAGGAGCAGGTACTGTACTCAGCTCGCGGGGTGTTTGCTGGGCCAGCGCCGGTTGTACAAAGGCGCTCAGCGCCAACAAAGGAAGAAATCGAAGCAGCATAAAAGCAAATAACGTAGAAAGCCCGAAAATACGGATAGTGCCTCGCACTATCCTCCCGGCAAAGCCACCTGTCAAGCATCGGCTCCGCGGGCACCTGCCCCGCTATATTCATGCCGGGTTGCCCGGCGTACGGAGCCCGCTGCGTGGCTTGGGCGGCCCCGACGGGCGGGCTGCCTATCTTTGGCCCCGCGCGGCACGTTCTGCCGGCTGCTTTGCCTGCTTATGTTCGCTTCCGACGCCATTACTTCGCCCCAGAACCCGCGCATCAAAAACCTGCTGCGGCTCCAGCAAAAATCGGCTGAGCGCCGCAGCCAGGGCCTTACCATCATCGAGGGGCTGCGCGAGCTGACCATTGCCCGGGCCAATGGGGTAGCGGTGCCCACCGTATTTGTGTGCGCCGAGCTGGCCGGCCCAGCCCACGAAGCCGAACTACAGGCCCTTTTTGCCGGCTCCGACACCGAGCGGGTCTCCGTGTCGAAGGCTGTGTTTGGGAAAGTGGCCTACCGTGAAGGCTCCGACGGTGTGCTGGCCCTGGCCCGCCCGCCCCATCACACCCTCGAAAGCCTCGTACTGCCCCCAAACCCGCTGCTGCTGGTACTCGAAGCCGTAGAGAAGCCCGGCAACCTGGGCGCCATCCTGCGCACCGCCGACGCGGCCCGGGCCACGGCCGTCATCGTCTGCGACCCGCGCACCGACCTGTTCAACCCCAACGCCATCCGCAGCAGCATCGGCTGCTCGTTCACGGTGCCTACCGTGGCCACTTCGCGCCCCGAGCTGCTGGCCTGGTGCGCCGCCCGCGGCATCCGGACCTACGCCGCCGCCCTCACCGAGCGGGCCGTGCCGTACACCACCTGCGACTTTCGCGGCCCCACAGCCCTGGTGATGGGCACCGAAGCCGATGGCCTCACCCCCGAGCTCATGCAGGCCTGCGACCAGACCATCATCATCCCGATGCAGGGCTACATCGATTCGCTCAACGTGAGCACTGCCACGGCCATTCTCACGTTTGAAGCCGTGCGCCAGCGGATGTAACTGCCTACCAGCCGCGCCGCCAGCTCCACCAGGTTGCCCCGAGCAGCAGCATACCCCCGAGGGCCATTATGCCCACCATAACGGCCAGCGAAACGGGGTAGAGCAACGCGCCGCCCAGCGTTATGCCCAGCGCCAGCCACCAGAGGCTTTCGCGGCCCAGCCCAGCCGTCCGCAGCGGCAAAGCGCGCAGTTCGTCGGGGTTTTGGGGCGGGTAGAACAAGAGCTTGAGCCGCGCAAAATCGTGGAGCAGCAGCCCGACCGTCAGCACCAGGAAGCCGGTAGTGAGGAAGGGCGTCCCAGTCCAGTGTTGCGACCAGGTGAGGAAGATAATGTTGAGCCACATAGGCACCAGCAGCACGGCCCCGAGCAGCGCAAACCGGCCCGTAAGCAGCAGTAGGCCAATCAGCAGCTGGGCCCCGCCAATAAACTGAGCAAATAGCTCCAGCTGATGCCGGGCCAGAAAAACGTGGTCCATCGGCGGGCCCATCAGGCCGGGCAGGTGGTTGTCGGAGAGCTTGTAGAGGCCGCCGCCGAGCATGAGCGCGCCCAGCAGCAGGCGGCTACCCCACACGTATAGCAGCCGCAGCCGGCCCCCGGCGCGCAGGGCCACCACCGTCGCCAGAAAGGGTACAAGTATGGTCGCCAGGTAGAAGGAAGCAGGGTTCATAGCCCACAAGTTACCGGGGGCTTCGCAACTCCGGCCCGGTATTCCACGTCCGATAGCTACCCATGGGCAAACGAACCGTTTGGCCCCATCAACCAGACTGCCGGCCTGTTTTCTACCGGCAGTTTTTTTCTCTCAGAAGAGCATAGTATGATACCAGAACACCGCACTTTCCTCGTCATCGGCCGCGTGCAGGGCGTGTTTTTTCGCCAGAGTACCCGGCAGCAGGCCCGCCAGCTGGGCCTGACCGGTTACGCCCGCAACAACCCCGATGGCACCGTAACCATCGAAGCCGAAGGCGCGGCACACGCCCTAGCCGCCCTCGAAAGCTGGTGCCGGCACGGTGGTCCTCCTGCCGCGCGGGTCGATGGGGTCGATGTAACGGCCGGTGAGGTCCAGGGCTACGCGCAGTTCGAGGTGCGCCATTAGCTAGCCCAGGTTACACGCGCCGCAGGCTCTGTACAGTCACCTCGAGCGGCTCGGCGGCGTAGAGCAGGGGCGGGCCAACCGGCGTAGGCAGGCCGTGGCTTTCGATCAGCGTTGAGTTCCATTCCTGCAATGTGGCCTCGTGTAGCTGCCAGGGCTCGTGCCAAAGTTGCCCGCGCCACAAATGCGGCCCGTGGTGGCCGGCTCGCACGTCGGTGCCGGCCGTGTACAGCTGGTAGCGTTCCGTAAGGAAATGGGCCAGCGTACCCGGCCGGGCTACAGGCAGGGCCGCTCCCGGTGTCCAGGTGGCGGCGAAAGTGGCGGTGGCGGCTCCCCGGTGCGTGCGCTCGGCTACGGCCCGTAGCTGACCGTTGGTTTGGCTGAGTGTCATGCGGGCATGCAGGTAGGGCAGGTGAAAGAGTGTGCGGGCCGCCCACACCCCCAGCGGCTGAGTGGCATCGAGCGAAATGAACCATACGCCCGGCACCCCGTCGAGGCGAGCATAGGTGCGCACATTCAGTTCGTGCAGTGCGCTCAGGCCCGGTACCGCCGGCAACCCCAGCGGGCGGATATGACTCATCGTGAAGGGTACCACGCCCAGCCAGGCTTGCCCCTCAAATAAATCCAGCTCCAGCCGCTCCGGCAGATAAGGCCGCAGGATTTCGGGCGCTACCGGCCAGTGGGCAAACAGCAGGTTGCTCCAACGCTGCCGCATCAGCGGCGGGCGGCGGGAAGTGGAAGGGGGGGAGGGCACGGGGCGAGAACGAAACGGAAAGTCTGTAGCGAAGAAACCGGGACAGCACCGAACAGTTATGGCGCTGCCCTATAACCGGCCCAATAGCTTAAAAACCGTACAGTGCCCCTGTCGGCGCGCACCATCAGATGCCCAGGCAGTGCCGAGCCTCCGCGCCGCAGGTTCCCTGCTGACTAATCTGTGTGCCGTCGTAGGGAGGTATGGGTGCATGGCGCCCACAGACTACCACTGGTGCAGTTTAAAGCCCAGCTGTTGCGCCTGCGTGGCCAACTCTTCAGCCTGCTCCTGCGCTACCACGCTCAGCGGATACGAGTCGCCATCGAGGTCGAACATTACTAGGGCCAATCCGAGTGGCTCCAGTGTATCCTGCACGAGGTCCAATTGCTCCGGACCAAGTTCTTCGTCGGTGCCTGTATGCTGCGCTTCCAGAACTCGGGCCCGCCCTTGCTGGGCCAGTACGTGGTTCAGGCTGTCGATTATTTCACCGGCAGTTTCTTTCCAGTCGCACTCTACCGCCAAATCTTCGGCCAGCAGCGCATCAATCAGGGCAATGTCGCGCAGCTCCTGAGGTGCTATTTCGTTCTCAATCCCGCGTTCGGCCAGTTCCTCCGCAAACTGCGCCGCATAGCCCGCAGCATCGGTCAGCACCAAGTCTAGCCGGCCAGCCAGCCGCTGAGTTGCCGCCGTGTCGCCCAGGGTAAAGATGTTTGTAAAAGCCAGGAGTTCAGGATGCATGTTGGTGGGTGGAAATGGTTGGAAAGCGACGCTGTTGTTGAAGTTGTTTAGAAAGTCAAAAGAACGTCATGCTGAGCGCAGCCGAAGTATCTCTACCGCTTCGTGACATTGGTAGAGAAGTGGTAGAGATGCTTCGGCTGCGCTCAGCATGACGTTATGATTGATTTCAGGCACTTTGTAAACGGCTTCATTTATAAAAGTAAATAAGCCCAGGCAGACACAAAAAAGGAGGGCAGCCATCGGCTGCCCTCCTTTTTTAAATCAGATGACTAGCAACTAGTCGACTTTTTTGGCGAAGCGCAGACGCTCGTTCTCGTCGAGCAGGATCTTACGCATCCGGATCGACTTGGGCGTTACCTCCAGGTATTCATCCTTCTGGATGTATTCCATAGCTTCTTCCAGCGAGAACTGACGCTTCGGAACAATCTTGGCGTTGTCATCGGTACCCGACGCACGCATGTTCGTGAGCTTCTTGCCCTTCTGGATGTTGATGGTCAAGTCGTTCGGGCGGGTGTGCTCGCCGATAACCTGGCCGGCGTATACCTCTTCGCCCGGATCAACGAAGAACTCACCACGGTCCTGCATCTTATCGATGGTGTAGGCCGTGCCCATACCGGTGTCCATCGAAATCAGCGAACCAGCGATACGGCCCGGAATCACGCCCTTGTGCGGCTCGTAGGCCGAGAAGCGGTGGTTCATGATGGCCTCACCAGCGGTAGCGGTCAGCACGTTGTTACGCAGGCCAATCAGGCCACGGGCCGGGATGTTGAACTCCAGGTGCTGCAGGTCGCCCTTAGGCTCCATGATGGTCAGCTCACCCTTACGCATCGTTACCAGCTCGATTACCTTGCCGGCTGTCGTCTCGGGTACGTCAACTACCAAGTGCTCAATCGGCTCCAGACGGTTGCCTTTCTCGTCTTCCTGGAACAGTACCTGTGGCTGGCCAACCTGCAGCTCGAATCCCTCGCGACGCATCGTTTCGATGAGTACCGACAAGTGAAGAATGCCGCGGCCGTACACCAGGAAGCTGTCCTCGCGGTCGGTTTCCTTCACGCGCAGGGCCAGGTTTTTCTCGGTTTCCTTGAATAGACGGTCGCGCAGGTGGCGCGAGGTCACGAACTTGCCTTCCTTACCGAAGAAGGGCGAGTTGTTGATGGTGAACAGCATGTTCATCGTTGGCTCGTCGATGCTGATAACCGACAGGCCCTCGGGGTTTTCGGCGTCGGCCAGCGTGTCGCCAATGTCGAATCCTTCGATGCCCGTTACGGCGCAGATTTCGCCCGAGCTAACTTCCGAAACCTTGGTGCGGCCCAAGCCTTCGAACACCTGCAGCTCCTTGATTTTAACCTTTTTGATCGTGCCGTCGCGCTTCACGAGGCTCATGTTGGCACCTTCCTTCAGCGTACCGCGGTGTACGCGGCCGATGCCGATGCGGCCCACGAACGACGAGTAGTCGAGCGAGGTAATCTGCATCTGGGGTGTGCCGTCCAGGGTAGGAGCGGGCGGAATGGAAGCCACTACGGCGTCGAGCAGCGGGATGATGCTGTCGGTTTTTTCTTTCCAGTCGGTGCTCATCCAGCCCTGCTTCGAGGAGCCGTACAGCGTCACGAAGTCCAGCTGGTCTTCGCTTGCGCCAAGGTTGAACATGAGGTCGAAAACCTGCTCGTGCACCTCGTCGGGACGGCAGTTTTCCTTGTCCACTTTGTTAACCACCACGATAGGCTTCAGGCCCAGGTCGATGGCTTTGCCCAGCACGAAGCGGGTCTGGGGCATGGCACCTTCGAAAGCATCGACGAGCAGCAGCACGCCGTCAGCCATCTTCAGCACCCGCTCCACCTCGCCGCCGAAGTCGGCGTGACCGGGGGTATCGATGATGTTGATTTTAACGTCCTTGTACCGAACCGATACGTTTTTCGAGACGATGGTAATGCCCCGCTCACGCTCCAGGTCGTTGTTGTCGAGGATGAGGTCGTCGAACTGCTGGTGTTCGTCGAACAGCTTCGAGGCGTGGATAATCTTGTCCACGAGCGTGGTCTTGCCGTGGTCAACGTGCGCAATGATGGCGATATTCCGAATGTTCTGCATACAGGGGTTTTTGCGGGTGCAAATGTACGTAATAATGAGCGTAAGTTCAGGCGGCTGGTTAATTGTCAGGGAGTAAGCGCGCGGCGGGAGCCAAGCGGTGGGGCGATGGGCAATTGAATATAATGGCCTTGTAGCTCCATTAAGGCCCCAACCGAACCGTGCCCGGCTTGCGTATGTTGTTTGTATGTCGGCTATAAGGACCGACTTTCTTTTTCAGAAAAATATCCAACACATGCGTTCTTCTTTGCTGATTTTGCTGCTCTCCGCGGCCACCTTTAACACCGCCTGCTCGCAGACCAGCTCCCGCGACACCAAGATGGACGCCGCCGATTCGGCCCGCCCAACCACGGCCGCAGCGCCCGCAGGTAAGCAGTACCCGAAGCCCCAGCCCGCAACGGGCAAGCCCGGCGAATTCCCGGTTCAGAAAACTGACGCTGAGTGGAAAAAGCAGCTCACGGCCGAGCAGTATTTTATCCTGCGCGAGCATGGCACCGAGAAGCCCTTTGCCAATCCGTTCTGGGACAACCACGAGAAGGGCAACTACTACTGCGCCGCCGATGGTAACCTGCTGTTCTCGTCGGAAACCAAGTTCGAGTCGGGCACCGGTTGGCCCAGTTTCTGGGCGCCAGCCACCAACAGCAGCCTGAAAATAGTTGTCGACAACAGCTACGGCATGAGCCGCGACGGGCTGATGTGCGCCAAGTGCGGCGGCCACCTTGGCCACGTCTTCAACGACGGCCCCAAGCCTACCGGCCTGCGCTACTGCATGGATTCGTACGGCATGACGTTCAAAAAAGCCGAGTAAGTTTTCGGTTTCGCTGAGGTGTAAAGCTGTCATTGCGACCAAAGCAACAAGGCCGGGGCGATATTTTTGCGTGAGTTTATACACCCATTAAGGCCTGGTTTTCCGCCTTGTTCGGAATGACAGCTGCTTTTTGCTCATTTCCAAATCATCAGTTACATGTCTGTCCAAGTCCAAACCGATCCAATTTCTGACCTGCAAGCTGCGCTGGCCCCGGCCAGGGCGCAGCTGGTAGCCCACGGCGTGTATCAGTCGCTGCATTCGCTGGCCGATCTGCGTACGTTTATGGAGCAACACGTTTTTGCCGTCTGGGACTTTATGTCGCTGTTGAAGGCCCTGCAGCGGGAGCTGACCTGCGTGGAGTTGCCCTGGGTACCGCGTGGCAACCCCGCTACCCGCCGCCTCATCAACGACATCGTGCTGGAAGAGGAAACCGACCTCGACCCCGAAGGCCGTCCTACCAGCCACTTTGAATTGTATCTGCGGGCCATGCGCGAGTGCGGGGCCAACACAGAACCAGTAGAGCGCCTGCTGGCTGCCCTGGCTGGTGGCGCGTCGGTGGCCGAGGCGCTGGCCGCGGCCGAGGCGCCGGCTTCGGTACGTGCGTTCGTGCTCGGGACTTTTCGGCTGATTGAGGCAGGACAGCCGCACGCGGTGGCTGCCGCCTTCACGTTTGGGCGCGAAGATGTGATACCTGACATGTTCCGCCACCTCGTACACGATTTGCGCCAGCGTTTCCCCGGCCAGCTCGACACGTTTACTTACTACCTCGACCGCCATATTCAGCTCGACGAGGAAGTGCATACGCCCCTGGCCCAGCAGATGGTGCGCGACCTATGCAACGATTCGCCCCAGCGGTGGGCCGAGGCCGAGGCAACGGCCGTGCGCTGCATGAGCGCCCGGGTGGCCTTGTGGGATGGAATTCGGGCCGCACTGTAAAAAGGTACTCGCCGAACCAACTTCACCTCCGCACAGTCGTTAGAAAAGGAGCCGCCCCATTCCGGGCCGGCTCCTTTTTCCTGCACTCATGCATACTGCCGTTGTGTTTCGCCTTCTACTGCCAGCCGCTCTGCTACTCGCCGGGTGTACAACCTCGCAGGAAACCAGTAGTGAAGAAGCCAGCGTGCGGCGCGTGCCCAACCGCATCGTAACCGATGCCGACCGGCAGGCTGCCTACAACAGCAACGCCGGGTACAGTGGGGCCACGCCCGATGCTACGCCCGGTCGGGTCCGGCTCGGCGAGCAGGCCAGTGGCATCAACTCGCAGAAAAATCCCGAAAGCCTCAATACCAACAACAACAACACGGCCACGCCCGAAACCCGCCTGCGCCGTGTAAAAGGGGCTCCCGCCGATACGCTGCGGCTTCCGTAGCGCGTAAGCACACCGCCTCTCATAACGTAAAATGCTCAACGGCCCGTTGCAACAGTGCAACGGGCCGTTGAGCATTTTACATGGGTCAATCCTACGAATCCGTTCCTGCCGCGTTCGAATCCGAGTCGGCGGCGGCTGTGGGCTTCTTGGCGGCACGCGAGCGGCTGGCCGTAGTGCCGGCCGTTTTGGCTGCGGCTGCCCTGGTAGTAGTAGCGCGGCTGGTTTTGGCGGCTGGCTTGGCTCCCGAACTGCCGGCCGGGCTGGTAGCGCTGCGGCGCGTGGTGGCCGGCGTCTTCGCAGAGGCTTCGGCCTCGGGTTGTGTGGCCGGGTCGGTGTTGGTCGAAATACTGTCGGAACCAGCCGGCGTGCCGGATTCCTGGCCGCGTACGATTGTGTGCAGGGCCTGCTCGAAGAGGTGCTCCACATCGGTGTCGAGGCGGCGGGTGGCATCTTTCACCACTTCCTGCAGCTTGGTCTTGGTATCCTTGCGAATGCGCTTTACTACCTCGTTTATGCGGGAGTCCAGCTCCTTCTGCAGTTGCTTGGCCGCTTGCTTCAATGCCTTCTTCTGGCTGCCCTTCTTGCCGGCCTGCTGGGTTCTCAGGCTCTTCGAAGCCGACGTATCTGCTTTCAGCTGCGCTTTGGCAGCTTTGGCCTGTGCTTTTTCGGCAGGGTCTTTTACTGCTTTAGGCGTTTTGCCTTTTTTGCTTGTCTTGTCTTTTTTCGGCTTGTCTTTTTTAGCCGACTTTTCTTTGGAGGACTTGCTCATAACGGAATCGAAAAATGTTGAAAAAGAAGAGAGTAAGAATAGATACGGCCTGCCGCCTCGCCGGTTGGGTTTGCTGCTCTTCTTACTACACCCACCCACCAATCTGCGGCCTGTGCTGGCTCCCGGGCCCGTGGGGTTGCCTGTTTTACTCGTTCCTTTGCACCCCCGCGGCTGGTTGGCTCCCCGCGGCCGATTTGTACCCGCTGCCTTTACCTCCCGAATATGCCTGACTTACCCCAACGCTACACTGTAACGGCCGCGCTGCCCTACGCCAACGGCCCCGTCCATATCGGCCACCTGGCCGGCGTGTACCTGCCCGCCGATATCTACACGCGCTACCTGCGTGCTCAGGGCCGCGACGTGAAGTTCATCTGCGGCTCCGATGAGCACGGTGTGCCTATCACCATCCGGGCCCAGAAGGAAGGCGTAACCCCCCAGCAGGTCGTGGATAAGTACCACGCCATCATCGGCGACTCGTTCCGCGACTTCGGCGTGTCGTTCGATATCTATTCGCGTACTTCCTCCAAAGTCCACGCCGAAACTGCCAGCGACTTTTTCCGCAAGCTGCACGCAGAAGGCAAGTTCATCGAGCAGGTATCGGAGCAGTACTATGATGAGCAGGCCGACCAGTTTCTGGCCGACCGCTACATCGTGGGCACCTGCCCCAACTGCGGCAACGACAACGCCTATGGCGACCAGTGCGAGAAGTGCGGCACCTCGCTTTCACCCACCGAGCTCATCAACCCGCGCTCCATGCTGAGCGGCAACCACCCGGTGCTGCGCGAAACCAAGCATTGGTACCTGCCCCTGGACCAGTACGAGCCCTGGCTGCGCGAATGGATTGTGGAAGGCCACAAGCACGACTGGAAGGCCAACGTGTACGGCCAGTGCAAGAGCTGGATTGACCAGGGCCTGCTGCCCCGGGCCGTGACGCGCGACCTCGACTGGGGCGTGCCCGTGCCGGTGCCCGGCGGCGAGGGCAAGGTGCTGTACGTGTGGTTTGATGCGCCCATCGGCTACATTTCGGCTACCAAAGAGTTGCTACCCGATACCTGGGAAACCTATTGGAAGGATGCCGGCACCAAGCTGGTCCACTTCATCGGCAAAGACAACATCGTGTTCCACTGCATCATCTTCCCCACGATGCTCAAGGCCCACGGCGACTACATCTTGCCCGATAACGTGCCCGCCAACGAGTTCCTGAACCTGGAAGGCGACAAAATCAGCACGAGCCGCAACTGGGCCGTGTGGCTGCACGAGTACCTGCTGGATTTCCCCGGCCAGGCCGACGTGCTGCGCTACGTGCTCTGCGCCAACGCCCCCGAAAATAAGGACAACGACTTCACCTGGAAAGACTTTCAGGCCCGCAACAACAACGAGCTGGTGGCCAACCTCGGCAACTTCGTGAACCGGGCCGTAGTGCTCACCCACAAGTTCTTCGGTGGCCAGGTACCGGCCAGCGCTGGCTTCACACCCGAAGATGAAGAAGTGCTGCGCCAAATGGGCGAATTCCCGGCCCGCATCGGCGAGTTGCTGGAAAACTACCGCTTCCGCGACGCGCTGAATGAGCTGATGAACCTCTCGCGCCTTGGCAACAAGTATCTGGCCGATCAGGAACCGTGGAAGCTCATCAAAACCGATGAAGCCCGCACCGGCACCGTGCTGCACGTTTCGTTGCAGCTCACCGCCGCCTTCATCACGCTGCTGGAACCCTTCCTGCCCGAAGCCGCCGCCCGCCTGGGCCGCATGCTGAACACCGAAAAAGGTGCCTGGCCCCTGGCCGGCCGCCCCGATGCGCTGCCCACCGGCCACCAACTGGCTGAAGCCGCCCTGTTGTTCACCAAAATCGAAGACGCCACCGTGGAAGCCCAGGTGCAGAAGCTACTCGATACCAAAAAAGCCAACGAGCTGGCCGCCGCCGTTTCTGCCCCCGCCAAGGACGATATCAGCTTCGAGCAGTTCCAGACCATGGATTTGCGCATTGGCACCATCGTGGCCGCCGAGAAGGTCGCCAAAACCAAAAAACTGCTTAAGCTGAGCGTAGACTTGGGTTTCGACGAGCCCCGCACCATCGTGAGCGGCATTGCCGAGCACTTCCTGCCCGAGGCCCTAGTAGGCCAGCAGGTGCAGGTGCTGCTCAACCTCGCCCCCCGCGAAATCAAAGGTATCCAGAGCCAGGGCATGCTACTCATGGCCGAAAACGCCGACGGCGTGCTGAGCCTGATGCAGCCCAGCAGCGCCGTGCGGCCGGGTTCGGGCGTGGCGTAGGGGCCAGGAAAAGAACGTCATTCTGAGCGAAGCCGGAGGCGAAGTCGAAGAATCTCTACTGCACTGCTAACTCCTGATATGGAATTACCGTTGCGGTAGAGATTCTTCGACTTCGCCTCCGGCTTCGCTCAGAATGACGTTCTTTTTTTCATTTCTCTATACTCCCTCCTACGCCTCCTTCACATTCACCGCGTTCATGGCCCGTTCCACGCCTTGTATCCCAAAGGCCAGTACGGCCTCACCGGCCTTCTCCAAACGTCCCTCCAGATCAATTCGCTCGTCTTCGGAGAACGGGCTGAGCACGTAATCTACCTGCCGGCCGCGGCCGAAGCTGGAGTCGATGCCGAAGCGGAGGCGGGCGTATTCGTCGGTGCCCAGGGTTTCCTGGATGTGCTTGAGGCCGTTCTGGCCGCCGGCCGAGCCTTTGGCTTTGAGCCGGAGTTTGCCGAAGGGCAGGGCCAGATCATCGGTTACCACCAGCAATTGCGCCTTCTCGAGTTTGAGGGCGCTGAGCCAGTGGGCGGCGGCTTTACCGCTCAGGTTCATGTAGGTGGTGGGCTTCACGAGCACAAACCGGCGGCCCTTGTGCTTGAACTCGGTGCTGAAGGCGTGGCGGCCCAGCTGCCAAGGCGCGGCCTCGTGCTTGCGGGCCAGCCAGTCGCCCACCATAAAGCCCACGTTGTGCCGCGTGTCGGCGTATTCGGGCCCGATGTTGCCCAGACATAAAATCAAGAAGACCACGGATTAGCTCGGATTTTAACGGATTTCACGGATTTTGTAGTTGGCTGCGGCCCGGGAATCCGTGGTAAGTTCCCGGTGCAAAAGTAGGCGTAGTTGCGCAATGCCGGCCGCATAGCCGAAATACAAAAGAGCCACCCTGGTAACAGGGTGGCTCTTTTGCTTCTGATTGAATAGCCCAATTTCAACGGATGGTCCACAAAACCCGTGAAGTCCGTTAAAATCCGAGCTAATCCTGTTCCTTATTTGTCGGCGTTCAGCGTGCCTTTGAGGGCACGTGGGATGGCCACGGTAGCAATCGGGGCCTGGGGGCTGCTGAGGATGGTGTAGCCTTTGGCTTCCACGGCACTTACCTTGATAGACTTGCCGAGAGCTAGGTCCGAAATGTCCACTTCTACCGAATCAGGCAGGTTTTCAGGCGAAGCTTTCACCTTGATTTTGCGCAGCTTGCTTACCAGCTTGCCACCGGCCAGTACGCCCGGCGATACGCCTACGTACTTCACGGGAACCTCCATTTTCACCTCTTTGCCTTCCTGCAGCTCCAGGAAGTCGACGTGCAGCAGCATTTCGTTCACGGGGTGGAACTGCGAATCCTGCACGATGGCGCGGTACATGGTGCCCTCAATGTTGAGGTCGACAATGTGCACCTCGGGGGTGTACAGCAACTCGCGGAACAGAATGGCAGGAACGGAGAAGTGAACCTGCTCGGCGCCGCCGTACAGTACGCATGGTACGTACGAATCGAGGCGGACCGCTTTGGCGTCCTTCTTACCGAGATTCGCTCTTTTAAACCCTACAATCTCGAGGCTTTTCATAAAAGTGTGCTTTGGAGGAAAATCCGCTCACCCACAGCAGGCAAACGGGCCGCAAAGATAGGTGGATTGTTTGGTTATTGAAAAGCCGATACCAACCCCTTGTCGCAAAACCCCGATAGCGCCTTGGCAAACCACTAAACCGTTAGTCGGCCGATGCGCCCGGTAACTGCTCCGACACTATCAACTCGGCCTGCTGGCGCTGCTGCAACTCGCGCAAATAGCTGTTGGCGGCCCGAAGCTGGTGCGTGTATGCTGCCTTACGAGCGTATTCGATGGCTTCGGGCAGGCGGTTGTTCAGCTCCTCAAACACGGCAAGGTTGTAATAAGCCCGACCCGCAACCTTCGAATCGGGGCTCTGCGCTGCTTTTTGCCAGGCACCCGCCGCCTGGGTCCAGTCGGTGGCGTTTACCATTTGCTTGGCCTGCTGCATATAGGCATCCTTGCGGGTGCTGGTGTACACCTCACGCGCCAGGTTCACATACGAAGGCGCAATGCGGCGGGCGTACTGGTCGCCGATGCGGGCGGCCAGCTCCCGGATGCAGTCGGCGGGCGGGGGTAGCTGGCGCAGGGCATCCTGGTAGGCAGGACCTTCGCTGGTCCAGTGCATCCGGTCCTCCTGCTTGGCCTGGTCTACCACCGTTCCATCGGGGCCATAGGTCCGGAAACCCGTTACGAGGCGCATTTCCATCACCGCCACCGTTACCGCCACTTTGCGGTCGGGCTTGTCTTTCTCCTTGATGATGCGCTCCTCCTGCCGCTGCGTTACCTGCAAATCCGAGTCGAAAGCTTCCAGCACTACCAGCCCGTCTACCTGCGTTTCGGCGCACACTTGCCGCACATAGCCGGGCGCCAGGGGAGGCAGGAAAAACTCGCGGGTGCGGCCTACAAGCTGGAGGTTGGCCGGCGTTACACGGAAGCGCGGGCTGTTGCGCATCAATGCTTCGCCCACACTCAGGGCGCAGGTTTCGGTGCCGGCCCGGTCAACCAAAAGCCCTTCGCCGGTGAAAATGCCCTCCAGCACATCAAAAAACTTGTCACGGCTGCTTTCCGGTAACACCCGGCTGGCCGTGGCAATGCGCTGCATGTTGCCGGGCATAGTTACGGCTGCCGGGGCCAACGACTGCATGTGGACGGTAGTGGTGCAGCCAGCCAGCAGGCCCAAGGCCAGTAAACCAACGGAAGCGAAGCGGAGTAGCGGAGTTTTCATGGCGGCAGAAATAAAAAGGAGGAGAAAGTTCCCTTCCCCTCCTTTTTATTATCAAGACCGTGCCAAATTCCCCTCTCGCTTCTCCCAGGAATCAAAAAGGCCACAAATAATGAAGCTGTTTACAAAGCCAAGAAAACGTCATGCTGAGCGGAGCCGAAGTATCTCTACCATGCCGGCTGCGCCGTGCAACGAACCGGTAGAGATGCTTCGGCTTCGCTCAGCATGACGTTCAAATCGGTGTCAACGACTCTGTAAACAGACTTATCGACGCCGTGAGGGTGAAAGTGACGACTCTCAACTTAGATAAACAGCGAACTGATAGACTCGTGGGTAACCACGTTACGGATGGCCTGGGCAAACAGTGGGGCCAGCGTGATAACCCGGATTTTGGGATTTTCCTGCTGCAGCGGAATCGTGTCGGTAATGACCAACTCTTCCAGCATCGAGTTACGGATCCGTTCGTGGGCCGGGCCCGACAGCACGCCATGGCTAATTACGGCCCGTACCGATTTGGCACCGCGCTCCATCAGCAGTTCGGCGGCTTTGCAGATGGTACCGGCCGTGTCCACAATATCATCCACGAGCACCACATTCATGCCCGTTACATCACCAATTACCTGCATCGAGGCAATTTCGTTGGCCCGCAGGCGCATCTTGTCACACACCACAATTTCGGCCCCGAACTTCTTGGCAAAGCCCCGGGTGCGCACCACGCCGCCCACATCGGGCGAAGCGAAAATCAGGTTGTCGAGGCCCAGCGACTGAATGTAAGGGGCCATGACAGTAGCTGCGTCGAGGTGGTCGACGGGAATATCGAAGAAGCCCTGAATCTGGCCGGCGTGCAGGTCGCAGGTCATCAGGCGGTCGGTGCCTACGCTCTGCACAAAATCGGCCACTACTTTGGCGCCGATGCTCACACGCGGCTTGTCTTTGCGGTCCTGGCGGGCGTAGCCGTAGTAAGGCATTACTACCGTTACCGAGGCGGCCGAAGCGCGCTTGGCGGCGTCCACCATCAGCATGAGCTCCATCAGGTTTTCGGCCGGCGGGTTGGTGCTTTGAATCAGGAACACGGCGCAACCCCGGATGCTCTCATTGAAACTGGGGCCGAGTTCGGTATCGGCGAAACGCTGGATGCTCAGGTCGCCGAGCGGCTGACCGTACGCTTCGGCAATTTTTTCGCCTAGCTCGTGGGAGGCGTTACCGGCGAAAATTTTGACTTGCTGAGCCATGGGAGGAAGGTGTTAAGAAGGTAAAGGGTAGAAATGAAAAATTCTCCCACCGGCCAAACACAAGGTGGCGCGAGGGGAGAACGGGGGAGGGCACAGGTTAGCGTATCGACTGGCAGATTTCAGGGGCAGCGTAAGGCAGAATACGTTGCCTGCAAAATCCGTGAAATCCGCCCAGATTCGAGTTAATCTGTGGCCTGTAAAAGCGCGAAAGGCGCCGACTCTTCCGGGGGAGGAAGAATCAGCGCCTTTCGCGTTGGCTGTGTCGGTTGTCCGACCAGGGCTCGAACCTGGACTTTCTTGAATCAAAATCAAGCGTGTTGCCAGTTACACCATCGGACAATTTCCGGGCGGCTTTCCGGGTAAGCGGTGCCGTTTGGTTGTGCAAATGTACGGGGGCTTTTATTACGGGCAAATTTCCGGCGATTTTTTTTTGCCCTAATCGTGACTTCAAGGAGTATCGGAAGGTCTTTCGGGGCTGAAAATCAGGGTTTCATAGGCCAAAAAAAAAGTTGAACAAACCCCATCGGCATCCGCTTTGGCAATGCCACGATTAAGCCGTAGTTTTGCGGCCTGAATCGTTGCACCCAATTCCAACCTATACATAGCAATGGCGAATACCGGCAAAATCACCCAGGTTATCGGTCCCGTCGTGGACGTGAGCTTCGCGGGTGAAAACTCCAAGCTTCCCAATATTCTCGACGCCCTCGAAGTAACCAAAGGCAACGGTCAGACGATCGTGCTGGAGGTGCAGCAGCACCTGGGCGAAGACCGGGTTCGTACCATCGCCATGGACTCGACCGAGGGTCTGACCCGTGGTGCCGGCGTACGTGACCTGGGCGCACCCATCTCGATGCCTACGGGCGAAGGAGTAAAAGGCCGCCTGTTTAACGTAATCGGCGAGGCTATCGACGGCATTCCGCAGCCCAAGAGCGACGGCGCACTGTCCATTCACCGTTCGGCTCCGGCCTTCGAGGAACTGGCCACGTCGTCGGAAGTATTCTTCACCGGCATTAAGGTAATCGACCTGCTGGCTCCTTATGTGAAGGGCGGTAAAATTGGCTTGTTCGGCGGTGCCGGCGTAGGCAAAACCGTACTCATCCAGGAACTCATCAACAACGTAGCCAAGGCCTACGAAGGTCTGTCGGTGTTTGCCGGCGTAGGCGAGCGGACCCGCGAAGGCAACGACTTGCTGCGTGAATTCATTGAGGCCAACATCATTCGCTACGGCGACGCGTTCAAGCACTCGATGGAAGAAGGCGGCTGGGACCTGAGCAAGGTTGACATGGCCGAGATGGAGAAGTCGCAGGCCACGCTGGTGTTCGGCCAGATGAACGAGCCCCCCGGAGCCCGTGCCCGCGTAGCCCTTTCGGGCCTCACCATTGCCGAAAGCTTCCGTGATGGCGACGGCACCGGTGCCGGCCGCGACATCCTGTTCTTCATCGACAACATTTTCCGCTTCACGCAGGCCGGCTCCGAGGTATCGGCACTGCTGGGCCGTATGCCATCGGCCGTAGGTTACCAGCCTACGCTGGCCACCGAAATGGGTGCCATGCAGGAGCGGATTACCTCCACCAAGCGCGGTTCTATTACGTCGGTGCAGGCCGTGTATGTGCCTGCCGATGACTTGACCGACCCGGCTCCGGCTAACACCTTTGCTCACTTGGATGCCACGACGGTACTGAGCCGTAAAATTGCCGAGCTGGGTATCTACCCGGCCGTTGACCCACTCGACTCCACCTCGCGCATCCTGTCGGCCGACATTCTGGGCGACGAGCACTACAACACCGCCCAGCGCGTGAAAGAGTTGCTCCAGCGCTACAAGGAACTGCAGGACATCATTGCCATTCTGGGCATGGATGAGCTGAGCGAGGAGGACAAGCAGGTAGTAAACCGCGCCCGTCGCGTGCAGCGCTTCCTGTCGCAGCCCTTTTTCGTGGCCGAGCAGTTCACCGGTCTCAAAGGGGTGCTGGTTGACATCAAGGACACCATCAAAGGCTTCAACGAAATCATCGACGGCAAGCACGACCACCTGCCCGAGGCTTCCTTCAACCTCGTTGGCAACATCGAGGACGCCGTAGCCAAAGGAGAGCGTCTGATTGCCGAAGCCAAGTAATTTTTTTAGCTGTTAGCCATTAGCTGTTAGCTGTTAGCTTTTCGTTAGAGAAGTGGCAGAAAATAGCTAATGGCTAACAGCTGAAAGCTAACAGCTAAAAGAATATGCATCTGGAAATCATCACGCCCGACCGCAAGGTGTTTGAAGGCGAGGTAACATCGGCCCGGTTTCCGGGAGCCGATGGCTTTTTTGAAGTCCTCAACGACCACGCCCCGCTAATTTCGGCGCTGAAAGCCGGTGAAATCGTCATCAACGGCGGCGCCAGCCGCTTCCAGGTAGAAGGCGGCGTAGTGGAAGTGCTGCGCAATAACGTCATCGTACTGGCCGAGGGCGCTTCGGCGTAATCTTCGGTTTCAGCTTCTATTGAAAAGCCTTTCCTTTGCGGGAAAGGCTTTTCTGCTTTTTCAGCCCGAATTAACGATTCATGGAAATCCACCCCAAAATCACCCCGATTTATCAGACTTCGGTTTTCAAGTTTGAGGACCTCAACGAACTGGAGCTGTATTTCGGGGAGCCGGGGAGCCGCTACCTGTACTCGCGCAACGGCAACCCCAACTCCGACGAGCTGGCGGCGGCCGTAACGCAGCTGGAAGGCGGTGCCGGGGCGGTGGCTACCGGCTCGGGCATGGCGGCAATTTTCGCGGCCGTTTTGGCCTGTTGCGAGGCCGGCGACCATGTGCTGTGTGCGGCTGACATCTATGGGGGCTCGTCGGCGCTGCTGAGCCAGGAGCTAAGCCGGCTGGGCATTGCAGTGAGCTATGTGCCCTTCGCCGACCTGACCACCAACCTGGCCGCCTACGCGCAGCCCCGCACCCGGCTGCTGCTCTGCGAAACCATCAGCAACCCGCTGCTGCGCGTCATCAACCTACGGGCCACTGCCGATGCTGCCCACGCGCTGGGCCTGAAGCTGGTGGTGGATAATACGTTTGCCTCGCCCGTCATCACCCGCCCCTTGGAGCACGGGGCTGATATGGTAATGCACAGCGTAACGAAATACCTGGCCGGCCACTCCGACGTAACGGCTGGTGCAGTAGTGGCCCGCACGCCCGAAGATGCTGCCCGGCTCCGGCAAATCGGGACGCTGTTTGGGTTGACGCTGAGCCCGATGGAAAGCTGGCTGGCCGTACGGGGCCTGAAAACCCTGCGGCTGCGTATGGAGGCCCATTGCCGTAATGCGCAGGCCGTAGCCGAACTGCTGGCGCGCCACCCAGCCGTGGGGGAGGTGTTCTATCCGGGCCTGCCCGAGCATCCGCAGCACCAGTTGGCGGCCACCCAGGGCGGCGGCAGCTTCGGCGGCATGGTATCCTTCCGGCTGGCCAACGACACGACAGAGGCCGTGAGCCGCTTTATGCGAGCCTGCCAGCGGTTCCCGTTCGCGCCTTCGCTGGCGGGCGTCGATTCGTCGCTTTCGTACCCGGCCGGCACCTCGCACCGGGCTTTAACCGAGGAGCAACGGCGGGAACTGGGCATTACGGCCGGGCTGGTGCGCCTGAGCGTGGGCATCGAGCCGGCCAGCGAGTTGCTAGCCGATTTGCAGCAGGCCCTGGCGGCACTTTAAACGGTTGCATCAGTAGGGGCGGACAACAGAAAGAGGCAGGTGAGCATAATCATCGGCCTCTTTTCTTGTCATTAACAGCCAACGGTAAAAACTGTCATGCAGTGGCTTCGCCTCCTTAAATCGAGTTGCAATCTTCTATCGGTGAATAGTATAATCGAAGCATCTGTGCTTCGAGGGAAAGACTGTAGATTAAAATAGTATTAAAACTACTTTTAAGGATAGCATTGCTTTGATTTTGGCTTTGGGCATTATACTTTTAGCTGTTCTATCTCATTTCCCACTTCCCATGAACCAGTTAAAAAAGAGCCTGTTAATCCTGTTTGTCTGCCTGTTTAGCGCCGTTGCGGCCCTGGCTAATAATCCCGATGCCGTAGTGGGCGTGTGGAAAAATGGGGAGGGCACGGGCATGATTCAGATTTACAAAAGCGGCGATAAATATTTCGGTCGGCTGGTATGGCTGAAAGTGCCCAACAACCCCGATGGTACTCCCCGTACTGACGTCAACAACCCCGACGAAGCGGCCCGGAAAAAGCCGCTGAAAGGCCTCGTGAATATGCGCAGCTTCACCTATGCCGGCGACAACAAGTGGGAAGCCGGCAACATTTACGACCCCAAAAACGGCAGCGACTACTCCTGCGAGATGACGCTCGTGGACCCCAATACGCTGGAAGTACGCGGCTTTATCGGTGTGTCGCTTTTCGGCCGTACCGATGTGTGGAAGCGGCAGGTAAAGAAGTAATCGATGCAGTCTCTTTCTCGCTTCCTGCTTCCCGGGGCCTTATTGGTCCTGAGTTCCGTATTCGCCGCGCCGGTCTGTGCCCAAGACCTGCCCACTCCCTCCGACTCGCTGGGTGTGGAGGACTTTGGCAGCTTCGGCAACGCCGACGCCAGCGCCAACCGCCCCTACGCCAGCCAAAAAGTTCTGGGGCAAAGCCCCACCAAGCTTATTTCGGTAGGCTATGAAGGACAGGGGCACTTCGACTTCAACTCGGTGGGTCCGCACCGCCAACTGTTCGTGCCCAGCCCCGAACCTAATCCGACTGGGTCCGAACCGACAGTCGTCACCGAGTTGGATGAGCGGGTAAACCGTTTTGGGGGGCTGCGGCTGGGCTTCAACGCGCCGGTCATTTCCAACTCGAAGCTGATTCTGAACCTGGGCCTCACGTACTGGAATACGGACGTGAACATCAATAATCCCCGTACTTCGTCGCTATTTACAGGGCTGAACCGCGGGCTGCGTTCAACCGGCTTCAACGCCACTGTCTTCCGGCCCCTCAATGAGAAGAACTACCTGCTGGTGCAGGGTAACGTCGACCTGAACGGAACCTACCGCAACTTCGACGATATAAGCAGTAAGGGCTTCACGTACAGCGGCACGGCTATTTATGGCTGGAAACCGAACGAAAATTACATGTGGGGGCTGGGCATTACGCGCACTTACCGGGCCGGACAGCTGCTGCACATTCCGGTAGTGTACTATTTCCGCACCTTCAGCCCCAAGTGGGGAGTAGAGGCTATTTTTCCGGCCCGCGTGAACCTGCGCCGCAGCTTCGGCGCAAATTCGCTGCTCATGCTCGGCTACGAGATTGAGGGCAACGCCTACTACATCGGATCGGTTAACGGGCAGGACACGTACCTGCGCCGGGGCGAGCTAAAGCCACGCCTCACCTACGAGCGCAAGCTCACCGGCTTCGTGTGGCTCTCGGCGCAGGCTGGCTACCGCTATAACTACCGCTTCAATGCCTTCAGCACCCAAAACCCGGAAGGCGACGACAACCCGGTGTTCACCAACACGCTGACCAACCCGCTCTACTTCAACCTGAGCATCAATCTGGTCAGCCCTTAATCCGGCGGCTCCGTGCCGCTTCCCTCTATTCCAGCTGGCAACACATTTTTCGCATGTGAAGCTGGTTTCGGGCCACGCCTGCTGCAACGGGCGTGGCCTTTTTGTGTGCCGACTGAGGAAGGGGAATAATATGCCTTCGTAACTTGAGATATACTGCTAGGGTGAGGTTTTGTACTCTGAGAACTAGTAATGGAACCTTATATGCTACTTGCTGGCGGGTTGTGCTGATTTCAGATGGGCCACAGCGTCCGGATAGCATCGGCTATGCGGCGCAGGTCGGTTTCCGTCAGGGCCGAGCCGGAAGGCAGGCAGAGGCCGCGGGTAAATAAGTCGGTACAAACCGCGCCGTCGTACATGGGCACGCCGGCAAAAAGCGGCTGCAGGTGCAGGGGCTTCCAGAGCGGGCGGCTTTCGATGTTGCGGGTTTCGAGGTGCAGGCGTAGCTGTTCGGGCGTAACGCTGGTTTCGGCCGGGTCGAGGAGCAGGCAGGTAAGCCAGCGGTTGGCGCGGCCCGTGGCGGGCTCGGTGGGACCAAAGGAGAGGCCGGGTAAGTCCTGGAGCTTTTCCTGGTACCAGGCATAGATTTCGCGGCGCTTCTTCACGCGGTCATCCAGCAGGCCCATCTGGCCCCGCCCGATGCCAGCCAGCAGGTTGCTAAGGCGGTAGTTGTAGCCCAGTTCCGAGTGCTGATAGTAATGTGCATCGTCGCGGGCCTGGGTGGCCCAGGCGCGGGCTTTGGCGGCCCAGGCGGCGTTGTTGGTTGTCAGCATGCCGCCGCCGCTGGTGGTCAGGATTTTGTTGCCATTGAAGGAAAACACGCCCACGGCCCCGAACGAGCCCAGCGGTTTGCCCTCGTAGGTCGCGCCGAGGGCTTCGGCCGCATCTTCGAGAATTGGCACTTCAAACTCTTCGGCCAGCGCCAGAATTTCGCGCAGCTTGCAGGGCATGCCATACAGGTGAACCACGATGAGGGCGCGGGGCAGGCGGTTCTGGCGTCGACGGTCTTCCAGGGCCTCCCGCAGCCGGCTGGGGCACATGTTCCAGGTTTCGGTCTCGCTGTCGATGAACACCGGCGTGGCCCCGAGGTAGGTGATGGGGTTGGCCGTGGCCACGAACGTGAACGAGGGGCACAGCACTTCATCGCCCGGCCCTACGCCCAGCAGCCGTAGCCCCAGGTGGATGGCCGCCGTACCCGAGTTGAGGGCCAATGCGTGCGCTACGCCGGTAAAGGCGCACACATCCTGCTCGAAGCCATCGAGGTTGGGCCCAACCGGGGCCACCCAGTTGTCCTCGATGGCCTTGTGCAGGTAGTTGAGCTCGTGGCGGCCGAGGTGGGGTGGAGAGAGGTAAAGGCGGTCGTAATCCTGGCTGTGCATGGGTGGTTTTCTCGCAAAGGTTCGCGGAGGAATGCGCGGAGGTAAAAGGTGGTTTTGTGGGGGGCAACGAGCGGCTTATTAGGAAAGCAAAATAACAGAACGTCATGCAGTACGGCATCGAGGCGTCTCGTATGCAACTCTTATCATACCGAAGCCATTTCCAACATCAGCAGGCGAGATGCTTCGCTGGGCTCTGCATAACGTTCTGTTTATTCCTACTTCGCAACCACGCGGGCCGGCACGCCCACGGCGGTACAGCCGGCGGGCAGGTCGCGGATGGCCACGGCACCGGCTCCAAGTACGGTGCGGGGCCCGATGCGGACTTGCTGGAGCACGGTGGCGTTGGTGCCCAGGTACACGCCGGCTTCCAGGTGGGCCCCGCCGCCCACGTTGGCATGAGGCATCAGGGAGCAGAAATCATCCAGTACGGCATCGTGGCCCACGGTGCAGCCCAGGTTCAAGAGCACATGGCGGCCCAGGCGAATATCGGTGGTGAGGATGCAGCCCTTAGTGATGATGCAGCCGGCCCCGAACTGCAGGTGCTGGAACGACTCGGCGCTGACGCTGGGATGGATGAGTATCGGGAAATGGAGCTGCGGCGAAGTGAGCCGGGCCACTACGGCTGTGCGGCTGGTGCTGCTGCCCACGGCTACGGCCACGGCCAGCGGCTCGGGCGTGGCGTTCAGGTCGGCGGCGGTGCCCAGGTAGCGCAGGCCGTGAATGAGGTCGGTGGCAGGGGGCTGGTCGTCGTAGAAGCCCACTAGGTCCCAGGTAGGGGCCACGGCGTTCAGCTGCCGCAGCAGCACCAGTACCTCACGGCCCAGCCCGCCGGCCCCGAAAATGGCCAGCCGGCGCGGCGCTTCTGGTTGGGGCGGGGCCGAAGGCGCGGGTATATCGGAGCTGCTGGAAAGGTGCACGGTTAGCGGTTCGAGTGGGAGGCGGGAGGAAGAGAAGAAGCTGGTGTGCCGGTGAAGGCCGTAGCCGTGGCCTGGCCGGGAGCCGAAACGCCCCGCGCCCCAAGCACCCGGGCCACGGTGCGCCCCAAAATTCGTAAATCCAGCCCGAAAGAAAGGTTATCGACGTACCAGACGTCAAAGGCGAACTTCTGCTCCCAGCTGATAGCATTGCGCCCGTTTACCTGGGCCCAGCCCGTAATGCCGGGTCGCACGGCGTGGCGGCGGGCCTGCTCGGGCGAGTACAGCGGCAGGTACTGCACCAGCAGCGGCCGCGGGCCTATCAGGCTCAGCTCGCCGCGCAGCACGTTCCAGAGCTGGGGCAGCTCGTCGAGCGAGGTGGCCCGCACCCAGCGGCCCAGCGGCGGCAGGCGCTCGGCGTCGGGCAACGGCTGGCCGGCCTTGTCGCGTCGGTCGGGCATCGTCTGGAGCTTGTAGAAGGTGAATATCCGGCCCCCGAGGCCCGGCCGGGGCTGCCGAAACAGCCACGCCCCGCCGTTCTGGATGGCCAACGCCAGCGCTACCGGCAGCAGCAGCGGTGCGGCCAGCAGCAGGGCAGGGGCCGCCAGCGCTACATCGAGCAGGCGCTTGCCACGGCGGGCATACCAACTTTCGGAGCTGTTAGCGGCTAGCTGTTGGCTGTTAGCTTTCGTTGAGCGGGCCAAGGCAGCAGGGAATTTGTTGATGAAAACCGTTATCCTGGCAAAACGCGGAATATTGCGCAGAGTTTCTTCCCAAAGCTAACAGCCAGCAGCTAACCGCTAACAGCTTTTTCAACATCTATGCTCGTTTTTCCCAACGCCAAGCTCAACCTGGGGCTCTACGTGACCGGCCTGCGGCCCGATGGTTTCCGCAACCTCGAATCGGTGTTTGTACCGCTGCCCTGGTGCGACGCCTTTGAGGTGCTGCCTGCGCCCGCCGGCGCCGAAACCAGCCTCAGCTTCAGCGGCCTGCCTATCCCGGGCGAGCCCGAAACCAACTTGTGCCGGCGCGCCTACGAGCTGCTGGCCGCCGACTTCCGGCTGCCGCCCGTGCAGCTGCACCTGCACAAGGATGTACCCATTGGGGCGGGGCTGGGTGGGGGCTCGGCCGATGCGGCTTTTGCTCTCAAAGCCATAAATAGCCAGTTCGCGCTGGAGTTGCCACCCGAGAAACTCGAAAGCTACGCCCGCCGCCTGGGTTCTGACTGCGCCTTTTTTATCCGCAACGAGCCGGTGTTTGCGCACTCCCGCGGCGACATATTCGACGATTTTGCCCTCGATCTGCGCGGCACACCGACCATGGTGGTGTACCCCGGCCTGCACATCAGTACGGCCGAGGCCTATGCCCGCGTGGTGCCCCGCACCCCGCACCACGACCTACGCCAGAGCCTCGCCCAGCCTATGCAAACCTGGCGCGAAACCGTCAGTAACGACTTCGAGGAGGCCCTGACCCCGATGTACCCGGTGCTGGCCGAGGTGAAGGAACAGCTCTACGCTGCCGGCGCTACCTACGCCAGCCTCTCGGGCTCGGGTTCGGCCGTGTACGGGCTGTTTCCGGAGCTGCCGCAGGTGCCGGAGCTGCACTGGCCGCCGGAGTTTACCGTTTGGCGCGGGCAATTGTAGGAGTGCGTTGCGCGTTCAGGTGATTCTGGCGAGGGATTGGGAATAGGATAGTGAAATCAATGTTCATTGTAAATTAAAAACTAAAAAAATGTCAGAGTACACTCTTTATTCATGGGGGGCATCAGAAGTCCCAGATCTGAGCGATTATAATCCTGTTGGAGATTTTTGCATTGAAGTGCAATTTGATTTAAAGTATGCAGAAGAAGATGGACTAATAACTTATTGGTTTATCCTAGCTAATAATAATGGTCTATTTCATTACATTGAAAATAATTTACATGAAGATGAAATGTTCTTATCAGTGAAGAAGATAATTATAACAAAGGAATTTAGCTATGAAAATCTTATGTTATTTTTAAATAATGAGGTCAGAGATAAATGTATAGTATTAAATAACTTTGATTTATGCAGATATTTGAATTCTGAGTTTAATGAATCAATTGATTAATGTAATATAAATAATAATATGTATTTTAATAAAAATAAGGTAAAGATATTGCATTGAAGAGGTCACTGCAGGTGTCAGCCACTTGTTTTAGTAGTCGTTGAGAATAGATCCGGAGAAGTATGTACGCTGCGCTCCTACGCCGTAATTGGATTCCGCCGGAGCAGCCGGCGCTTGTCCCAACGGTCGAGCAGCGGGTGGATGAGGACGCTGACGAGGATGATGACGGTGCCCACATAGAAGCCGGGCGAGAGTTTCTCTTCCTCGAAACCGGCTACGCCCCACGAATACAGGATAACGGCCATGACGATGCCGTACACGGGTTCCAGGTTGATGGTGAGGTTGACTACGAAGGCCGAAATGCGCTTCATCAGTTCGACTGAAGCCGAGAAGGCGTACACCGTACACACGCCGGCCAGCAGCGCCAGCCACAGCCAGTCGTAGCCGTGCAACGCCAGCTGCAGGCCTTTGCCGTTGGTGAAATAGTGGCTGTAGAGCGGCAGAAACAGCGTAATGCTCAGGCAGGCGCCTACCATCTCGTACAGCGTAAGCTTTAGCGGAGGGTGCTGCTTTACCAGCTTGGAGTTGATGACGCTGAACAGCGCCGACAGCCCGGCCGATATAATGGCCACGCCCAGCCCCAGCAGCTGCCCCAGCTCAGCCTGCGACACAATGTAGAGGCCCACCATCGTGAGCAAACCCAACGCCACCTCGTAACCGCGCACCTTGCGCCAGAGCACCAGCGGCTCTAGCAACGAAGTCCAGAGGGCCAGCGTAGCCATGCCGGCGAGGCTCACGCTCACCGAAGCTAGCCGGGCCGACAGGAAGAACGTAATCCAGTGGGCAGCCACCAATGCCCCCACACCCAGCAGCCGCGCCGCATCGGCGGCCGGCATGCGCCAGGGGCGGCGCCGAATCAGGAGCAGCGCCAGCAGGCCCACGCTCGCTAGCCCCGTGCGCCAGAACACCAGCTCAACCGGCGGCACTGTAATCAGCTTGCCCAAAATGGCCGTGAAGCCCCACAGCAACACAATAAAATGCAGGCGTAGATAGTCTTTCACGTGGTGATTTGGTGAGTTTGACGTTTGGGGAAGGGGAGCGGGATGGCGCAGAGGTGGGATGACGGCCTCATCCCACCTCTGCGCCACTCCGCCTACTGTGGTATCACCCTATACAATACCGCGCCGATGGCGGTGAACACGATGCTTGGGACCCAGGCGGCCAGCAGGGGCGAGAGGGTGCCGACAGCCGCCAGGTTGCGGCTCAGAATCACGAAGATGATGAACACGAACGCCAGCACAAAGCCCAGCGCAATTTGCCCGCCCACGCCGGCGCGGCTCTTGCGGGCGCTCATAATCACCCCGATTACCGTGAGGATGAACATGGCATAGGGATAAGCGAACCGCTCGTACTTCTCGCTCAGGTACACTTGCGTGTCGTCGGCGCCGCGGGCTATTTTGGTGTTGATGTAGCGGTTGAGTTCGGGCAGCGTCAGGGTTTCGGCCAGGCGGTAAGTGCTGGCGAAATCCTTCGGGAACAGGTTGAGCGTAGTGTCGCGGGCGGCCAGCGTCTTGAGGCTTTCCTTTTCCCCACTGAAGGTGCGCACCAGCTGGGGCGTCAGGTGCCAGGCCTGTTTGGTGGAGTCCCAGGTGATGGCCTCGGCCGTGAGCCGGCGCTTGAGTAGTTGCCCGTCGATGGTTTCGAGCGCGAACTTGTAGCCTACGTTGTTCACGTTGTCGTAGCTCTCCATGAACGCATAGTCCTGGGGGCCAATTTTGAAATGCACGTTGCGCCCGCTGAACCGGTAGGGGTTCTTGATGTACTTCTTCTCGAACTCGACCCGCGTTTTGTTGGCAATCGGAATCAACCAGCCCGTCATGGCCATCGTGAGCAGGCCCAGAATGGCGCTGCCCATCACATAAGGCAGCAGAAACCGTTTGAAGCTAATGCCCGAAGCCAGCATGGCTACTACCTCGGTGCGCGAGGCCAGCTGGGCCGTTACGAATACCACCGCAATAAACACCGTGATGGGCGAGAGCAGGTTGGCGAAGTACGGAAACAGGTTCAGATAATATTCCGTCAGAATTTGCCATCCCCCCAGGTCGTGCTGCAGAAAGTCGTCGTTCTTCTCCGTGAAGTCAATCACGCAGATAACCGACACGAGCAGCACCACCGTGAAAAAAAACGCGGTGAGAAACTTGCCGATGATGTATTTATCGAGAATCTTCATGGAAATCAACGGTCATGCTGAGCGAAGCGGAGCGGAGTCGAAGCATCTCTCCCGCAATGGTAATCCTGACGATAGGTTGGTTTGGCAAAAAAGCAGTAGAGATGCTTCGACTTCGCTCCGCTTCGCTCAGCATGACCCGTTCTTTTGCACTCGTTCTTTACAGTCGCGTCATCAGCTTCTTTACCATCACGTCCTTCCACTCCCTGAACGTGCCGGCCAGAATTTGCAGGCGGGCCTGCTTTACCAGCCAGAGGTAAAAGGTGAGGTTGTGGATGGAGGCAATCTGGGGCCCGAGCATTTCCTTGCTGTGGAACAGGTGGCGCACGTAGCTGCGCGAGTAAAATGTGCTCACGTAGCCGCCCAGCTCGGCGTCAATCGGCTCAAAATCCTCGGCCCACTTGCGGGCCGCCAGGTTCATGATGCCTTGGGTGGTGTACACCAAGCCGTTGCGGGCGTTGCGGGTGGGCATTACGCAGTCGAACATATCTACGCCCAACGCAATATTTTCGAGGATATTGGCCGGCGTGCCCACGCCCATCAGGTAGCGGGGCTTGTCTTTGGGCAGAATGTCGCAGACCAGCTCGGTCATCTCGTACATCATGTCGGCTGGCTCGCCCACGCTCAGGCCGCCAATGGCGTTGCCCTCGCGGCCCTGCTCGGCCACAAACTCGGCCGACTTAATGCGTAGATCCTTGAACGTGGAGCCCTGCACAATGGGGAACAGCGTCTGGGAGTAACCGTAGTGCCCCTCGGTGCTGTCGAAACGCTGGATGCAGCGCTTGAGCCAGCGGTGCGTCATGTCGAGCGAGCGGGCGGCGTAGTCGTACTCGCAGGGCCAAGGCGTGCACTCGTCGAAGGCCATCATAATATCGGCCCCGATGGTGCGCTGAATGTCCATCACGCCCTCGGGCGTAAACAGGTGCTGGCTGCCATCGACGTGCGAGCGGAACTTGACGCCCTCCTCCTTGATTTTGCGCGTGTTGCTGAGCGAGTACACCTGGTAGCCGCCCGAATCGGTGAGGATGGGCCGGTCCCAGCCGTTAAACTTGTGCAGCCCGCCGGCCTGCCGGATAATGTCGAGGCCGGGGCGCAGGTACAGGTGGTAGGTGTTGCCGAGGATAATTTGGGCGTTGATGTCGTCCTTGAGGTCGCGCTGCTGCACGGCTTTCACGGTGCCGGCCGTGCCCACGGGCATAAATATGGGCGTTTCGATGGACCCGTGGTCGGTGTGGACTACCCCGGCGCGGGCCTTGGAGTGCGGGTCAGTCGTGAGAAGGTCGAAAGTCATTGGTACGGAGAAGCTAGGAGCTAGAAGTCAGGAGCTAGAAGGAAGAAGTGGAAAACCGGACTGTAGGCCCTGCTTCTATCTTCTAGCTCCTAACTCCTGGCTTCTTCCTGCAAAGGTACATTGAATGCCTACTTTTGCGGCTTCGAAAACCTTTATGTTTCTCTCCTACTCTCCGGCCGTTTGGCTGCTGCTGGCGGCCGTGCTGGTGCAGCTCTACTTCGCGCTCTACTACTTCCGGGCCTTTGCCATGCGCCAGCCCGACCCGGAAACGGCCGCTGCCGCCGCCGACCTGCCCGTTTCGGTGCTCGTGTGTGCCCGCAACGAGCACGCCAACCTGGAACGCCTGCTGCCACTGCTGCTCAGCCAGGACTACCCCGCCGAGCTGCTCGAAATCATCCTCATCGACGACCGTTCGACCGACGGCTCCGGCGCGCTGGCCGCGCAGTTTCCGGGCGTACGCCTCGTTACCGTTCGCAGCACGCCGGCCGGCCTAGCACCCAAGAAATACGCCCTCACGCTGGGCATCAAAACCGCCCGCCATGAACGGCTGCTCTTCACCGATGCCGACTGCATTCCGGCCACCAACCAGTGGGTCAGGTACATGCAGCGCGGTTTTGCCAATGGGGCTGGCTTGGTGCTCGGCTATTCGGCCTACGCGCCCGAACCGGGGGTTCTAAATAAGTTAGTCCGGTTTGAAACCTTACTGACGGGGGCGCAGTATTTGTCGTTCGCCTGGCGAGGCCGGCCCTACATGGGCGTGGGCCGCAACCTGGGCTACACCCGGGCTGTGTTCCACTCCACCAAAGGCTTCGCTTCCCACATCCGTACCCTCAGCGGCGACGACGATTTGCTGGTGCAGGACGCGGTGGCCATTGGGGCCCGGGCGGCCGTAGTGGACCAGCCGGGTGCCCACACGCTCAGCGAAGCCGCGCCTACCTGGGGTGCTTGGTGGCGGCAGAAACGGCGGCATCTGTCGGCCGGTAAGCAGTACCGCTTGGCCGATAGAGTGCGCCTCGGGGCATTCATGGGAGCCAATCTGCTGTACTACTTCCTGGTGGTCGGCCTGCTGTTTTTTCCCGCCAATTGGGTACCTTTGGCTACTGTGTGTCTGCTGCGAACCGTGCTCCTGGGAGCCGTTTATCAGCAGCTCAATCGTCGACTCGAAGGGCAGCTGCCGGCTGCCGCGCTGCCGTTGCTCGATGCCATATATTTCGTAACTTATCTAGCTCTGGGAATCTCCCTATTCCTTAACCGCTCGCTCCGATGGAAGTAAACCAGGAAAAACAGTTCTCTGCCAAAGCCAAGCACGACTTCAAGCTGATTCGGGCCGCCGTTGAAAACAACGACGAAAAGGCCTATGCCGAGCTGATGCAGATTTACAAAAAGCCGGTGTACCACGTGGTGCTGAAAATGGTACGCAACACCGATGACGCCGACGACCTCACCATTGAGGCCTTCGCCAAGGCGTTCAAGAACCTGCACAAATTCAACCCCGAATTTGCCTTCAGCACCTGGTTGTTCCGCATCGCCACCAATAATTGCATCGATTTTATCCGCAAGAATAAAATCAAAACGATGTCGATTGACTCGGCCATCAAGATTGATAACGGCGACGAAATCACCATCGACTTCCGCGACCAGAACCTGAACCCGCAGGAAACGACCATCAAGAACCAGAAAATCGAAATCATGCAGCACGTGGTGTCGCGGCTGCCCGACAAATACCAGCGCCTCGTTACGCTCCGCTACTTCGACGAGCTGAGCTACGAGGAAATTGCCACCGAGCTGAAAGCCCCCCTCGGCACCGTAAAAGCCCAGCTCCACCGCGCCCGCGAGCTGCTGTATGATATGGTAAAGGGCAAAAAGGAAATTATTTAAGGGAAGAGCGACACACCCTCAGAACGTCATTCAGAGCGAAGCGAAGAATCTCGCGTGCGGTCATTGCAATGGTATTGCTACTACTGCAACGACCGCACGCGAGGTTCTTCGCTTCGCTCTGAATGACGTTCTATTTCACCCTTATTTTATTCTCCCCAATGAACTTGCTCGACCACTACTTCCCCCACCTTACCGACCAGCAGCGCCGGCAGTTTACCCAACTCGAAACCGAGTTCCGCAATTGGAACGAGCGCCTCAACCTGGTAGCCCGCTCCGACGTGGATAACCTTACCGAGCGCCACATCCTGCACTCGCTCGGCATTGCCAAGGTGGTGGAGTTTGCGCCTGGCTCGTCGGTGCTCGACGTGGGCACCGGCGGGGGCCTGCCGGGGCTGCCGCTGGCCATTCTGTTTCCTGAGGTGAAGTTTCATCTGGTCGATAGCATCGGCAAGAAGATAAAAGCCGTGCAGGACATGGCCGAAACCCTGCACCTGACCAACGTAACGGCCGAGCAAATCCGCGCCGAGCAGCTCTCCGCTAAATACGACTACATCGTCAGCCGTGCCGTGGCCCGCCTAGCCACCTTCCACACTTGGATTGCCCATCGTTACAAACCCCGCGCTGAATCCGCCCCTAACAGTGGCCTCTACTACCTCAAAGGCGGCGACCTGACCGAAGAAATTGCCGAGTCCGGCCTCCAGGCTCAGGTAACGAACTTGAGCGACTTCTTTGCGGAGGAGTTCTTCGAGACGAAGAAGGTAGTGGTAGTGCCCGTGTAGATTTT
>NZ_JABKAU010000080.1 GCF_013377885.1 Hymenobacter lapidiphilus
GGTTCCGGCGCGCTGAAAATTGGCGAGGCTGGGGAGTTCGATTATTCCGGCTCGCAAGCCCTCAAGGCGCTGAAGGAGGAAGGCATCCGCACCATCCTCATCAACCCCAACATTGCCACCGTGCAGACCTCCGACGGCATGGCCGACGACGTGTACTTCCTGCCCGTGACGCCCTACTTTGTGGAGGAAGTCATCAAAAAAGAGCGGCCCGATGGCATTCTGGTGGCCTTTGGCGGCCAAACGGCCCTGAACTGCGCCGTGGCCCTGTACCGCGCCGGCGTGTTCGAGCAGTACGACGTGCAGGTGCTGGGCACGCCCGTCCAGAGCATCATCGACACCGAGGACCGGGAGATTTTCAAGGTCAAGCTCGACCAGATTGGCGTGCTCTCGGCCCGTAGCGTAGCCTGCACCAGCATGGCCGAGGCCCTGGCCGCCGGCGAAACCATCGGCTTCCCCATCATCGTGCGGGCCGCGTTTGCGCTGGGCGGGCTGGGCAGCGGCTTCGCCAACAACACGGACGAGTTGCAGGCCCTGGCCCGGCAGGCCTTCACGACTTCCGACCAGATTCTGGTGGAAGAATCGCTGAAGGGCTGGAAGGAAGTGGAGTACGAAGTGGTGCGCGACCAGTTTGATAACTGCATCACGGTCTGCAACATGGAGAACTTCGACCCCATCGGCATCCACACCGGCGAGAGCATCGTGGTGGCCCCTTCCCAGACGCTGAGCAACCGCGAGTACCACAAGCTGCGCACCATCGGCATCCAAACCATCCGGCACCTGGGCATCGTGGGCGAGTGCAACATTCAGTACGCCCTCGACCCCGCGTCCGAAGATTACCGCGTGATTGAGGTGAATGCCCGCCTCTCGCGCTCGTCGGCGCTGGCCTCAAAAGCCACGGGCTACCCGCTGGCCTTCGTGGCGGCCAAGCTGAGCCTGGGCTACTCGCTGGCCGAGCTAAAAAACAGCGTTACGCAGACCACCTCGGCCTTTTTCGAGCCCGCCCTCGACTACGTGGTGGTGAAGCTGCCGCGCTGGGACCTGGGCAAATTCTCGGGCGTGAACCGCCAGATTGGCTCGGCCATGAAGAGCGTGGGCGAGGTGATGGCCATCGGAAAATCGTTTGAGGAAGCCATCCAGAAGGGCCTGCGGATGCTCGACACCGGCCGGCGCGGCTTCGTGGCCAACCGCCCCGATGCGCTGGCCCCCGAAACCCTCGACCAGCAGCTGAGCGAGCCCAACGAGGAGCGCATCTTCGCCATCAACCGGGCCTTCGAAGCGGGCTACTCGGTCACGCAGGTACATGAGCTGACCAAAATCGACCACTGGTTTTTGCAGCGCCTGTTCACCATTTTCGAGCTGGGCCGGCAGTTGGCCGCCGGCCGCGCCGGGGGGCTCGATGCGCTGGAAACCAAGTTGCTGCGCACGGTTAAGCAAGCGGGTTTTTCGGACCAGCAGCTTGCCATACTGCTGCTGGGCGAGGGCGACGTGAAGGCCGACGAGCTGCGCGTACGCGCCCGCCGCAAGGCCCTGGGCGTGCTGCCCGTGGTGAAGCAGATTGACACGCTGGCCGCCGAATTCCCGGCCAAAACCAACTACCTCTACCTCACCTACCACGGCACCGAAAACGACCTGGCCCGCGAAACCGCGAAGTCGGTGGTAGTGCTGGGTTCGGGCGTGTATCGCATCGGCTCGTCGGTCGAGTTTGACTGGTGCGGGGTGCAGGCCGTGCAAACCGCCGCCGAGGAAGGCTACAAAACCATCCTCATCAACTACAACCCCGAAACCGTGAGCACCGACTACGACGTGAGCGACCGGCTCTACTTCGAGGAGCTGAGCTTCGAGCGGGTGCTGGACATTCTGGATTTCGAGCAGCCCGGCGGCGTAATTCTGAGCACCGGCGGCCAGATTCCCAACAACATCGCCACCCGGCTTGAAAACGCCCAAGTGCCCATTCTGGGCACTACCGCCGCGCACATCGACGAGGCCGAGAACCGCCACAAGTTCAGCCGCATCATGGACGAGCTGGGCATTGCCCAGCCGCGCTGGAAGGAGCTGACTTCGCTGGAGGCCATGCACGAGTTTGTGCGGGAAGTGGGCTACCCGGTACTCATCCGGCCGAGCTACGTACTGTCGGGCGCGGCCATGAACGTGGTTTCCAACAACTTCGAGCTGGAGGAGTTCCTGAAAGCAGCCAAGGAAGTCAGCGCCGAATACCCGGTGGTGGTGTCCGAATTTATGCAGGAAGCCAAGGAAATTGAGCTGGACGCGGTGGCCGACAAGGGCGAAATCGTGAGCTACGCCATTTCCGAGCACGTCGAGTTTGCCGGCGTGCACTCCGGCGACGCCACCATGTACTACCCACCCCAGCGGGTGTACGTGGGCACCATCCGCAAGCTCAAAATCATTGCCGAGAAGGTGGCCAAGCGCTACGAAATCAGCGGCCCGTTCAACATCCAGTTCCTGGAAAAAAACGGAGCCATCAGCGTGATTGAGTGCAACCTTCGGGCCTCGCGCAGCTACCCCTTCGTGTCGAAAAT
>NZ_JABKAU010000081.1 GCF_013377885.1 Hymenobacter lapidiphilus
AAAAGGCGGCGCACGTTAGCAGGAAGGCCGAAAAGAGAAAAACTTTTTCTTCTTCAGGTCTTGCAGAAAGCAAAAAGGGTTCTACCTTTGCAGCCCGCTTCGACCGGAAGGGGGAGCGTAGTAAACGAGAAAAGAAACGCTTCAAAAAAGTTTTCTTCGTTTGCTTGCAAGTTGCGAAAAGGCGCTTACCTTTGCAGCCCGCTTCGACCGGAAGGGGCTTGAAACACGCAGACTGCCTCACTGGGTGAGGCACACGGCAGACTCCAACAGGGAGATTGCACACGTTCTTTGAATGATTGGAAAAGACAATATAGGTAAGTCCTGAAGCCGTGAGGCGGAGGGCAAATGATTGACGCGAATCAGTTTGACCTTTGGGTCAGACATACTAAGGGTCGGATCAGCACTTGACATCAGCCCTATTTCGATAGGGTGTAGAGAAATCTTACAATGGAGAGTTTGATCCTGGCTCAGGATGAACGCTAGCGGCAGGCCTAATACATGCAAGTCGAACGGGTGTTCTCTTCGGAGTACACTAGTGGCGCACGGGTGCGTAACGCGTAACCAATCTGCCCTGAACTGGGGGATAGCCCGCCGAAAGGCGGATTAATACCGCATAATACTACGTTTCGGCATCGTTTCGTAGTTAAAGATTTATTGGTTCAGGATGAGGTTGCGTGCCATTAGCTAGTTGGCGGGGTAAAAGCCCACCAAGGCGACGATGGCTAGGGGACCTGAGAGGGTGATCCCCCACACTGGCACTGAGATACGGGCCAGACTCCTACGGGAGGCAGCAGTAGGGAATATTGGGCAATGGACGAGAGTCTGACCCAGCCATGCCGCGTGCCGGATGAAGGCCTTCTGGGTTGTAAACGGCTTTTCTCAGGGAAGAAAAAGACCATGCGTGGTACACTGACGGTACCTGAGGAATAAGCACCGGCTAACTCCGTGCCAGCAGCCGCGGTAATACGGAGGGTGCAAGCGTTGTCCGGATTTATTGGGTTTAAAGGGTGCGTAGGCGGCCCGTTAAGTCCGGGGTGAAAGCCCACAGCTCAACTGTGGAACTGCCCTGGATACTGGCGGGCTTGAGTCCAGACGAGGTTGGCGGAATGGAAGGTGTAGCGGTGAAATGCATAGATACCTTCCAGAACCCCGATTGCGTAGGCAGCTGACTAGGCTGGTACTGACGCTGAGGCACGAAAGCGTGGGGAGCGAACAGGATTAGATACCCTGGTAGTCCACGCCGTAAACGATGGATACTCGCTGGTAGCGATATACTGTTACTGGCTTAGCGAAAGCGGTAAGTATCCCACCTGGGGAGTACGCTCGCAAGAGTGAAACTCAAAGGAATTGACGGGGGCCCGCACAAGTGGTGGAGCATGTGGTTTAATTCGATGATACGCGAGGAACCTTACCTAGGCTAGAATGCGCGTGACCGGTTCAGAGATGAGCCTTTCCTTCGGGACACAAAGCAAGGTGCTGCATGGCCGTCGTCAGCTCGTGCCGTGAGGTGTTGGGTTAAGTCCCGCAACGAGCGCAACCCCTATGTTTAGTTGCCAGCATGTTATGATGGGGACTCTAAACAGACTGCCTGCGCAAGCAGTGAGGAAGGCGGGGACGACGTCAGGTCATCATGGCCCTTACGCCTAGGGCTACACACGTGCTACAATGGGCGGTACAGCGGGTTGCTACTTGGTGACAAGATGCCAATCTCAAAAAACCGTTCTCAGTTCGGATCGGAGTCTGCAACTCGACTCCGTGAAGCTGGAATCACTAGTAATCGCGTATCAGCAATGACGCGGTGAATACGTTCCCGGGCCTTGTACACACCGCCCGTCAAGCCATGGAAGTTTGGTAGACCTGAAGCTGGTGCTCGTCACAGAAGCCAGTTAGGGTAGAACAAGTAACTAGGGCTAAGTCGTAACAAGGTAGCCGTACCGGAAGGTGCGGCTGGATCACCTCCTTTCTGGAGCTTGTTCGACCCTTCGGTTCGCCGAAAGAATAACGCTTACCCACAACGTCTTTTCCTTTCATTCA
>NZ_JABKAU010000082.1 GCF_013377885.1 Hymenobacter lapidiphilus
AGCCTGATTGCCGAGGAAGAGCTGGTGCCCGGCCGGCAGTACGAAATCGTGCGCGGCGCGGCCGGCAACGTCTTTACCCGGGTGCTGGGCGACAGCGGCTCGCGGCTCGATTCGCTGGTGGCTTGGCTGAATCCGGCTACCGGGGCAGCGGAGCCGGCTATATACGACGTGGTGGCCGATACGGTTAGCCCGCTGCCCACCGGCGACGGCGGCCCCGGCGGCGACGTAACCAAAGCCTACGTAGACGCGGCCGATGACGCGCTGGAAGAACTTATATCCGCGGTTAAAGCTGTTACAGCGGAATGGGCACCCGGCCCGCAAAAGAAATACGCATTTGTCGTTTTCGAGGGGCTGCTATACCTAACGCTGAACGACCTGCTAAACGGGCAAAGTTCGCCCCCCGGCAATACTGCCAACTACAAGCCATTAGGCGAAAGCGAAGCCGTAACGCAAGCAATATCCGACCTGCAAAACAACGCACCGTACAAGCCAAGCGGAACGACAAAAATACTTTGGGTGCATGGCTACGGACAAACAGAATCGGGCGTAAGAGGCAACCCGCACAAACCGTTCCCGACTATTCAGGACGCATATAATGCGGGGCAAGATGAGGATATTATGCTGATAATGCCGGGCGGTTCTGGAGCGGTAGAAAACGGCTTTCCAGCATACGGGAACGGCGGCTCTTTGCTATTTGAGAAAAGAATACGGGTTTACTGTATGCCCGGCGTAAATATTAACATATCAATAAACGCCGGAAACTTTGCAGGCAATTTAATTGACTTTCGCTTTTATTGGAAGGGCGGGAATTTCTATCAATTCCTAGTCGGTTTCCGTCAGGCCACAACAATGGCCCGCTATACCGTAGAAGATGCAAATTTTCGAAAAGGCGGGTATGTGTATTGTTTTGGCGCTGGTAATTTCGGAACGCACAGCACAGAGTTTGTTTTGCGCGGTTGCCGATTCTTTACTGATGCATTAGGTAGCCCCGGCGTTTTGGTAACGCACCGGGACGATATGGGTCCAAATCTTGTTTATTTGGACTCCTGTTTAATTGATTCAAAACAGGGTCCAGGTGTTCTTTTTGTTGGTCGCTCTGATAAAGCCGGTAAGGTGTTTTTGCAAGGTGCTACTGAAATACGTTCGGCAACTAAAACGCAAACCAATGTGTCTAACCCCAACGGCTCACAGCAAACAGAAAGCGAATGGCTAATTGACCAACGGCCGTTTGTTGGCGGCGGCGGCGAAGACCCGCGCAAGGACCTGGCCACCGAATCGGGCCGGCGCACGAGCAATTTACGGCGCGAGGGCCGCTGCGCCCTGTCCAATATTGTGCTGGCTGAAAACGCCGCCTCCATTGCCGGGCAGCTTATTCAGGCCGGCGCGGCAATGGAGGCGGCCCGCAACGGCACCCCGGCCGCCGTGGCGGCGGCCCTGAACGCCGATGTGGCCGCGCTCAGCGATGCCAGCCTCTACACCATCCGCCTGATCACCACGCCCGCCGTCAGCGGCAACCCCTCGGCCGTGCTGCTCACTGTTTTACCCGCCTAAGTATGCAAACTGTTTTCTCCAGCGCCGAACCGTTCCTGCCCTTCGGTGCGCTTTCCATCGACAAGACGCGCTACGCCTTTTTCGGCCTCTCGGACAGCGCCGGCAACACCGGAGCGCAGTGGCTGGATGAATCCGGCAAGGCCAACCACTTCACCACCCCCGCGCCCTTCGCTCTCGTCGCGGACAGTAGCGGGCAGACCGTGTTTCGGGCCAGCGACGAGAGCGGGGCCTTTTTCAACACGCCCCTTGCATCGCC
>NZ_JABKAU010000083.1 GCF_013377885.1 Hymenobacter lapidiphilus
TTGGTGGATTTTCGTAGCTTCGTGTCGCATCACTTGTTTCGTTAGTGCCGGCAGCCTCGTTCGAGCGGGGCTGCCGGCTTTTTTGTGGGGGTGTGTGGGTTAGCCGAGCTTGAAGACGATTTTGGCTGGCAGCGACTGCTGTTCGTGGGCTTGGGCCTGCATAACACCCTCCATTTTCATGGCCACATATGCCAGCTCTTGCGGCGTCTGGCAGTCAATCGGGCAGGTGCTGAGGTAGTCCACGCCGCTGAAATGCCCCTCCGGCGTGATGCAGTTTTTGTGATGCTTCTTAATGGCCTTGCGTAGCTCTTTCTCGCGGGGCTTAGAGAGCCCGAGCAAGGCAAGGAGGGAGAACTGTTCGCCCGGCGCGTCGTGCTGAGGGGTGGTAATAGGCTGACCTTGGAAAATCATATCTCTCGTTTCGTAAGCCCCAGCCAGCAGCGGCCGGGGCGGTGGGGGTAGCCCCGGCAGGCGTTGCCGGGGCGGGGGTGGTAGTTGGTTAGGCGATGATGGCGGCGTCTGGCCACAGCGCTGGGCGGCTTATGTGTTGCCGCACCAGGTCGGCCTGGGCCGCACGGGCTTTAGTCCTGGCGGCGTCGGCGGCGTTGGCGTCGGCGGCGGCGTTGGCGGCGGCGTTGGCGGCGTAGGCGGCGGCGTAGGCGGCGGCGTAGGCGGCGGCGGCGGCGTTGGCGGTGTTGGCGGCGTTGGCGCAGGCGGCGGCGGCGGCTTCTCGGCACTCTCTCGGCGTTGCGTTGCCCTCCAGCCACCGCTCGGCGGCTTCAATGGCCAGCCGGGGCCGGTGTTCACCTTCCGGCACCATATGCAGCACCTGGCGGGCGAACAGACAGGCCAGGCGGACGCTCACTCGTTTATCGACGCCAGCCGTGACGCGGGCCAGCCATAGCAACCAGTCGGGCCGGGGGCACGTGGCCCAGGCGGTGGCATAGTCCTGGCCGGCGCACCAGTTGCGGGCATCGGAACAGGCATATAGTGCGCGTAGCTTGTTCGCGAACTCGGCGGCACTCAGGTTTTCGGTGGTGTCAGGGGTGGGGGTGGCGCTCATGGGGGCTGGGTTTGGTGGGTTACTGCGTATCGACTAGGGCAATGGCCTGGAATAGCTCGTAGGCGACTTGCGGGACGATGCTGTTGCCGTAGGCTTTGAGCTGCTTGGCTCGGGTGCTAACTCGCACCAGTCCGGCGGGTAACCCATCATCTGGGCCACAAAGCGGGGGTTCAGTGAGCCGCCAAGCTTCTGGGCTACTTCGGCTGGGTTGGGCTGGCGGCCTTCCTGAAACCGTTCCGTTCGCACCCGCATGGTAGCCGTGGGCGTGCCCATCATGGCGATGGCTGTTTGCAGGTTCGGCCCGCCCGTTCCCTTCTCCCCGGCCCCCGTGTGGCAGGATGCCGTGGGCGTTGGATATAGGCCCCGTTTGGCGAAATCGTTGATGCTCACTTGTGCCTTGCGGCCATCCGGCATCCGGTCCGTGAGGCTCATTTCCTTCGTGCGGGTTTTGCCGCCCGTGCCCAGCGCCGCATCCGGCGTGGGCCACAATCCAAAGTCGGTCCCGACGGTGCGGGGCGCCGACACCGCAAGCTGGTAGTAGAACTGTTTCGCAGGCGTAACCCGACGCTTCCAAGTCAAATAGCACGCCGTCGAGGCCCAGCGAGGCGAGGCCAGCAACGTTTTCACCAACAATCCAACGGGGCCGGACTTCGTCAATAAC
>NZ_JABKAU010000084.1 GCF_013377885.1 Hymenobacter lapidiphilus
CTTGTCCTTACCCAAAACTCCGAAGAGCGCCGGCCGGTAGGCCGGCGTTCTTTTTGGTGTCATTCATCCAGTAGTTGCGCCGCCATCTGTACCCCTTCGACGAGCAAACGCAAGCTCATCCGGCCCAGCCAGAGGGTTTGCCAGCCGGGCGGCCCATCGCCCTTACGGCCGAGGTGGCCGCCGAGCGCGGCCAGCGCCCGCCAGACCGCGTGCACGCTGGTCAGGGGCCGTCGGTGCTGGTGACGCAGCACCCGCAACTCGGTCGCCGTCAGGCCTGCCGCCTCGGCGGGCAAGTCCGGCTCCAGGCGGCTTTTCTCGCGCAAATCCACCAGGGCCAGGGCCACTACGCTGAGCAGGGCCACGGCCGCGAACAGGCGGGCGGCGGTTTGCAGTTGCAGCTTTTCGGCTCCCAGCCCCGTTTTCAGGGCCTTATGAAAGTCCTCGATCAGCCAGCGGCTGGTATACTGGCGCACACAGCGTAGCGCCTGGGCCAAGTCGCTCAGCGGCTGGTCGCTGAGCAGCAGCCATTCCAGGCCCGGACCCGTCGCATCCAGGCCCCGTTCTTCCCAGACCCGCACCACGCTGGCCGGCACTGGCTCGCCCTTGCCCGTGGCCCCGCCCGGCCGCTGCGGGGCCCGCAAGGCCAATACCGGAGTGAAACTCACCTGCAACACCACTTCCCGCGCCGGCTGGCGCGGCCGGCCCCGCAACGCCAGGCGCAACTGCCCGGCACGGGGCTGAGCGCGGGCCACGGCAAACAGGCGACCGGCGGGCGTCTTGTCCGGCCCGGCCACCAGGGCCCGGTCCTGGGCCGCACGCACCACAAAGCCCAGACCCTGGGCCTGGCACTGCTGCAAATGCTCGTAGATGTCGGCCCCGCGGTCGGCCACCACCACCCAACGCGTACCGGCCGGCGGCCGCCCCACGGCCCGCAGACTCTGGGCCCATAATGCCGACTCGCGCACGCGGCCCTGCCGGGGCCGGGAGCCGCCGTGCGGGTGCGCTTTTTCGGCCTCGGGCACGGGCTGACGCACGTGAAACTGCTGGTCGAGTAGGCCCAGCAGCGGCAGCGCGGGCCGTTTGGCGGCCGGATCGGGGTCCTCGGCAGGCCAGGCGGCGGCCACCAGCGAGTGTAGCAGCACGCCCTGGCTGTAGGCCTTCCCTTGCCCGACAGGCCCCAGGCCCGCCCGGCGCTCGGCCGCCTCCGGCCAACTCAACTCAGTCGTATCCTCGACGAGCAGAAAGGTGCCCGATGCCTGCAACTGCTGGCTGACCAAGGCCCGGTGTGGCTGTTGCACGGCGTCAGGCGTGGTCTGCACGTGGCCCAGCAGCTGATAGGCCGCTTTGCTGGCGTAGGCTTGCCCCTGGCTCAGGCGCGGAATGCTCGCCCCCGGCTGCCGGGCCCAGCCGGCCGCCAGCGTGACCACCCGTCGTGTGCGGCGCACGTCGCCCAAGTGGACATGCCCAAAATGCGTCTGCGCCCACTGCTGCGCCATGCCAAAACCGGTGGATATACTCATCCCCGCAAGCTACCCACCGTCCACAAAAAAAGCGCTGACCAACCGGGCAGCGCTTTTTGAGTTTTGGGTAAGGACAAG
>NZ_JABKAU010000085.1 GCF_013377885.1 Hymenobacter lapidiphilus
ATTGTTGACGAAGTCCGGCCCCGTTGGATTGTTGGTGAAAACGTTGCTGGCCTCGCCTCGCTGGGCCTCGACAGCGTGCTTTTTGACCTGGAAGCGTCGGGTTACACCGCAGAAACAGTTCTACTACCAGCTTGCGGTGTCGGTGCCCCGCACCGTCGCGATAGGCTCTGGATTGTGGCCTACGCCGGATGCGGCCTTGGCGACCGGGGGCAAAACCCGCACGAAGGAAATGAGCCTCACGGGCCGGATGCCGGATGGCCGCAAGGCACAAGTGAGCATCAACGATTTCGCCAAACGGGGCCTATATCCAACGCCCACGGTGAACGACGCGAAGAACAGCAGCCTGCCGGAATCGCAGCGCAGCCGGGATGGGTTGGCGGGCTCGATTCTACGGGGCGAATTACTTCCAACGCCCACGGCATCCTGCCACACGGGGGCCGGGGAGAAGGGAACGGGCGGGCCGAACCTGCAAACAGCCATCGCCATGATGGGCACGCCCACGGCCACCATGCGGGTGCGAAGGGAACGGTTTCAGGAAGGCCGCCAGCCCAATCCAGCCGAAGTAGCCCAGAAGCTTGGCGGCTCACTGAACCCCCGCTTTGTGGCCCAAATGATGGGCTACCCGCCGGACTGGTGCGAGTTAGCACCCGAGCCAAGCAACTCAAAGCCTACGGCAACAGCATCGTCCCGCAAGTCGCCTACAAAATATTCCAGGCCCTTGCCCTAGCTGATGCTGATTCTCCCCATCACCAAACCCGCTAGGACCATGAAAACCGCTACCCGCTTCTGCGCTTCCTGCCTGCTGCCGTGGGCCACATCCGCCCTGTTTGCCGCCGCCGTGGCCGCGCTACTCGGCTCCTGCACCCGCCTGCAGGATGCGCCCGACCCGCGCCCCGCCGCTACGCGCTACGAGCTGGCCCCCGAGCGGCGGCTCGATACCTACGAGGACGCGGGGCAGTGGACTCGGCCGGTGCCGGCCGATACCACGCGGGCCGGGTGGTAGATACTTGAACGACTAAACGAACGAGACGATGAAATACAAAGTAGAAAAAACGCACGCTACGGGCGTTGCCCTGTCTGCTATCCGCCAGCGCATTACGGAATGCAACGATGCTGCCAGGGCCTTCGCCAAGGCTAATGGGTGGTCCCTCGCAGTCACCAGCACCCTCAATGTAGGCGGCGGCATATCGGGCATAGGCTTCGATGAAAAGCCGGCTAAATACAAGGAGGTGCACGCGGTGGGCAAATCAAAGTTTTACTACCCCTACGCCTCCAACAAGCCACTTTGCAAGGAGCTGGATGCCCTGCCGGTAGTATCGGTATTCGATTACAACAAGGTGATTGATTGGGATGGGTTTCTAAGCCGCTACGGCCTCACCTGTGGCGGCGACTACTGGCTACTGGATATACCGGGCAATAAGCTGCCAAAGGCTACAGGCCTTGTGGAAATAACCTCTGTCGAGTACGGGCAACTCAAGACACCATTGCCCGCATGACCCCCGCCCGCCGGCCCAGGCCGCAACCGGGCCG
>NZ_JABKAU010000086.1 GCF_013377885.1 Hymenobacter lapidiphilus
GCCTTCGACGAGCAGGCGCAAGCTCATGCGGCCGAGCCAGAGGGTTTGCCAGCCGGGTGGCCCGTCGCCGTTGCGACCCAGGTGGCCGCCGAGCGCGGCCAGGGCCAGCCAGACGGCGTGCACGCTGGTCAGGGGCCGTCGGTGCTGATGACGCAACACCCGTAACTCGGTCGTCGTCAGCCCGGCTGCCTCAGCGGGCAAGTCCGGTTCCAGGCGGCTTTTCTCCCGCAGATCCACCAGCGCCAGGGCTACCACGCTGAGCAGGGCCACGGCCGCGAACAGGCGAGCGGCCGTCTGCAGTTGCAGTTTTTCGGCACCCAGGCCCGTTTTCAGGGCTTTGTGAAAGTCCTCGATCAGCCAGCGGCTCGTGTACTGGCGCACGCAGCTCAGGGCCTGGGCCAGGGTGCTCACCGGCTGGTCGCTGAGCAGCAGCCACTCCAGGCCGGGGCCAGCTTCAGCGTCCGTTTCTTCCCACACCCGCACCACGCTGGCCGGCACCGGCGCGCCCTTGCCCGTGGCCCCGCCCGGCCGTTGCGGGGCCCGTAACGCGACGAGCGGACTGAAACTCACCTGCAAGACCACGTCCCGCGCCGGCTGGCGCGGCCGTCCCCGCAGCGACAGCGGCACACTACCGGCACCGGGCTGAGCGCGGGCCACGGCAAACAGGCGACCGGCGGGCCTCTTGTCCGGCCCGGCCACCAGCGCCCGGTCCTGGGCCGCGCGCACCACGAAGCCCAGACCCTGGGCCCGGCACTGTTGCAAATGCTCGTAGATGTCGGCCCCGCGGTCGGCCACCACCACCCAGCGCGTGCCGGCGGGCGGACGACCGACGGCGCGCAGGCTCTGGGTCCATAGCCCTGACTCGCGCACGCGGCCCTGCCGCAGGCGCGAGCCCCCGCCCGGGTGCGCCCGCTCGGCCTCGGGTATGGGCTGGCGCACGTGAAACTGCTGGTCGAGCAGGCCCAGCAGCGGCAGCGCGGGCCGTTTGGCGGCCGGATCGGGGTCCTCGGCGGGCCAGGCGGCGGCCACCAGCGAGTGCAGCAGCACGCCCTGGCTGTAGGCCTTGCCCTGTCCAACCGGCCCCAGGCCTGCCCGGCGCTCGGCTGCCTCCGGCCAGCTCAGCTCGGTCGTATCCTCGATGAGCAGAAACGTGCCCGGCGCCTGCAGCTGCAGGCTGACCAACGCCCGGTGCGGCGCCTGCACGGCCTCGGGCGTGGTCTGCGGCTGAGCCAGCACGTGGTAGGCGGCTTTACTGGCGTAGGCCTGGCCCTGGCTCAGGCGCGGGATGCTCGCCCCCGGCTGCCGGGCCCAGCCCGCCGCCAGCCTCACCACCCGCCGGCTGCGGCGTACATCGCCCAGCCGCACGGCCCCAAAATGCGTCTGCGCCCACACCTGCGCCTCGCCAAAACCGGTCGAAATGCTCATGGTCGCAAGCTAGCCACCAGCCACAAAAAAAGCGCCGGCCTACTGGCCGACGCTCTGCTTGAGTTTTGGGTAAGGACAAG
>NZ_JABKAU010000087.1 GCF_013377885.1 Hymenobacter lapidiphilus
TCAATCGCAAAATGAGTGTTATTTCTTTGCCGGCTACTTTGGGGCTGGAGAAGAACTTGCTTTCTTGTGCTTGCCTTTCTTCGCTCGCGTTGCCTACCTGTACTGGTTCGCGGCCAAGTCGAAGAACTCATGCCCTTGGAACAATGAAATATGCCTCCTCTGGTGACGAAGACGAAGCGCTACCCAATCTATTGGGGCTCTCCTCGTTGGCGGAAGTGCAGCAGGTGGAAACCGAAGGCTTCCTCTTGGCCGAGCAGAGCTTGTTGAACGAGCTGCGCGAGGACGAGGTCTTTGACGAGGCCTACATTCAGGAAATCCACCGGCGCGCCCTCGGCCGGGTCTACGGCTTCGCGGGGCATTACCGCACCGTCAACCTCTCCAAAGGTGGCTTCGCTTTTCCGGCGGCGCGGCACCTGCCTAAAAACATGGCGGATTTCGAACGGGAAATGCTGCGGCCCTTGCCCCACAGTTGGCCTGATGCCACGTCCCTGGTGCGCGACGTGGCCCGCGTCCACGCCGAGTTGTTGTTCCTTCACCCGTTTCGGGAAGGCAACGGCCGCACCGCGCGCGTGCTGGCCAACCTCATGGCCTACAAAAACGGCTCGACCAGCTTCCACTGGGAAGCATTGGCCGAGCCAGAACGTTTTAAGTGGTATGTGCAGGCCGTGCAAGCCGCTGGGCTGCTCCGCTACGAGCCCATGCAGGCCGTTATCGCAAGCGTGTTGCCCTCGTCTCCGTAACCGAAGTACCCACTGTTTTACGCAGCCGCCCTTCATCGGCGCGGATGCCTTCCACATGGGCCGAGCCCAAGGCATTGCGCACCAACATTTGCTGACGCGCTGCTCCCTCCCGCAGGTGCGGGTAGCGGTCTACAATTCGTTTGCCAGTCTCTTTCATAATTATTACGGTTTCTGCCTTGTTAGTACAAAGTACGGATAATTATCATTCCAGGCCACCTACAGGGCGTACGCATCAAAAATTTCACTCCTCTTTTCCAGTGAACAGAGGCACGTTCGGCTAGGAAACCTGGTGACAGCACCCCGTAGTAAAGTAGCTCTGGAGAGAGCAAAAGCCACTTGCTAATTTTGATGCGTACGCCCTGCTCGGGTAGCAAGGTTCCGAAGGCATAGGAGGAGGCAGAGATTCGGCCTCAAAGCTCCCCGTTGCCGCTCTCGCGCAGCAGCACCCGCACCTGGGTCAGCAGCGGCTGGTTTTGTTCCAGAAACCGGGCAATCTGGTCGGGGGAGTCAATCAGCTCCACGCACTGCGGGTGCTTGAGGTCCATGTGTTCGACGTGGCCGTGGTGCAGGGCGTCGCCGCGCAGGTAACCGGCCGTCACGTTGAAGGCAATGGCCTGCTCGATGTGCAGGGCCTTGGCGGCTTTGAGCAGCTCGTGGGCCAACGTCTGTCCCAGCAGCTTGCGCCAGCCCTGGCGTCCGGCGACGGGGGTGCCGTGCTGAA
>NZ_JABKAU010000088.1 GCF_013377885.1 Hymenobacter lapidiphilus
GTAGCGCGTAGGTTGTACGACTTGTGTAGAACACCACGTCGCCAGCTAGTCCGGTTACTTCACGTTATCCAAGCACGTTAAAGCCTCGTTTTGCTCGTTGGACCGTTTATTTGAACGACAAGCTTACACAAACCTACTGCACAGCATTTATATATCTAAGTCATTTGCTTACCGCAAGTTTGACTGCGCTTTTTACGGCCTCTATGTGAAGCCCCCCCTCCTTGTCTAAGAGCACTTTGCCATCCTTGCCGATCACGACGTATCGCGGAAAGGCACGCACATGATAAGCCGATTCCTCCGCCTTCGTGCCCACGACGTTTAGATAATGTGCTTGCTGGCGACGCAGGATGCCTTGCGCTCGTTCCGAGGCACCCGGGTCTAGCAGCACCCCGATAACCACCACTTTATTGCCGTATTGTTCTTGCAGTTGCTGCAATTGGGGCATGGCTTTCACGCAGGGGGCGCACGAGGTTTCCCAGAAATCGAGCACGACAACTTTGCCACGGAAGTCGCGCAACTGCACGGGCTTCTTGGCCAGGCTGATGAGCCGAAAGGCCGGAGCCGGCTTCCCCACGAGTGACGTGTTCACAACGGGACGGGGAACGGGAACAGAGGAGGCATACGCCGTCAAAAAGGCGGGATTGTGCAGTGCAGCGGCCGATGAGGCGTCGTTGAGGCGCAGTTTTGACAGCACCTTTCGCGTCACCCAGTGGCCACCGCCCCGAACGACGGACGTGCGCACGGAACGCGGCAAGCCGCTGGCCTCATCTATCGTCACGTCCGTGTAACGCTCCAACACGTCCAGGGCCGGTTGGTCTGGGTACTTCAACCTGAGCACCCCGCCTTGGCCTGCTCGCCCCCGGCGATAGGTAACCGTTTCGTAGGTGGGGTCAATGGCGAGGAGCTCTTCCACCAGCATTTGACCCGCCGGGCTGCCGAGCACACTTGGCTCGTACGGCTCCTTTACCAGGATGAAGGTCTTGGCTTTGTCATCGAGTTCAAACCCGGTAGTACCATCGTAAAAGTAGGACTGGGCCAAGTCGGGGCGGGAAGCTAAAAAGGCGGCCCCAAGCAACTTGCTTGTCGGGTTGCGTTGCAGAACGACGCGCCCCGTATTATTCCATACCTGGCCGTTGCCAAACGTGTCAATCCGCTGTACCACGTAATCGGCCGTGCGGAAGGAGCCAATAGCGGCCTGGTACTTCCGGAGCATATCGGCCCCCGTTTGCGCGTAAGTAGCATGCGCCAGCACTTGTAGCAAGCATGCGCTGTATAATATCTTGCTCATAGAAAAGCAATGTAGTGAAGAATATGGACCGTTTGACTGAACACATTGTGGCATGTTGCTGGCATTTTTGATTTAGGTAGGACTTACGCACTTGGCGGTATCTTGAAGCAAATCTCTGTCTGATGGTCACGCAAGCT
>NZ_JABKAU010000089.1 GCF_013377885.1 Hymenobacter lapidiphilus
GTTTGAGTAGACTAATTCGGGCTTGTAGTGCCCTCTTGCTGTTACTTGCTCCTCATTGCTGTCTTGTGCCAGCGAAGCTCCTATGGAAGACCAGCTGATTGCCGCGACTGTCGATTTGATAAACGCCCGCGTAAGTGAGTTTCTGCACCTGGAAGTGGACATTCACTCATTTGGCGACACTCGGTTAACGTTGGCGGTCGGCGAAGATTTGCTGTACTATAGCAACTTCAAAGTCGTGTTTGAGGACGTTTTCATGCTCTCGCTGAACGCCTCTTCTTTCATCAAGACGCAAGGACCTTGGTTGTCCGTTGTTACAGCGGAAGCCGTGGCGGTTAACCGTCAATTCCGGGTAGAAACGGGCAATACGCTTTTCCAACTGCACAACTCGGACCAAATCCCTTTTTATGTGGCCGCCACGGGCATTCGCTATTTGCCAGAAGGGGAGAAGCATGGCCTGTACCATTGAGGCAGGAGCAACCACCTTCCATCTAACCGCTCCTTTCACCAAACGAAGCGTTTAGCTTCGGACCGTTTTCGTGGACGCGTTAGCCCTTACTACAGTTGCTCTTCTCGGTTGATAACATATGAAAACAAGCTATTCGGTGATAGGCATAGTCCTTCTCTTTACTGCTCACCTGCTGCTGGTCGGGTGCAGGAGTGAACGAGTGGCGTTCGAGTTTCAGCCCCTCTCGATGCGACAGTCCATTGACCAGTTGCCAAGACAGCCCCAGCGAGGGCACCTGGTGGTAGCAGAAACGAATACCGAAACACCTCATTTCAAGCGAAGCGAAACCCCAATGCCCATCCAGCCGGGGGGTGCCGCGCGGGGGCTGAAGAAACGCGGGAGGCTGTCATCATTACTACGCCGCCCCACCAAGCTGTTGCAAACATTCCCATTAAGTACCCAACTTACCCATAATCGAAAAAGCACTAAATCCAGGCGATTCTTTCAAGCAAAAAGTAGAATTTTTTCAAAGTCCAGTAATACTGCCGACTTTGAACTTCCTTCTCCATTCATGTATCTTCTGGTTTTTGGAACTATACTGCTACTACTTATCGGGCTATCCTTTTTGTTTGCTAATCTACTAAGTACTAGCTTTTGGGTAGGATTTTTAGGCGCAATATTCGCAATGATTGCGTTAATGTTCCTTGTTATTAGTATCATAGAAATTCTGAATTAATATTTAGGGATAACTCACCATATGGCCTGCATTTGGTCAATTTTTGACCACCTTAAATAAGTCTCATTTCGATTCTTAGTTGTTACCTTTTTCGTCCGTGCTCCCCACCCACCGTCCCCGCCGCAGCCGCAAGTCCGCTATCATCCGCGACATGGTGCAGGAAGCCCACCCCACGGGCCACGCTTCATTCTTCCGCTCCTTTCACCAAACGAAGCTA
>NZ_JABKAU010000009.1 GCF_013377885.1 Hymenobacter lapidiphilus
ACAACATAGCCCAAAGATACACCCAGCCACACCACATGTTTACTTATGCAGCACTACTTATTACGGTTACCCCCGCGTTACGCGCCCGCCCACTTGCCGGCGTTGCGCCTACCCTTTTCCCCGTTCACGCATTCAGCGCCCACTATGCCTGCCGCCCCTCTCCCCTACGCCCTCATCTTCGACATGGATGGCGTCATCATCGACAACACCGCCGCCCAGGCGCGGGCTTTTCAGCTGCTGTTCCGCGACCTGGGCCTGACCACCAACGCCCGCCGTTTGTTGCGCCGGCTGAACGGCATGCCGGCCGGCGAAATCCTGCAGCACGTGTTCACCAAGCCCGTTCCAAAGAAGCAGCTGGCCGAGTTTGCCGCCCAGCGCGAGCTACTCTACCGGGTGCTGTACTGGCACAAGCGGCAGGCGCTGCCCGGCCTGCGCGAGTTCCTGCAGGCGGCCCGCGCGGCCGGCTTCCGTATCGCGCTGGGCACCGGCTCGGGCACCGAAACCATCAGCTACATCCTCGACCACCTCGACCTGCGCCGCTACTTCGATATGGTAGTGGGCAAAGACGACGTAAGCAAAGGCAAGCCCCACCCCGATACCTACACCACCACAGCCCACAAGCTGGGCATCGAGCCCGCCCGGTGCGTGGTGTTCGAAGATGCCTTGCTGGGCGAGCAGGCAGCCTACCGGGCCGGTATGCGCTGCATAGGCGTCAGCACCACCCTCAACGCCGCCGACTTCCAGGCCCCGCTCACCGTCATCCCCGATTTCACCCACCTCACGCCCCAGCAGGTACTGGCGCTGCTGAAGCAGCACCCCGAAGCGCCCAAGCCCAGCAAGCAGCTGGCGAAACGGCAGTACATGCGGGGGTGAAACACACGCAAAACGGCCCGCCTCCTTGCGGAAGCGGGCCGTTAAACGAAGGTTGTCAACTAATAGCTGAAAGGGTACTACCGACTCGCGGCCAACGCTTCAGCGCCACCTACGATTTCGAGAATCTCGGTGGTGATGGCCGCCTGGCGGGTGCGGTTATAGGTCAGCTTGAGCTCCTTGAGCAGCTCACCGGCGTTGTCGGTGGCTTTGTCCATGGCCGTCATCCGGGCACCGTGCTCCGAGGCGTTGCTTTCCAGCACCGCCTTGTAGAGCTGAATCTTGAGCGACTGCGGAATCAGAGTCTGCATAATCTCCTGCTGCGAAGGCGAGAAAATGTAGTCCACGTTGCTGGTCGCCGTTTCAGTCACGGGCTGCTCGGAGGGTACCAAGGGCAACAGCTGCTCCACCCGCACCACCTGCGTGGCCACGTTGCGGAACTCGTTGTACACCATCACTACCTCGTCGTACTCGCCGCTGCGGAAACCGTCCATGGCCTGCTCGGCAGCCTGGCGTACGGTGTCGAACGAGAGCTGCCCGAACACGTGCTGGTAGTCGCCCAGCAACGGCCCACGCTTCCCGAAGTACTCGTGCGCCTTCTTGCCAATGGCCATCACCGTCAGGCTGCGCGAGGCGGCCTGCTCGGCGTAGCGGCTGTTTACCAGCGCATTCGTGGCCTTGAACACATTGCTGTTGAACGCGCCCGCCAGACCCCGGTCGGAGGTGATGGCGATGATCAGCACGCGGCGCACGTCGCGCACGGCGGCGTACTCGCTCTGGAGCTCCTCTCCGGCCAAAGCCGTGAGGTTACCCAGAATGCCGTTGAGCCGCTGGGCGTAGGGCCGCATGCGCAGAATGTTGTCCTGGGCGCGCCGCAGCTTGGCCGCCGCCACCATTTTCATGGCTTTGGTGATCTGCTGCGTGCTCTGCACCGACGTAATGCGGTTGCGGACTTCTTTTAGGTTAGCCATTACTTTGAGCTGTTAGCTATTAGCTGTTAGCTGTTAGCTCACCTGCTACCCTGCTTATTTTGGGCGGCAAGAAGCATTCACCAGTAGCTGTTAGCGGCGCCTCCTGATCGGAAGCTGACAGCTAACAGCTACTGGCTAACAGCTTAAATTAAGCGGCGTACTGAGCCGACAGGTCTTTGGTTACCTGGCGGATGGCCCCGATGATGGTGTCATCGAGCTTGCCGGCCTTCAGGGCCGCCAGCTCGGGAGCATGGCGGGTCTGCATGGTCTGGGTGAACTCCTTCTCGAACTCGCGCACCTTGTTCACGGGCACTTTGTCGAGCAGGCCGTTGGTGGCGGCATAAATGATGGCCACTTGGTCCTCTACCCGCTGGGGCGAGAACTGGGGCTGCTTCAGGATTTCGAGGTTACGACGGCCGCGCTCAATGGTGAGGCGGGTCGAGGCATCGAGGTCGGAGCCGAACTTGGCGAAGGCTTCCAGCTCGCGGAACTGGGCCTGATCGAGCTTCAGCGTACCGGCCACCTTCTTCATCGACTTGATCTGGGCGTTACCACCCACGCGGCTCACAGAGATACCCACGTTGATAGCGGGACGCACACCGGAGTTGAACAGGTTGGTTTCGAGGAAGATCTGGCCATCCGTAATCGAAATTACGTTGGTCGGGATGTACGCCGAAACGTCACCGGCCTGGGTTTCAATGATGGGCAGAGCCGTCAACGAACCGCCGCCTTTCACCAAGTGCTTGATGCTTTCAGGCAGGTCGTTCATCGCCTGGGCAATAGTGTCCGAGGCGTTGATTTTAGCGGCCCGCTCCAACAAGCGGCTGTGCAGGTAGAATACGTCGCCGGGATACGCCTCACGTCCTGGAGGACGACGCAGCAACAGCGACACCTCGCGGTACGCCACAGCCTGCTTCGACAAGTCGTCGTACACCACCAGGGCCGGACGGCCCGTGTCGCGGAAGTACTCGCCAATGGCGGCACCCGTGAAGGGCGCGTAGAACTGCAGCGGCGCCGGGTCGGAAGCCGAAGCGGATACCACCACGGTGTAGTCCATCGCGCCGCCCTTAGTGAGCGACTGCACTACCTGAGCTACGGTCGAGGCCTTCTGGCCTACGGCTACGTAGATGCAGAAAACAGGCTCGCCGCGCTCGAAGAACTCGCGCTGGTTGAGGATGGTGTCAATAGCCACGGCCGACTTACCCGTCTGCCGGTCGCCGATGATCAGCTCGCGCTGGCCACGGCCAATCGGAATCATCGCGTCAATCGACTTGATGCCGGTCTGCATGGGCTCGGTTACCGGCTGGCGGTAAATTACGCCGGGCGCCTTGCGCTCCAGGGGCATCTCGAAAGTCTCGCCCTGGATGGGGCCACGACCGTCGATGGGCTGGCCCAGCGTGTTTACCACGCGGCCCACGATGCCCTCGCCCACTTTAATGGAGGCAATTTTATTGGTGCGGCGCACCGTGGCACCTTCCCGGATTTCGGAGTAGTCGCCGAGCATTACGGCTCCAACGTTGTCCTCTTCCAGGTTCAGCACCAGGGCCTGCAGGCCGTTTTCAAATTCGAGCAATTCCCCCGACTGGGCGTTGCCCAAGCCGTAGATGCGGGCTACACCGTCGCCAACCTGCAGCACCGTGCCCACCTCTTCGAGTTCGGCTTCGGTTTTGAAGTTGGAGAGTTGCTCCCGCAGAATGGCGGATACTTCATCCGGACGTACGTCTGCCATGGTGGGTTATAGTTGGGGTTGGTAGGGATTCTTCGAGAATTCGGTGCGCAGCTTGCGCAACCGGTAGCTCACCGAGTCATCGATGAGCCGGTCGCCGATGCGGAGCACGAAGCCCCCAATCAGCGCTGGGTCAATTTTTTCCTGGAGCGTAACCCCGGGCATGCCGGCCTGCTCGCGCACGAGCTGGCTGAGCGACTCGCGCAGGGCGGGGTCGAGCGGCGTGGCCGTGGTTACCTGGGCCACTTGCACACCCTTTTTCAGGTTGTACTGCTTGAGAAACTCGTCGCCGATGAAAACGAGCGAGTCTTCGCGGTTGTGCTTGGTTACGAGCGTGAAGAACTTCTCCGTCATGGTCGTAACCTTGCCGCCGAAAATAGCCTGCAGAATCGCCAGCTTCTTATCGTGCTTCACAATGGGGTTGCGCAACAGCATGCGCAGGTCGCGGTTCTCGCTCAGCGTCTTGCTGAACAGGTCCATGTCCTGCTTCACCTGCTCCAGCTCACCCCGCTCCAGGGCCAAATCAATCAGCGACTTGGCGTAACGGGAAGCAACTCGTAGTTCAGACATTATTTTTAGCTGATAGCTGTTAGCCATTAGCTGTTAGCCTTGCCGCTCTCAAAAAGAGCTAACAGCTAACAGCTAATGGCTAACAGCTTAGTTAAGCTTTACTTCTTTCAGGTACGAATCGACGAGCTGTTGCTGGGCGGGCTGATCGGTCAGCTCGCGGCGCAGGATGCGCTCGGCAATGTCGATGGAGAGCTGAGCGGCGGTGTTTTTCACCTCGGCCAGCGCAGCATTTTTCTCGTTGCGGATGGCTTCACGAGCCTGCTCAATCATGCGGGCACCTTCTTCGGTGGCCTTGGTTTTGGCCTGCTCGATGAACTGGTTCGACATGGTGGTGGCTTCCTTCAGAATCCGGTCGCGCTCCATGCGGGCTTCCGCCAACAGCTTTTCGTTGCCGGCCTGCAGTTGCTGCATTTCGAGCTTGGCCTGGTCGGCCATGCGCAGGGCGCCCTCGATGGAGCTTTCGCGCTCCTTGAGGGAGCTGAGGATGGGCTTCCAGGCATACGCGCGCAACAGGAGCACTACGATGAGGAAGATCACCACCTGCCAGAAGATCAGGCCGAGGTCGGGCGTTACTATATTCATGGGAAGTAATCAGTAAGGAGTACTTAGGACTCTGGAATCCGGCAGAAGGGCCACTGCGGGCCCGGACTTCGGAAAAGCCAAAACAGCCCGCTACGCTATGCGCTAAAGCGCCCTAGCGCAGCGGGCTGCTCTGGTATTACTTCTTTCCTTAGAGCTTGAAGGAAATCAGCAAGCAGACTACTACGGCGAACAGAGCCAGACCTTCAATCAGAGCGGCAACGATCAGCATAGCCGTCTGGATTTTGCCCGACGCTTCTGGCTGACGGCCGATGGCTTCCATAGCCTGACCACCGATACGACCAATGCCCAGACCGGCACCCAGAGCAACCAGACCAGCACCGATAGCGGCACCGAATACAGCCAGACCAGTAGAGTTAGCAATGGCCTGCAACAACAGAGAAAGAAGCATAAAAAAGAATTTGGGGAAGTGAAAAACGGAAAAAATTCAGCGAAAAAAACAGAAGGCGAACTTAGTGAGCCTTTGCCGGCATGGCACCATCGCCGCCACCCATCTGGTAGTCAGCATCGTGGTGGTCTTCTACGGCACCACCGATGTACATGGCGGTTAGCAGCGTAAAGATATAGGCCTGCAGAATGGCAACCAGCAGCTCAAGGAAGAAGATGAACAGACCGAAAGCCAACGACACGGGGGCAATACCAATGTTGCGGAAGATGAAGATGAGCGAGATAAAGCTCAGGGTTACAATGTGACCGGCCGTGATGTTGGCAAACAGTCGCACCATCAGCGAGAAGGGCTTCACCACGATGCCGATGAGCTCGACCGGAATCATGATGGGCAACAGAGCCTTGGGCACCCCGGGCGTGGCGAAAATGTGGGCCCAGTAGTTTTTGTTGGAGCTGAACAGGGTGATGAGCAGCGTAATGACGGCCAGCGTCAGGGTCACGGCAATGTTGCCGGTGAGGTTGGCGCCGCCGGGCAGCAGGCCCAGCAGGTTGCTAAACCAGATGAAGAAGAACACGGTGAGCAGGTACGGCATATACCGCTCGTACTTCGGGCCGATAGACTTCTTGGCTACCTCATCGCGAATGAAGATGATGAGGGGCTCGAAGAACGACTGAATCCCGCGGGGGGCTGCGGTGCCGCGCTTGGCATAGCCGCGGGCTACGGTTATGAACACAATCAGCATCAGCGCCGACGCAATCATCAGCGTAGCTACGTTCTTGGTGATGGAGAAGTCGTACACCTTGGCGCCGTCGGTCGAAACCAGGTGCTCGTGCTCGAGCTTCAGGCCCTCGTGTACCTTGCCCTCGGCCAGCTCATGCGACGAAAACACCGACAGACCGCTGCCCGCCCGGTAGGCGATAACGGGGAGGTAGGTGGTCACATGGGTTTCGCCCATCGAGAACCAGTGCCACTCGTGCGAATCGCCGATGTGGTGCAGAATCATCTCGCCCGGGTTGAAGTTTTCGGACTCCGTTGCGTCGGCCGTGGTAGCGACCGGCTCGCTGGCATGGGCCGTCAGCGAAAGGAGGCAGAGGAGGGCAAAAAGTAAGCGCTTCATTCAGAGTGGCTTAGGGATTTACTCACAAAATCTTCATTTCGTGATTTCGCCCCGTTTTGAAAACGGGCGCAAGTTACTCAGAACGGCCCATACTTCAAACCCGGCGAAGAGAAAATAGAGTACGAAGAAGCTCCCGAGGAAGGCCCAACGGGCATTTCCCTCCTGCCCGCCACCCCGTAAAAGGTACACCAGCACCAGTGTAAGCGACAAAAGCAGCCGGGCCACCATGGCCCCGAAGTAGGCTACTATAAAGTTGTCGGCATCGGCCCGTAGCAGTCGCTCCATCATCCGGTAGAGCACCAGCGTGAGCACTGCGAAGAAGGCAAACGTGTAGACCGTGAACGGATGGATGACACGCGGCCCGAACTGGCTATAAAGCGCATACAGTACAAAGCCCACGATCAGGCAGAACAGTAAGTAGGTTTTGAGGAAGGGTTTCATGCGAGAGGCTTTTGAGCCGTTAGCTGACAGCTATTAGCTGATAGCGTTCTTTTGTTCTATTGATATAGAAGGCGAGTCATCATAAAAGCTAACGGCCAACAGCTATAGAAGCTGTTTAGAAAGTCAAAAGAACGTCATGCTTCATCTGACGTCCTAACTGATTGCTGGCACTTCCTAAATAGCTTCATAAGCTAACGGCTCAAAAACCTATTCGCCTTTGCTCACGGCCCGGATTACGTTGTACAGCGCCGCGAACAGGCCCAGCAGCATCAGGCCCAGTGTAAACCAAGGCGTTTTGGTCTGGTAATGCTTGTCGAGCCAGTAGCCGGCCCAGGTGCTCAGACCGATAGTGGCCGCCATCTGCATTCCGATACCCGAGTAGCGGGCCACAGTGCGCAGGCGGTCGGAACCGTTATCAGGGTTGTTGGGCTTGATAGGACTGGCCATAACCGGTGGGACAACTAGGATGGGGCGACAAAATTAGGGCTTAACACGTTAGCAACGCCCTGGGGCTCCTGCTGGCAACGTCCGGGCAGAAAGCCGTACTTTTACCCAGGTTGCGACGTTGCAGGAAAAAACCAAGCCCCCGAACGAATCGGTGGGTGGCGGGCGTTTTCCGTCCGTCCTTCTTTTCTGCCCCGAGCCTCTCTGCCGCCTTGACGACGACCCCGACGACCCTTCGCGCTGCTCTTTCCCGCCCCTTGGCAGCACTGGCGGCTACCGGGCTGCTGGCCACGCTGCTGGCTGGCTGTGCCGGCTCCGACCGCCGCTCGCTGGTGGGCCGCACCTACGACAACGTGGTGGCCCGCGACAACGCCTACTTCCTGGCCCGCGAGAAGATGCGGGAGGTGGAGGCCAAGCTTAATACGGAGCGCGTAAACGACTACAACCGCGTATTGCCGCTGTTTCCAGTGATTGATCAGCCCACGGCCACGCGCCTGACGGCCGATATGGACGACATCATCAAGAAGGCCTCTATACCGGTGCAGTACCGCCCCGGCTCCGACTGGACCGACGACTCCTACCTGCTCATCGGCCAGGCCCGCTACTATAAAGGCGAGTTCGAGGACGCGGCCAAGACGTTTAAGTATGTTAACAGCACCGGCAAAGACCTCAACGCCCGCCACGAGGCGCTGGTCTGGCTTATGCGCACTTTTCTGGCCCTGAATGAGCTGGATAACGTGGCCGCCGTGTCGAACATCCTCGATAAGGAAGCCGGTACCGAGCGCAATGCCCGGGCCCTGTTCCTGACCCGCGCCGAGTACTACCAGCGCGTAAATGAGCCGCTGCTGGCCATCGAAAACCTCGAAAAAGCCATTCCTTATATTGAGGAGAAAAACGAGCAGTCGCGCACTCGCTACGTGCTGGCCCAGCTCTACCAGGCCCAAGGCGACGATAAGAAAGCGTACGCCGAGCTCAACCAGATTCTGAAGAAAAACCCGCCCTATGAGCTGGATTTCTACAGCAAGCTGATGCTCGGGCAGGTATCGGACCTGAACCTGAATGACCGGGCCCGGCTGGAAAAGTACTTCGCCAAGCTGCTTAAAGACCCCAACAACAAGGAGTACACCGATAAAATCTACTACGAGATGGGCCGGTTTGAATACCGGCAGCAGCGCTTCCCGGCGGCCCTGACGCTACTCGAAAAGTCGGTGCGCGTACCCAAGGGGAGTCCGGCTCAGAAGGCCTACACCCACTTGCTGCAGGGCCGCATCTACTACGAAAACCTGCAGCGCTACCGGCTGGCCGCAGCCTACTACGACAGCACGGTGCAGGCCATGCCCAAGGCAAACCCCGCCTACGAAGCGGTGGCCGAACGAGCCGGGATTCTGCAGGATTTCGCCACGCAGCTGACTATTGTAGAAACCCAGGACAGCCTGCAGGCGCTGGCCCGCCTCGGCCCCGACGAGCTGACGACCCGCCTGACGACCTACGCCGAGGCCGAGTTGGCCGAACGCCAGCGCCAGGCCGACCTGCTGGCCGCCCGCCAGGCCAAAGAGCTGGAGCGCCAGCAGGCCCAGCAGCAAACCGCCGTGGGCCTGGCTCCTGGCCGCGACCTGCAGCCGGGCATCAACTCCGAAGATTTTCTGGCGAGCAATACCGGGGGCAAATGGTATTTCGATAATCCAACGGCTCTGAGTACGGCCCGCGGCGACTTTATCAGGCGCTGGGGCGACCGGCCGCTGCAGGACAACTGGCGCACCGTAACGCAGGCCAGCAGCTCGCCCGTAACGCCACAGGGCGGCAGCGTGCCCGTGAGCATTGCTGGCAACAGCAGCACCGCTGTAAATGGCACCGGGCTGAATCCGGGCAGCCCTACCGAGCCCGCCGCCGACCCACAAGCCCAACTGCGCGACCTGGTGAGCCAGTACCGCCAGAACGTGCCGCTGACACCCGCACAGCTGACTGCTTCCGACAACCAGACTCAAGAGGCTCTCTACCAGCTCGGCAGCATCTACAACCAACAGCTGCGCGAGCCCGAAAAGGCCGTAGAAACCTACGAAACCCAGTTGCGGCGCTATCCGCAGGGCCCGCACACGCCCGAAACGCTGTACATTCTGTACCTGATAAAAAAGGAGTCCGACGCCACCCAGGCCGAGCAGTACGCGGCCCGGCTGCGGCAGGCGTACCCCAACTCGTCGTACGCCCGGCTGGTAGCCGACCCCGACTATCTGCGGCGTACCTCGGTGGCCAACGCCAAAGTGGCGGTGCTGGTCGATTCGGCCTTCGCGGCATACAAGCGGCAGGACTTTAAGAAGGCCGGCACTACGCTGGATCAGGCCAAGAAGGAATATCCTGAAACCGACCTCAACGACCAGGTAGCCTATCTGGGGGCGTTAGTGAGTGTGCGCACCCAGCCTCCGCCCACCGCTAGGGCTGCGGTAGAGAAGTTCTACAAGGACTACCCCCAAAGCCCACTGGCTGCCAAGGCCTCGACGCTGCTCGAAACCTACCAGAAATACGACCAGGGCCAGATTGCCGGCGCCATGGCCAGCACCACCGAGCCCGGCAAGTCGGAGTTCCGGCCCGGCGAGATTGAGCCTCGCTCGGTGCGGCGCTTCCGTCCCGAGCCCAGCCCGCAGGTATTACTGCCGGCGCCCGTAACTCCGGCGCCTACGCTCAATGGCAGCAGTAAAGGAGTCCCGGCTGGCGCTACCACTCCGGCTTCGGCTAATCAGCCCACACAGCCGGCCCCGACGCCACCCGCGGCGCCAACCGAAACGCCGGTTCCGGCCGAGCCGGTCCCTCCTACTCCCCTTACGCCGGCCGAGGAAGCCCTTGCCGCCCGTCGGGCCGCGGCCCAGGCCCGCGCCCGGGGCCGAAAAGCACCAGCCGCACCCAAGAAGACAGCCGAGCCGACTGCTCCCGCAGAACCAGCGCCCGTAGTGCCTGCCACTGCACCGGCCACTGCACCAGCTACCAGCCCCGTTCCTTCTCCCGTAGCCCCGCCTGCTGCTACGCCGCCCCCGGCACCTGCGGCTCCCGTTTCGCCCTACAAAGTCGATTTAGCGGCCGGACACTCGGTGGTCATTGTACTGGCCAAAGATGCTCCCCAGCTAACCGACATGGCCGCCCAGCTGACGGCTTACAACAGCCGCTTCTACAAATCGAGCAGCCTGCAGGTACGCCGCCAGGCCCTGAACGCCACTGAAGAAGCCGTTATTATTGAAGGACTGGATAACGCCAAGCTGGCCCAGAGCTACGCCCTCAAGCTGCGCGGACCACAGTCGCCGCTGAGCAAGCTGCGCGGGGCGGGTTACCAAACCCTGGTTGTGGGTATGGATAACCTACCGGTGTTGCTGCAGGAAGGAAAACCCGCCGAATACCAGCGCTTCTACGACCAGAACTACCGTTGATCTTGAATTAAAATTTAAGGGTGAAAAGCTAAAATTCGCTGTTCTGGCCCGACTCATGCGAGTACTCTCGCCGCGCGTTGGCCTTTCCGAGCGCAATTTCCCACTCTTGATTTTCAGTTTTTAACTCCCTGAAATGGCCTCTGCCACCAAAAAGACTACTGCTTCCCGTCCTAAACCCAACCGTCCCGGGCGCTATACCGGATGGGCCCGCTCGTTTTGGATGCTATTCGGGCTCGGACTGATTGGACTGGTGTTCTATGTGTGGGCGGTTAGTGCAAACTTCCTGAACCTGTTCGGGCGCATGCCCAACCTGAAGTCGCTGGAGAACCCGCGCAGTGAGTTGGCCTCCGAAATCTATTCGGCCGACAATGTGCTGATGGGAAAGTATTTCCGCGAAAACCGCACGCCCGCCGAGTACGAAGACCTGCCCCAGCACCTAGTGGATGCCCTGATTGCCACCGAGGACGCCCGCTTCGAGGAGCATTCGGGCATTGATGCCAAGGCTACGGGACGGGTGGCGGCGGGTTTGCTGAGCGGCGGCAGCGGCGGCGGCGGTTCTACGCTCACCCAGCAGCTGGCCAAGGTGCTGTTCCGCACCCGCGGCGACCTCAACGACGGGGTGCTTAGCGATGTACCGGGCCTGCGCATGCTCATCACCAAGACCAAGGAATGGATTTTGGCCATCCGGCTGGAGCGCAGCTACACTAAGCGCGAAATCCTGCGTATGTACCTAAATACCAACGATTACGGCTCCAATGCATTCGGTATTAATACGGCGGCTAAAACGTTTTTCGGCAAGCAGCCTATGAAACTGACCCGCGCTGAAGCGGCCACGCTGGTGGGCGTACTTAATGCGCCTACCCGCTTCAGCCCCAAGTTTAACCCCGACCGCTCGCGCGCCCGCCGCAACTGGGTACTGCGCCAGATGAGCAAATACGGCTACGTTGACGACCAACAGCTGCGGGCTGACACGCTGCAGCCCATGAAGCTCGACTACCAGGTAGAAAACCAGAACGAGGGCATTGCCCCCTATTTCCGGGTGGAAGTGAGCAAGGAGCTGCGCCAGTGGGCCAAGGAAACCGACCACGACCTCTACTCCGATGGCCTGAAAATCTACACCACCATCGACTCGCGGATGCAGAAGTACGCCGAGTCGGCGGTGGCCGAACACATGAAGCTGCAGCAGAAATGGTTCGACCAGCAGTGGAAGGGCCAGCAGCCCTGGCGCGACGAAAGCGGCCGGGTGATTCCGGGCTTCCTGGCTACTTCCATCAAGCGCACCGGCCGCTACCGCTCCCTGCAGGGCCGCTTCCCCAACCAGCCCGATTCGGTTAAGTATTATCTGAATAAGAAGTACCCGATGAAGGTCTTCAGCTGGAATAGCCCCAACAACGAGAAAGAGGTGACGATGTCGCCGATGGATTCGCTGGCCTACTACAAGCGGCTGATGCGAGCGGGCTTTATCGCCATCAATCCACTCAATGGCCGCATCAAGGCCTGGGTGGGCGGCGTCAACTACAAGTACATCAAGTACGACCACGTGCGCCAGGGCAAGCGCCAGCCGGGCTCCACGTTCAAGCCGTTCGTGTATGTGGCCGCCATCGACCAAGGCTACTCGCCCTGCTACCAGCGGCCCGACGTAGCCGTTACGTTCCCGGCCGTTGCCGGCCGGGCCTCCTATACGCCCCGCAACTTCGAGGGCTCGTACTCGGGCCGCACTTTTACGCTGCGGGAGGCCATGGCGCGCTCCATGAACTCGATTACGGCTTGGGTGGTGCAGAAGCTGGGCCCCGAAACGGTGGTCAGCTACGCTAAGCGGCTGGGTATTACCTCGCCCATTGAGGCGGTGCCGGCCGTGGGCTTTGGCTCGTCTGATGTGAGCGTGTACGAGATGGTGGGCGCCTACAGCACGTTCGTCAACAAGGGCATCTGGACTTCGCCGGTGATGGTGACACGCATCGAAGACAAGAACGGCAACGTGCTGCGCGAATTCGTTCCTCAGACCCGCGAGGCGCTGAGCGAGGAAACGGCTTACCTGATGACCTACATGCTACGGGGCGCTACCGAGGAGCGCGGCGGCACCAGCATTATCCTCAAAACCGGTTTTAAGTTTCCATATGAGATGGGCGGCAAAACCGGCACCACCAACAACTACTCCGACGGCTGGTTTATGGGACTCACGCCCGACCTGGTGTGCGGCATGTGGGTGGGCGGCGAAGACCGGAGCATCCACTTCCGCAACGGCTTTTACGGCCAGGGCTCGCGCATGGCCCTGCCCATTTACGGCCTGTTCATGAAGAAGGTATACGCCGACAAGAGCCTCGACATCAACACCGGTGCCTTCCCTAAGCCCGCCAACCTCACCATCGAAACCGACTGCTCGCGCTACTACGGCGGCCCCGGCGGCCAGCGCGACACCATCCCGAGTGATGAAAAACTCAACCAAGTAAAGATGGAAGACCTACGCGGCGAGGATATTTAACATCATAGGTTTTTGCTGAATTTTCAGCTGATTGACTTGATTTTTATGGAATGTGGCCGGGACATCCCGGCCACATTTTTTGTTGATCCTTTGGCTCAACTCCGTAAACCAAGCCACCGTTTTCTTCCTCGCCGTATCTTATATCGAACAGTGAGTGTAGTTTTGAAAGTGTTCCGGACTCCCATCCGGAACCTGCGTAATCAGCTGAAAATTCAGCAAAAATCTGTGATGTTATGGCCGCCTCTCCCGAGCTGCAAGACCAAATCCGCCAGCTCCCGCACCGCCCGGGGGTGTACAAGTACTTTGGCGACGAAGACACGATTATCTACGTGGGCAAGGCCATCGACCTGCGCAAGCGGGTCAGCAGCTACTTCACCAAGCAAGACCACAACAAGAAAACCCAGCAGCTGGTCAGGAACATCCGGCGCATCGAGTTCACGATTGTGGATTCGGAGTCTGATGCGTTTCTGCTCGAAAACAACCTCATCAAGCAGCACCAGCCCAAGTATAACATCCTGCTCAAGGATGGCAAGACTTACCCCTACCTACTACTGACCAACGAGCGGTTTCCGCGCCTGATACCCACGCGCACCAAGCGCCCCGGCGACGGCCACTACTACGGCCCCTACGCCAACGTAACGGGCATGAACCTGCTGCTGGAGTTGATGCGGGCCCTCTACCCGCTGCGTACCTGCACCTACAACCTCTCGGAGGCCAACATTGAGGCCGGCAAGTTCAAGGTATGCCTGGAGTACCACATCGGCAATTGCAAGGGCCCCTGCGTGGGCAACCAGGACGAGGAGACTTACAACCAGTACATCCAGCAAATCCGGCAGATTCTCAACGGCGACCTGCGCCTGCCCAAGCAGTACTTCCGCGAGCGGATGGCTCAGGCCGCCCAGGAGCAGCAGTATGAGTTGGCCCACCAGTTCAAGGTCAAGCTCGACAAGCTCGACGAGTTCCAGAGCAAAAGCACCATCGTCAATGCCAACCTCACCAACATCGACGTATTCGCCATTGCCTCAAACGAAAAATCGGCCTTTATCAGCTACCTCAAGGTGATGAACGGCAGCATTGTGCTCACGCAGTCAGTAGAAGTGCAGAAGAAGCTCGACGAGCCCGACGACGAGATTCTGGCCGTGCTGGTGATGCAGATGCGCGAAGAATTCGAGAGCGAGTCGAAGGAAATATTGACCAACGTAGCCTTGCTCCCCCTGCCGCTACCCGGCGTAGCGGTGGCCCAGCCTCAGATTGGCGACAAGCGCAAGCTGCTAGAGCTAAGCCTGAAAAACGTGCTCTACCTGCGCAAGGAGAAGGAGAGTATGAACGACCGGAGCAAGGACCTCAACGAGGTGCGCATCATGGAAACCATCAAGAAGGATTTGCGCCTTACCGAGCTGCCTAAGCACATTGAATGCTTCGATAACTCCAACTTCCAGGGCGATAATCCGGTGGCCGCCATGGTGTGTTTCCGTAATGCCCGGCCCAGCAAGAAGGACTACCGGCACTACCACATCAAAACCGTCATTGGCCCCAACGACTTCGACTCGATGTATGAAGTAGTAACGCGCCGCTACCGCCGCCTCACCGACGAAGGCGCCAGCCTGCCCCAACTCGTCATCGTCGATGGTGGCAAGGGCCAGCTCAGCATGGCCGTGAAGGCCATCAAGGACCTCGGCCTATGGGGTCAGATGGCCGTTATTGGCATTGCCAAGCGCCTCGAAGAAATCTACGTGCCCAACGACCCACTGCCGCTTTACATCGACAAGAAGAGCGAAAGCCTGCGACTGTTCCAGCGCATGCGCGACGAGGCTCACCGCTTCGGCATTACCTTCCACCGCGACCGGCGCGACGCCGGCACCCTCAAAACCGAACTTACCGACGTGAAAGGCCTCGGGCCCGTCACGGCCGACAAGCTCCTGCTCAAATTCAAGTCCGTTAAGAAAATCCGCGAACTATCGGAAGCCGAGTTGGTAACAGAAGTCGGCAAAGCCAAGGCCCGCATCTTGGTCGAATACTTCGCCCAGACTGACGCGGCTGTATAAGGAGCATTACTGATTTAAAAAGCAGCAGGCCCCGACCAGATTTGGTCGGGGCCTGCTGCTTTTTTACAATTGTGCTTCTGGAAGGCGGCCGCATCTGCGTCATCCTAACATCTGCAACATCTGTGCTTTAGAAGGACCACAGGTTATACTCGTATTCAATCAGATCGGCGGCGGCTTGCTGCGAGGCGAGGATGCCCTGCTGCTGGCTACCGTAGATTTCGTCGAGGCGCGAGTCGGTCGGGTTGGACACCTTCACGATGTAGGAGTTGAACAACCACAGCTCGAATGCGTCAGCCAGATTTTTGTGCTGCGCATCGTTCTGAGGGTTGAACCAGATTGCCTTGTCAGGGTTGGCCCGGAATACGCGCACCAAGTCACTGTACTTGAAGCTAGCAATCGGCTTCTCAATACCCGCCGTATTAGCGCTCAGCGTAGAAGGCACCAGCAGGGTTATCGACTTGATGTCATGATACATTCTCGACCGTTTCTTGTCGAAAATCATATCCTCCTTCAATTCCATCTGGTAGATGTCCTTGGGGCGGTAGCCGTAGCTAGGAGCCGCGGCCGGAGCTGCATTAGCCGCACCGCGTCTTGCAGGAGCGCCCCAGTCATCAGTCGATTCGTTGGAGAAGCCGGCAGCTCTTTCCTCGTCACTGAGGCCAGCAGCGGCTTCCTGATACGACATATTGCTCACTACCTCCTTCGAGGAAAGCGTAGTAGTAAGCGAGTCGTTACGATAGGCCTGCAGTTCGCCGCGCTTTACGGCATCGAGGATAATACCGCTGATTTCACGGCCCTCGGAGAACATGGGCTTGTTCTGCTTCTCGCGCAGGTCAATTGCCCGCCAAATCGTTTTGCGGAACATGATGTCCGAACTCGGAATTGGGCGGTACGAGCCGTTGCTGCTCGCGGTAGTAGCTTGTTCTTGCGCCGAAGCTGCCACCGACAGCGTAAGAGCGGCCGCCAGAGCGGTAAAAGAAAGGACCTTGTTCATACCAAAGTAGTTGAGAGGATTCGGGTAATAAGTAGTGGGGGCAAATAAAGCCGTGGGCCTATGCATCTGCCCCCACTACCCAATATCCATACCAACGTTTAGTTCAGCGGAATATTGAACACCTTAGACATTGGCACGTCTTCGACGTTACCCTGGAAGTTCTGACGCTGTACACCTTTCACTTCGATGTAGAGTCGGTCACCCTCGCGGGCTGCATTTACAACAGCTGTTAGGTCAGCATTAGGGCCGCTTACCGGAATCATTGGGATGGCCGGACGCTTGCCGCGAACCAGCGTCACTTCGTAGCGCGATACCCGGAATCGGGCGTCGTCGGGCAGGAAAGTGGCAAAGCTGGCATCTGGTACCGCCTTCAGGTTCATGTTACGCACAGCCGTGATAGGTGTACCCTGCTTCTCGTTGGCCGGACGACCACCAACCCAGCACTGAATGTCGGGCTTAGGGATACGACGTACCTCAAATTTCTGCGAGCCGATGGGGTTGCCACCGCTGCTTACGCTCAGCGTTACTTCGCTGGCATTAGGCACCAGCGTTACTTCGCCTTTAGAAGCACCTTTGATGGTAGCTGCACCAGTAGCGGAGAAGCTTGGATCATACTGGGCACCCAAGGCGGGTACGTTCACGCTTAGCTTGTTGCCGCAACGGAAGTAAAGCGCCTGCACCGAAGCCGACTGAATCTGCATCACCGGCTTGGTAACGGTGTAAGGCATCGTCACCTTGAAGGTGGTGTCGCGGCCATTCTGCTTGAAACGGATAGTACCGGTCCAGCTCGCTTTAGCATTGCCATCCTTATCGAAGTTGCCCGGACGAGCCGTGAACTCCACCTTTGCGCGGCCATCTGGACCTACCGAAACTGGCGAGCCATTGAGCGTCATGCTAGGGTTGAGGCCCGAGGCCGAAGCAGTCAGGAACAGCTCTGCCTTATACTTGGTGCCGGCAGCTACTGTGTTCGACTCAGCGCTGGCAAAAGCCCCGATCTTATCGAATACGATGATCGTGCCACCTACTCTATCCGACAACACTTTCAGCGCGTCCGACTCGTACTTAAGCACTTCAGCTTCCTTCTGCGACAGTACAGCCAAAGCGGCTACTACCGGCGTATTTTCGAAATTGAGCTGGGCGAAGTTTTTGTTCTTCTGCTTCTTCTCCGTCACCATCGGGTCCTGACCAGCGTCGAGGGCCAGAGGCGTAACACCGGGGATGATGTTTTTGATATAGTCGGAGTACTTGTTCAGCTCTCCTTTCATCTTGTAGCCGACACCGTCCTTGTTGGCACCCAGCATCAGCTCGGCCACCTTGTCTTCGGCGCTCATGTTGGCAAACTCGTTTTTGCCTTTGTTCTCCGTTTTAGTGAGGAGTTGGTCCCGCACCGAAGCCAAATAGGCAATGGTTTCTTTGGTCCGCTCGCGCACTTCCTGGCTCTGCTTGAACACCGCCACGTCTTTGGGCTGGTTGCGGGCCTTTTCTACCTGGGCCTGAATACCCTTTACTGTTCCGTCGTTCGCCTTCGATACCTTTCCGTTGATGGAGGAAAGGCTATCGTCGAGGAATTTAAATTTCAACAGAATTGCTGAATCTACCTGCAAGGCCAGAAGCGCGGTGAGTACCAGGTACATCATCCCGATCATCTTCTGCCGTGGAGTTTCCTTTTCTCCCGCCATCTTGTATGCCTGTTGCTATACTATATGAGTGTTGACTTGCTAAACCGGATGCGGCTTAGCTACCGGCCCGCATGGCGTTCAGCATGTTGCCGTACACGCGGTTGAGCGAACCCAAGTTGGAAGTCAGGTTGGTTACTTCGGTCTTGAACTGGTCGGTTTCCTTACCAGCTTCGGTCAGGTTCTGCATGGCCTGGGCCAGCGTACCGTAGAACTGGTTCATGGACTTGAGGTGCGAGTTGGCATCATTCAGCTCCATCTCGTACACGGCATTGAGCGCGCCCAAGTTCTTGGTTACGTTCTGTACCTGCAACTGATAAGCACCCGCGTCGGCGGTGGCGTCGGCCATCGTGCTCATAGCATCAGCCGTCTTCGAATACGAATCGTTGATGCGCTCCAATGACTGGGCAGCCGAGCGAACCTTGGTCGTGTACTCGTCGGTAGCGTTGGTCGCGTCGCCGAGGCCGGCAAGCTGCTGGGTGGTAGTGCTGAGGCGGTTCAGGCCCTGGCCCAGCGAGTTAATGGCTTCGGGCGTCACGTTGGCATCCTTCAGCATATCGTCGAGCTTACGGGTCAGGCCCGTGCCGTTGTTGTCCTGCTGCAGGAAGCTGGCGTTACCAGTGGAAGGATCGTAGCCTTCGCTCAGCTCAGGGTATACCATCGACCAGTCAACCTCTTTGGAAGTCGGCTGGAACGCACTTAGGAAGAAAATAACAGCCTCAGTACCAAGACCAACGATTAGCATTTCGCTAGCACCATCCCAGTGCTGGATTTTGAATAGAGCTCCTACGATTACGACTGCTGCGCCGATGCCGTAGATTTTGGGCATCAATACATCGTACAGGAAATTACCGCCTTTAGCTGCCATTTGATTGTGTTGTTGAAGAAGAAGTGATGAGGTATAAAAGGAGTCTTAAACAAGAAGCTAACTGGCCTAGCGGCCGCCACCCGAGCCAATCTGGATCATGGCTGTGCGGAAACCAATATAAGAACGGGCCGAATCTTGGTATTCGAAATTGCGGGTTCCCGTCTCCAGGAAATACGCAATATCCTTCCACGAACCGCCACGCACTACTTTGCGGGGCTCGTTGTCGTCGGGATTGGTCGGGTTCATATCCCATACCACTGGCACGGAAGCTTCCATGTAAGCATCGTCGCACCACTCGCCTACGTTGCCCGACATGTCGTACAGGCCGAAATCGTTGGGAAAGAAAGAGGCAACCGGAGCCGTGTAGGCATGTCCGTCGGAAGCATAGTCGCCGCGGCCGGGCTTGAAGTTGGCCAGCATGCAACCGTTGGAGTTCCGCATGTAAGGACCGCCCCAAGGGTAGGTAGCTAAGTCGCGGCCACCGCGGGCGGCGTACTCCCACTCAGCCTCCGAAGGCAGACGAAAATTAGGGTAAGGGGCCAAACCGGCCTCTTCGTTGGCCTGGTTTTTCAGCTTGGTGCGCCAGTTGCAGAAGTACTTGGCCGCAAACCAGTCAACGCCCACTACGGGGTAGTCGTCGAAAGCTGGGTGCGTGTAGTAATACTCCATCAGCGGGTCACCCATGTGGTAGGTGAAGTCACGCACCCACACCGTCGTATCGGGGTAGAGTTCGGTCATCACGTATTCCTCACCCAGCACGTCGATCGAATCCTGCCGGATGGCATTCATGAACTGGCGGTACTGGTTGTTGGTGATTTCCGTCTCATCCATGTAGAAGCCGGCAATAGTTACCTGCTTGTTCATGTTGACCATAGAGGCCGAAATATCCTGGTCAGTCTGGCCCATGTGGAAAGTACCGCCGGGGCAAGGCACCATGCCGTAAGGCACTTCCTGCGGGTTAAATTCTGGCCGGTCTTCAGCACCGACCAAGTCGCCGGTGGGGCCTTTGCTGAAACCGCACCCGCCCAACAGCAGAGCCGAGAAAGCGACAAGGGGCAGGAGGAAAAACTTATTCATTATGAAAAGTAAAAAGACGACCGAGGGTGATAACCAAAGATTACAATTTTTCGGGCTGGCAAATCTAATGAATCATCCGTTGGTACGCAAGCAATCCGCCCAACACCGCACATTTGTCTACCAACTAAAGTATCAGCCGGTTAAACGACTGTTACGCCCATCTGGCCGGTTGATTGAGCCAACATTCCGTTTTCTGCAACTGCAGCACATTTTCCTCCTCTCCAAAACAGTCCGTTAGAAGCTATACCGGGGCGTGCGGATAGCTGGCCGGATATTCAGGCTTGGTTTAGGCAAGCGGTAACTCAGCATAATCTCAAATGAACTCGTTGCTTTTGCTTCTTGGCCAAATGCAATTAGGTCATAGGCCAATCCCAACCGAAGCGCATTGTCCTGGGCGAAGGAAACTCCTCCCAAGGCCGTGAAAGCGTCGCCTGAGCGGTAGCCTAAGCCGCCCCAGAACCGGTCGTTAAACGTGGCCCTTGCTCCTACCTCATACGAGGCATTGCGCAGAGTCAGTTTGTCGCTGTCGCCAAATTCTCCCGGTAGCACGAGTTTCATCAGTGCCGTCGGGGTAATTACAACGTCCGGAGTCAGATCAATATTGTAGCCACCAGTCAGGTAGGCATGATTCTCCGTCAAATATTGCGCCGTTTTTGCGTTGGCTATGCCTTCACTCTTAAAGCGGTAGCCCGAACGCAGCAGATTATTCATGCTCAAGCCGGCATAAAACTTCGGGGCTTCGTACCAGACGCCCGCTCCCATGTCAAATTTCGCATCTGAACCCTCACGCGGTACGGCTATATCGTTCTCATCATTGGACCGATATTTACCGTGGTAAATATTATTGAGCAGGCCCTGCACGCCAAGACCAAGTGTGCCCTCGCCCAGCTTGAGGTGGCGCGAGTACGAGAGTTGCACGTTGGTCGTGTATAGCTCGGCAATCCGGTCGCGGTAAATACCCAGGCCCAGACCGCCAGCCAGCACTGGTACGGGCAGCGAAGCCGTGAGTGAGGCCGTAGTGGGCGAACCGCCGGAATCGAAGGAAGCGTCGTAGCCGTAATACTGGATGCGGCCAATGCCAGTTATTTCGCCAAAGCCTTTCACCCCCGCGTAAGCCGGGTTCAGATGCATGCCATTGAGCCCGTAGTGGCTGAACTGCGGCTGTTGCTGAGCAGCGGCTTTGCCCATCATCAACAGCGCTCCGGCGCATAGTATATATCTTTTCATATAAATCTGCCGTGAGTCAGCCCCGGAGTAGTAGCGGGCCTACGTTCCCAAATGTAACGAAAAACCGCGCTAAATTTTTCATCAAACTCACGAACCAAACAGCCCGTGCAAGTGCCTTCTGCTCTTGCCGTGACTGCCCCCTGTTATCCGATTTATACTTTGCCGGCTGTTTTAGGCGAGCCGTTGTTCTGATGCAGCCGAATGTAGGCTTCAATAGCGCCCGTCATGGAAGGTGCGTTGGGGTGCGGAGCTTCAATATCGAGTAGCAGGCCCGCATCGAGTACGGCTTTAGCGGTAGTGGGACCGAAGGCGGCGATACGCGTGTTATTCTGTACGAAATCGGGGAAGTTAACGAACAGCGACGTAATGCCTGATGGGCTAAAAAAAGCAATACAATCGTATTTCACATCAGTCAGGTCCGAAAGATCGGCGGCGACGGTACGGTAGATGACGGCCTCGCTGAACTTAAACTTGTTGTCGCGCATAAACTCCGGGATGTCATCCTTGCGGATGTCGGAGCAAGGGTATAGGAACGTCTCGCCCTTGTGCTTGCGGATGACGTCGAACATATCGGCAGCCGTACGCTGGCCCACAAATAGCTTGCGCTTACGCAGCACAATATATTTCTGCAGGTAATTAGCCGTCTGCTCCGAGATGCAGAAGTACTTCATCTCGGCCGGCATCTCAATTTTAGCTTCCTGGCAGATGCGGAAGAAGTGGTCGACGGCGTTGCGGCTAGTAAAGATGATGGCCGTGTGCTCCGCAATATTGACCTTCTCTTTACGGAAGTCTTTATAGGAAACTGGCTGAACGTCAATAAATTCGCGAAAATCTACCTTGATACCGTACTTTTCGGCAATCGAAAAATAGGGAGAGACGTCGCTGGTCGGCTTTGGTTGGCTGACCAGAATAGTGGCTATAGGAACGGCATGACGGCCTTTTCCCGGCTGGTCTTTATTGTCGGCCATTGGGTAGAGAATGAGGGTAAAATCTGGAGCGATAAGGGAGCGTTAGAAAGCGGAAAAGAGCGGCGTGAATACCTGATTAGTAGGTAAAAACAATTAATTTGAGCAAAACGACCAACGGAATCACTTCTGTGGCGCAAAGGTACGAAAACAAATGTAGATTCAGGAGTGACCTTTTGCGGTGCAGCGTCCGGGCTACACGCCATACGGTACCAACCAACAGCAAGGAAACCACCCCGTTGGATACCCACAACACCGTTTCGGGCAGCTGCCGGTTGAGCCCCAGATAGAGCAGCATAACGCCGGGCAGAAAGAGCCCCATGAACAGCACCGTGCGAATAAACTCGCGGTACTGAATCGTGACTAGCTCGGCCACGTCGAAGATGTAGCCCATCAGCTCCAGAAACAGGTACTTGCCCAGCACAAAAGCTGCAACCAGCGCCGTGTAGAGCAGCACCTTCACTACAATAGTTGATTCGGCCACATCGAACAGGCGGCGCAGGATTACGATGTTTTCGATGTTGGTATGGATGGCCACCAGCAGCAGCGCAAACGATAGCGCAAACAGCAGCACCAGCACCAGATTGAGCCAGGTAAGGGTAGGCTTAACTAGGAAATCCTGCTCGGCTGTGCCCTTGCCCCAGAGCCCCTCCAGCTGGTAGATGCGCGCAAAGCCGGGCTGGTAGGTGGCGCGCAGGCCTCCGTAGCCTAGCCCGATGAGCAGCAGAAAGCCCAGAAATACGTTCTGGCCCTGGTGCCCCCGGGGCCGCGGCTGGGCAGCCGTCAGCACCTCCCGGGCCCCCACAGGGCTTTCGACCGGAGGTAGGGCGTTCTGGAATGAGGTAAGGTTGGGGACGGCTTCAGGATGCCACACGCACAGCAGATGCAGCCCGCCCTGCTGGGTTCCGGCGGGCAGCAATGCTGCCAGATCGAGGGTGTAAGAAGCAGGAGCGGGAGCGGTAAAAACGAGCTGGTTGTTGAGGAACAAACTCAGGTTTTCGCGGGCCGTGAAGGTAATGGGCAACGGTCGGCCGGGCCGCACGCTTAGCCACTGGTAGTAGGCCTGCTCGGGAGCGTGGTAGTTGGGCAGGTACAGTATCAGTCGGTTGCGGGCCGGGTCCTTTATAAGCCAATCGGTGGTAAGGCCGGACCGGGGTGGGGGCGGCAGCCGGCGGTACTCGGCAGCCCCGGCTGCCAGCGGCAGCACTCCCAGCAGCAACAGCCACAGGTTCCGGATGAAGAGCGAGCAGCGCACGTGTTTAATAAGTGGATTTACAAAAGCAGGAGCTACCACGGTACACACGATATCATGGCCGCTACCGCCTTCAATCAGGAGGCGATACGCTGGCGCTCGGCCCGGCTGTGGTATACTCCCAACAGCAGGCTCAGAAGCAGTGAGAAGCCAATCAGCAGTCCGATCAGCATCATGCTACCCAGATAAGCAAAATTGATGACCAACAGAATGACAACGACGTTGAGCAGGCCCAGCAGCATAACCGTGCTGATTTGCTGGAAACCCATAGCCAGAATGCGGTGGTGTACATGGTTTTTGTCGGGTGAGAAGGGAGAGCGGCCAGCCATCATGCGCACGATAAACACGCGTAGCGTATCGAACAGGGGCACAAACAGAATGCCCAGCGCCACAGCCGGTGCCGCGCTACCAAAGGGCTGGCCTACTTTCAGGCCCATCTCAATAAACTGAATGGTTAGAATGGACACGATAAAGCCACAGACCAGCGAACCGGTGTCGCCCATGAAAATACTGGCCCGATGGAAATTGTAGCGCAGGAAACCCAGAATACCGCCCACCACGCACACCGAAACAAAGGCGTAGTTCTGGAAACTTGGTCCGCCGTACTGGTAGAAGTAATAGCCGAAGGTGCTTACAATAATGAGCACGATGGAGCCCGCCAGCCCATCAAGCCCATCGATGAGGTTGATGGCGTTGGTGATGCCGACAATGGCGAAAAAGGTAAAGGCGTAGCTAATGCCGATGGGCAACTCGCCTATGCCCAGAATGCCCTGGAAGCTGGTAATCCGTACATCGGCCATAATCATCACCACGCCAGTAGCCAGCAGCTGGCCTACAAACTTTTTAGCCACCGAAATACTCACCAAATCGTCCTTCAGGCCTACAAAAAACAACACAATGCAGCCAGCCAGCAGCTGCTGCACGCCATTGTCAAGCGGAGCGAAGATGGTGAGAGCCGACATAAAGCCGGCAAAGACAGCCACTCCGCCCAGGCGCGGCGTCAGCGACTCGTGCACGGTACGCACATTGGGCGTATCAAGCATGTTTTTGAGGTGGGCGATGTAGATAATGGACGGCACGGCGAACATAGCTACCAAAAAGGCCCACAGGAAGGACAGGCTCAACTGTATTCCGAGTGCATTCATAAGAGTGGTTGGCGCTTGTGGTAAGGGACGGCTACTGCCAGAGCGGAGAAGACAGCTAAAGATGGCTGATTCAAGTAGCCAAGATTCCTTGAGGGATAAGCAAGCTGATAGGTTTCAGCTGCTTGAAGCCAATAGAGTCAGGTGCAAAAACGAATTTCCTATCAAAGACCTGACCATCTATGTAATAGCTGACCCAGTACTGGTTGTGCAGCTGAAAAAGCGCCGAGTCGAGGGCTTCAACAGGAGCAGCGGCATGCGGCGGCACTTCGGGAAGCGCATGGCGCAGCGTGGAAGTACGGATGGCTTCGCCCTGCGCGTCGGTACCGTAGCCGTTCGAGCTAACGATAACGTTTTGCAGGGGCTGGTCGTTGTCGTTGATAAGGAATACCTGCCAGCCTGGTGCGTCGGCCGTGGCCGTGGCAGCCTGCTCGTCGGGCGTTATGGCTACGCTAACACCCACAACGGGCCGGAAGGGTATATCTTTTTTCATGAACTCTGAGAAATCAGGTCGGCCGCAAATAACGTGGCCAAATGGGGCAATAAACGCTCCTGCACTTCAGAAACGGGTACTGCGTGGCCCAGCTCGTTTTCCAGCGAAGTCACGGCTTTGTCGGTGATGCCGCAGGGTACAATATGGCCGAAGTAGCTTAGGTCGGTGTTTACGTTGAGAGCGAAGCCGTGCATAGTTACCCAGCGGCTGCACTTTACACCCAACGCACATATTTTGCGCGGGTTGGGCGCGCCCTCTTCAAAATCGAGCCAGACTCCGGTAAGCCCGGCAATGCGGCCGGCGCGCACGCCATAGTCGGCTAGTGTGAGGATAACAGCTTCTTCGAGCAGCCGCAGGTAGCGGTGAATATCGGTGAAGAAGTTGTCGAGGTCGAAGATGGGGTAGCCTACCAGCTGGCCGGGGCCGTGGAAGGTAATATCGCCACCGCGGTTGATGCGGTGGAAGGTGGCACCGTGGGCAGCCAAGCCGGCGTCATCGAGCAGCAAGTGCTCAGGCTTACCGCTTTTGCCCAGCGTATATACCGGCGGATGCTCGCAAAGCAACAAGTGGTTGAGGGTAGCAACCACTTGCTGGCCTGCTTCGGCAGCCAGTCGGTTTTGGGTTTTCAGGGCCAGGGTTTCGGCCAGTAATTGCTCCTGTAGCTCCCAGGTAGGCGCATAGTCTACCATGCCCAGCCGCCGCACCAGCACCTGGTGGCTCTGACCGGCGCTGGCCGGCGCAGCCCCGGTCGCCGGCGGCGTTTCGGGAGCAGTGGCTGGAATTGCGCAAGTGGAGAAGATGGTGGTCATGGTGGGTTAGGCGGGCAAAACGCGGCTGGCCGGAGATGCAGCAGCAGCCTTTATTTTGACTGTCAGCAGATTGTCAGTCTATGGCCGACCGGATGCAGACGTCTTTTTTCCAAGAAAAGACAGCAACCTCCCGGCACAGAACCAAGTACGGCCAGTTTCAAATGGCAGACAAAGGTACTAGATTTCGGCCCAACCCGGTACCCGAACTACTGGTTTCCCAACCCTTGCGCGCTTCTCGCTACCCATAGCCCACCCCGTCATGCTCATTCCATCCCACCAACTCGGCCATGATGGCGAGGAGGCTGCGTTGCACTACCTGCTGGCGCAGGGCTACGAGCTACTGCACCGCAACTTCCGCTTCCGCCGGGCCGAAGTGGATTTGGTGATGCGCCGGCCGCCCGCGCTGCTGGTGCTGGTGGAGGTAAAGGCCCGCTCGTCGGAGCACTATGGCTACCCCGAGGAGTTCGTAACCGAGCGTAAGCGGCAGCTGCTGCGCCTGGCCGCCGAGCATTTGCAGGAAATGCTGGTTTGGCCCACCGATATCCGGTTTGATATTATAGCTCTCACGCCTGCTGCCACCGGCCTGCGGATAGCGCATTTTGAGGATGCTTTTTATTGATCAGCGCAAAGAATAAGGGGCGCCCATTGCGCAACCCGGGTTACTTTCCCTTCTCCCGGTTATCGAGCTTGTCCTTTTCGTAGATGAGCACGCCGTTGCGGTTGTATTCCTTCAATAGAACCGGCTCTTTTACCTCCGGCTCGTAGCCCGACTCGCCGTAGCCGTACACGTAGTGGCGGCGGTCTTTCAGGTTGCGGAAGCCCCAGTAATTTATCCACTCGCCCACGCGCTTACCGTTCTCAAACTGGCCTTCCCACTCGCGCTTGCCGGTGGCCAGGAAGCGGACGTAGTCGCCCTCCATCTGGCCGTTGAGGTAGGGAATCACTTCCTTCAGCTGCTTGCGGTCGGCATCGTAGTAGGTTACGTTGGCGTCGCGTGGGAAGCCCCGTTCGTAGTGCGTTTTGGCGGTCAGAATGTTGTCGGGCGTAAGCTTCTCCCAGCGAAGGTGGCGGGTGCCGTAGGCGAAGAAGCCGGTTTCGATGACCTTGCCGCCACGCATTTTTTTGTACGGGCCGTGCATCACCTTGTCGGTGGCCGGGTTTAGCTCGCCCGTTGCCTTAAATACTTTGCGCTTGCGCGGATTATAGTAGTACACGGCCAGCGCCATAGGATCGGGCTGCCGGAAGGTGCGCAGATAGTAGAATATTTCCACCTCCTGCCGCTTGCCTTTCTGCCCCGACTTGGTGTAGCCCTTTTTGATAGGCTCATTCAGGAAGATGTTCTTCTTCTTTTTAGGCTTTCGCTGAGCGGCTCGCTCCTTGGAACGGGCAGCCCGCTCCTGCTCCTTGCTCAGGGTTACCTGCTTGCCGCCCAGCGTTGGGGCCGCAGCCGTGTCGGCAGTCGTGGTGAGGCTGTCGGGGGCAGCGGCTAGCTGGCCGGCAGCATCGGGCTGGCTGTTAAAGGAAATGGTTTTACGCGAGCAGGAAGCCGAGGCACCGGCCAGTAGCAGCAGCACCGGCAGTAGCAGGGCCGGTGAAGAAGTCAATCGGAACAGACGCATGTAGGAAATCGGGCAGGATTCGTTCGGAGCCAGAAACGTAAAGATATGCGGATTTGGTACCCTTACTTTTGAGCTGCTGGCCTATGGCTCACGGCTGTCGGCTTACAGGCACTCACCACACCAACTATTCGTCCTGGGTTCCCCATTGCCTCACAAACACAAAACCCCAACGGCCAAGGCCGCCGGGGTTTTGTACTCTCTATAACTTTATATACCGCCTAAAGCTATTCGGCGGCCAGCAAATCGGCACTGCGCTTCACAAAGGCAGTTAGCGCCTCGCCTTTCAGCAGGCCCTGAGCCAGCAGTGCTAAGTCGAAGGCCTGGCGGGCCAGCTTGCTGCCGGCTTCGCCTTCGGCACTCAGCACGCGCTGCGTAACCGGGTGATTGGCGTTTACACTCACGGTGTAGGAGTCGGGCAGCGAGCCGAACATCTGCATGCCGCCACCGCCGCCGGTGCGCTGCATATCCTTCATGCGGCGCATAAACTCGGGCAGCGTGATGATGACGGGCGCATCCTGGGGCGAAAGCGCTTCTACCTGCACGTGCATATGGTCGTTGCTGATGGCCTGCTTGAACACGTCGGTCAGGCGGGTTTTGTCGTCGTCGCTCAGTACGCTTTCGGGCGCGTCGTCCTTCTCGATGAGTTTGCCGGTCGTTTCGGCGTCCACGCGCTTGAAAGTCGTTTTTTCGAGCTTCTGCTCCAGCTGGCCGATGAAGTGCGAATCGAGCGGGCCGTCGAGCACCAGCACGTCGTAGCCACGCTCCTGAGCCGCCTGCACGAAGCCGTGCTGGGCCTCGGCATCGGTGGTGTAGAGGATAACCGTCTGCTCGTTCTTGTCCTTCTGGTTGGCCTGCACGAACTCCTGGTACTCGGGCAGCGTGAAGGCCTTGCCGGCTATGTTCTGCACCAGCACGAAATCCTTGGCCTTCTCGTAGAATTTCTCGTCCGAGAGCATGCCGTACTTCACGAACATGCCGATATCCGACCACTTCTGCTCGTAGCCCTCGCGGTCTTTGCGGAACAGCTCGGCCAGCTTGTCGGCTACCTTTTTGGTGATGTACTGGTTGATTTTGCGCACCGCGCCATCGGCCTGCAGGAAGCTGCGGCTCACGTTGAGCGGGATGTCAGGTGAGTCAATCACGCCGTGCAGCAGCATCAGGAACTCGGGCACCACGTCCTTCACCTCATCGGTAATGAATACCTGGCGCGAGTAGAGCTGGATTTTATTGCGCTGCAGCTGCAACTCGTCCTTCACCTTCGGGAAGTAGAGAATACCCGTCAGGTTAAAGGGGTAATCGACGTTGAGGTGAATCCAGAACAGGGGCGGCTCCGAGAACGGGTACAGCTCCTGGTAAAACTTCACGTAGTCCTCGTCGGTGAGGTCGGCAGGCTGCTTGGTCCAGATGGGTTTGATCTGGTTGATAACCTCCCCCTCGAACTCGATTTCGATGGGCAGGAATTTGCAGTACTTGGTGAGAATGCCCTTCAGGCGGGCTTCCTCCAGAAACTCGTCCGAATCGTCGGCGACGTGTAGTACCACGTCGCTACCGCGCTCGGCTTTGGCGTGTTCGCCCTCGGTTTCTTCTAGCGTAAACTCAGTGCTGCCGTCGCAGGTCCAGTGGGCCGTAGCGGTGTCGTCTTTGTACGATTTCGACCAGATTTCCACCTCCTTGGCCACCATGAAGGCCGAGTAGAAACCAAGACCAAACTGACCGATAATCTGGTCTTTCGCCTGGGCATCGGTTTCCTTGTACTTCTCCACGAACTCAGTGGCACCCGAAAAGGCAATCTGGTTGATGTACTTCTTTATTTCCTCGGCCGTCATGCCCAGGCCGCGGTCAGAAATCGTGATTTTGCGGGCTTCCTTGTCAACGGTTACGCGCACCTTCAACTCGCCCAACTCGCCCTTGTACTCGCCCTGGCGGGCCAGGCTCTGGAGTTTCTGAGTGGCATCGACGGCGTTGCTGACCAGCTCGCGCAGGAATATCTCGTGGTCGGAGTAGAGAAATTTCTTGATGATAGGAAAGATGTTCTCGGTGTGAATCGAGATGCTGCCTTTCTCTTGCATAACAGAATCAGAAAAGGTGAGTGAAAACAAAAACCGGCCGTTTTGCCAGCCCCATAGGGCCGGCAACGGCGCGGAACGTTGGTTTCAAACCCTGTTCCAGTCTCCTCCCGGCTGTCAGTTTGACAGCGGCCGGCGCTGCTCGGTCCGGCCCCCGCCCCTACCCAGGTAGCCTTCGCCGGTTTGCCGGAGCCAGTCGAGGGCCATGGCGGCATCATCGAACACCTGCACTTCATAGGCAGGGGCCAGGCAGCTGGTAGCGGCCAGCAGGGCCTCATGCTGCCAATCTGCTTTAAATACCAGTGCCAGGTGCTGTAGCGGCAACGCGGCCAGCTTCACCAGCAAATGGTATTCCGTCTGCGGCTGCCCCATCGACGACAGGTCGGGCATATACTGTAAGTCCAAGAGGCAGGCACGCACCCGTGGGCGGGCGGCGGCGTCCAGGAGATTTTGAAGAGCGGACGGAGCGCGGTGGGGTTGCGCTAAAAACTGCCACTGCGCATGCAGCAGGGTATCGTTTCGCTCGTATCTGACTACCAACGGGCTTTCCAGAGTTTCAACTTCCATTACTTCCGCACGAGTAAACGTCTCTCCAACAACACATATATAAAATGCCGGATGCAATATTACGGCTGATGTGGCATACTACAAATACAAATTTCTGATACCCTGCCTATTTGAGCAAAATACAACTATTCCCATTATGGGTTGGCGGCCTGAGGCAACATGATGTGCAAGTCATACTACGTATAATGCAGTTAACGTCATTCTCATTTCACCCGGCCCGGCCGCACCGGCGGCGCGGGAGGTTGGTTTGCCGTACATTCAATTCTTCGTCCCACTAGTTCTAATGTACAATCTTCGGTCCCGGCTGGCTACAGTGCTGCTCCTGTGCTTTGCACGGGTACTGGTACCCAATGCCTGGATTCTGGCGCTGCACGAGCATCAGCACACGGTGGACGTTGCACTGGAAGCCGGTCCTAACATCCGCCAGGCCGACATCGTCAGCAGCCAGCATAAGCACTGCGCGGTCGACCATTTCTTCAACGCGGCCTTCCAGCCACCGGCTCCGCTGGTGCAACCGGTTCTGCCCGTGGCGTACCGATTGCCCCACTCGATAGCCGCCGCTTCGGTGTGGGACTCGGCCACTCGTATCACAGCCGACCTACGCGGCCCGCCTATGGCTTAACCCTTCGTAAGCTACGCTGCCCTGCTCTCTGCAGGAATCTGCTCCCGCCTTGTTCGAGCAGTGCTTATCAGAGCGTATCCGGGTCTCTTTCGCGGCACTAAGGGTGCGCAGGTCCATTCTTCTTCCTTTTTTGCTTGTTGAGGCGACCGGCCGATTATTACGGCGGGCTGAGGCAGCCACGGTATTGTTGGCTGCCGGGCCTCTCCTATCTCCACTTTTATGCTTCGCTTTTTTATCACGACGGGCTTTGCACTCGGCACTGGTCTGGCGGTGGCCCAAACCACCAACCAGGCACCGGCCGCAACGCGAGCCACGACCAGTGCCCCCGTAACCGGCCGCGTTACCGATGCAGCCACCGGCCAGGCCATGCCCGGAGCCACGGTATACTTCCCCGACCTACGACAGGCAACTGCAACCGACGAAAACGGGCAGTTTAGTTTCGCTAACCTGCCCCGCGGACGGTTTCTAATGCAAGTCCGTTTCGTGGGGTACTCGACTGTGGCCCGTAACGTGGATACGGGCACGAGTACGGCCATTGATGTGGTGCTGGAGCCCACGGCCACCGAAATCGGGCAGGTAGTGGTAACGGGCGTGTCGGCCAGCACCGAGCGGCGCCGCTCGCCCGTTCCCACCACGGTGGTTAGCCAGGTTCAGCTACAGCAAAGTTCGGCCACCAACGCCGTGGATGCGCTGGCCCATGTGCCCGGCCTGAGCCAGATTACCACCGGTGTGGCCATCAGCAAGCCTATCATCCGGGGGCTGGGGGCCAACCGCGTTATCACCCTCAACAACGGCGCCAAGCAGGAAGGCCAGCAGTGGGGCGACGAGCACGGCATCGAAATCGACGAGTTTAGTATCGACCGGGCCGAGATTATCAAGGGGCCGGGTTCGTTGCTGTATGGCTCCGACGGGCTGGCGGGCGTCATCAACTTCCTGCCGCCCGAGCCGGTGGCCGAGGGCCGGGTGCTGGGCGCGGCGGCCGCTACGTATCAAACCAACAACCAGCAGCAGGGCTACTCGCTCTGGAACGCGGGCAACCTCAACGGCTTCAACTGGCAGGTGCGCGGCTCGGGCAAGGTGGCCGGCAACTACCGCAATAAGCTCGACGGCCGGGTGTACAACTCGGGTGCGCGGGAGCTGAACGGTAGCGGCTACGTGGGCTTGAACAAAAGCTGGGGCTACTCGCACCTCACCTTCAACTCCTTCAACCAGCAGTTGGGCCTGATTGAGGGTGCCCGCGACTCGCTGACGGGCCGGTTTCTGAAGGGCGTGCCCACGCTGGATGGCGACGTGGCCGATGTGCCGGTAACCAGCGCCGACCTGCGCGGCTACGGCCTGGCCGTACCCCGCCAGCAAATCAACCACCTGCGCATCGGCACCGACAACAGCTTTATACTGGGCCAGCACCGCCTCACGGCCAACCTGGGCTGGCAGCAGAACCTGCGCCGCGAGTTCGGTAACCCCGCCGACGCGGATGAAACCTCGCTCTTCTTCCAGCTGCGCACCGTAGACTATGCTCTGCGCTGGTTTCTGCCCGAAATGAACGGCTGGAACACCACGTTTGGGGTAAGCGGGATGCAGCAGGAAAACCAGAACAAGGGCGTCGAGTTCCTGATTCCGGCCTACCGGCTGCTTGATGACGGCGTGTTCGGGGTAACTAAAAAGACCTTCGGCCGGCTCGATGTGAGCGGGGGCCTGCGCTACGATTTGCGCCGCATTAAGGCCGACGCGCTGTATCTGAACGAAGAAGAGCAGCCAGTGCCCGCCGGACAGGGCGAAACGAAGTTCGGGGGCTTTACGAGCACTTTTCGCAACGTGAGCGGCAGCCTGGGCGGGGCTTACCTGCTGGGCGAAAAGCTGGTGCTGAAGGCCAACGCGGCCCGCGGCTTCCGGGCACCCAACATTGCCGAGCTGGGCTCGAACGGCAAGCACGAGGGCACGGTACGCTACGAAATCGGAGAGCCGGACCTGAAAGCCGAAACCAGCTTCCAGCTCGATGGCGGCCTGGCTTTCACTTCCGAGCACGTCGATCTGTCGGTCGATGTCTTCCGCAACCGCATCAGCAACTACATTTTCCCGCGCGTGCTGGGAGCGGCCGGCGGCGGCGACTCGCTGTCGGTGGAAGGCGACCAGGTGTTCCGTTACGGGCAGGGCGATGCGCGGCTGGCCGGGGGCGAAATTAGCCTCGACCTGCACCCCCACCCGCTCGACTGGCTGCACTTCGAAAACTCGTTTTCGATGGTGCGGGCCGTGCAGCTCGACCAGCCCGCGGGCCAGCGCAACCTACCCTTCATTCCGGCCGACCGGTTTCAGTCGGAGTTGCGGGTGAGTTTTGCCAAGGTGGGCCGCTCGCGGCTGCGCAACCTGTACGCCCGCACGGCGCTGGAGCACAATTTCGCCCAAAACCGCGTTTTCTCGGCCTTTGAAACCGAAACCCGCACGCCGGGCTACACGCTGGTAAACCTGGGCCTGGGCTCCGACGTGGTATCGACCAAAGACCGCACGCTATTCTCGCTCTATCTCACGCTCAATAACGTGTTCGATGTGGCCTACCAGAACCACCTGAGCCGCCTCAAATACACCGACGTGAATTACGCCACCGGCCGGCAGGGCGTGTTTAACATGGGCCGCAACCTGAGCATGAAACTCATGGTACCGTTGTCGTTTAAGTAGGGTTGCTTCTGCCTGGCAGGCCGATGTGCACGAAAGAATAATGGCCCGGATTATGACCGTTCGCAACGTGCCAACGTACTAGCAGCGAATTTCACTTTCGCCCTTCCCATGAAAACGTTTCTAATACTAACCGCCTTTACCCTCACCCTGCTCGGAAGCCACGCTTCGCAGGCTCAGGTAGTCACCGATTCGACCCAGCTGCGCCGCCAGATGCAGGAGCAGCGCACCATGGATGCCAAAGCTACTTTGGATGCCCAGAAGCAGCAAAGCTCCGCTACAAAGAGCAGCGTTAACGACTCTAAATCGCAGCTAAAAGACCAGAAGCAGGCTATGCGCGAGCAGCAGCGCCAGATGAAAGAACAGAAGATGGAGTTGAAGCGCCAGCGTGCCACTGCCAAGGAAGCCAGCCGCCAGGAAAGCGAAGCCAAAAAAGCCCTGCGCGATGAAAAGCGCCGGACCCGCGAGGCCAAAAAGGCCGGTAACGTATAGCCCCGCGACATTCGGCCGACACCACTATGTACAAAACTCCGGCCCCTGGTCGGAGTTTTTGCGTATCAGCAGTTCACACTTCACCCCAACCCGCTTCCTATGGCCGCCAAACCGACCAAAAATACGCTCATGTTTTACCCCTGGCACCACTTCGTGCTGTTGCCGGCGGCCCTGATTCTGGCCATTTACGGCGTCCGGCGCTACCTGACGGTGGCCGGCGACGACTCCGAAATTTCACGCCTCTGGTTTACGGTGGCCGCGCTGGCCGTGGTGGGCCTCGGCGTGCTACTGATGCTGCGCCAACACTACGCCCTCACGCTCCAGGACCGGCTGTTGCGCCTAGAAGTGCGCCAGCGCTACTTCGAGGTAACTGGCCAAAGCCTGCGCCCGCTCGAAAGCCAGCTCAAGCTAGGCCAGATACTGGCCCTGCGCTTCGCCGGCGACGCCGAGCTAGCCGACCTCACCCAGGCCGCCATCCGCGAGAACCTGTCGTCGAAAGACATTCAGGCCCGCATCAAGGATTTCCACTTCGACGATATGCGGGTCTGATGCGCAGGCGTTCAGAGTAGGCTTCGTCGCCTTAAATTTGCGCAGGAAGACCACTGCTCCGCTGAAGCCTTAGCTGTTTACCCCAACCACCCGTTTATGATTCTTTACAACGTAACCACCAGCCTCGATCCGGAAATTGCCGAGCGGTGGCTGGCTTATATGCAGAACACGCACATGCCGGAGGTGATGGCCACCGGCTTTTTTCTCAAAAGCCAGCTCTGCCGCATGCTCGATGAGGAAGAGGGCGGCATTACCTACGCCTCGCAGTATTACGCCGTGAGCCTGGAGCAGCTCGAAGCTTACCAGGAAGTGGCCGCCCCCGCCCTCCGCGCCGACATGGACAAGCATTTTGGTGGTCGCTACGCCTCGTTCCGCACGATGCTGGAAGTGCTGTAATGGGCTGATTTATTAGCTGCTAGTACGCTCTGTTTGAGCTACAGCCCGGTGTAGGGGCGGGGCTTGTCCCCGCCCGCCGTTAGGAGCCGTTGAACGGCCACGCTCGCGTACACTCTACGGACTCGTTCAACGGCGGGCGGGGACAAGCCCCGCCCCTACAGCGTACTGGCAGCACATCAGGCAACTTCCCGCACGGCGGCCTCGATGGCCGGGTCGCAGGGGAATTGCTGGATTTGCTGGGCAGTGAGGGTACCGTTATGCCACTCCGGGTCGAGGGTAGCGCCCAGCTTCTGGTAGAAACCGATGGCTGGCTCGTTCCACTCCAGCACCTGCCAGCGCAGGCGGTGGGCCCCGCTGTGGCGGGCCTCTGCCACCACGGCCTCGAACAGCCGCCGGCCCAGGCCCGTGCCACGCATGGCTTCGGTTACCACCAAGTCTTCGAGAAACAGCATCCGGCCCTTCCAGGTCGAGTAGGCGGTGTAGTATAGCGCAATGCCCACAATCGGGCCTTCGGGCACTTCCAGGGCCACAAAGAAGCCAAAGATGGGCGCGGGCCCGAATCCGTCGCGCTGCATATCGGCCAGCGTATTCGTGACCTCCTGGGGGGCCTTCTCGTATTCGGCCAGCTCCTGAATCAGGGCCAGCACCTGCGGCAAATCGGCCTCCCGGCCCCGGCGAATAAACATGGCGGTCTGGTGAGTAGTGAGTAGTGAGTAAGCTACGCGCCTTGAGCTATAGTAGGTACTCCCATCAACTTTCCTGCTGGCTTTACGAGCAGCTCTTACTGAGCCTAAAGTAAGGCCCTGAACGCAGAAAGAGCAGCAGCCCGGTGGGGCTGCTGCTCTTTCTGCGTTAGAAAAACTGCCAGCTACATTACCGGCTGCATTTTCTTGATGGATTCGGTGGCGTTAACGGCATTGATTTCGCGGGTTTCATCAGTTTTACCACCCGTGGTATCGACCGGTGCGGGGTAAGACAACGGCGCAACGGTCATATCTTCCTGCCGCTCGTAGTCGGGGTTGCTACAGGAAGTAGCGGAGAGCAGCAGCGAACCGGCCAGCAGGCCGAGCAGGGACATTTTTTTCATATGGGAAAGCAAAAGACTAAGGCACTTACGCGGTTTGCAGCCGCAAAGATACGGCGGTTTGTGCTTAGTTAATAGTGCGTCGTGCTTGGGCAGTTTGAAACGCTACAAGCGCGAAGCACTATCAGCTAAACGCTAAAAACTTACTTTCCGAACGGCTTCACGTCCATGTTGTAGAAGGCGAACGACCAGATGTCGGCCCACTCCTGAATCTGGAGTTTGGTGCTTTTGCCGGCGCCGTGGCCCGCGTTTACATCGACGCGGATGAGCTGGGGGTTGGGGCCGGTGTTGGCGGCCTGCAGGGCGGCAGCAAACTTAAACGAGTGCGCCGGCACCACGCGGTCGTCGTGGTCGGCGGTGGTAATCATGGTGGCGGGGTAGTCGGCGGGCTTTAGGTTATGCAGCGGCGAGAACTTGTAGAGGTTCTGGAACTGCTCGTAGCTGTCGGAGGTACCATACTCGGGAGCCCAGTTCCAGCCGATGGTGAACTTCTGGTAGCGCAGCATGTCCATCACGCCCACGGCCGGGAAGGCCACTTTGCACAGGTCGGGGCGCTGCGTCATCGTGGCACCTACCAGCAGGCCGCCATTCGAGCCGCCGGCCATGGCCAGCTTCTCGGTGCTGGTGTAGCCCTGCACCTTCAGGTACTCGGCGGCGGCAATAAAGTCGTCGAACACGTTCTGCTTGTTGGGCGTCATGCCGGCTTTGTGCCAGGCCTCGCCGTACTCGCCCCCGCCCCGCAGGTTGGGAATGGCGATGATGCCGCCGTTTTCGAGCCACAGCATGCGGGCCACCGAGAAGCCGGGCGTGAGCGAGATGTTGAACCCGCCATAGGCGTACAAGTACGTGGGGTTCTGGCCGTCGAGCTTCAGGCCCTTTTTGTGGGTGATGAACATGGGCACCTTCGTGCCGTCTTTGCTGCTGTAGAACACCTGCGTGGTGGTGTAGTCAGTGGGGTTTACATCTACTTTCGGAGCCCGGAATACGGTGCTGGTGTTGGTGGCCAGGTCGTACTTGTAAATGGTGGTCGGGTACGTGAACGAGGTGAAGGCGTAGTACACCTCCTTCGCGTCGCGCTTGCCACCGAAGCCCGAGGCCGTGCCCAGGGCCGGCAGGGCCACATCGTGCTTGAATTCGCCCTTCTCGGTGTACACCTTAATCAGACTGCTGGCATCCTTCAGATACGATGCCACCAAATAGCCGCCCACGTGGTCGACGCCCTCCAGCTTTTGCTGGGTTTCAGGCAGCACGGTTTTCCAGTTTTTCTCCTGGGGCTTTTTGGGGTCGATGAGCACGACGCGGTAGTTGGGTGCGCCGTTGTTGGTGAGTACCAGCAGCTGTCCGCCCACGTTGCCAACCACCGAGTTGTTGTGCTCATAGCTCGTGATGATGGGCGTGAAGCTTCCCTCCTGCCGCCGGTCGGTCAGGTCGCGCACCGAAAGGCGGTTGCCGTCGGCCTTGCCATCGGTGAGGTACAAGGACAGGAACCGCTCGTCGTCGGTGGTGCTTACCATGCGGAAGCCCAGCGCGCTTTTGGGGTCCTCGTACACCAACCGGTCGGTGCTCTGGGGCTTGCCGAGGGTGTGGTAGTACACCTTGTGGTACTCGTTTTTGCCAGCCAGCTTATTCTCGCCGGCCTTGGGCGCGTCGTAGCGGCTATAGAAGAAACCGTTTTTGTACCAGGACGCCCCCGAAACCTTCACCCAGTCGAGCTGGTCAGACATCGGCTGGCGGGTTTTCAGGTCGAGCACCTTCATCGTCTGCCAGTCCGAGCCGCCGCCGCTAGTGGCGTAGGCCATGTAGCGGTTGTCGTGCGAGAAGTAGGTACCGGCCAGGGCCGTCGTACCGTCGGCCGAAAACTTGTTGGGGTCGAGCAGCACCTCGGCCGCAGCATCGGAACCCTCGGGCTGCACATACAGCACCGCCTGGTTCTGCAGGCCGTCGTTCTTACTGAAATACAGCATTTTGCCCTCCTGCTGCGGAATGCCGAATTTCTCGTAGTTCCAGAGTGTAGTCAGCCGCTCACGGATTTTGTCGCGAAACGGGATCTGGTCGAGGTAGCCAAACGTCACCTTGTTTTCGGCCGTCACCCAGCTCTTGGTTTCGGGCGCATCGGGGTCTTCGAGCCAACGGTAAGGGTCGGCCACGGAGGTGCCAAAATAATCGTCCTTCTGATCGGACTTACGGGAGTCGGGGTAGTTAAGCACGAATTTATTGGAGGGGGAAGCAGCAGTTTTGGCTGCAGGCGTAGTGGCCGTGGGCATAGCCGGCTGCGAGGAGCGGCAGGCGGCCAGGCCGGCCAGCGCCAGCAGTGGAACGGTGAGTTTGCGCATAGGGAAGGAACATGGGTGAATGGTCGAAGATAGCCCACAAGTTTGGCAGATGCCGCCCCGGCAGCCCGTTCACGGGCCGTTGCAAGCCAACAGGCGGTCATCATACCGCAAATTAATTCTATTAAGAATTTTTCTAAATAGAATATACGTCGTTCCTTTGCCTAATTAAGAAAGATTCTAATTAAAATCTCTCATGTTGAATCTCTGCTCGCTAGGCCTTACTTCCATCCTTCTGGTCAACGCCCTCACGGTGCAGGCCCAGCAAGCGGCCACCATCCGGGGCCGCGTTACTACCTCCGACGGCCGCCCGGCCGAGTCGGTAACGGTGGGTCTGAAGAGCCGTAGCCAAGGCGCCATCACCAACGGCAACGGCGAGTATGTAATTGAGCGCGTGCGCGATGGCCAGTACACCGTGGTAGTATCGGCGGTGGGCCTGAAAACAACGGAGCAGTCGGTAACGGTGCGCGGCGGGCAGGCCGTGGTGCTCGATTTCATGCTGAGCGAAAACGCCGAGCAGCTCAAGGAGGTGGTTATCAGCGGCAACCGCACCAATAAGTTCGTCCGCAAAACGTCGGAGTACGTGGGTAAGATGCCGCTGAGCAACCTCGAAAACCCGCAGGTGTATGCCACCGTGGGCAAGGAGCTGCTGACCGAGCAGGTGGTGTTTTCGGTGGACGACGCGGTGCGCAACGCCCCCGGCGTGCAGAAAATGTGGGATGCCACCGGCCGCGGCGGCGACGGCGGCGCCTTCTACGCCTCGCGGGGCTTCATCGTGTCGAGCCAGCTGCGCAACGGCGTGGCCGGCAACGTCACGAGCGACATCGACGCCATCAACCTGGAGAAGCTGGAGGTGATTAAAGGCCCCTCGGCCACGCTGTTCGGCAGCTCCCTCACCTCGTATGGCGGCCTGCTGAACCGCGTGACCAAGAAGCCGCTGGATACGTTCGGGGGCGAAGTGAACGTGGCGGCCGGCTCCTACGGCTTCCACCGCGTATCGGCCGACGTGAACCTAGTGGATGGCAACACGCCCGCCAACCAGCCCAAAACGCTGGCCTTCCGCCTGAACACGGCCTACACCTACGAAGACAGCTTCCAGAACCTCAACTACCCGGGCTTCACCAAAAACCTGGCCGTGGCCCCGAGCGTGCAGTTCCGGCCCAACGAACGGCTGACGGTGAACGTGGACGCCGAGATTTACAAAGGCACCAACGTGGGTAAGCAAATCATCTTCTTCTACGAGCCCTCCTCGGCGCTGGGCTTCGACCGGGCCGACCAGGCGCCGCTCAACTACCGGCAGTCGTACCAGGGCGAGGGCCTGACCCAGGATTCGCGCAGCACCAACCTGTTTGGGCAGGTGCATTACCAACTGGCGCCCGGCTTCAGCACCACCACCTACCTCACCAGCAGCCACAGCTACTCCGACGGTTTCGGCGCGTATTTCTACCTGCTGCCCAACAGCCGGCTGGTGCGCGCCGACCAATCGACGGACAACAGCCGCCGCACCGTGTTCGAGGCCCAACAGCTGTTTAATGGCGACTTCCGGGTGGGCAATATGCGCAACCGCGTGGTGGTGGGCCTGGATTACCTGCGCGTGAACTCCGACCTGAACTTCCTGGGAGGCAACATCGATACGATTTCGCTGAACGCCTCCAGCGGCACTATCCGCGGCTTTAATGGCCCGAACATAGCGGCCCGCTACGCGGCCTCGTCCCCAGCGCATTACCTGGTTACCACTACCACCAACACCTATAGCGCCTTCGTGTCGGATGTGCTGAACCTGACCGACCAGCTGAGCGTGCTGGCGGCCCTGCGCGTCGACCATTTCGATAACAAGGGCGGCCTGTTCTACTCGCCGGTGGCGCCGTATTCGCAAACGGCGCTGTCGCCCAAGTTCGGAGCCGTGTACCAGCCGGTGAAAGACCGGGTGAGCGTGTTTGCCAACTACCAGAACAGCTTCAACAACCTGGGCGTGTACCTGAACGCCGGCGGCAGCAGCCTGATTGCCCGGCCCGAGCGCGCCAACCAGTGGGAAGGCGGCGTGAAGCTGGATGCCGCCGGGGGCCGCCTCAGCGCCACGGTCAGCTACTACGACATCTACGTGAAGGATCGGCTGCGCATTATCAGCTACGATGCTAACTTCCAGGCCATCAGCGCCCAGGATGCCAACCAGCGCAGCAAGGGCGTAGAGGTGAGCGTGCTTGCCAATCCGCTGCCGGGCCTGAACATAGTGGGTGGTTTCGCCTACAACGATTCGAAGTTTGAAACCCAGGACGAAACCGTGAACGGCCGCCGGCCCAACACCGCTTCTTCGCCCATCGTGGCCAATGCCTGGCTGAGTTACCGACAGCCCGCCGGCCCGCTACAGGGCCTGGGAGCAGGGTTCGGCGGCAACTATGCCAACGACAACCGCATCCAGAACACGAGCACCAACGTGTTTACGCTGCCCAGCTACACTGTGCTCAACGCCAGCGTGTTCTACGACCAGCCCAGGTTCCGGCTCTCGGCCAGAGCAGATAACCTCACCGACAAGCAATACTGGACCGGCTACACCACGATGAACGCGCAGAAGCTGCGCAGTATCATCGGTAGCGTTGCCTACAAGTTCTAGGGTGGTGGGGGCGGCGCGCCAACAGCCAGCACAGTTGCAGGCTCAACCGCAGGCCGACGCTGTACCGGCCTGGAACTGCGCCGGCTGCCGGCTCTGTAGCCTCACGCCGCAACGGCAGCTGTGCCAGCTCCGGCACCTGCTGCGCTGGCACGAAGCCCGCCTGAACGCCGCCGCCCTACACCACCTTCCCGCCTCCGACCCGATTCCGCCAATCAGCCTAACCGACCCGAGCCATGACATTTAAGAAAATCAGCGCCAAACTGCACCTGTGGCTGGGGCTGTCCTCGGGGCTGGTGGTGTTTATTGTGAGCCTGACGGGGTGCATTTTCGTGTTTCAGGACGAGATAAGGGACCTGACGGAGCCGTGGCGGCAGGTACAGCCGCAGCCGACGGCCATGCTGCTGCCCTCACGATTGCAGGCCGCCGCCCTGGCCACGCACCCCGGCGTGGCTGCCCAGGATACGTGGTTCACCTCCTTCGGCCCCGCGCGCTCGGCCACCGTGTTTTTCACCGATAAAGCGGGGACACCCACACAAGTGTACCTGAATCCCTACAGCGGTCAGGTGCTGCACGAGCACGATTTGCGTACCCATTTTTTCACCATCATCCAGGAAATCCATACGCACCTACTGCTGCCCGCACCGGTGGCGAAATGGGTGGTGGGGCTTTCCATCTGTATTTTTGTGGTGATGCTGCTGACGGGCATCGTGCTATGGTGGCCCAAGCGCAAGCAGGAGCGCAAGCAGCGTTTTACCGTGAAGTGGGGGGGCCGCTGGCGGCGCATGAACTACGATTTGCACAACGTGCTGGGCTTCTATGCGGCCAGTATCGCGCTGGTACTGGCACTGTCGGGCCTGTTCATGCTTTTCCCCTGGATGCTCAACGTCACCGTATTCGCCATCGACGGCAAGTGGCCACCTTCGCCGGAGCAGCTCACACCTAAAATCGACACGCTGCAAACCGTGGCCGCCGCCGCCCGACCTCTGCCCGACGTGGCGTACAGCACCATCTACCGGCTCGCGCCCGAGACGCACATGCTGATTATCGCCCCGGTTGGTAGCGGCAAAGCCACGCTGCAATGCTGGGCTTACCAGCGGGCACTGCACTACTACCACCGCACCGAATTCTTCTTCCATCCCACCTCGGGCCAGCTGCTGGGCACCACGCCCCACCACCAGAAAAGCAACGGCACCAAGTTCTCCGATATGAACTACGACCTGCACACCGGCCAACTGCTGGGCCTGGGTGGCAAAATCGTCGCCTTTCTGGCCAGCCTGATTTCGGCCAGCCTGCCCGTTACAGGCACCATTGTGTGGTGGGGACGGCGCAACAAAAAGCAGAAACCGCAACGCCTGCAACCGGCGTAGGCTACCGCCATGCTGAGCGTAGCCGAAGCATCTCTACCGCAATGCCATATAATTACTTTGGTGGTAGAGATGCTTCGACTGCGCTCAGCATGGCGGCCCTTTTGCCGCATCATACTCTCTCACTACTTCTCTGCTACTGCATCCGGCCCACCTTCGGAATCACTTGAATCAGGAAGCGTTTGTTGTCGCCTTCGCGGCGGCCCTGGTAGCGGCCGGTGCCGTAGAAGCCGCTGCCCCCGATGATGAGCTCGATGTTGCGGTCCTGGCCGAAATCGAGGCCGTTCTGCTTCCAGAAGTTGAGCAGATTCAAGGCCCGGCGGTAGCTGAGCTGGTAGGTGGTTTGCTCCTCGCGGGCGTTGCGCAGGTCGCCGGCCGGGTAGCGGGCGGCCATGCCCTCCACAATCACGAGGTAGCGCACGGGCTGGTCGGTTTTGATGCTCTTGAGCACCGTGCGCAACGTGCGGCCAGCCTGCAACAGGGCAGGCTTGTAGGCATCCTGAATTTCGTCGCGCCCAGCCTTGAACTGTACCGGCACCAGCAGCTCGTGCCGTTCATTGCTGGGGTCATACTTAAAGTACTTACCCTCCAGCCGCTCCAACGAACGGCGGATTTTGGTTATCTGCTCCAACTCCTCGGCCTTGGCTTTCAGCTCGCCGTTGGCCTGCTTCAGCTCCCCCTCGCGGTCCTTAAACAGCTTGAAGCTGTACACGAACAGCACCAGCATCACCACAAACAACGACGTCATCAGGTCCACATAACTGGGCCAGAAGAAGTCGTTTTGTTGGCGTTTGTTGGAGGTGGGGTTGTTCATCTTCGTTTTATCGATATTTGACTTTATCAGTACTCAAATCACACCCTATGAAGATTGATAGTACAGAGACGTTAACAGAAAAACAGGGCTATGAAGCTATGCTATATATGCTGATGCAATACTGGAAGGCGACAGGCTCCAATGATCTGACGGACATTCTCAGTGGTGGAGAATACATTGAAAAGGATACACCCGCCGACCCCGTATTCTGGTATGACTGGCTTGATGCAATCGAAAAGGTGAGGCGCGAAGGTCCGCTACCTTTTAAAGTACTGTATCCTGTGGATCCTGAAAACTAAAAACCCCAAACTCAGAGGCTCTCTACACCGGCTTCACGCCCCCAAACAGCTTGTCCATGAACCGCTGGAAGCTATTCTTGGCGGTGGCCTTCACCAGCACCGTATTCAGGTTGGATATTTCGGCCAGCAGCTTGGCCTGAATCTGAGAATCGAGCTCCACTTTGCGCAGCAGTTCGCGCTGGGTGGCGGTTACGTCGCGGCTGAGGTCGGTTTGCTGGGCGTTGAGGCTTTGGAGGGGCTCCAGCTGCTTGAGCAGCTTTTCGAAGATGTTGTCGGCGTTGAGCTGCTGGTAGTACTGCTGCCACTTCTCGTAGGCCAGTTGGGCTTGGCGCTCGTTCTGGTCCTGGCGCTGGGTGAGGATGTCGGCCAGACTGATGCCCGCCTGGTCGATGTGCTGCTCGGCCCGGTCGCGCAGGTTGCGCAGCTCCACCTGGTGCTTCTGGAAGAAGTCGAGCATGAGCTGCACCGAGTTGTTGTTGCTGCCCACGTATTGGCCCAGGTCGTTGATGCCCTTCTCGAAGCCGCGCAGCCGATCCAGAATCCCGTTCACGCTCTGCGCCGACTGGTAGCCGTTTTCCAGCATCTGGTTCAGCTTCTGCTGGTAGCCGGTGAAGGCCGCGAACATATCAGCCGACTCGCTTACCCTGTCGAACACGGCAATGTTGGCAGCGGCCATCTTGTCGTAGCCAATGGTATCGAGGCGCTGCAGAAAATCACTCTGCACCCGGATGTTCTCCGTCACCTTGTCCATGAGCGGGTTGAACAAATCAACCTGGCCCACGAACTGCTGATTGAAGGCATCGAGCACCGATTTGAGGTTGCTCAGGCTGCCGGCCATGTCGGAGTGCAGAATGGGTAGTAGCCGCACCTGCAGCACGGTGTAGTATTGGTTCTGGCGGCCATCGAGCTGGCGGCGGGCCTCGCGTAGCAGCCCGTTGCCGAGCAGCGTGAGCAGCAGCCCCACGAACGAGCCGGTCATGGCAATCAGCACCCCGGTCAGGAAGGGCGTCAGCGCATTTTCATCCGATACCCCGTTGCGGGCAATGCCCACCAGGCCCAGAATCACTCCCAGAAACGTCCCTAACAGTCCTAGGTACAGAGGTGTCGAAACGTTGGCCTGCACCTCATTGTCGAGCACTTGGCTGCGGCGTTCCGAAATGTCCTTCAGAATCCCAAAATCGGCCGCCGCGCCCTTGTTGTGGCGCAGGTAGTCATTGGTGTCGAGCAGGATTTCCTGGAACTCGGTCGAGGCGTTATCGGCCTTAAGCAGGGTGGCCGGGTAGGCATCGGCAGGCGCATCGGCGGCGTATTCGGGCAGGTCGCGGCCGTCGGCCAGCACGAGGCGCTGTTCCACCCGCAGCGCTTCGCGGGGCGGATACAGCAGGCTGAGCTGGCGCGTTTTGGCCCGCGTTTGCAGAAACGTGCGAATCTGCAGGCCCACCACCACGACGACAACCAGTACTTCGAGGATAATTTCGAGCATAGAACTACAAATAACGCTATTACTGCCCTGTCATCCTGACAAAGGAAGGATCTTATCCCGCTTCAACTGCCGTCGTCATAACGGGTCGTTTGCGCGCGAAAAGATCCTTCCTTCATCAGGATGACAGTTCTTTTAACCAGTGGGCGCGTTTCTACTCGAACCGGATGGCTGCTTTCTGCTCAATCTGCCAACTACCGGCCGCTTTGCGCAACACACCTTCCTCCTCGGTTACGATGCGGGTAACCGGCTCGGTGGGCTGCTGGTAGCGGCAGGCCTCGCGTAGCGAATACTGGGCGCTCTGGATGGCGTAGGCGTGGATGGCGGGGTTGGGCGTAACGTTGAACGTCGCCAATTCGGGCCACTGCGGATCGAAGTGCAACTCGTATATGCTGTCGTGCTGGGGCTCGTCGGACAGGTCGTACTCGCTGAACGCCCCGTTCACCGGCACCTTCACGTAGCGCGTAAACTGTGCCCGGGCCGCTGGCTGAACTGGGTCAGGTGTAAACGCCTGCTCGGGTTCCGGGCTGATTGGAGCAGGATCGGGTAGTTGCACAGGCGGCACCAAGCTTTCGAACTCGTCGCGCGGGGTGGCTGTGGGCGAGCCCGCCGGAATGGCAGCCGGTGGAGCCGGTATTTCTGAAAGGCTGGCCGGCACCTCGGCCAGCCGCGCTTCGGCCGGCTTAGTGGTACTTGCTGCCGGGGCCGGGCGCGGCGCGGTAGCTGGCGCTTGGGGCGCGGCGGCCGGAGTCGGCATCGGGTTCTTTGACGACCCCAGGCGCTGCTCCAACTCCTCAGCGAAGCGCTGGGCCACTATTTTCTCCACTTCCCGGCGCTGGGCCAGCGTGAGTTGGCCGGCCACGGTGCCGGGGGCGGCTACCGACTTCACGGCGTCAATATCGGTGCGGTGCCGACCCAGGCGGCTGGCCAGGTCGGCCACTTTGCGGCTCTGCAGCCAGAACAGCACCAGGCCCAGCAGCGCCAGAATCAGGGCCAGCGGGGCAAATAGCTTATCCATCACGCTTTCGCCCACGCCGCTGGCAGCCGTCGGCTGGCTGGTCACGCCCGCATCGTCCAGCCCCGCATCACCGGCCGCGGTGGCGGTGGTTTCGTCGAGGTTGATGGCCGTATCAGCCGGAGTATCGGCCGGTTCGGTGCCGGCCAGGTCGCCGATGGGCGTACCATTCTGCACATAGCTAGCCAGCGCCGTTTCAAGGGCCGTCAGGCGCTGCATCCGGGCCGGGTCGGCGCGGCGGGCAGCCGACCCTTTCAGCTTGTTGATGATTTCCGACGTCAGCTTTTGCACCCGCGCCTCATTGCTCCCCAGGCCCGCGTACATCGTGCCGCGGCCTTCCAGGGGCTGGTAGAGCAGGCTGTACACCTTCTGACTATCGGCCTTGATGCTGGTTTCGAAGGCCTTAAGCGAGCTGCCGCAGCTTAGCTTGTCCTTGAGGTTGGGCCGGCCGTTGTCGTCGTACACGTAGCGGGCGGCAGCGCACCAGATTTGCACCTTCTGCTCATCGAGCGTGGGCTGACCGGGGGCAGTCTGGGCCGAAACAGCGCCGGCCGCTAGCAGCAGGCCGGTGAGCAGGGAAGCAGCGCGGCGGGAAAGAGTCATAGCTAGGGGTTAGATGGTCGAAGGCGTCTGAACTAGATGGGCAGAGGCTTTACGCCTGCAACTCCCGGCTCAAGTTATACAACGCCTGCTTCAGCGGCAGGAAGAACAAGGTTTCAGGCAACGTCTCGTCGGCCGAGAGCTGACGCTGGAACTGGTGCAGGCCCAGGCTGAGGCTGTCCTCGATTTCGCGGAGCAGGATGTCCTTCACGCGCTGCCGGTCCACATCCACACCTACTTCGCGCAGGTAGGGCGCCACTTCGTCGCCTTCGAGCACCAGCGTGAGGAAGTTGCGCACGTTGGCCAGCACCTCGTCTTTGAGGGCCGCATCCACCTGGTTGAGCTTGAGGCGCTGCTGGTTCAGCTCGCCGCCTTCCACGGTGCCGCTGAGCTTCACCGCCTGAATGTTGTCGTAGTCGGTGTTGGTCTTCTCCTCGAACAGCACACCACCATTAGTGGTCGCCTCCTTGGGGTTATCGGCCAGGATAACGCGGAAGTTGTGGGGCGGCTCGGTGCCGGTTACGGACTGGAAAATGGCTTTCGTAATCTTCTCAATAGACACCAGCGAGCTGCCGCCGGCCAGCAGGCGCAGGTACAGGCTGCCCTTGCCCGAGAAGCAGAGGTAGCGTGGCGTTTTCAGCCCGAAATGCTTGGTCAGCTGGGCCGTGTGGTAGATGATGGCCGTGTAGTGCAGGTAGAACAGCACCCGTAGCTGCCGGCCGCGGCCCAGGCCCAGGGCCTGAGTGAAGCGCAGCGCATCGTCGTACTTGAAGAGCAGGCTGGTCACGTCGGCCGAGCCGAAGTCGTTGTTTTTGAGCGCCGCCTGCAGGTAGCCCTTGTACTCCTGGTTTTGCTCCGAATCGGGCAGGCTTTCCACATGGCTCACGCCGAGGCGGAGCAGGCCATTCTGCTTGGGTGCGCCCTGCACGCGGGCGTACCCGTCGCCCCACAGGTCGTCGCCGGCAAAGCGGAACGAAGTGCTGTAGGCCGGCTTTTGGTCGGCGAAGAGTAGCAAGTCGGTAGTACCGCCGCCAATGTCGATGTTCACCACGTTCTCGTCGCGGTTGGGCACCACCTGGTTGGTGGCGGTGAGGTAGTAGTAGGGTGCCACCGATTCGGTGAGGCAAATGGTAGGACGCTTGGCCTTGAACACCTGCTGGAACGCCTCGTCCCAAACCTGCTGGAACTGGTTGCGCAGGAAACCGTCGAAGCTCAGCGGCGCAAACCACACTACCCGGGTGTCTTCCAGAATGCCACCGTGCAAAGCTGCCTTGTGGCGCAACAGCAGCAGAATTTCCTTGAAGAAGGCTTCGATGCGCGACACACCCTGGGGGTCGAGTTCAGCGCTCCACTTCAGGTTGGTAACGAAACGGTTCTGGGGCAGCTCGGCGGTGGTTTCGGTGTTGATGCTGAAGCCGATGTTGATGTTGCTGAGGGCTTTGGCCGGCTCGTTGGCAAACGAGGTAGTTTCGCACACAGCAGTCCGAATCGGGAACTCGTACACCGAGCCGCCCTCGCCGATAAAACTGGGCACGAACTCGCGGTTTTGCAGCGTAGCCACGTCGGAGTTCAGCTGCCCGGCCCCAAAACGGTAGCGCTGGGCAGCCGACTGCCCGGCATCAGCCAGCGGGGCGCTGAGCCACTCCACCTGCACGTCGGCCTCGCCGATGGTGAGCGGACGCGGGTGGGCCGAGGGCGAATCGGCGTAGGCTACGTGGGTGTTGGTGGTACCGAAATCGACGGCAAACGTGAAGCGGCGGGTACCGCGCTCCAGCTCGCGCCAGCGCGGCACAAACAGTCCTCGGGCCGGCTCGGCACCCAGCGTGGCGGGCGGGCAGGTTATTTCGGCCAGGTCGAAGTGGGTGCCAGTGATTTCGTAGTAGGTGCTGCCGGCGGTGGCCACGCTTTTCTGGGTGCGCTCGTAGCGGGTGGCGCGGCGGGCGGCGCCCTGCTCGGTAATCCGCTCCCCGTTCACGAAAAACGTGAGGTCGTAGCGGCGGCTGAGCATGGTGGGCGAGTTGTCGGCATCCACCAGCATCACCTTGTACAGGTCGTTGAACTCGGGCTGGTGGCGCACCTTATAGAACGGGAACACGCCCACGCCCACGTTGGCCTTCACAATGCGGCCCTTCTCCGGAATCTCACGCCCCTGAGCGTCTTTGGGGTTCTGGGGGTTGGTGTAGTAGCTGCGCTCGAAAGTGATAAACCGCCCGCCCTGCACCGGTACCCGCAGCTGCACGCGCACGTGGCTCAGGTCGATGGTGAAGGTGAGCAGTTCGGCCAGTTCGTTTTCGGTGAAATACTCGAAAAACGCCTGTTTCAGGGGCAGCAGGTACGGGAAACGCGCGCGTCCCTGCCCATCGGCCCCGTACTGGAACGTGACTTTGCCGGTGTGGAAACGCTGGGTATTCAGCTCGTAGGGCAGCTCCACCAGCGAGTCTTCGAGCAGGTCACCCACCGTGATGTAGGGGTACTTAAAGCCCTTGCCGGGCAGCACCCGGTTTTCCAGCGCCAGTTCATCATGGTAGGGCACCGGCGTGCGGTCGTCCCAGGGCTGGCCGTTGAGGTAGTTGGCCCCCGGCATCGTCAGGTTGGGTCGCAGCACCAGCGGGCGCGGGCGGCCGTTGCCGGCTTCGCGGGTGGGCTGAATGAACAGGTCGGAACTGGTCACGGCCGACTGGTCGGCACGGCCGGGCAGGGGCACACCCTTCACACTCACCAGGTTGCCCTGGGCGTCGGCTAGCGCCGGGTAGCGGGTCGCAAACTGCTGGGCGCTCCGGTCACCCTGCATCTGCAACTGGTTGATTTTGGTGCGGTCGAGGCCGGCGTACACGCTGCCGGCAAACTCGCGGCGCTGCAGGGCCGGGTAGGCCAGAAACAGCTCGTACACGAACTCCCGGAACTGCGGGTCGCGGTCATCAAGCAGCACCGTTTGGTGGTCGAAGTAATGGCCGCGGGCCTGGGGCCGCTCCAGATCGAGGGCGCCCACGCCGGGGCCGGTAAACAGCATCGTCAGCGGCGAGGTGCCGCCCAGCAGGCGCGGCCCGCCCGTCAGCTCCGGCGACTCGTAGTACACCAGGTACATGTCGGAAAAGTCGCGAAACCGCTCGTCCTGCATGTACAGCTTCAGGGTTTCGCCCAGCAGGCGCGTGCTCTCGCTCTGCCGCATCCGCTGGATTTCGGCTTCCGCATTCCAGCGGCGCAGCGTGATTTTGCGGCCGGCCTGGGTGTAGAGGTGGTAGTTGTAGAGCAGCTCCAGCAAATCCCAGAAGTGGGTCGTCAACTCGTGGTACACCGAGCCGGGGTTGCTCTTGCCCTCCCGGACCAGAAAGTCGAAGGCCGTCTCAAACAGGTGCATCCGCGCAAACGGCGTCGGGATGCTCACCGCCAGATTGCGCGACTTGCCGCCCGCCGGGTCGGTTACGGTGTTGATTTCGGTGCTGGTAACGGGGGCGGTTTTCTGCCAGCCCTGCACCTGCTGGGAACCGTTATTGTGTAAGCGAAGGACTTTGGGCATGTTGTGCGGAAATCTGTTCTAGAAAACTAGTAGTTCCCTCCTCAGATAGGAGAGATTGGGAGTAGTTGACTGAATAAGGCGTTACTACTGTCCGTCATGCTGAGCTTGTCGAAGCATCTCTACCGCTTCGTTGAGCTGGCAATCTTACTGTGGACTGCTGTGCGTATTGACGTTCCTGTTAATTGTAACGATGTCACCGCTCTGCATTTCAATAACTACCAATTCATCAGAAGCCGTAATGGAATTTATCTGACTACTAGGTCCCCACTCGAATGTCCTAGTTGCGTGAAATGCAGTTGCGTTGGCTATTCTCAGAAGAAACCTTGGGTCAGCAGCAGTTCGCAGATGAATTTCTACTACTCCAGTTTGCCAAATGAAACTGATGTGCACCAGAGTTGCATCGTGCAATTCTTCAAGTGTGGAGGTCAAAGTTGCTTTCGAATCCATTAGTGCTTAGAGAAACGAGAGCATCTGATATTTCTGCTTTTAAAACGAAGCGGTAGAGATGCTTCGGCAAGCTCAGCATGACGTTCTTTTTGGTAGCGGTTACACCACCTTCACCTTTTCCTCAAAGGCCTTGTCGGTCACCTGATAAAACAGGTCGAGCAGCTTGCGGAAGCTGTCGGGCTCGGCAATGGACTTTTCGGTTTTATTGAGGCTGTCGAGGAAGTAGTTGTGGCTCATGCCTTTGTTGAAGAAGTCGTTCCACTTCTTTTCCACCGGCTTGCCCAGAATCATGGCGTTGAAATCGTCGGTTTGCAGGTCGAAGGGGCGGAAGGCACGGCGGTTCTGGGCCAACTCCTGAAGCCACTGGTCTACACCCGAGTCGGGACTGTGCAGAAAGGTGTTGAGCTCCCGGAAAATGGGCTCGTTGCGCAGGGCGTAATCGAGCTTGAGGTTGTCGTGGTAGGGCGCCTTGTCGGTGGGCAGGTGCTGCTTGTGGTAGCGCGTGAAGTACAGGAACTGCGTGAGCTGCTGGGCCACCATTTCGCGGGTTTCGTCGGGCAGGTGGCTGAACTGGATTTCCGGCGCGTCGGTGCCGAGGCCGTACTCGTGGAAGTGCGGGCCACCGGTGCGTAGCTCGGCGGGCGAGTAGTTCATAAAATCCACAATGCTCAAGGCGGCCAGCAGCTCAATGATGTGGGCCTTGTTCTTCTGCTGGATGCCGCCGGGCTGGTTTTCGTAGGGCGTGTCGGGCGTATCGGCGAGGTAATACAGCGCGTCGAGGCCCTGCAGGTTGTGCTCGTAGTAGCTGAGCGCGGCCTTGGTCTTGGTCAGGAAGTTGTTGGAGTCGATAACGGCCGAATCCTCGCTCTGGAGCGCGAAATAAGGCATTACCGTCACGGCCCCGGTGGGCGCGTCGCGCAGGTAGCGGGCGTTGCTGAGGCGGGTGTTGGGGTCCTTCATATTCTTGAGCATCAGCGGGAAACCCGCCGCGCCGGTACCGCCGAAGATGCTCGACACGAAGAACACCCGGTCGCCATCCTGGAAGTTGTCGGCAAAAAACCGCATTTCGGCGCTTTCCACCAGCTTATTCAGCACGATGCTGCCCACGTTGGGCGAGCCCCGGAAGCCGATGGTGAGCGGGCTTTCGAGGTTATCAGGCGTGAACAACAGATCCACCAGTCCCTTCGAATCCACACTCAGCCCGTCGTAATCCAGGTACTGCCGGAACGTCTGGTTGATGCCGCCGAAATCGAAGATGAACGTGTCCTTCACCGAGCCGTTCACATCCTGCGAAATACCGCTGAGCGTGCTGATGTCGGTCTGGAAGAAGCCTTCCTCGCGGGGGCCGAGGTGCTTGTAAATCTGCTGGTAGTTCTGCAGCAACTCCACCGTGCGGTTCATGTCGCCGTTGTGGGCGTCGGGGTCGATGATGATGGGCACCACCCGGTCGCAATTAGGCAGCTTTACGCCCGCCGCCAGCAGCATCGTGAGCGAGCGAATCACCCGCGAGCCCGTGCCGCCAATACCGAATAAGAAGAGTTTAGCCATGAGTGTTCGTTGTCAAAATCTGCTGTGTATTAGGCATCTAGTGAATCGTCATCTTCGGAGTTGTAAATAGCTCCTTGCAGAACCATATATAGGTCTCCGAAATGACGTGCCTGCTGTACAAGTAAGGTGAGATGTTCGGCCTCGATAAATTGAGTCATCACATCATCATCTGCTTTAACGCAAAGCGCGACCTGTTCTTTTAACTCCTCAAAACGGTAGTATCCTATTATATACCACTCGCTTTCAACTAATATTTTACCCCAATAGAAGTACGAGAGAAGCTTTTGCCATCTACCGAAACTGCGTTTCAATTTCAGCCTACGCCCAACCTTCGTACCAGAGGCATCGAAGTACAATTCAGGATTTTGCTGTGAATCGTAATACCATGCCAAGTTGCAGTAGCTCAAATCCTGCGCTTCCTCTACCAGATAACCATAAGGCTTCGTTTCCTTTTGCAGGCAGAAAAGAGGGAAGACCGGATTCATGTCTTCATTCTAAAACGGTGTCGTGCTGGCGTTGGTCGAGCCCTGCTTGAAGATGAGAGAAAGCACGAAGAACCAAACCAAGCTCAAGATGGCGTTCCAGGTGGCCAGCCAGTAGATGTAGCTATGGTCGGCGACCTGTTGGGAGTGGGCCTGCCAGATGGCAATACCAAAAGCCAGCACCGCGTTCAGGCCCAGAAATAGGCCCCAATGGCGGGCCTTGTTGAAGGTGGCCACACCCATGGCCCTGTTGATGAGGATATAAAACATGATGACCAGCCACACCGAAACAGCCACATTCAGCAGGCCGATGTTAGGGAACACCACGTCGCGGTACACCGGCGTATCGGCCGGGGGCTGGGGGTTACCGATGATTTCGTAGAGGAAGCGGAAGAATGCTTTCATGCAAAAGATTAACGCCCGGCACCAGCCCGGCAACTCGTGAAACGATACAACAGAAGCGAAATTGCAAGCCGCTCCGAAAGACCCGGGCACTGGCCCCTAGAACTCCCCGAACGACTATCGTGCCAACCCTGGCAGCAGCCCGATAGCAGCGGCGACCTGCCCGGCCCGTAGCGCCGCCGCTTACCGGGCCGGCTGCAGCGTGAGCGGCAGCTCGAAAACGGTAGGGCGGGAGCCAACGGAAGCCTGCAGGCCATCGAGCAGGCTGCTCAGGGCGAAGGTTTTAGCGGCCGGCACGGCGTCGTTTTTCGTGGTCCACTGGGCCACCCAGGCGGGGCGCTGGTTTTGCAGCTTGAGCACCAGCGGGCGCGAGGCAGGCGGCACTTTGGTCAGGCGGATTTTAGCAAAATGCGTGAACCGGCTTTGCGGGCTGCTGCTACCGCGGGTTTGGGCGGTGGCGGCGGTTACACCCGCCAGCTTGGCGTCGGTGTCTACGGTCTGCACCTTCAGGTTTTGCTGCAGGTAGGCCAGCTCGCGGTACTGGGCGGGCAAGTTCTGCAGGTCGAGGCCCACCACAAACTCCACCGGCTGCTGGGCCGAGGCCTCACTTATGCTCACTACGCGGTAGCTGTCGGCAGCGCGCTTGCTGGCGCCGGCGTCGCCGTAGTACCAGCTGCCCTGGTTCTCAAACTTATCGAGCACCGAGTAGGCTGGCCGCGGGTACACCACCCCGAAGTGGGCCTGCCGGGCGGCTTCGTCGGTCAGCAGGGCAGCATCGAACTGCCGCACGGCATTGGAGGGGCCAATAACCCAGTAGTAATACGGAATGTCGGTGTCGCAGCAGTTGGCTTTTTTGCCCGTTGCCACCAGCGCCGGGTAGTAGGTCCCCCGGAAGTCGGAAGTGAAACCGTACACCGACACGGCCAGGTCGGCTTGCGCGCCGTTGCGCTGCAGCGCATCGGTGATGTCGGTTTTGATGTAGGGAATGGCCCCGGCGTTTTTAGGCGAATAGATGAAGTCCGAAATCAGCACGTTCACGGTGCCCGGCTGGTAGTAGCGGGTCATGAGGGTATCGAGCACGGCAGGCACATCGGTGCTTTTGGCCGGCTGCCGGATGCCGGCGCGCACCGTACCCGACAGGGCCGCGTACGATTCGGCATACGGTTTCTCCTTGAGTAGGAAAAACGACTTCTGCTGCACGGTGGGCGTACGGTTCACTTCCGACAGAAACTGCGCTACCTGCTGCTGAAACCGGGTGTTCTGGCCGTTGGCGGCAGTTTTGGGCATGAAGCCCTCCATCGAGCCCGACACTTCCAGCAGCACGTTCACGCGCTGCAGCGGCTGGGTTGCGGCGGGCGCTGCGGCTGCGGCTGCTGCGGCTTTCTGCTTGCTGCCGCCGGGCAGCACGTCGGTCATTTCAACGGCCGTTTCCTGCTCCTGCTTGATATCGGAACGGGAGTAACAACCGGGCAACAGCAACAGCACCAGGCCCAAAATGGGCAGCAGGCGGGGCGAAAGGGAGGTGGGGTAGCGCATCGGGTTAAAGTAACGACTTTCTGGCGGGAGGGTTGGGGCCGTTGCAGAACGCTATGCAGGCAGCTCGCTCCTAGCTGTAATCAATCTCGGTATTGTCGCCGATGTTCAGGCTGTGCTTGGTGCCTTTGAACAGGGCGTCGGAGCCCACGATGCAGTCGTGCATGACGGCGGAGCGCAGCTCACTATAAGAACCAATGATGGACTCGCTCAGGATGACGTTCTGCACGATGGTCCGGTCGCCGATGGCCACGTTGGGGCCGATGATGGAGCCCGAAATCTGACAATCCTGGCCGATGCTGACGGGCGGGATGATGATAGTGTCGGGGAATTCGGGGAAGTCGTGGCGGCGCAGGAACTCGGGGCGGTTGAGCAGGCGGGCGTTGGCTTCGAGCAGCGAGCTTTTGCGGCCGCAGTCAAACCAGTTATCCACCGGCACGGTCACCATTTCGGCGCCGTCCTCAATCATGAGCATGAGCGCGTCGGTGAGCTGGAACTCACCGTGGGTGCGCTGGTCCTGCTCGACGATGCGCTCCAGGGCCGAGGCCAGCCAGTCGGCGTTGGCAATCTTGTAGAGGCCTACCAGCGCGAAGTTCGATTTGGGAATGCGCGGCTTCTCGACCACCTTGGTAACCAGGCCACGGGGCCCGTTCTCCACGATGCCGAACAGAGCGGGCGTTTTTACTTCCTTCACGGCCAGCACATTGCCCGGCATGGCTATCATCGCCCGCAGATCTATATCCACAATTGTGTCGCCGAGCAGGATGAGCACGCCGTCGGGTTCGTGGCGGAACTGCTCGCGGGCCAGCCACAGGGCATGGGCAATGCCTTCGCGGGGTTCCTGCACGATAAAACTGACGTTCAGGCCAGGATACTGGCGACGAACATAGTTCTCAACCTTCTCGCCGAGGTAGCCGATGATGAACACGAACTCCTGCACGTCGGCTTCTACCAACCGGTCGATGATGTGGCCCAGAATGGTGTTGCCGGCCACTGGCACGAGCGTTTTAGGCTGGGTGTGCGTGTGAGGGCGTAAGCGGGAGCCGATGCCGGCTACGGGAATGACTACTTTCATAAACAGAATCGGGAAGCGCCGAAGCGCAAAATACACAATAGCGGCCGAGCCGCCCATAGCACAACCGCCGAGCGGCGAATTCGTACTTTGCAGCGCGGCCAATCTTGGCTGGCGGCTTTTAGTACGGGTCCTGCGGGACCGGTTTTTCTCTCCCCCTCTCTTCCATTTTCCCAAACCTCTCTCCCATGAAACGCTTTCTGCTCTATTTTGCCGGCATCGTGCTGATGCTCTCCCAGTCGTCGTGCGGCTACAACTCGATGGTAACCAAGGACCAGGCCGTAAAGGGCCAGTGGGCCAACGTGCAGAGCTCCTACCAGCGCCGCTCCGACCTGATTCCTAACCTGGTAAATACGGTGAAGGGCGCCGCCAACTTCGAGAAATCGACGCTGACTGAAGTAATTGAAGCCCGGGCCAAGGCCACAAGTGTGCAAATCAACGCCGACCAACTGACGCCCGAAAATCTGCAGAAATTCCAGGCCGCCCAGAGCCAGGTAGGTGCCGGCCTCGGCCGTTTGCTGGCCGTGTCGGAAAATTACCCCGAACTGAAGGCCAACGCCAACTTCCAGGAGCTACAGGCCCAGATTGAAGGTACCGAAAACCGCATCAACGTGGAGCGCAACAAGTTCAATGGCCTCGTAAACGACTACAACGCTTACATTAAGAGCTTCCCCAACAACCTGTTTGCCGGTCTGTTCGGCTTTGCCGAGAAGCCGTACTTCGAGGCCGATGCTGCCTCGCAGAAGGCCCCGACGGTACAATTCTAATTCAGTTGTCAGTTGCTGGTTGTCGGTTGTCAGTCGCTACCCGTCGATTGTCAAGAACGACCTGACAACCGACAACCAGCAACTGACAACTACTATGACTAACCCTCTCACTCCCGAACAGGAAGCGGCGCTGGTGGAAGCCATCCGGCAGGCCGAGCTGCGCACTTCGGGCGAAATCCGGGTGCATCTGGAAGACTCCTGCCCCTCGCCTGACCCGCTTGACCGCGCCGCCCAAGTGTTTGCCGACCTGGGGATGCACCACACGGCCCAGCGCAATGGCGTACTTTTTTACCTGGCGTGGCAAAGCCGGCAGTTTGCCGTTATCGGCGACGCGGGCATCAACTCGGCCGTACCCGACGACTTCTGGGAAGCAGCCAAGGAAAACGTGCTTAAGCATTTCCGTACCGAGAAATACGTGCTGGGCCTGGAAGCCGGCATCCGGATGGCGGGCGAACAGCTGCAGCGCTACTTCCCCTACAATGCCGCCACCGACAAGAACGAGCTGGACGACTCCATTTCGTTTGGCGACCCGACCTCCAAGCGCCCATGAAGCATCTGATAATGAATTTGAGGCGGCCCACCGGCTGGCTGCTGGCCCTTGGGCTACTGTTGCTGGCGCTGGTGGCCACGGCCCAGGATGTACCACCCCGGCCCAACCCGCCCCGCCTCGTGAACGACCTGGCCGGGATGCTGCGCCCCGACGAGGTAGACCAACTGGAGCGGAAACTGGTGGCCTACAACGACTCCACTTCGTCGCAGATTGCGGTGGTGACGGTGCCCAGCCTGGGCGACTATGACATTTTCGATTACGCCCAGAAGCTCTACCAGGCTTGGGGAATCGGCCAGAAAAGCAACAACAACGGCGTACTGCTGCTGGTAGCCAAGCAAGAGCGCAAGGCGCGCATCCATACTGGCTACGGCCTCGAAGGAGCCATTCCGGACGCTATTTCCAAACGCATCATTTCCAATACCATCGTTCCGGCTTTCAAGCAGGAACGCTACTACGACGGCCTCAACCGCGCCACCGACCAGCTGATTTCGCTGGCTCAGGGCGAGTACAAGGCCGACCAGACCACCCGGCAGCGCGCCTCGGACGACGACAGCGGCTCGGGTATCACGTTCTGGCTCGTCATCGGGGTGCTTATTCTATTCATCCTGTTCCGTAACCGCGGTGGCGGGAGCGGTGGGCGGCGCAACCGGGGCTTCGGTGGCTCCATGATTCCACCCCTCATCTTCGGCGACTTCAGCGGCGGCCGGGGCACCTTCGGGGGCGGAGGCGGCGGTTTTGGCGGCGGTGGCTTCGGCGGTTTCGGCGGCGGCAGCAGCGGCGGCGGCGGTGCCTCCGGCAGTTGGTAGCCACACACCTGTCATCCTGACGAAGGAAGGACCTGGAAAGAAGCTATTCCCTCTTGAGGCTGGCTTCCTTCCAGGTCCTTCCTTCGTCAGGATGACAGGCGGCGGCTTCACTCGCTCCGCTTGTACACTGGCGTCTCATAGAACGGGCGTAGCAGCTCGATTACGTCGAGTGCGTCGGCTAGGGCTTGGTGGGCCACGGTGTCGTCGGCAAAGCCGGCGCGGGCCTTGCAGGTTTGCATGGTGGGCAGGCGGCTGTCTTTGCGCCAGTTGAGGTAGAAGGCGGCCGGGTCGAGCATGGCAGGCTCGGCCCGCACCAACGTACCGTAGCCAGGCAGCTCGCGCAGAAATCCCAGGTCGAAGGAGGCAATATTCTTGCCGGCCATGGTCACGGCCACACAATCCTTCTTATCGGTTTTGAAGCCCTGCACCAGCAGGAACTCGCGCAACTGAGGCAGCAGATCGGCCGGGTCGCACAGTTCGGGGTTGGGCTCTTTGCTGGCCAGCTCGCGCAGCAGACCTGCGTTGAGGGCCAGCGCGCCGGCCGTGCCCACGTACTCGGAGTGGCGCACCACGCGCCGGAAATACGGTAGCTCGGCCAGCGGCCGCAGGTTTTTGGAGTCTTCCACCACGGCGGCCATTTCCAGAATTTGGTGACGAGCCGGCCGGCCGCCGGTGGTTTCGAGGTCGAGCGAAATGTAGCGCATATAGCGTAACAATGAAGCAAAAAACAGATAACAAACAGACGTGTAAGCACTACGGCCCGTGCAACTCCAACTGGAGCTGCACGGGCCGTAGTGCTTACAAACTTTTTACTTACGCTGATTGCTTGCCTTCGAGCTTCTTAAGCTTGTCGTAGGTCTGCTGCGACTTTTCGTACTGGCGCTCTACTTCCTGGCGCAACTGGCCGGTGAGGCTCTGGCTGTCAAGCGCGTCCTTATACGCTTTGAGGGCCCATTCTTCGCCGTACACGTTGGAGGCGAGGATGGCTTTTTCGTCGAAGCCGGTAACGGTGGCTTTGGCGTCCATCCAGCGGCGGTACAGTTTACCTTTGAGCGTAGTGCCGGTTTCGCGGCCGCCACCCAACTGGCGCAGATGCTGATTGAGCTGGTTGGCAAACTGCTGGCTCTGGCTCACCAGCTGCTTGTAGTAGCCGGTCAGCTCCGCATCCTTGCTCTCATCAACTGCTCGCTTGTAGCCGGCTATCCGGTCATTTACAAACAGCAGCAACTCCTGCAGCGAATCGGTTTCACTGTCGGATACTGCTGCTTTTTTGCCCTGATTTTTAGTAACGAAGTAGCTTACACCCAGCGCCAGCAGGGCGCCGCCTACGAGCTTGCCAATCATTCCAGATGACTTGGCGTTGGTTTTTTGGTCGTTGTTGGAGTCGGTTTGAGTGGATTTCATAAGGAAGTTCGGTTAGTTTCACCCGGCTTACGCCAAACCCAGGCACTTGGTTAGCCAAAAAACCATCGGCAGCCTAGTGGTCGTGCCGGATACCGGCCTCCACGTGCACGGTCAGCCGGTTTTCGGCTGGCGGCACAGGGCAGTCGTAACCCGCAGCGTAGGCGCAGGAGGGGTTGTAGGCCCGGTTGAAATCGAGCACCACATGCCCGCCCCGAATCTGGCCCCGGCGGAAATCGAGGTAGCGGCCGCCGCCATAGGAGCCGTGGCCATTGGTGCGGTCGGTGAAGGGCACGAACAGGTAGTCGCGGTAGGCCGGGTTGGTCAGCAGGTCGAGGCTCTGGTACATGACTAGCCGCCTTGGCTGGCCGCTCAGCTCGAAATGCAACTCGCCATACTTGCGGTACAGCAGACGCTTGGCCGTGCTGGTGGGCATGGCGAAAACTGGCCCCAGCGAGTCGGGCACGAAACGGGCCAGCACGCAGGCTGCGTAATCGGTCGGGTAGAAAGGCAGCCCCGCAAAGCTCCGGCGCGCTTCGGCCGAGAGCGGACTGCGGGCCGGGTCGGTGAACTCGGCGTTCAGCTCGCGCTGAAATTCCGCTACCTGCTGCGTGTGCTCGGTGGGGATGGGTTTTTGGATGGCAGGCTGGGCGCAGGTCACACCAAACCCAGAAAGCAGGCCTAACAAAGAAAGAGGTTTTTTCATACCGCAGTCTACGTTTCCCCTAGATTATTCTACCACCACGCGGCGCGTTACTGGCCCGTCGGCGTACTCTACCCGCAGCAGGTATACACCCGCGGCCAGGTTGCCGACTGGTACCTGTATCTGCGAAGTACTTACGGACTGGCTGTAAACCACTCGCCCCAGCACACTGCACAACATGACCGTGCGCGGTGCGGCTGTCGCATCCAAGCGCAGGTACAATTGATTACGGACGGGATTAGGCCATGCCTCCAATTTGGCAGTAGCCTGTTGGTGACCGACTTCCAGCACGGCCGCGCCCGTGAGGCGGGCCCAACCGGCACGGGGTTGCCCATCCACCTCGGTGAAAGGTCCGGCCGTGAGGATGCGACCATCCGCCTGCACAAGTAGATTATATACGTCCTTATTGTAAAGTCCTTTGCCTTGAAAGGAAGCGTCGAGCCCGCCATTTGAGTTAAGGCGATATACTGAGCCATTGATTGCATTGCTGCCGCCTACCAGGATCCGCCCATCCGCCTGCAGAGCTAATCTGCTTACGCCGTTTCCGCCACTGGTCACATTATCCACGAAAGTGCCGTCCTGACTGCCGTCAGTATTTAGCCGATGCAGTTTACTGGTTAGGTAGCCGCCATTGGCTTCTTTGAAAAAGCCCCCAATAATCACCTTGTTATCTACCTGTATCAACAGCTTCTCTATTACCGCGGAGTACTGCTCAACTGGATTAGGAGCCGGCGCAAAAGATTGGTCGGGAGTACCATCGGCATCGAGCCTGGCCATGTAAGGCACAATACCTCCGTTATATCGGAAACCCGTCACGTAGTGCCGCTGGTCAGTCAAGACAGCTATGTTGTTGACATCTTTGATCCCTGCGCCCAAGTTGCGCTCATACTCCTTGTCCGCCTTGCCATCAGACAGGAATCGGTATAGCTTGATCGACTCATAACCTCGAATGCGCAAACCAGCCAGCACTGCACCATTGGTATGGGATGCAAGAGCCGATACAAGCATGTCCGTAGGAAAGTAAGATGGTATTGCCAAACCAGTGTAAAAAGCAACATCGGGTTGCCCGTCTGCCAGGAAGCGGGCAACGAGAGGAGAGTTATGGTTTCCCTCTTTTAAAAAGGCACCACCTACCACAATCCGGTTATCGGGCTGTACCAATAGTTGGTCGATTCTACCATCAGTGCCCGTCAGGCTAAATGTGGGATCCAGGCTACCCGCCAGCGTAAGCCGGGCCAGGTTATGAGCAGCCACTCCATTCACCTCGCGGAAACGGCCGGCAATAAGGATTTGCCCTGTGGACTGCTGCACCATGCTGGTAACGCTGCCGGTTACGTCCACCATTGGCCGGTAAGTTGCCCGGGGTTCAGCCGCATTATCCAGTTTCAGTAAGCTGGCCTGCGGCAGATTGCCGTAGCGCGAGAAACTACCCGCTACCAGCAGGTCGCCGTTTGCCAGCACCTCTACGTTGCCGACTTGGTTGTCCAGCTGCTGCACGGCAAACTGCGAATCGATGGCCCCGGTAGGTAGCAGCCGGATCAGATACGTATCATTGGAGAGCGGCTCATCACTACCCAGCAGTACTCCGCCAGTTGCATCAACGGCCAACGACCGGTCAGAAATTGTGCTAGTGCCCGAGGAAGTCAACGGTAGCGCAGCCTGAAAAGTCGGGTCGATTGCTCCCGTATTTGTAAACCGGTATAGGCCTTCCCGGCTGGTACTCCCCAAGTTGTAAGTGGCGGCTACCAATTGGTTGCTTCGGGGGTCCAGGGCCAGATGATGAACCAGTGTTTCGAAATTGGGCCCACTCGGCAAGGCAGGCACAAAACCGGCATCGACTGTTCCGCCCTTGTTCAGGCGCACTAATCCCCGCCGGGAGTAGCTGCCAACTTCCTGGAAACGTCCGGACACTACTATTTTTTCATCCGGCTGCACCAGCAGTGCCGTTACTTCATTATTAGTATAAGGACTACTGGTGTAATTACTGACGAAGGATGTACCCAGTGCAGCCATGAATGGCTTATCCAGGCTTCCATCAGCATTCAGACGCACCAGATGATGGGTCTGTCCGCTCACTACATTCGAAAAAAAACCGGCCAGCAGAATCTTGTTATCCGCCTGCACCGCTAGTGTCACAATGTAGTTATCGGCCGCAAGCTCGGGGGAGAAGCCGGCCACCGGTGTACCATTTTCATTCAATAAGGCCAGCCCGTTATAGGTGCGCCCCCCCACTACTATTTGTTGGTAACCAGATACTAAAACCCGCCCGTTAGCGAACTGACGTACTTTCCAGATGGTGCTCTCTACGGCAGCCGTTTTCGTGAAGGCCTCATCCAGCGTACCATCCGCATTCAGCCGGGCTAAACCGGTAGCGGCGCGGCCCCCAACGCGGGTGAAAGGGCCCGCAATAAGAACTTTCCCGTCGGCTTGCTCTTCTGTACTGAAAACCTTGGATGGTTGCCATGTTTCGACGGGTCCGAAGCTAAGGTCCAGCTTTTGGGCATGAACCGGCTCGCTGATTCCGATGACTGATAATAATAACAGGCCCACTAGGCAGTGTAAGGGTGTTTTCATAAGCTGAAACGAATGAATGGATGGGATAAAATTACCGCTTTTCCCAACAGTCTCCGTCCCCTTTTCCTGGCTTCCGTACCTTCGCTATCCTATGACCGACTCTGCCGAAACTCCCGCCCCTGCCCCCGCCCGCAAGCTGTTCCTGCTCGACGCCTTTGCTCTGATTTACCGCGCCCATTTCGCTTTCAGCAAGAATCCGCGCGTGAACTCCAAGGGCCTGAACACCGGCGCCATTCTGGGCTTTACCAATACGCTGGTGGAAGTGCTGCAGAAGGAGAAGCCCACGCACATTGGGGTGGCGTTTGATGCGGCCAAGAAGACGTTTCGCCACGAGCAGTACGCCGACTATAAGGCCCAGCGCCAGGCCATGCCCGAGGATATCGGCCTAGCCATTCCCTACATCAAGCAGATTATCAAGGCCTTTCATATTCCCATCTTGATGGTGGAAGGCTTTGAGGCCGACGACGTGATTGGCACACTGGCCGGCCGGGCCGAGCAGCAGGGCTTTGGCGAGGTGTACATGATGACGCCCGACAAAGACTACTGCCAGCTGGTAACCGACTGCGTGAAAATCTACCGACCGGCCTTCATGGGCAACGCCGCCGAAATCCTCAATGTGGCCCACGTGCTGCAACGCTTCGAGATTGAGCGGGTGGAGCAGGTGATTGACATTCTGGGCCTGCAGGGCGACGCCTCCGACAACATTCCGGGCATTCCGGGCATCGGCGAGAAAACGGCCAAAAAGCTGATTCAGGAGTACGGCTCGGTAGAAGGGTTGATTGCTAACGTGGATAAGCTGAAAGGCAAGCAGCAGCAGAACGTGCGCGAGTTTGCCGAGCAGGGCCTCATGAGCAAGGAGTTGGCTACCATTCATCTCAACGTGCCCATCGAGTTTGAAGCCGATAAGCTTGTGCTCGACCAACCCGATATGGAGGAGCTGCGCCGCCTGTTTGATGAGCTGGAATTCCGCCAACTGGCCGCCCGCGTGCTCGGCGACGGAGCCGGCCCGGCCGGCGTTACCAACGGCGGCACTCCCACCCCGCGCGGCGCCCGGCGGCCCAAAGTGGCTACTGCCGGCCAGGGCAGCTTGTTCGGCGCGTCGTCTGATGCGGCCGTGGCTATCGGCGCCGAGGAAGGCAGCACCGGCGAGGCCGGCGCGCCCACCGGCCCGCGCCGCACGCTGGAGGACGTGGCCCACCAGTACCACCTGATGGATACGCCCGCGCTCCGGGCCGAGCTGCTGGAGTTCCTGCTGCTGCAAACCGAAGTCAGCTTCGACACCGAAACCACCGGCCTCGACACCATGACGGCCCGGCTCGTGGGTCTCTCGTTCTGCTGGCTACCCGGCGAGGCCTATTACGTGCCCGTGCCGCAGACCGACGACGCTGCCGCCCAAGCGCTGGTGGACGAGTTCAGGCCGTTTTTCGATGCCGAAAGCATCCTGAAAGTGGGCCAGAATATCAAGTACGACCTCACCATCCTCAAGCATTACGGCGTCGAAATCCGGGGGCCGCTGTTTGATACCATGCTGGCCCACTACCTGCTGGAGCCCGACATGCGCCACGGCATGGACGTGCTGGCCGAAACCTACCTGCACTACACGCCGGTACCCATCACGGCCCTTATCGGCCCGAAAGGCAAGAATCAGAAAACCATGGCCGACCTACCTCCGGCCGAGGTGTCGGACTACGCCTGCGAAGACGCCGACGTAACGCTGCAGCTCAAGTATGTGTTCGAGCCGCTGCTGAAGGAAGTGGGCCTGCTCGATTTGCTGAACGAGGTGGAAAACCCGCTGGTGCCGGTGCTGGCGGCCATCGAGTACGAAGGCGTGAAGATTGACTCTGAGGCAATGGGCGAGTATTCGGCCGAGTTGCAGGGCTACATTACGGAGCTGGAAGGCCAGATTTACCAGGAAGCCGGCGAGGAGTTCAACATCGGCTCGCCCAAGCAACTGGGCGAGGTACTATTCGATAAGATGGATCTGGGCGGCAAGAAAATCAAGAAGACCAAAACCGGCCAGTATGCCACCGGCGAGGAAATCCTGAGCCAGCTGGCCGGCGACGCGCCCATTGCGGGCCTGATTTTGGAGTACCGCCAACTCAGCAAGCTGCGTTCCACCTACGTCGAGGCCCTGCCCCAGCTGGTGTGCGAGCTAGACGGACGGGTGCACACCAGCTTCAACCAGGCCGTAACGGCCACCGGCCGGCTCTCCAGCACCAACCCCAACCTGCAGAACATCCCCATCCGCACCGAGAAGGGCCGCGAAATCCGCAAGGCCTTCGTGCCCCGCGACGCTGGCCACGTACTGCTGGCCGCCGACTACTCGCAGGTCGAGTTGCGCATCATGGCCGACTTTGCGGGCGACAAAACGATGATTGAGGCCTTCCGGCTGGGTCAGGACATTCACACGAGCACGGCCAGCAAGGTGTTCAAAGTGCCCCTGAGCGAGGTAGACGGCGAGATGCGGCGCAAGGCCAAAACCGTCAACTTCGGCATCATCTACGGCATTTCGGCCTTCGGCTTGGCCCAGCGCATTGGCATCGGCCGCAAGGAGGCCGTTGAGATTATCGAGACCTATTTCGAGGAGTTTCCGTCGGTGAAGCAGTACATGGACGAGAGCATCAACCGGGCCCGCGAGCTGGAGTATGCCGAAACACTACTCGGCCGCCGCCGCTACCTGCGCGACATCAACTCGCGCAACGCCACGCTGCGCGGCTACACCGAGCGCAACGCCATCAACGCCCCCATCCAGGGTACCGCGGCCGATATCATTAAGAAGGCCATGATCAACATCCACGAGTGGCTGGTACAGGAAAAGCTCGGCACCCGCATGATTCTGCAGGTGCATGACGAACTAGTTTTTGATGCCGTACGGGAGGAAGTGGCCTACATCACGCCCAAAATCAAGGAGCTGATGGCCACCGCTCTGCTGCTGCCCCACGGCGTGCCGCTGGAAGTGGAAGTAGGCATGGGCGAGAACTGGCTGCAGGCGCACTAAGTTTTCCGGTAAACCAATGGATCAGACCACAAAACAGGGCGTTGTTACCGAGCTAATCAGTCTGCTTACGCAGGGCAATGCCCACGTTACATTTGAGTATGCCTGCGCCGACCTCACGCCCACGCACTGGAACCAACACGTGCCTGAGGCGCCGTATACTATCTGGCAGTTGGTTGAGCATGTGCGCATTGCGCAGTGGGATATTGTGGAGTTTTCTCTTGGAGCCGAGCATACTTCTCCAGACTGGCCTGCGGGCTACTGGCCCGCCCAAACCTCTACCGCCGACGAAGCGCAGTGGTACCAGACGCTTACCCAAATTCAGACTGACCGGCAGCGCTTCATCGACCTGTTGCAGCACCCCGATACCGATTTATTAGCCCTCATTCCGCACGGCGACGGCCAGACGATTCTGCGCGAGGCGCTACTGATTGGCGACCACGCGGCCTATCACACCGGCGAAATCATTCTGATTCGGCGGCTATTACACCTCTGGTAGTAGCCGCGGCGGCCCTTTGCAGGTATTCAGGAATACTTCAGGATGGAGGAGCCGTTGGGTTTGCGGAATGCTGGCGCAGTTGTTCGCACCGGCTGAACGGCCGTATAGTTATCCTGTAGAACTTAATTCAACCGCAACTCCCATGCTCCCTCAACCTCATACCACCACCCTGCAAAACGTAGCCCGCGGGCTGCTGGGCACCTTTATGGTTGTGGCCGGCACTGGCCACCTCACGTTTCAACGGCAAGCGTTTCAGGCTCAGGTACCCGATTTTGTGCCACTCGACAAGGATACGGTGGTACTGGCTTCGGGCGTGGTAGAAATTGGGCTTGGCCTGGGGCTGCTGCTGTTGAAGGGCCGCAACCGGGTACGTATGGGCCTGGGGCTGGGGCTATTCTACGCGGCCGTGTTTCCGGGCAACATCCACCAGTACACCCACCAGCTGTCAGCTTTCGGCCTCGATACCGATGCCAAGCGCCTGGGCCGCCTGTTTTTTCAGCCCGTGCTGATTGGCTGGGCGCTGTGGAGCACCGGGGCGCTGAAAGCTATTACGGCGCGACGGGGCCGGGCATAGGTTCCTGGCGCTTGTGCAGCAAAAACGTCCCGCCGGCTAGTGCCAGCGGGACGTTTGTTTGGACGCTATGGTGGTGCCTAGAACGCCGTGAACGTAATATCGGCTATTAAACTCTCCCCATCTTCCGTGAACGTCTGGCCAATACGCAGCTTGTCGTTGGTAAGCTCCTTGATTTCGTAAAGCTCGGCGCTGGTAGCACCCTTCATTTCCAGCAGCAGCAAAATGGTACCGTCGGCATTGATGTCCCAACCACTAACGTTGGTCTGCGGGCTGTTCGGACTGCAGCGGGTTGCGCCCTCATCAAGCACAAAAGTCTTATCGGCCTTAAACTGATAGAAGTCGTCCTTATCGCAGGGGGCGGTCCGTGCAAACTCATCAACTATGGGGTTGTTGCCTTGCTTGACGGTGAAGGCCGTAATGCGCCAGTTCCGGGCGGCAAGCTGCTCGCTCTTGGTAATGGGCGTGGGGTCTTTGTCTTTACTACACGACGCGAATGAACCAACAGTCAGTAGTGCTACAGCTGCCAGCAATGAATACTTTTTCATAATAAGGTTGGAAGGGAAAGGTGTATAAGACAGCAATGTATCCATCAAACCGGAACATCTACTCGCCAAGTCCTGAAAATGGACCAGTTTACAGGTGATGGCCCGGCCATTGGCAACGAGACACGAGGCTGGCACTTCGCACAACAAACTACTTGCGTAAATATTGAAGCTGTTTAGGAAGTGTCAGGAATCAATTAGGATGTCATGCTTCATCTGGCTTCCTTTTGACTTTCAAAACAGCTTCATTAGAAGGATGAAAATGCTAAGTGCTTTGTTATTTACCTGAGAAGGTAATTGTGGTTTCTACCTTCCGATTGTTGACTGTTGCCGTTTCGGATAGCACCATCCTGTTTTCCGTCAGCTCTTCAATTTTGCCCTGCGTTCCGAAGCCATACACGACAAGGGCGAGCTTGGTATCGTTTTCTGACAAGGCCCAGCTACCTGTAATAGTGCGCGGCTCGTCCGGGTCGCACTGAATCGCGCCCTGGTCATAACTCATGCTGTTTCCTGCTAAAAACTGCGTGGTATTATCCAGTTCACAGGCGTCATACTTTTCGAATACGCTCTTGGTTGTAGTGCCGACTGTTTCTGTTTCGGCGGTAATCGTCCAGGTCTTCGCCATCAAAAGCTCCGACTTTGACTGAGGCATAGGGTCCTCCGATTTTTTGTCGTTGCTACAACCAACAAAGACGCTGCCAGCAGTTAAGGCCAGCAGGAAGCAAGTAATTCTTTTCATGATGCTCAAAGAATAAAAAGTGAGAGAATGGGGAAGCTGGCAGCACGTCAAAACTAGCAGCCGATTGCCCACGAAAAATTCCAATTCAAGCGAAATCAGACTTATCAGGAGCGTCCACCAACCGCCATTCAGCTACCTGCCAGTTATTTACCCACAGCCTGTCGGGACTTTTAGGCAAGCTCCTTTTCTACTTTAAATGGGCTGTGCAGCCACTTTTGCGAGCCTGCTTACGGTGCAGTCAGCATCCGCCAACATAACCCCGCGCCGCTACGCACGGTTAAAGCAGGAACTATGCAAGACTCTCTATCCTTCGATGTAGCCGTAATCGGGGCCGGGCCGGTGGGGCTGGCCTGCGCCTTGGAGGTGCAGCGGCGCGGCCTTACGGCAGTAGTGCTCGACAAGGGGGCACTGGCCAACTCGCTGGTGGGCTACCCCACCAACATGGAGTTCTTCTCGACGCCCGAGCTGCTCGAAATCGGGGGTCACCCCATGGCCACGCTACACTACAAGCCCCTGCGCGAAGATGCCCTCGACTACTACCGTCGCGTGGCCCAGACCGAAAACCTGACGCTGCGTCTCTACGAGCGGGTAATTGGGCTGGAAGGCAAAGAAGGCAGCTTCACGGTTATTACCGATAAGGCCCGGCTGCAAACCCGTTTTGTAATCGTGGCTACCGGTTTCTACGACCTGCCCAACTACCTCGATGTGCCGGGCGAAGACCTGCCCCACGTGTCGCACTATTACAAGGAGCCCTACGCCCACGTAGGCCAGGATGTGGTGATTATCGGAGCCAAAAACTCGGCTGCCAAAGCGGCACTGCAGCTGCTGCGGGCCGGCGCCCGCCCCACCCTGCTCGTGCGCGGCCCCGACATCCCCGAATCCGTGAAATACTGGATTCGGCCCGACCTCGTCAACCGCATCAAGGAAGGCCGCATCGGTGCCCTGTTTAATAGTAGCGCCACCCGCATTACGCCCGGCGCGGTAGAGGTGGCCACGCCCGAGGGGCCACGCACGCTGCCGGCCCAGTTCGTATACGCCCTCACCGGCTACCACCCCGATTTCTCCTTCCTGGCGGCCCTGGGCATTACCTGCGGCACCGACGCAGCCCAGACGCCCAGCCACGACGCCGACACGCTCGAAACTAACCGCCCCGGCCTGTACCTGGCCGGCACCGTGTGCGGCGGCCGCAACACCAGCCGCTGGTTTATCGAAAACGGCCGATACCACGCCCAGCTCATTGCTGCCCGCCTGGCCGGCGAACCAGTTCCTGCCCTGCCGGAGGTATTACAGCCAGTGCAGCTAGGGAGTTGAAAGGGAAAGTGCTGGTGATAATGGGGTAAAACACCCGTCATACTGAGCTTGCCGAAGCATCTCTACGCTAATTCTGTCTGGTTGCTTTGGCGGTAGAGATGCTTCGGCAAGCTCAGCATGACGGGTGTTTTGCCGGCCACCTTTCCCTGCCGGGCCAACCCATAAATGTAAAAAAGCGCCCGCCTCAATTGAGGCGGGCGCTTTTTTAGCAAGCTGATAACCAAAATATTATGGGAATTTCACGCCCCGGTAGTTGTTCGGGTTTACCGTGGGCACCTTGGCCCCGTAGGTCGAGTTGATGACCTTGATCATCTCGTTGGCCACAATGGCGTAGCCGCGAGGCGTGGGGTGCACACCGTCGAGCGAGAACAGGTTGCCACTTACGAAAGCAGCCGTGTTGTTCACCCCGTTCACTACAATACCGTTGGGGGCCACTGTGGCGAAGAAGGCATTGGCATCGAATACGGCAAGGCCCTTGCGAGCCGCGCTGGCCCGGATGACGGCGTTCAACTCGGTAGTGCGCGCGAGCGTGGCCGTTACCTCAGTCGCGTCGAGCACGAGGCTGTTAGGCACAGCGTTGGCTGTAGCAGCCAGCGCGGCAGCCGTCGCGGCCGGGGCATTTGGAATAACGAGTCCGACTCCGCCCGGAAACAGTTGTGGTGCTACGGGCGCGGAGTTGATGAAGCTACTGGCGGGCAGCAGCAGCAGGTCGTTGGCCGTCGCTAGGCGTACGGCTCCGGTTCCGGTAGCGCTGGTGCGGACGTATAGACCTAAGCGGGTACCGGCAGGCAGCGGCGAGCCGGCGGGGAGTCCCAACTGGGCCGCGATTACTGGCACGAGAGCCGCCGGAATGGGCGTACCCTGAATTTGAGCAATGACGGTGGCCGTTGGTACAGTCGTGAACAGCGGTACATTGGTTACGTTCGGAACCGTAATCACGATGCCTTTTGCCCCACCAGTGGTCAGGGCGTCAACCACTTGGTTGTACTTGTCGGTAAATTCCGCTACCGGCGTGAGCGGCGCAGCCGTACCACCTGAGCTAGCGAAACCCAAAACATCGTTGTTGCCCAGCCAGTTAGTAAAGAAGGTCGGCTTCACGGTCCCTACGCGCTCCTGCACGTATTGCAGATAGGTTTTGGTATCGGAACCCGAAAGCAAACGCTCGAAGTAAGGATTAAAGTTGCCGGCGTTGCTCTGAGGCGTAATCCGGCCATAGCCCACGGTCGTTACATCGGCCACCCGAATGCCGGGTACCCCTAAGTTCTGGTTGTTGGTTTCGGCCGAGCGGGTGAACAGGGGCGTATTGGGAATGGTGGCTAGGTTCGTCGTTTCGCGCCCAATAACTGGCGCGCCATTAACGAAGTCGGTAATTTTAAGGAAGCCGCTACCGTTGGCCTGCGTCTCGGTGAACAGGGGCTGCCGGAATTCGCCGCCGCCCACCGTAGCAAACTGCTGCGCCAGGATGGCAGGGAAAGATTTCTGCTGGCCTTCCAAATAAAGACCATTGTCGGAGAAGCCAGCGGTGAGCGAGTTACCTACGGCAACGTACGTCGTGAAATCGGCCGAGCCGTTGCTGGGCTCGAAATCCTTTTCCAGGTCGGGCTGGCAGGCGCCCAAGGCCAAGCCCAGCAGGGCCAGCATCGGCGCAGATTTGCGAAACAAAGTAGTATTCATGGAATCAGGAGTGAGTCGCGGTTAGAACTAGAAGGTGTAATTCAGGCCGATGCCGGGAATCACGATATTGGTCTTGTAGGTGCCAGCAATCCGGTCGGTGGTACCGTTATTCAGCAGATCCTGCTGGGTCTGGGTACGCTTCTGGATGCCGATGTACTGGGCCGAAAGGTCGATGCCGAGCTTGCCGAAGTTGTAAGAAGCACCAATGGTACCACCCAAACGGTCGTTGTCGGGCGTTTCGGGCGTTACGAAGCCATCCTTCACCGGACTCTCGTCGTACGAGCCGCCAGCGCGCACTACCAGGCCGCTGGTGAGCTTATACTGGGCACCCAAACGGAACGTGAGGGCATCCTGGTACTCGCGGCGCGACTCGCTGAAATCGGCGCCGTTCACCGGCTGGGTGAAATCGAAGCGTAGCGTCCGGTAGGCGCTCCAGTTAGCCAGGCTGGCATCGAAGCCGATAGTCAGGTTTTCGGTAGGCATCACACCAATACCAATGCTCGTAGTGGCAATCAGCGGCAGCGTGGCCGCGAACTTGGTACCCGCCGGGAAACGCGACTGGAAAGTAGTTGGAATGTTGGTAAACGTTACGTCACCGTCTTTTACCTGCGCATCAATTTTCGAGCGGTAGTTGATACCCAGGCTCAGCTTTTCTGAAGGCTTGAAGAAGATACCGGCGTTGAAGCCGAGCTTGGTTTCGGCCTTGCCGTCCAACTCAATGTGGCCGAACGAATCGGGCAGCGGAATGTCGCGCTGCAGGTTTACGGCACCATAGGCCAGTACCACCAGGCCGGCACCCACGCTCAGCTGGTCGGTGATGGCGTAGCTAACTGTTGGCTGCACGAAAATCGACTTCAGGTCGATGTCGGTCAGCGAAGTCCGACCCTCCCAGCCCTCGGCGTACTGCAGCTTGCTGCCGAAAGGCGTGTACACCGCAATACCGGCCCGAAACTTACCCTCCTGCGGGCCGAAACCGGCAAACAGGCTGACCGGCGTAACCACGCTGTTGCGCAGCTCGCGCTGCTGGTTGCTGCCTTCGGCCACAAACGAGTTGCGGGCAAACGTGAAGTTGGCACCAAGCTGCACCCCCCGGTCGCGGACCATGGCCAGGGCACCGGGGTTGTAGAACATGGCCGCCTGATCGAGCGACAAGCCGACGCCGACGCCGCCCATGCCGTTGTTTTTGATGCCGGCCAGGGTTACCTGGTAGCCACCTGCCGAAACCGCGGTAGCCAAAAGCAGCGCACTTCCTGTCAGAAGTAGAGACTTAAATTTCATACGAATAATGAAAGGGTGAGAATTTGGGGGCTTAGCGCTCCTAAATGTAAGCAAAAAGCCAACTTATAGTAGGCAAGCCGAACAAATTTGCAAGAGGCGCAAAAGCACCCCCGCGTCCTGAGACTTAAGTTTAGGCGAAATTCCCGATTTCGTGGGAAATCAAATCCAGCTGCTGGCCGGCTACCAGCAAATGCAGGCGCAGGTCTTGGCCGCTTACGGGCTCGCCCCGCCCTATGCGGCCCACGTTGGTATTGTGTAGCGCGCGGGCATCCATCACGGTAGCCACACCATCGCCGAACACAGTAGCATAGCGGCCCCCGCGGATGATGACACCGGTTTCCTCCGACAAGCCCAGGCCTATGCAGGCAGGGTGAGCCAGCAGGGCGTGGGCCAGCCGCCCAAAGCGGCCGCGCTCGGCAAAATGCTGGTCGATGAACAGGCGGGGCAGCAGGTTGAGGCCCGGCCCGGTTTTGATGCCGCCCTTGCGCAAGGAGCGCCAGCCGTAGCCGTCGATAATCATCTGTTCGGGCAGGCCCGCCGCGCCGGCGCTGGTGCCGGCCACTATAAAGGTTTCGTCGTCGTGGAAGCGCTGGCGCAGCTGGCGGGCGAATTCGGTGCCGGCCAATAGCTCCAGCAGCCGCTCCTGGTCGCCGCCCGAGAAGAACACGAGGCCGGCCCGGGCCAAGCGGCGCAGCGTGGCGGGCGCGTCGGCGGGCTGGTGCTCACTAATGGGCAGGTGGCGGGCAGCCGGGCAGCCCAACTCCCGAAACGACCGCTCGTAGGCCGCGCCGGTCATGGCCGCGTTGGTCCAGGAGGCAGCCGTTACTATTTCGACCGGCATTTCGGGCGTGGGCAGCAGCTCGCCGAGCAGGGCCAGCATGGCATCGTCGTCGCCGCCGCCGAGGGCGACGAGCGTGCCGAGAGGAAGGGCGGCGGGCGGTTGGGGCATGGCAGAGCGGCAGGAGCGAGTTCAAAAGTACACCCCCTATTGGTTTCGGCAAGCCCGACGGCTATTACGCCAAGTATTCGGCAAAGCCAGCAGTAGTGCATGGCAGGGCAGCATGCAGTAGCACAAACTGGTTTGCCTGGTTTAGCGGGTATCGGTTATCTGCAAAAAACACTAGCTAGCGCAACTTGCGGTATTGACCTGTCGGCACGCTGTAGGGGCGGGGCTTATCCCTGCCCGCCGTTAAACGATTCGGTAACAGACCGTGGTACGAATCCAACGACGGGCAGGGACAAACCCCGCACGTACAGCGCCCTCCACAGCCTGGATTCTCTGTGCCTTACTGAACTTACCGGAGCATGATAACGCGCTAACCCCCTCTTACGGCGGACGCTTCCTTTGGCTTGGGCTGCCCCTGGAGCCATTGGTCGGGCGGGAGAAAGTTGCGCTTTGCCGAACCGATTGGGTTGGGAAAGCCGTACTTTTGCGCGCCGGTTCGGCCCAGTCACCAATTGCTTCTGCCTAGCGAAAAACTGCTTCTTCCCCATCAGTCCATGAATCAGCACCCGACCCTCGAACACATTACGTCCCTGATTCAGGAAGGCGAGTTTTTCAAACTCAAGGAAGCGCTCAAGAACTTCGAACCCGCCGAGGTAGTGGAGCTGCTGGAGGAAGAGGAAGAACGTGAACAGCTCATCATCTTCCGGCTGCTGCCACTGCAACTGGCCACCGAGGTGTTCGAGTACCTCAACCTCGACATTCAGAAGCACTTTCTGGCCAATCTCAGCCAGGATAAAATGGCCGACATTCTCAACGAGATGTCGCCCGATGACCGCACGGCGCTGCTGGAGTTTCTGCCCGACGATTTGGTGCGGGAGCTGATCCAGACCCTTTCGGAGCCCGAGCGCAAGATTACGCTGGAGCTGCTGGGCTACCCCGAGTACTCGGTGGGCCGGCTGATGACGCCCGACTACATTGCCATCCGCGAGCACTGGACCGTACAACAGGTGCTCGAATACATTCGTCGCCACGGCGGACAGTCGGAAACGCTTAGCGTGCTGTACGTCACCGACGAGCGGGGCAAGCTCATCGACGACATCCGCATCCGGGAGTTTCTGCTGGCCGGGCCCGAAGTGCGGGTGAGCGAGCTGCTTGACCGGCGCTTCGTGTCGCTCAACACCATGCAGGACCAGGAGGAGGCCATCGACGAGTTCCGGCGCAACGACCGGGTGGCCCTGCCGGTTATCAACAGCGAAGGTATCCTGTTCGGCATCGTCACGATTGACGACATTCTCGATATCCGGGAGGAAGAGGACACCGAGGATATCCAGAAGCTGGGCGGCTCGGAAGCACTGGATGAGCCATATCTGGCCACGTCGATTTGGAGCATGGTGAAGAAGCGGGCCGGCTGGCTCGTGATTCTGTTGCTGGGTGAGATGCTGACTACTTCGGCCATGCACCACTACGAAGACGATTTGCAGCGGGCCGCGGTGCTGGGCCTGTTTATCCCGCTCATCATTTCGGCCGGTGGCAACGCTGGCTCGCAGGCTACTTCGCTCATCATCCGGGCCATGAGCCTGGGCGAATTTACGGTATCGGACTGGTGGATGATTCTGCGGCGCGAGCTGCTGTCGGGGCTGCTGCTGGGTTTGATTCTGGGCGTGGTAGGCTCGCTGCGCATCGTACTGTGGGCCAAGTACATCGACCCCGGCTACTTCGGCCCCTACTGGTCGCTGATTGCCGTAACGGTAGGCTTCTCGCTGCTGGGTATTGTGCTATGGGGGGCGCTGGCCGGGGCCATGCTACCCATGTTGCTCAAACGCCTGGGCCTCGACCCTGCCACCTCCTCGGCCCCATTCGTTGCCACGCTAGTCGACGTTACGGGCCTGATCATCTACTTCACGGTGGCCACGATGGTGCTGCGCGGCACGCTGCTGTAGGTTTTTTTTAAGCGGTTAGTTAACCCGACTTATTGGAACGCTGTAGGGACTTGCCCCCGCCCGCCATTCGTGCCATCGAACAAAGTCGGTGAAGCGGTGTGTACGGCGCGGCGGGCGGGGGCGAGCCCCTACAGCGTTCCAGCAAACCACTTCGCAACCTGGATCAACTAGCGGCTACCAGCTAACAACCCAAGTCCGATACTACTATAGATTTTAGCCAACTTTATATCGGCTATTTTCGTTAGCAATACTGAATCTCACTCAGTAGTATCGTCATGAAAATTCCAGTTGAAAAAGGCCAGGAAAAAGGGTTCTTATCCGATGGCCGCCACACGGTTGAAATCACCGAAATCGAGGAAGGCAAAAGCGAAAACCAGGGCATTCCGTTCTTCGCCGCCCGCATGGAAAACGAGGAAGGCTTCGTGCTCCAGCGCTTCTACCTCTCCGACGCCGGTCGCCCCGTTATCATGGGCCTTTATGAAATGGTCGGCATTGAACCCAAAGCCGGCCAGGACCTCGACACCAAGCAGCTCGTTGGCAAAAAGCTGTCGGTAGAAGTAGGCGACTATACCTACAACGACCCCAACTCGGGCAGTGAGCGGACGCTCCGCCAAGCCTCGCACTTCCAGCGGGTGTAATTGCGCGTTTCGCTGTAAACCAAAGCTCCCGGTTGCGCCTCTTGTGGCAGCAGCCGGGGGCTTTCTAGTTGATAGGAAAAGCTCAATTGGGTTTCTCCTTGAAAGCGTTTATTTGACAGCGACGCGGTACCGGAGCCAAGCCGGCAACAGGGCCACGAGCATCGGTGGCAACCACAGCCAGAATCCTTGTGCAAGTAATTCGTTTTCATTAATTACCCAGCCTAAATATTTCTGCGCTAGGATAACGCCGGCAAGCATAAGCACCATACTAACATAGGCACTCCAAATCCACCAACGAAAAGCTGTTTGACGCGGGGCGGCAGCCCATAGACGATGCTTGCGAATTTCCCTATATAAAAGTGCTGGCAACAGTAGCCCAAGCAGATATGCCAAGAGAATAAAAAAGCTCGGTAATACAAAAAGCAGGGCGAGGAGCAAAAAGCCGACAAGTATTATAATTACTGCTGCTTTTATTACCGCCACCAGTTCTGATACCGCGCCTCTGTCTTTGCTGTCCTGGCTCATCGGAAATTATGACTACAAGTTAGAAATCCACCCGGCCGCGGTTGGTCTTTTTGTCGCCGTGTTTTTTCTTGGATTCCAGGCGTTTTCGCACGGCACCTTTGCCGGGTTTGGTGGGGCGGCGGGTTTTGGGGCGGTGCAGGGTTTTAACCAGCAGCTGATGAAACTTGAGCAGCGCGGTTTCGCGGTTGCGCAGCTGGCTGCGGTCTTCCTGGGCCGTTACCAACAGCTCGCCTTCCTGGGTGAGGCGCGAGGCCAGCTTTTCGAGCAGCGTCTGCTTCTGCTCTTCGCTGAGCAGCTGCGAGTCGGCGATGCGGAAACGCAGCTCAACGCGGCTTTCCACCTTGTTCACGTTCTGCCCGCCCGGCCCGCTGCTGCGGCTGGTCTGGAACTGCAGTTCGGGCAGGAAGTGAGCGGCGGCAGGAAGCATGGGGCTAAATTGTGGGGAACGTGAAGGTAAAGATACTGTCATCCTAAGCGGCGGTTTGCCGCTCACCACATCAGATACCCCAGCAGCACCAAGCGGGCAGTCCAGACGAGGGTACGGGCCCAGTTGGTGCGTACTAGGCCGTCGATGGCAATGTAGCTGTAGCCGTCGCGGGCCAGGCGGTTGTGGAAGGGCACGCTAAGCAGAAACGTGCTGCCCCAGGCTACCAGCACCAGTGCCAGCTGGCCCCAGCGGGCCGCCGGGCTCAGGCCCATGCCCTGCCAGGCCAGCCAGCCGGCCGCGCCCAGCTCCAGCAGCATTGGCCCCATCACTACCCAACTCATGCGGGTAGAATGCTCGCGGTGGAACTGCGCGAACTGCGCGGGCTCCACGCGGGCGAACCCGGGGTAATGCACGAGCTGCACCGTCCAGATGAGGCCGGTGAGGTAGGCGGCCAGGCCGAAGTTGAGCAGGAGCAGATGATTCACTTTTCGTTGTTTGGTTTTTGTTATTTGACTTTTGAAAGGGGTTGATTAGCCAGCCGTTACTGCTACCTTTCCACTGAAAAAATAACGAGCTACAGAAAACAAACAACGGAAAAACATGAAGCAATTTCTGCGTCCGGGCCTGTTGCTGGCCCCGCTACTGGGGCTGGCCGTAGCCGCCTGCGGCCCCAACGATAAAGCCGGCGCCGCCAAGCCCGATCTGCTCAGCGCCAACCTCGATACCACTGTGCGGCCCGGCGACGACTTCTACAACTACGCCAACGGCACCTGGTTCAGGCAGCACCCGATTCCGGCCTCCGAAAGCAACTGGGGCATCGGCAAGGAAGTACAGAACGAAATCTACGGCCGCCTGCGCAAGCTCAACGAGGATGCCGCCAAAGCCACCGCCGCCCCCGGCTCGACGGAGCAGAAAATCGGCGACTTCTGGGCCACGGGCATGGACAGTGCCACTGTGAATAAGCAGGGCCTGGCCCCGCTGCAGGCCGAGCTGACGCGCATCCGGAACATCAGTACCGTAACGGGCGTGCAGGCCGCCATTGCGCGCCTGCAACAGCTGGGCGTGAACGCGCTGCTAGGCGGCTACGTGCAGCAGGACGCCAAGAACAGCGACAAAATGGCCCTCTACCTCTGGCAGGCGGGCCTGGGGCTGCCCAACCGCGACTACTACTTCAACAAGGATGCCCGCACGGCCAACATCCGGAAGGAGTACGAGAAGCACCTGGGCACCATGTTCGGGCTGTTGGGCCAGGATGCGGCCACGGCCCAGGCCAGCACCAAGCGCGTACTGGCGCTGGAGACCCGGCTGGCCGGGGCCTCGCGCAAGCTCGAAGCCCTGCGCGACCCCTACGCCAACTACAACAAGATGAGTCTGGCCCAGCTCGACGCTCTCACGCCCGGCCTCAACTGGAAGCCCTGGCTGGCCGAAATGTCGTTTGCCAAGGTCGACACCGTGATTGTGGGCCAGCCCGAGTTCTACCAGGAAGCCAGCCGCCTGCTACGCACCGCCCCGCTCGCCGACTGGCAGGCCTACCTGCAGTGGCAGCTGGTGCACGCCTACGCCGCCTACCTGGGCCAGAACTTCGACCAGGAAAACTTCCGTTTTTATGGCACCGTGCTGCAAGGCGCCACCGAGCAGCGCCCGCGCTGGAAGCGGGTACTCGACGCCGAAGAAGCCGCTCTGGGCGAGGTGCTGGGCCAGCAGTTTGTGAAAGAATATTTCACCCCCGAAACCAAGAAGCGCTACGAGCAGCTCACCGAGAACATAACGGCCTCGTTCCGCGAGCACATCGGGGCGCTGGACTGGATGGGCGACTCGACCAAGCAGAAGGCACTGGTGAAGCTGGCCAAAATCAGCCGTAAAGTGGGCTACCCCGATAAGTGGAAGGACTACTCGTCGCTGGAAATCAAGCGCGACTCGTACGCCGCCAACGTGATGCGGGCCAACCAGTGGCGCTACCGCTACGAGGCCCGCAAGCTCGGCCAGCCCGTCGACCGCACCGAGTGGGGCATGACGCCCCAGACCTACAATGCCTACTACAGCCCGAGCAACAACGAAATTGTGTTGCCGGCCGCTATCTTCTCCATTCCGGGTCTGGTGGATGCCGAGGCCGACGACGCCATCATCTATGGCTACGCGGGGGCCAGCACCATCGGTCACGAGCTTACCCACGGCTTCGACGACGAGGGCAGCCAGTTCGATGAGAAGGGCAACCTGCGCAGCTGGTGGACCAAGGCCGACCGCCAGGCCTTCGATGCGCGCGTGCGCGGCATTGTGCGCCAGTTCAACAGCTATCAGGTGCTCGATTCGCTGCGCATCAACGGTAAGGCTACGGCCGGCGAGAACATTGCCGATTTGGGCGGCATCGTCATCGGGCTCGATGCGTTCAAAAAAACCGAACAGTACAAAAAGGGCGAGAAAATTGGGGGCCTAACGCCGGTGCAGCGCTACTTTCTGGGCTACGCGCTGGGCTGGCAAACCCACCAGCGCCCCGAGCGGCTGGCCCAGGCCCTGCTCACCGACGTGCATTCGCCGGCTCAGTACCGCATCAACGGCCCCTTCGCCGACGTGCCCGCCTTCTACGAAGCCTTCCATGTAAAACCCGGCGACAAGCTCTACCGGCCCGATTCGGCCCGGGTGAAAATCTGGTAGGCTGACGATACCGTTGCCCGGCCCGCCTATTTTTTTGGGTCCGGGCAACGGCGCACACCAGCGCTGCATCTACCCCGGTACGTCTCACCTTTCAAGCCTCTACCCCATGAAAAACCTCCGCTTCCTGCTGCCCGGTTTGCTGCTCGCGTTGCTACTAACCGCCTTCCATTCCTTCGCCGCCGACACCCGCGAAACCCGCACCGTAGCGCCCTTCACGGCCGTGAGCCTGGGCGGCTCCATGCAGGTTGTTTTCCGCCAGGGCAGCCCTCAGAAAGTGGAGGTACAGGGTGATGCCGACGATTTGGCGCGCCTGGAAACCGTAGTCGAAGACGGGAAGCTGCGCATCAATACCAAGCGTGAAAGCGGGTTGTTCAGCTCCTACAATTTCAAGAGCAAAGTCACGATCTACGTAACTGCGCCCACCGTTACGGCACTGAGCGTGGGCGGCTCGGGCAGCTTGCGGGCCGCCGAGCCCATCCGGGCCAGCAAGCTGCGGCTGGCCGTGTCGGGCTCGGGTAGCCTGGAGCTGGCCGGCGTATCGGCGGAAACGATTAGCTCGGCAGTGTCGGGTTCGGGCAACCTTAAGATTGGCGGTGGTACGGCCACGAGTCAGCAAATCAGCATCAGCGGATCAGGCGGCGTGCAGGCCGAGCAGCTGGCTACCAAAAGCTGTGATGCCCGCATTGCCGGCTCGGGCAGCTGCCGCGTGCAGGCCACCGAAACGCTCGACGCCCGCATTGCCGGTTCGGGCAGCGTGTACGTGCGCGGCAACCCTCGCGTGAACAGTTCGGTTGCTGGCAGTGGCCGGGTACGTAAGCTGTAGATATTGCGTAGGGGCGGGGCTTATCCCCGCCCGCCGTTGGGTTCGTACAACGGCCCGTTGCCGAATCGTTTAACGGCGGGCGGGGGCAAGCCCCGCCCCTACGTCGTGCTGATACGCGACCTTCTCAAAGACCGAACAACCCGCCGCCTTTGCCTTTATCCTTCTTCTTCGACTTGGATTTCTTCTGGTCTTTACCATCAAAAATGCCGCCCAGGAAGCTGGTTTTCTCCTTGATGATAATGTAGCGCACCGAGAAGGCAGTGGGAAAGCGGGCCCAGTCGGCGGAATTGATTTCGACGGTGGGCTTGAAATCAACGCTGACTACGAGTGGCACGAAGGCTATTTTATATTCGGCCCCGATAATGACATCGAAGCCGCCAAATGTGCCGTCGTCTTTGTGGTGGCCGAGGTGGCCGCCCGCGCCGAGGTAGTAATTAAGGCTGGGCCCCAGGATACCGAAGTGGCGCTCAGCCAGCAGCGTGGCGCTTATTTCGCGCGAGCTGGCCAAAGCCAGGCCCTCAATGGTGGCTTTGGGCGCAAATTTCTGCTGCAATGTGAGGCCGTACTGGCCCCCGCCTATGCGCAGGCCGGCGGCGGTAATGTATTTCTGGGCGTGGGCGGCCGATGGGGCCAAAAAAGCGGCGGCCGTTGATAGCAGCAGGCCAGCCAGCAGGCCGGCGCGGGGCGCGGCCGGGCAGGCAGAAAACGGAAAGGTCATAATCTTATAAAGGGGTAGTTGAACCCGACGCTGGGCTGCGCGTTGAGGCAACCAAGGAGGTACAAAGTACGTCGGTAGGGCGCAATAACGTCGCGCTCTGTACAAACCACGTAACTTGCGGCCTTTATTTTTCGCCCGCCTCTACCGCTCCACTCACCCGTGTATATTCATCAGGTCGCGTCCTACCTGCCCGCCGAAATCATCGACAATGCCCATTTCACTCGCCTCAACGGTCTTTCGAGCGAGTGGATAACCGAGCGCACCGGTATCCGGACGCGCCGGAAAGCGGCTCCCGGCGAAAACACCAACACCATGGCCGTCGAGGCCACTCGCCGGGTGCTGGCCCAGACCCCCGATTTCGCGGCCACCGATGTAGACCTGATTGTGGCCGGCACCTACACGCCCCACGACACGATTTACACCGTGGCCCACGCCGTGCAGCGCGAAATCAACGTGTCGGATATTCCGGTGGTGAGCATTTCGTCGGCCTGCTCGTCGTTGCTGAATGCACTGGAAATTGTGGAGGGCTACTTTGCCATGGGTAAGGCCCGCCGGGCGCTGGTTATCGTGAGTGAGCATAACACGGCCTACAACAACGAGGACGACACCGTAGCCGGCCACCTGTGGGGCGACGGCGCAGCGGCGCTGCTGGTTTCGCTGGACCGCCTTGCCCCCGCCGACCTGCGGGTGCGCGACATCCGTACCGGCGGGGCCGGCAACATCGGCAAAGCCGACGAGTCGGTGACGCTCAAGCCCGTGGAAAAGGGCATTGTGATGCCCTACGGCAAAGACGTATTCATCCACGCCTGCACCTACATGACGCGGGTAACCCAGGAAATTTTGGCCCGCAACAACGTGCCGGTGGAAGAGCTAACCTACCTGATTCCGCACCAGGCCAACCTGCGCATCACCAAAAATGTGCTGCAGCAGCTGGGCCTGCCCGACGAGCGCGCCGTGTCGAATATCCAGGATCTGGGCAATACCGGCTGCGCGGGCGCGGCCATTGCCCTGGGCAGCACCTGGCCCGATTTGCAGCCTGGCAACCAGGTGGTGGTTACGGTTTTTGGGGGCGGCTACTCCTACGGGGCCATGCTGCTGGAGCGGTAAGCGCCGGCATTAGCCAGCGCTTACACGCAACAGGTCAACCAGATTTTTCGAAACAAAGAACCGAAAAGCACAGCGCCCCTGACCCCATTGTGGCATCAGGGGCGCTGTGCCTTTCGGTTCTTTGGGCTGGGGTGAAACCTGACCATTCTGGCATTAACTCCCACCTAGCGTATTTTTCAAATCACTGCACGGTGTGTAGAGACGCGACTCAAGATTTGCGCTATATACCTCAGCGCACCAGTAGGCGCGTGGTGCCGGCGGGGCCGTTCGAGTCGGTCCAGCGGAGCAGGTACAGGCCGGGGCGCAGGTCGGGGAGCGTGGTGCTCAGCAGGCTGAGGCCAGGCTCGTAATCGAGGCGACGGCCGTCATAATAGCGGCCCACGGCATCATAGAAGCGCAGCGTGAGGGAGCCGGCAGCGGCTCCGGCCCCGTACTGCAGGCGCAGCGCCGGCCCGTTTTGGTCGAAGGGGTTGGGAAAGGCTGTCAGGCCGGTTTGCGCGGTGGCGTTGCGGCTTGCCAGCAGCGGCCGGGCCGCATCGAGCGAGCCATCGGGCCGCTTCAGCCGCAGGCGGTAGTAGCTCAGGCCGGGCAGCGGCTGCGGGTCGAGGGCGCGGTACGGGCCGGCTCCGGCGGCTACTTCCGCTACGGGCTGCCAGCCGGCCGTCGTGTCAAGCGGCGCGCGCTCCAGCACAAAGCCGCTCAGGTAGCACTCGGCGCGGGTGGCCCATTCCACCTCAACGCCGGCGGGGCCGGGCGTGGCCTGCTGGCTGGCCAGCGGGGCAGGCAGCATGGCGGCGGGGCCGCACACATCGGGCCGGAAGCTGCGGGCGCGCAGCACGTAGCGCCCCCCGGCTATGTCGCTGGCCGGGGCCAGGGTGCGGCTGCGCTGCCCGCGGGCAATGGCAAAGTGCATCACGGCGCTGGGCATAATCAGGTGGGAAAGCTGTTGGGCATGGCCAAGCTCATGCACCGCCACCGACTCGAAGTCGAGCTGGGTGCCAGCCGGGTTGGCCGGCCCGAACTGCCAGGCGGCCGCGTCATCGTACTGCGTATCAATTTCCTTCACGAAGAACGCCACCGTGCCATCGGGGCGGTAGCAGCCCTCGTAGTAGCTGGTGGTGCGGCCCAGCACGCCGGCCGGTAGCTGGCTACCGGTATCAAAGCCCACCGTGTTTTCGCCGTCGGCAGCTACCCCCGTGCTGGTACGCGGCGGGCCCAGCTCCCAGTTGATACCGGTTTGGCAGCGCCAGCTGGCAAGCGCCCGCTGCCAGGCCGCCGCGGCCGCCGCGTTGGCAACAAAGCTTGGTTCGAAGCGAAACGTGAGGCCCCCGGCCCCATTCTGGTCGCGGTGGGCGGGCACGGCGCGCTGGCCCGTGTTGGTATCGCGCACGTTAGTAGCGGCAAACTCGATGAGCACTGTTTGCAGGCTCAGCACCGCCAGCTGGCCCGTTCCGGCGGGCGTTACGCGCACCGGACCGGTACCGGCCGGGTTGCCGGTAGCACTCAGGGCCGGCACCCGCACCTGAATCCGGGTATCGGTCCAGCTCACATAATCGTCGTCGTTTACTCTGGTGAAAGTGCCGCCGCCATCGTCGGCATTGCGAAACTCCACGATGCCGGTGCCCCGGCCGGGGCCGAAACCGCTGCCCGTAATGGTAAGCACCGCGCCCGTACCGGCCGACAGGCGCAGCGGCGACACCCCACTGATAACCGCCGCCTGCGGCCGGGCAGCAACCAACTGGCTGTGCTGCAAGCGGGCTGCCGCCAGGGCCAGATTGGGCTGCACCTCGCGCGGCGCGGCCGTCACCGTAGCCACGGCCGCAGCAGGGCTGGCGTATCGGCGGAACGGCTCGGCGGCCGTCAGGTCAGCCAAATGGTAACGGATAAAGCCCTGCTGGCTGCCGAACACCTGCCAGCCCACCTGCCCGGGCACAGTGGCCGGCTCCAGAAAGAAGATTCCCTGCTCGCCGGGCACCAGCTGCAGCGTGTTGGTGAGTACTTCACGGCGCAGGCCCAGCGTACCGCCCTCGGTAAACACGGTCAGTACCGAATCAGGGGCTCCCTTCAGCTGGCGAAATACCCGTAGCTGGTGGCGGGTGTAGAGGCGGCCGTTGGCAGCCTGCAGGCCCTCGCTGCCTACCACCACGGCCTCCACGATGCGGACGGCGCGGATGGCCCGTAGCGCGGGATCGAGCGGCACGAGCAGGCAATGGGTGGCAGAAGCCGGAGTACCGGGTGCTACCGTTTGGGCTGCTACCTGCAGCGGCAACGCCAAGAATGGTAGAAGGAATAGAGCGGAAAACTTCATACCGGAATACATACGGGAATAAGTGGGCCGGCGGGCTGTCAAATCGAGATATTTCATTGGGTTAATTCCTAATGGTTACGCCGGTTATGCCGCGCAATTAGCTGCTCGATGCAACCTCGTACTATCTGCCCGAACTCCTGCTATCAAATTCTTCCTTCTCCCCATTATCTGTTATGCGTATTTCTTTGCTGACTGCCGCCGGCCTGACCGCGGCCGCCCTGCTGCTGGCCCGCCCGGCCGCCTTCGCCCAGCAGGCCCCCGCGGCCCCAGACCCTGCGGCACCGGGGACTCCTACCCCCCTAACCACCGACGCCCCCACCCGGACCGGGCCACTCCTCAAACTTGGAACGGGCCTGTTCGATGGTTCGGGCTACGGAAGCTTCCGGGGTTTGTCGCTGCCTTTGGTGCTGGGTATTGAGCAGCAGCTGGCTCCCGGGTGGACGGCTACGCTCAACGGCTCCAGCCTCTGGAATATCGGCGAACGGCGCATCGGCTTTTCAACGAACCGGGAGGGGCTGAAGCTGGAGCAGCTGGGCCTTGATGCCGGTATCCGCCACTATTATCACCAGGAGAAGCGGCGCGCCAAAGGCCGCCGGACAGGCCCGTACGAGGGGCCTTACGTAGCCCTGCAGCTCAACAACTACTTCCGCCGCGACCTGCCCTACAATTTCAACCGACGCTCTTTTGAATACGATTACAGCACCCTGACGGGGCGCTGGGGCATACAGCGCCAACTGGGCAGACGGGGCCTCCTCGATGCCTATATCGGCGCCGGAGTGGCCAACTCGCGTACCTACCGCTACAATCCCGCTTCAGCACCTACCCAAAGCCGGGCACTGGGAATAGGCCTGGAGTTAGGCGTTAAAATCAGTCTGATTCATAAGTAGCCATTGCCCCGGAGCGCCTGCTGATTATTCCTCTCCTAAAACAGGCTACCCTGCACCGGCTGCGGAATTACCCGGGGCGGTTGTACGGCCATACCGGTCAGCTCGTGCAGGCGACGTAGGAAGTGCTCGGCCCACAACGGGGAGTGCAAAATATCTTTCTGGTGGATGAACAGGTAAGCCGTATGCAGGCCCGCTTCGAGCCAGCCAGCCACGCGGGCGGCCCAGTCGTCGGCGCGGCGGAAGTCGGAATCGATGAGGCCGTGGCCGTTGAGGCGCACGAAGGCCGTGGGCGTGGTTAGGCGCTGGTGCAGCGCGTCGCGGCGGCCGGCCACGTCGCTGATGACCAAAGGCTTGCCCAGGGCTTCGAGCATGGCCGTTACGGTAGCCAGCAGGCCGGCATCGGAAAACCAACCAGGGTGGCGCAGCTCCACAGCCAGCGGCACGAAGGCCGGAAAATCGAGCAGGTAGCGCTCCAGCCGCCGCAGGTGCTCGGGCCCAAAGGTAGGAGGCAACTGCAGAAACGCGTGGCCCAGCGTGGGCCCCAGCCCCTCAATGGCGCGGCAGAAGCTCGTTGTCAGGTCATCGGCATTGTACAGCGCCCGGTCGTGGCTGATTACTTGCGGGATTTTGGGGCAGAACCGGAACGACTCGGGTACCGCTTCGCGCCACTTGCGCACGGTGGGCGCGTCGGGGATGCGGTAGTGGGTGGTGTTGAGCTCGATGCTGTTGAACTGCCGGGCGTAGTGGTGCAGGTAGTCGGCATCTTTAATGCCCTGTGGAAAATAGGAGCCCAACCAGGCCTTATTGGTCCAGATAGGGCAGCCCACGTACACGGCCGGCGGGGCCGGCTGCGTGGGCAGCGCCCGGGCCAGTACGGCGGCCGTTTCGGGGTGGTCGGCGGGCAGCCGGAAATCAACGTAGCGCAGGTCGGAAAGGCGGCCAAAATCCATTCCCGAAGGTAAGCAGTCGAGAGTTGGCGATTGCTAATCGCCGGTTGTTTGGGAGGGTGTGTCATGCTGAGCATGTGGCGCATAGAACCAGGGTGCGCCACATGCTCAGCATGACACACCCTCCTAAACAACCGGCTGTTCCTTACTTCCTCCTACTACAATTACCGGACATTTGCAACCACCCTGCCGACTACTTCAGCTATCGGAAGCCCGAATTTTTTCACCAGCAGATAGTCGCATTTCTCGAGAGACTGTTGTACCGTCTGAAAAGAGTACAAAATGCGTATCAACTAAACACAAACGCTCATTTGATGGCTGCATTTTAAATTAATTAAATACAACGTTTATAAAAAAAGATCAATTTCTAATGCAAATGTGTACGAACACGGTTTGACCTGTTAGTGGTGCTTTGGCAGACGCTTCTAGATTTGTCGCACTCACCAACTGGTTCCCGGATGAAAGTGCTCTACCGACGGTATGTATCAAGCTTGCTGCTAGTTGGCCTGATGGCCCTGCTGACGCTGCAACCGGCCACCGCCCGCACCGCCCGCCCCACGGACGACGAAAAAGCCGCCACTACCGCCAAAAAGAGCACTATTCTGCGGGGCCGGGCCTCCTGGTACGGCCGCGAGTTCCAGGGCCGCCGCACCAGCAGCGGCGAGCGGTTCGACCGCAACAAGTACACCTGCGCCCACAAAACGCTGCCTTTTGGCACCCGCCTGCGCGTATCGAACCCCAAAACCGGCGAGGCAGTGGTAGTGCGCGTGTCCGACCGCGGCCCGTTCCGCCACCAGCGCATCCTCGATCTGGCCGAAGTGGCCGCCCGGCCGCTGGGCATCATCACGCAGGGCGCCGTATCGGTAGTGGCCGAAGTGGTGCCCGAAACTACGCCCCTGGGCCCCACCAACGCCCCCGACGACCTGCAGGCCCTGGCCGCTGACCCCATTGAAACGGCGGTATTGCACACCAACATTGCTGCCGGCACCACCGAAGCCGCCGACCTGGCCCTGAAGGCCGAGCCAACCGCTTCTTTTGTGGTGCAGGCCGGTACTTTCGGCGACGTGCGCAATGCCCGCGCCGTGATGGACAAGATTCAGGGCCTGGAGCCGGCCATGTATATTACCACCATCACTGGCACTTCGGCCCAGGGCAAAACGCTTAACCGGGTAGTTGTGGGCCGCTTTGCCACCGCCGCCGAGGCCAACGCCCTGCGCCTGCGCCTGGCCCGCGCCGGCGTGGCCGGCCTGGTACGCCAAACCGAAAACCTATAGCAGCCGCAGCCCACGACTGGTACCGCCTACGAAAGCCCGTTGCGCCACTCTCCTACCCCAGGAAAGTGGCGCAACGGGCTTTGAAGCGCCTGAGCAGGGCAATTTATGGTTTGTAGTGCCGTTATTCGCGCATCCATTCATCTTCTATTATATAGTACCAATGCGTAAATTTCTTTTCCTCCCACTTCTGGCGGGGGGCCTCCTGGCAGGCAATGCCGCCCAAGCCCAAACCACCCAGGGCACCCGCGTACTCGGTTTGAGCGGTGGCGACTTCACGTTTGAGAAAAACAGCTATACAAAACGCTTCTCCGGAACCCTGATTCCATCAGTGGGGGTGTTCGTGGCCGATAACCTGGCCGTGGGAGCTGCCCTGCCGTTCAGCTACTCCCGCCTTAAGCTCGACGTTGCCGATGGCACTAGCAACCGTGGGTTGAGCCTGGGGCTGCTACCCTGGCTGCGCTACTATGTGCCTTCGGAGAGCAAACACCGGGTATTTGGCGAGTTGAGCGCGGGGGGAGTACTCAACAGCACCCGCTTTAAAGGCGGCCTTAGCGGAAGAGATGATTCTGATACTTACGTAAACTTCCTGGGCAAAGCCGGTTTGGGCTACTCTTACTTCATCACCCCGGCTGTGGGCCTGGAGGGCCTGGTCGCCTATCAACTCAACAGCGGCGACAGAGACGCCTTTGGCGGCGGCTCGCTGGGCCTTAACCTGGGCTTCCGCATTTACCTACCCAAAAACTAACGACGGAGCAGGCTGAAGCGGCCTGCTTCTTCACGCATCTGTTCCGCCTGGCCTACCAAAGCCCTGGCGGGGTGACACCAATCGTTTAACGGTCGGTATCACTCTGCCGGGGCCTTATGGTTGTTGATTGGTTTGTTACCCACATATAGCCCCGCTAGGATTGTGGTTCATCAGGGCAGCCTGTTCTCTCAACCGCAACAACGCCCGGCATTTGCTACCTTCCGGCTCCCTAAAAACCGGATTGCGTATGCTGCGTTGGCTGAAACCTGTGCTGGCCCTACTCTCGGCCGTTGTGTTGGCCTGGGTGCTGAATACCAAACAGGGCGACGTGCCCCCCGTGGCCCGGCTGCTGAGCCCCTACGGCGGCTTCTGGCAGAACGGCGAAACGGCCGCCGACTTCCCCGACCAGCAAACCCTGCGCCTGCCCGCCCTGCACCAAACGGTGCGCGTGCGGTTTGATGACCGGCGCGTGCCCCACATCTTCGCCGAAAACGACCACGACCTGTATTATGCCCAGGGCTACCTCACGGCCCGCGACCGGCTCTGGCAGATGGAATTTATGACCCGCGTGGCGGCCGGCCGGATTTCGGAAGTGGTAGGCGAGCGGGCTTTGGAGTACGACCGGTTTCAGCGCCGCATGGGCCTGCCGTTTGGGGCCGAAAACTCGCTGCGCGAAATGCTGAAAAACGACACGACGCGGCTGGTACTGGAGTCGTATGCGGCGGGCGTGAATGCCTACATCGGCCAGCTAAGCCCCAAGGAGTATCCATTCGAGTACAAAATGCTCGACTACGCGCCTGAACCCTGGACGCCCCTTAAATCGGCGCTACTGCTTAAGCTGATGGCCTGGGACCTGAGCGGCCGCTCCGACGATTTGCGCCTGAGCAACATTCTGAGCAAATACGGCCCTGAAGTCACGCGCGACCTGTTTCCCGACTTTCCGTTCCGCGCCGACCCAGTGGTGCCCGACGGCGCGCCGCTCGATTTCCAGCCGCTTCCGCTGCCACCAGCGCCGCCCCTGCCGTTTGCTGCCGCCGTGTCGGGCCTGGTGCCCAGCCGCGAGCCCGATGCCGAACTGGGTTCCAACAACTTTGCGGTGGCCGGCTCACGCACCGCTTCGGGCAAGCCGCTGCTGGCCAACGACCCGCATCTGCAGCTCAATCTACCCAGCATCTGGTACCAGGTGCAGCTGCATGGGCCAACCCAGAACGTGTACGGCGTGACCATTCCGGGCGCGCCGGCCGTTATCATCGGCTTCAATGCCGATGTGGCCTGGGGCGTAACCAACGTGGGCGGCGACGTGCTCGACTGGTATCAGCTGAAGTTCAAAGATGCCAGCCGGCGCGAATACTGGCACGCCGGGCGCTGGAAACCAGTGCGCCGAATGGTGGAGCGCATTGCCGTGCGCGGCCTCCCCGACCGCCTCGATACCGTGCTTTACACCCACCACGGCCCGGTGGTGTACGACCAGAATGAAACGGTCTTCAACCAGCAGACGCCCGTGCGCCACGCCCTGCGCTGGACAGCCCACGAGGCCACCGGGGCCAACGAGGTGCTGGCCTTCGTGAAGCTCAACCGCGCCCGTAACTATGCCGACTACGACCGGGCCCTGCGCACCTACGCCTCGCCGGCCCAGAACTTCATTTTCGCCAGCCGCACCGGCGACGTGGCTATTCGGCCCAACGGCCGCTTCCCGCTCAAATACGCCGGGCAGGGCAAGTTCATCCTCGACGGCTCGGATCCGCGCCAGGACTGGCAAGGCTGGATACCGATGAGCCAGACGCCGCGGGTGCTCAACCCGGCCCGCGGCTACGTGTCGTCGGCCAACCAGCACTCGGCCGGGCCGGGCTACCCGTATTACCTGGGCTGGGATTACGCCCCCTGGGACCGGGCCCACCGCATCAACGGGCAGCTGGCCCACATGCGCCAAGCCACCGCCGACACGCTACGGGTGTTGCAGAACGATGATTTGGGGCTGAACGCGCAACGGATGCTGCCCTGGATGCTGACGAACCTGCCCGTTACCGAAGCCAGTGGCGCAACGGCGGCTCCCGGGGCCGCGGCCCGCCGCTTGCTGGCCCGTTGGAAGTATCATTATTCCGCAGAATCCGTGGGGGCCACTCTTTTCGAACTGTGGTACCAAGAGTTGGTGCAGCGGCTCTGGGAAGACGATTTCGGTAAATCCGCCATCGGTTCGAAAATGCGCTTTCCGGCCCGCGACCGAACCAACCAACTGCTGCTCGCGGAGCCCGGCAGCCCTTGGCTCGACGACCGGCGCACTACGCAAAAAGAAACCGCCCCCGACCTGCTGGCAGCATCATGGAAGTTTGCCATGGACTCGCTGACCCGCAAATTCGGGCCAATGGGGCCGAAATGGGCCTGGGCCAACCAGAAAAGCACCGACATCAACCACCTGGCCCAGCTACCCGGCTTCGGCCACGCCGACGTGTGGTGCGGCGGCAGCCCCGGCAGCGTGAATGCTACCGGCGCGCGCAACGGCCCCTCCTGGCGCATGGTCGTGGACCTGGCCACGCCGGTGCGGGCCTACGGCATCTTCCCCGGCGGCCAGAGCGGCAATCCGGCCTCCGTGTACTACGACGACATGCTGGAAAGCTGGCGCACCGGCCGCCTCGACGAGCTGGTGTTTCTGCAGGCCGCCGACGAAAACCACCCCCGCCTGCAAGCCGCCTGGCGGCTGGAGAAGTAGGCCAGCCCAATTCCTATGAAATCGTTTTTTATCCTCTTCCTGCTGATTTTCGTGCTGGCCAGCCTAGCTCAATTGCTACTGCCGTGGTGGGTGGTGGGGCCGCTGTGCCTGGGGCTGGCGGCTTGGCGGGGCGGTTCAGCCCGGGCCGCTTTCGGGGCCGGGCTGCTGGGCGTGGCGCTCGGCTGGTGGCTGCCTGCTGCCTGGCTCAACCTCAATGGCGCGGGCTTGCTGGCCAGCCGCGTGGCTACGCTGCTGCCATTGGGCGGTAACTCCTGGCTGCTGGTGCTGGTTAGTGGTCTGCTGGCCGGTCTGGTGGGCGGCCTAGCGGCTCTGGCCGGCGCGTGGGGGCGGCGGGCCAGCACGCCGGGCATCCATCAGGTTCACTAGTTCTTCCACCAAAACATATTCCAGTATGGCGAACCTACTCACGCTTAAGGCCACCCTACGTTACACCAGCCCGCCGGTATGGCGGCGCCTGACGGTGCCCGATACGCTCACGTTCTGGGAACTGCATTTCGCGCTCCAGATTTTGTTTGACTGGGAAAGCTACCACCTGTTCGAGTTTCGCCAGCACACGCGCGGCGCTACCCGGTTCCGGGCGGGTTCTCCCTCACTAGGGGCCGAAGACCCGCTGTTTGACGATGAGCCAGCACCCCAGGACCCGCGCACAGTGCCGTTGAACGCCATTCTGACCGCGCCCACCAATCAGTTGACCTACACCTACGATTTCGGGGATGACTGGCAGCACGACATAGTGGTGGAGCAGGTGACAGCCCTGGTCCCGGCAGCGCCCGCGCCGGCCATACAGTGCTTGGGCGGCAAGCGCGCGGCCCCGCTCGAAGACATGGGCGGCATCCCGGGCTATGAGCAGCTGCTCGACCTGCTGGCCAAAAAGGCCGCTGGCAAGCGCAAGCGCATGCCCAGCGAGTATGCCGGGCTGGGCAAGTTCGACCCCGATGCGTTCGACCTGGCGCGCTACAACCATAACCTGACCTTTATGCCCCAAATTGTGGCCGAACAAAACCGACTGCTGGCCGCCCACCAAGCACGACGCCCGGCAGCCGATTAACCGCTCTACTGAAGCCTGCGGTCTGGCCGCTAAAACTGCGAAATGAATGCATAGGCTTGCAGGGTGTAGACCGGAGCGGCACTGAAGTGGGTGCCGCCCTGGATAGGCCATAGCTCGACATTGGTAGCGCCGCGGGCACGCATGGCCTTGTAGGCGTCTTCCGAGTTGAAGAAGGGTACGTAGTCATCCTGGGTGCCGTGGAACAGGGCCAGCGGAGCACGCGGCTGCCAGTCGTACACGTCGTTGGCGGTTAGCGTGGCCGTCAGGGCCAGGTCGGAGTTGGTGAGCACGGCCTGGCGGAAGGTAGGCGCGAACAGTTCGGCGGCCTGCCGGGGCACGGCGCTGAACGGGTCGGCCTGCAGGCGGTTGGCGTAGGGCTGCTGATAGTAGTAGCTGAGTGGGCGGTTCAGCTGATACACCCGGTCGTAGGTGCGCAGCACCCACACGTAGGTGCTCAGGAAATTCAGCGGCTCCGTCGAGTTGAGGATGTACTTGGCGAAGGCCGATTTGTGGTAGGCCCCGGCCCCGGGGGCGCTGGCCGTAACGGGCAGCGTGGCCGCATACTTTTCTTCCAGCAGTTGGTGCAGCGCCATCGTGGCGTAGCCGCCCTCGGAGTAGCCGAGCAGGAAGTTTTTCTGGTTGATGTTGATTTTCTGCTGTTCGCAGAACTCGCGGGTGGCCCGCAACATATCGGCCGAGGCCGAGGCCAGCGAGGCGCCGTGCTCGTAGGGGTGCGGCAGGGCCTTAGAGGCGCCGTAGCCCAGGTAGTCGGGGGCCGACACCACGTAGCCCGTGGCCGCCAGCACCGACACGGCCGACCAGATTTCGCTGCGGGAGCTGTAATACGAGGGGGCGCGGTTTTCCTCGTCGGGCTGCAGCGTGCCGTGCTGGTAGCTGATGACGGGCACCGCCGCCGGGGCTACCGGCACCAGCACCGCGCCCGAGGCCGTTACCGCCTGCCCGTCGGTGCTGCGGGTGGTGTAGGTGAGGCGGTACACCCGCACCGGATAGCGGGCCAACGCGCCCACCAGCGGAATATCTGCTACCCGCGCCGCCAGCTCGGCCGGGGTGTACTCGCCAATAAGGCTGCTGCCCACCAGCACCGGCGCGGGCGGCGCCACCGGCGGCGGAGAAGTGGGCGGGGCTACAACGGTAGGCTCGGGCGAGTTGCTCTTGCAGCCAGGTGCTACGCCGAGCAGCGTCAGCCACAGCAGCGCCACGGCCCAGCCGGATACGGAAGAACGAAAAATACGGGTATTCAGCACAAAGGGGCGGGTTGATTGTCAGTCGAACCCACCCAACGCAGTCCGTTCCCTCCCTGTTCCGATAGAGGCTGGAGAAGCCGATTTTACATTCCAGCCAAAATTATAGTTGTATAACTAATAAATTAGTTTAATATTTGATTCACCAGTTTACCCGGACTATTGCCCGAAAACCAATCACCAAAAACCAACCACCCCATGCCCGACCCTACTTTTCCTGAGCTGACCCGCGCCGAAGAGCAGGTGATGCAGGTGCTCTGGCAGCACGGCCCCGCCTTCGTGAAGGATGTGGTGCCCGCGCTGCCCGAACCGCGCCCGGCCGTCACCACGGTGTCCACCATTATCCGCATTCTGGAGCAGAAGGGCTTTGTGGGCCACGAGGCCTTCGGGCGCACCCACCGCTACCACGCCCTGGTGGCCCGCGACGAGTACCGGCGCTTCTCGCTGGGCAAACTGCTGGGCGGCTACTTCGGCGGATCGTTCAGCCGGTTGGTATCGTTTTTCGCCCAGGAAGAAAACCTCGACGCCGCGCAGCTGGAAGAGCTGCTACGCCACGCCCAACCCACCACCCCCAACGTCCCGCCCGATGCTACCGACCCTGCCTCCGACCACGACGGCCGCCCTGCTTAGCTGGGGCCTGCAAAGCACGCTGGTGCTGGGCGCGGGCTGGCTGCTGTACCGCTTCGCGCTGCAACAGGAACGGTTTTTCGACTTCAACCGGCGCTTCTTGCTGGTGCTACCCTGGGTGGCGCTGCTGCTCCCGCCGCTACTCTCGGCACTGGGCCCAACACTAGGCGAATGGCTGAACGGCTGGCTACCGGCCCCCGCAGCCGGTGGCGTGGGGCTGCTGAACGGCGGTTTGCTGCCGTTGACCGTCACGGTGCGGGAGCTAAGTCAGAACCCGACGGCCGATCAGTTGCCCTGGCTGCTAGGACTGTACGGGGCCGGGGTGCTGCTAGAGCTGCTGCGCCTGGCGGGCCAACTGCTGCACCTGCACCGCAGCACCCGCCACTTCCCCCGCGAAGTCCGGCCCGATTGTGTGCTGGTTTGCACTGGGGGGCAGCGGCCCGTCAGCTCGTTTGGCCGCTTGATTTTTTGGGATGAAACCGCCCCGCTCGCGCCGGCCGAGATTCGGGCCGTGCTGGCCCACGAGCTGGCCCACGTGCGCGGCCACCACACCCACGAGCGGCTGTTGCTGGAAGTAGCGCGGGTGCTGCTCTGGCCGGTGCCCTTCGCGCATCTGCTGCCCCCGGCCCTAACCCAAATTCACGAGTTTCTGGCCGATGCCGCCGCCGTGCGCTCGGCTGCCCACGCCCCGGCCATTGCCACCGCCTATCCGTCGCTGCTGGCGCGTCTGGCGCTGGGCCCACTCCGCCCCGACTTACCCCTGGCCCATTCGTTTACTTCTTCATTCACTTTAACCCGCATTCGTATGCTAACGACTTCCGCCCCCCGCCGCCGTTGGAAACGCTGGCTCCCGCTGCCCGTAGCGACCGGCCTGCTGCTCGGTTTAGCTGCCTGCAACAAGGAGTTCATTACTCCGCCACCACCGCCGCCGCCGGCCGTTTATACCTACGTGGAGCAGATGCCCCAATACGCTGGGGGTATGGCTCAGTTGATGAGCGACTTGGGTAAGACCATCCAGTACCCGGCCGCCGCGCTGGCCGCCAAAGCGCAGGGCCGAACTTTCGTGCGGTTTATCGTAGGTACCGATGGTACTGTGCAGGCGGCCGAGATTACGCAGGGTGCGGCCAAACCTGGCATGAGCCCGGAGGTAGCCCGACAGTTCGATGAGGCCGCCCTGAAAGCCGTGCGCAGCCTGCCCGGCAAGTGGACACCGGGCCAACAGAACGGCAAGGTGCTACCGGTTTACTATACCATCCCGATTACGTTCGCGAACGAGGGGTTTACAGATGCCGCCTCGCCATTGCCATCACCGCCGCCGCCGCCAGCGGCCCGGCCCAGTTCCGGCGACGCGCCGGGCGCGGATACCCGGCCAACGGTGCGGCCCGGACGAGTTAGTTACATTGCCATTCATATACCTGGCTCCCAGCCCGTCCCAAACCTCCAGCCGGGCGACAATTACTCTGAGCAACTTATCTCTGATCAAATTAAAAAAACCAACAATACGCCCGCTGCGCTGGCGACGAGGAAAAACAGCCGGAGCTACATATATCTCATCGTGGGGGCCGATAGTAAAATCCAGGCCGTTGAGGTGCAAAAGAATGCGGACAAGTATGCCCCTACAATCTTTAAAAATATAACCCGATAGACTGCCAGGGTCACCCTAAACGCGGTGCGTACCCTGCCCGGCAAGTGGACACCAAGCCGACAGAACGGGCAGGCCGTAGCCGTGCAGTACAATGTTTGCATCACTTTCGCACTAAACTAACTTCTGATGGCCATTCAGCCAGCCTAAAACGCCGCCCGAGATGCCTCGGGCGGCGTTTTGTTTGGTGTTTTAGCTGCTGCTGGTTGGCTTGCGGTTGAAAGTAAGCTGCAAAAGCCGCACCTTCGTAGTTCCATTCGCCTTCAATTCCCGTTGTTTTAGTGGCTTACCTCTCGACCCTTACCCGCCTCACGGCCCCCGCACTGGCTGCCCTGGGCCTTGCCTTCTCTCTTGCTGCGCTACCCGGCTGCGGCTCGCGCTCGGCCACCGACTCCGAAGCCGCCACTCTGGCCGCCGACTCGGTGCAGCAGCCCGTCGTGGTTGATTCGGCCGCGCTGCAGCGCCTGGCCATGCGCCGCGACTCGCTCAAGGCCGACTCGATTGTGAAGGTGAGCGGGCAGCTGCCGGGCGCCATTCTGCCGGGCAAGCGCATTGTGGCTTTCTATGGCAACATCCGCTCGAAGGGCATGGGCATTCTGGGCCGCGAGCCCAAGGAGCAGATGTTTCGGAAGCTGAAAAAGGTGCTGGGCGAGTGGCAGGCCGCCGACCCCAGCCGCCCCGTGCAGGGTGCCATCCACAACGTCACCATCACGGCCCAGGGCACCGCTGGCAAAGACGGTAAGTGGCGCCTGATGAACTCTAAAGCCACTATTGAGGAGGTTATCAGCTGGGGAAAGGAGCACAATGTAATTGTGTTCCTCGATGTGCAGCCGGGCCACAGTACCCTGCAGGCCGAGCTGCCTAAGCTGGAGCAGTACCTCAAAGACCCCATCGTTCACCTGGGCATCGACCCCGAGTTTTCGCTGGCTACCATGCCCGGCGTGCGCCCGAACCAGAAAATCGGCACGCTCGACGCTAAGGATATCAACTTCACCATCAATTTCCTGGCGCGCATCGTGAGCGAGAATAAGCTCCCGCCCAAGGTGCTCACCGTGCACCGCTTCACCCGCAAAATGGTGAGCAACTACAAAAACATCAAGCTCGACCCGCGCGTGCAGGTGGTGATGCACATGGACGGCCACGGCGACCCCGTGCTGAAGAAGGACTCCTACAAGGCGTACGTCGCCAACGAGCCCGTGCAGTACACCGGATTCAAAATCTTCTACGAGTACGACGCCCGGCCCAAGCCCCACCACATCATGACGCCCTCGGAGGTTATTGCCCTCACGCCTTCGCCGCTTTATATCCAGTACCAGTAAGCGGTAGATAAGCGAACCGGCGCGACGAAAGCCACCACGCAACAGTGGTGCTCTCATCAGGCGCTCGACTACGATTCAAAGCAAACGCCCCTGACGTTGTTACGTCGGGGGCGTTTGCTTTTAGGAGAGGCTCAGGTAGCGGCAGGATTTCAGCACGGCAGCTCATCGGGGCGCGAGTCGGCAAATTCGCGCAGCAGGTTTAGCAGCTCGTCGTCAGCCTCGGCATTGGCGAGGGCAGCGGCCAGGAAATCGGGCTCGTTGGGGTTGGCGTAGCCGGCCAGAAAGTGCAAGGCGGCCGAATCCAGCATCCGGAAGCCCATGGCCCACTCGCCGAACAGCCGCTGCTCAATGGAGCCGGCAGCCAGCTTAACGACATTGCGGTGCCGCGAATCCTGCTCGATTATGGTGAACAAGGCCTCTACCTGCGGCTGGCTGCCCTCCAGTACCTGAATAATATCTCCCTCGCCGCCGTAGATGAGTATGCCCGTCAGGCCCAGCCGGCTGTTTTTGGCGCGCCACCACACCAGAAACTGTTGCAAATCGGCGGGACTAAATGCGACAGTGGCAATGCTCGTATAAACCAGATGATACATTTGGGGAAGGAAATGGCTCATTACAGGTTGGAAGCCAGAAAAGCATGCGACCCTTATCAAAAAACCGGGCCAGGTAAATACCTGACGCAAACATAGCATTTCGTTCATACTTTATAGGACGTACGCAAAGAGAGTGTAGCGCGAAGCTCCGGTTTCGCGCATCGCTGCTGAAGGTTAACCAAGTGGGTTCGATTAGGCGCGAAGCTCCGGCTTCGCGCTACGCACTTGCGCAACCCTTTTGCGTATGCTCTGCTTTCTTAACTCCATGCATTGCAAGGAAAACCCGAGAATGAGTACCGTTACAGAGACCACAAGGAACCAGTGGTTCTGGCAGGCGACGGGTTTTTGCCCGTACATTTAACCGCATGGCCATTCCTCCTTCCTCCGCTCTCCTATTAACCCGCGACCAAGTGCTTCGGGCCCTGCGCCAGCTGGACCAGAACGGCCTGCAGATGCCCTTGAGCACCGTATATGACCTCGTGTACCGGGGCCGGCGCTACGCTCCGCGGCAGGTGGCACAACTGGCTTACCGGCTGGCCACCGGGCAACCCGAAGCCAAGTGGCCGCTACGGGCGGGGGCGCCCACCAACCAGGCCCTGGAAGCGCTGGATTTCACTATTGCTACCAAGCGCCCCACCCTCGAAAACTCGCCGCTGCTCGACGGCGACGTAGCGGCCCAGCAGCAGGCGGAGGACCTGTACACCGGCTCGCCCCGCGAAACCGCACCACCCAAAAAAGCACCCGTCAAACCTGTCGCTGCGGAAACGAACGAAGCCACCGCGCCAGCCGAAGCCCACGAGCCACCGGCCACCTACGAGCGGTCGGCCCCCATGCCTTACACCCCGGAAATGGCGCGGGCCGAGCTATTCCTGGCCGATGAGGAGCTGACGGCGGCGCGGGCGGCCTTGGCGCGGCGGCGCAACCTGCTGCTGCAGGGCCCACCGGGCACAGGCAAAACCTACCTGGCGCGGCGACTCGCCTGGCTGGTACAGGGCAGCACCGATACGGCCCGCATCGAGCTGGTGCAGTTTCATCCGAGCTACAGCTACGAGGATTTCGTGCAGGGTTTCCGGCCCGACAGCCAGGGCGGGTTCCGGCTGCGCGACGGGCTGCTGGTGGAGTTCTGCCGCCGGGCCGCGCAGGAGCCCGAGCAGCCGTATTTCCTGCTGATTGACGAACTGAACCGCGGCAACGTGGCGCGCATTTTCGGGGAGCTGCTGCTGTTGCTGGAGGCCGACAAGCGCGGCCCCACCCACGCCGTGCGCCTGCCCTACGCCCCGGCCGGCAGCCCGCCCTTTTTCGTGCCCGAAAACGTGTTCGTCATCGGCACCATGAACCTGGCCGACCGCAGCCTGGCACCGCTCGATTACGCCTTGCGCCGCCGCTTCGCCTTCGTGCGTCTGCGGCCCGAATTCGGCAAGCCACTGCGGGCACTGCTGGCGGCCCACGGCGTGCCAGCGGCCCTCACCCAACTGCTCACCACCCGCCTCCTCGACCTCAACCAAGCCATTGCCGACGACCCCGAGCTGGGCCCCGATTTCTGCGTGGGCCACAGCTACTTCTGCCAGCCCCCCACCAACCCCACCGAAGCATTGGAGTGGCTGCGCCTGATTCTGGAGCAGGAAATCGGCCCGCTGCTGGACGACTACTGGCTCGACCAACCCGCCAAGGCCGCCGCCCAGAAAAAGAAGCTGCTGGCCGGGTTGTAGTCAATCCAAGGTACGGAGGTCGATGTAGGGGCGGGGCTTGTCCCCGCCCGCTATTAGACGATTATCGTTAAACGAATCTACCGCGGACCGTCCAACGGCGGGCAGGGACAAGCCCTGCCCCTACATCGACCTCCGTACCTTGGAGTGGCTTTTTAATGGCTAAAACCAACTCCATGATTCCCATCCAGAACCTGTACTACCTGCTGTGCTACGCCTGGAACCGGCTGCCCGAGGAAGCGGAGGTGCGGGCAGTGAGCGGGCAGGAGTTTAAGCGGCCGTTGCCGCTGCTGGCCCAGGTGCTGCTGAGCGGCACGCGTAGGCTGCTGCGCCAGGGTTTGCCGGTGGCGTATGCCGAGCGCACCGCCGAGCTGCCGGAGCTGCGGGGAAGGGTGCTGCTCACGCCCACGCTCAGCCAGGATTTGCCGCGCCGGGGCCGAGCGGTGTGCGCGTTTGATGAGCTGAGCCCCGATGCGCCGCTGGCCGGGCTGCTGCGGGGCACGCTGCAGCAGCTAAGCCGCAGCCGGGCGCTACCCACCGAGCAGCGCCTACAAATCCGGCAGACGCTGCGGCGGTTTCCGGCGGCGGTGGTAGCGCGGCCGTTGGGGGCGGCCAGTCTGCGGGCGGCGCGGCGGCTGCGGCCGGCCGGGCTGGGCGGGTTTCTACTGAACGTGTGCGAGCTACTGCACCTGAGCGCCCTGCCCACGCCCAACGCCGCCGGCCGGGCCCGGTTCCGCGACTTCCGGCGCGACGAGCCGCTGATGGCCCGGCTGTTCGAGCAGTTCGTGCGCAACTTTTACCGCCTGGAGCAGCGGCAGTTTCGGGTGTCGTCGGAAACCATTGCCTGGCAGGCGGCGGCCGAAACGCCCGAGGCGCTGGCGCTGCTGCCGGCCATGATTACGGATACCTCCCTCGAAAGCCCGGCCCGTAAAATCATCCTCGACACCAAGTACTACGCCGCCGCCCTCAAGCGCCACCACGACCAGGCCCGGCTGATTTCGCCCCATCTCTACCAGCTCTACGCCTACCTGCAAAACCAGCCCCGGCAACCCGGCCAGCAGCTCGAAGGCATCCTGCTCTACCCCGCTGCCACCCAGGCCGTCGACCTACGCTACACCCTCGGCGGCCACCCCGTGCGCGTGGTTACCATCGACCTCAACCAACCCTGGGAAGGCATTGCAGCAGCGTTGCTGGCGCTGCTGGCGGAACGCTAAACGAGGAAGGCTGCTAACCCAACGGACACACACCTGTTTAGGTGAGCCCATCAAAGTAGCAGCCTCCTCATCCTGCCAGCTCAATACGAGCCGGTTTACCTTACTCGCGCACGATGCGGTAGATGGCCGTGCCGCCTTCCGTCGTGGCCCGCAGCAGGTACATTCCGGCCGGCTGGGCGCTCAGGTCGAGCGGCTCGCGCACGATGGCCCCGGTATTAAGGGGTATAATGGTGCGCCGGTGCACGACCTGGCCCAAGGCATTGATTAGCGTTACCTCGACCACCTTGCGGTAGCCGCTCAGGGCTAGGGTTAGCTGCCCGGAGAAGGTGGGGTTGGGGTACACTTCCAGCGAGGAGCCGGCCAGCGGTTTGGCTGTGGCCGTAACTACCAACGGAGCGGAAGCGGCGGAAGCACAGCCGGCCGCCGAGGTCGTAACCACAGTGTATAAACCCGCCTGAGCCGGAGCATCTACCACGTAGGTTGGAGCCGTTGCCCCCGGAATCAGCACGCCGCTGCGGTACCACTGGTTGCCGGTGGGGGCGCTGCTGGTAAGCGTGGCGGTAGTGCCGCTGTACTGGATGCTGACCGTGGGGGTGGCCGGCGTGGGGTTGATGGTCAGGGGCACGCTGCTGGTGCTGGGGCAGGGGCCGCCCACGCTGTAGGTGACGGTGTAGCTGCCCGGGGTAGAGGCCGCCAGATTAACAGCGCCGGTCTGGGCGTTCAGGCTCAGGCCCGCACCTGCCGAGAACAGCCCTCCACTGGTGCCGCTGATGGTGGCGGCCAGCGGCGCGTTGCTCTGGCAGAACGCTGCCCCGCTGTACGCAAAGCCCGCCGTGGTAAGCGGGTTAACTGTGAGTGTTACCTGGCTGGTGCTGGCGCATCCGTTGGAAGACGCCGTGACGGTATAGGTTTGGGTAACAGGCGCGGTGGTGGTGTTGGTAAGCGTAAGCGTTGGCTGGGCTACCGTGGCACTGCTCAGGCCGGTGGCCGGGCTCCACTGGTAAGTATAGCCCGCCAAAGCCGCCGTACCCAACTGCACCGAACCACCCGAGCAAAGCGCCTGGGCCGAACCGGCGTCGGCCGTGATGGCCGGGTTCACGGTTACGCGCACGGCTTTGCTGCCCACGCAGCCGTTGGGTGTAATGGCCGTGAGCGTGAAGAAGTAGGTACGCGGGGTAGTCGTGGTGTTGGGAATCGAAAACGTGGGCTGGGCGGCCGTAGGACTGCTCAGGCCCGTCGAAGGCGACCAGCTGTAGGTGAGCCCGGCCACGGCCGGAGTGCCTAGCTGCACCGACTGCCCGGAGCACAGCACCCGGTCGGGGCCGGCGTCGGGGATAGGGGCGGCTTCCACGGTTATCGTAACCTGGGCCGTGGCCGTGCAGTTGGTGTTGTCGCCGGTTACGGTGTAGGTCGTGGTTTGAGTGGGCGAAGCCACGGGGTTGGCCGAGCGAGGGTTGCTCAGACCGGTGCTCGGCGACCACAGGTAGTTCTGGGCCCCGGTAGCCGACAACGACACCGAGCTGCCGGCGCAGATTGTCTGGTTGGCCGACACGGTGAGCACTGGCGTCGCGCGCACGTTCACCGTTACCTGGCTCGTGGCCTCGCAGCCCGATGCATTGGTTACCGTTACGGTGTAAATGGTGGAGCCTACCGGCGAGGCCGTGGGGTTGGCTATGTTCGGATTGCTGAGGCCGGTGGCCGGGCTCCAGCGGTAGCTGGTGCCCCCGGTGGCATTCAGCCCAACGGATTCGCCGGAACAGATATTCGTGAACTGGGGGCTAACATTGACAATGGGCAGCGCATTCACGGTCACGACCACCGCCGACGTACTGGTGCAGCCGTTGAGGCTGGCCGTCACGTTGTAGGTGCCGGAGCGGTTAACGCCCACATTGGAAATGGTGGGGTTCTGCAGCTGCGAAGTAAAGCCGTTCGGGCCGGTCCAGGCGTAGCTGGCCCCCGAAACGGTGGAGGCCGTCAGCAGCAGGTTGCTGCCCGTGCACAGGGGCGAGTTGCTGCCCGCCGTAACGCTGCCGATGTTGGTAATAGCCAGGTCCTGGCCATTATCGGAGCCGGTGGTAACCGGATCGGAGGCCACTACCCGCACCCGGTACCCGATGCCGGTTACGATGGAAGCCGGGATGGTGGCCGTGATGGTGCCGCCCGCCGAGCCGGCAATCGAACCAATGGCTACCGGCGCGGCGAACGAGCCGGCCTGGTCGGAGAGCTGGGCCGTGAAGACGTTATTGCCATTGAGCGTGCCGTTGCTGACCGTGTAGCTCACGCGAACGGTGGCATCCTTGCAGAAGGCTGCCCCATTGAGCACCGTGCTGGTAATGGTAACGGCCCCCACCGGCCCGGCCCAGGCCAGCAGCAGCAGTAATGAGGAAAAAAAGAACAGTAAACGGTGTTTCATACGCTGGGAATTGGGAGGTGGAAAAAAGGACTGTGCGCCGGCCCGAAAATGGCGGTAGCGGCCGAATATAAGCGGTGTAGCCGCTTGGAGCATTTTTCCTGGGGCAGGTTTAATCGGAACCGGATAAAAAGTGCAACCTGTGGTTCTTCCCGGAGTCATTCGATTTGCAACGCCGGTTTTTTCCCCCTAAACTGCTAGCTGCAATCTCCACTCACCCAAACCCGTACTGATTTGAAACGACGTGATTTTGTGGGCCTGACTGGCCTGGCTGCCGGAGCCCTGTGGCTGCCAGCCGTGCCGGGCTTTGGTGGCTCGCTCGTAGACCCCGCCCGCCTGCTGGAGCCGGGCCTCGATGTGGCCGTGAAGAAACGCCTGGCCGATGTGGCCCTGAACACGGCCAAATCGGCCGGCGCTACTTACGCCGACGTGCGCATCGGGCGCTACCTCAACCAGAGCATATTTACCCGCGAAAAGCAGGTGCAGAACATTGCCAGCGGCGAGAGTTTTGGAGCCGGGGTACGGGTAATTGCCAACGGCACCTGGGGCTTTGCGGCCACCAACACGGTAACCGAAGCGGGCATTGCCCAAGCCACCCAACTGGCCGTGCAGATTGCCAAGGCCAACAGCAAAGTGCAGAAAGAGCCCGTGCAACTGGCCGCCCAGAAGGGCCAGGGCGTGGTGAGCTGGAAGACCCCGATTCTGGTTAACGCCTTCGAGGTACCGGTGAAGGACAAAGTGGATCTGCTGCTGGCGGCCAACGCCGCTGCCATGGACAACGGCGCTTCGTTCGTGAACTCGGTGCTGTTTCAGGTGAACGAGCAGAAGTATTTTGCCTCCACCGACGGCTCCTACATCGACCAGGACATCCACCGCATCTGGCCCAACTTCTCGGTGACGGCCATCGACCGCGCCAGCGGCAAGTTCCGCTCGCGCGATGCGCTCAGCTCGCCCATGGGCCTGGGCTACGAGTACCTGCAGCCCAAGGCCGCCGACAAGATTGCCGGCCCCGCTGGCACCGGCCTCATCGGCTACAAAAACAGCTTCGATATACTGGCTGATGCCGCCCTGGCCGCCAAACAGGCCAAGGAGAAGCTCACCGCCAAATCGGTAACGGCCGGCAAGTATGACCTCGTGCTCGACCCCAACCACCTGGGCCTGACCATCCATGAAAGCGTGGGTCACCCTACCGAGCTCGACCGGGTGCTGGGCTACGAGGCCAACTACGCCGGCACTTCGTTCGCCACGCTGGAGTGGCGCGCCAAAAACCAGCCCTACGGCTCGAAACTCGTGAACATTGTGGCCGACAAGCTGCAGCCCGGCTCGCTGGGCGCCGTGGGCTACGACGACGAAGGCGTGCCGACCAAAGAGTGGAATATCATCGACCAGGGCAAGCTGGTGGACTACCAGAAAATCCGCGACCAGGCCCATATCGTCAACCAGAAACAGTCGGACGGCTGCTGCTACGCCGACTCGTGGAGCACGGTGCAGTTCCAGCGCATGCCCAACATCAGCCTCAAGCCCGGCACCAGCAAGCTGAGCGTGGACGAGATGATCAGCAAGGTGGACAAGGGTATCTACATTGCCGGCCGCGGCTCGTTCTCCATCGACCAGCAGCGCTACAACTCGCAGTTCGGCGGGCAGGTATTCTACGCCATCGACAAAGGCAAGATATCGGGCATGCTCGAAGACGTGGCTTACCAGACCAACACGCTTGAGTTCTGGAACTCCTGCTCGGCCATCTGCGACGAGTCGGATTACCGCATGTTCGGCTCCTTCTTCGACGGCAAAGGCCAGCCCAGCCAGGTGTCGGCCGTGAGCCACGGCTCGGCCACCACACGCTTCAACAACGTGAACGTCATCAACACCGCCCGGAAAATTTAAGCTGTTAGCTATTAGCTGCTGGCTGTTGGCTTCTGTTCAGGAGCCCGACCAGAAAGCTAGTAGCTAATAGCCATCAGCTAACAGCTTAAACAGACAACATGGCCATCATTTCTCAGACCGAAGCGCAGGCAATTCTTACCAAAGTGCTCGGCTTCAGCAAAGCCGACGAGTGCGAAGCCACACTCAGCGGGCAGTCGGGCGGCAACGTGCGCTCGGCACGCAACGCCATCAGCACCAGCGGCGGCATCGACAACGTGAGTCTGGCGGTGGAAGCCCGGTTCGGCAAACGTTCGGGCGTGGCCACCTGCAACCAATTCGACGACGCCACGTTGCGCACCTGCGTAACGCGGGCCGAAGAAATTGCCCGCCTCGCCCCCGAAAGTCCCGAGTATATGCCCCTGCTCGGGGCCCAGAAGTACCTGCCCGTCACCAACAGCTTCGCCAAGGCAACGGCCGACATTACGCCCGATTACCGAGCCGAGCAGGTGGGCAACAGCATGGCCGTCAGCGCCGAGCGTAAGCTCAGCTCGGCGGCTTTCCTCAACGATTCGGCCGGCTTTGTTGCCAAGCGCAACAGCAAGGGCCTGGAGGCTTATCAGCAGCAGTCGGGCCTCGAGTTCAGCGTAACCGTGCGCACGCCCGACGGCACCGGCTCGGGCTACGCCATGGCCGACTACAACGACGTGGCCAAGTTCGACGCCAAAACCCTGACCCGCATTGCCGCCGATAAAGCGGCCGGCTCGCGCAACGCCAAGGCCCTGGAGCCCGGCAAATACACCGTGATTCTGGAGCCCGCGGCAGCCGTGGATTTGCTCAACAACATGATGGGCTCCTTCGATGCCCGTAACGCCGACGAGGGCCGCTCGTTTCTGGGCAAAAAGGGGGGAGGCAACCGCAAGGGCGAAAAGCTCTTTGATGAGCGCGTGACCATCTATTCCGATCCGGCCAACGCCGAACTACCCGACCTGGTTTTCTCGGGCGACGGCCGGCCGCAGCAGCGGACCGCCTGGATTGAGAAAGGGGTGGTAAAGAACCTCTACTCCTCGCGCTACTGGGCCCAGAAAGCCGGCATCCCTGATATTGCGCGCCCGGGTGGCTGGATTATGGAAGGCGGCACCCAGAGCGTGCAGGACCTGATTAAGGGCACGGCCAAGGGCATTCTGGTGACGCGCTTGTGGTACATCCGCGCTGTCGACCCGCAGACGCTGCTGTACACCGGCCTGACCCGGGACGGTACGTTCTACATCGAGAACGGTCAGATCAAGTTTCCGGTGAAGAACTTCCGCTTCAACGAGAGCCCGATTATCATGCTCAACAACCTCGAAGCCTTCGGCAAGCCCGTGCGCGTGGGCGGCAACCTGGTACCCCCGCTTAAAATCCGCGACTTCACCTTCACCAGCCTTTCCGACGCCGTCTAAATCACAGATGTTACAGATGGTGCGGATGAAAAGGATTCGTCCTACTAGTCACGCATTCCGCGTCATTCAGCAGAACAAATCCCTTTCATCCGCACCATCTGTAATTCATCTGCAACACCCATGATTCAGAACGAATCTGTGCCATCTGTGCCATCTGTACCATCTGCAACATCTGTGATTTTATGAAACGACGTGATTTTGTGGGCCTGACGGGCCTGGCCGCCAGCGCCCTGTGGCTGCCCGCTATTCCGGGCTTTGCCGGCGACCTAGTAGACCCCATGCGCCTGCTGGAGCCGGGCCTCGATGTGGCCGCCAAAAAGCGCCTGGCCGATGTGGCTCTAAACACCGCCAAATCGGCCGGTGCTTCCTATGCCGACGTGCGCATTGGGCGCTACCTCAACCAGGGCGTGTTCACCCGCGAAAAGCAGGTGCAGAACATCGTCAGCTCCGAGAGTTTCGGGGTGGGCGTGCGCGTAATTGCCAACGGCACCTGGGGCTTCTCGGCTACCAACACCGTAACCGAGGCCGGCATCGCCAAGGCCACGCTGCTGGCTGTGCAGATTGCCAAAGCCAACAGCAAGGTGCAGAAGGAGCAGGTGCAGCTGGCTCCGCAGAAAGGATTTGGGGAGGTTTCGTGGAAGGCGCCCATCAAGCAGAACGCCTTCGAAGTACCCATCAAAGACAAGGTAGATTTGCTGCTGGCCACCAACGCGGCGGCCCTAAGCAACGGCGCCTCGTTCGTGAACTCGGTGCTGTTTCAGGTGAACGAGCAGAAGTATTTTGCCTCCACCGATGGCTCCTACATCGACCAGGACATCCACCGCATCTTCCCCACGTTTGGCGTGACGGTAGTGGACCGTGCCTCGGGCAAATTCCGCTCGCGTTCGGCCCTCAGTGCCCCCATGGGCCTGGGATACGAGTACCTGCAGCCCATGGCCGAAGACAAGATTGCCGGCCCCGCTGGCACCGGCCTCATCGGCTACAAAAACAGCTACGACATGCTGGCCGATGCCGCCCTGGCCGCCAAACAGGCCAAGGAGAAGCTCACCGCCAAATCAGTAACGGCCGGCAAGTATGACCTCGTGCTCGACCCGCACCATCTGGGCCTGACCATCCACGAATCGGTGGGCCACCCGCTGGAGCTGGACCGCGTGCTGGGCTACGAGGCCAACTACGCCGGCACCTCGTTCGCCACCCTCGACTGGAAAGCCAAGGGCCAGCCCTACGGCTCGAAGCAGGTGAACATTGTGGCCGACAAGCTACAGCCCGGCTCGCTGGGCGCCGTGGGCTGGGATGATGAGGGCGTGAAAACGAAGGAGTGGATGCTCATCAACGACGGCAAGCTGGTAGACTACCAGAAAATCCGCGACCAAGCCCACATTATGGGGCAGAAGGAGTCGGATGGCTGCTGCTACTCGCAGTCGTGGCAGGATGTGCAGTTCCAGCGCATGCCCAACGTGAGCCTCAAGCCGAACACCAGCAAAATGAGTGTGGATGAGATGGTGAGCAAGGTGGACAAGGGTATTTACATTGCCGGCAACGGCTCGTTCTCCATCGACCAGCAGCGCTACAACTCGCAGTTTGGCGGGCAGGTGTTCTACGCCATCGAGAAGGGCAAAATCACGGAGATGCTCGAAGACGTGGCCTACCAGACCAACACGCTCGAGTTCTGGAACTCCTGCGCCGGCTCCTGCGACCAGTCGGACTACCGGCTCGCGGGCTTCTTCAATGACGGCAAAGGCCAGCCCAGCCAGAGCTCGGCCGTGAGCCACGGCTCGGCCACCACGCGCTTCAACAACGTGAACGTCATCAACGTCGCCCGGAAAATTTAAGCTGTTTAGAAAATCGAAAGACCGTCATGCTGAGCGCAGTCGAAGCATATCTACCTCTGACTAATTCTTGCTGAAAACAACGAAGCGGTAGAGATGCTTCGACTGCGCTCAGCATGACGGTACGCTTACGATTGACACCTTCCCAAACATCTGTCATATAACAGCTTAATCCATAATCATGGCTATCCTTTCCAAAGACGAAGCCCAGGCCATCCTGAAAAAGGTGCTGGGCTTCAGTAAAGCCGATGAGTGCCAGGCTAACCTGAGCGGGCGCACCACCGGCAACGTACGCTACGCCCGCAACTCGGTGAGCACCGCCGGCGCCACCGACAACGTGAGCCTGGCCGTGGAAGCGCGCTTCGGCAAACGCTCGGGCGTGGCCACCTGCAACGAGTTCGACGACGCCACGCTGAAGCGTTGCGTGCAGCGAGCCGAAGAAATTGCGCGCCTCGCCCCCGAAGATGCCGAGTACATGCCCCTGCTCGGGCCTCAGCAGTACCTCACGCCCAAGGCCTACGCCGCCAGCACCGCCGCCATCAGCCCCGACTTCCGGGCCCAGGCGGCCGGCGACAGTATTGCCCTGTGCACGGCCAAAAACCTGACGGCTGCCGGCTACCTCGAAGACGGTGCTTACTTCCAGGCGCTGCGCAACAACAAGGGCCTCGAAGCCTACCAGCAAAGCACCAACGTCGATTTCAGCATCACGGTGCGCACGCCCGACGGCACCGGCTCGGGCTACGCCACCGCCGACTACACCGACGCGGCCAAGTTCAACGCCAAAAACCTCACCCAGCTGGCCGCCGACAAAGCCGCCGGTTCGCGCAACGCCCGGGCCCTGGAACCCGGCAAGTACACTGTTATTCTGGAGCCCGCCGCGCTGGCTTCGGATGAGGGGCTGCTCAACAACCTCATGTACAGCCTCGGGGCCCGCGAGGCCGACGAAGGCCGCTCGTTCCTCAGCAAAAAGGGCGGCGGCAACAAGGTGGGCGAAAAGCTCTTCGATGAGCGCATCACCATCTACTCCGACCCGCTGAATGCCGAGGTACCCAGCGGGGTGTTCGATGGCGAAGGGCTACCGGTAAAGCGCATGACCTGGATTGATAAGGGGAAGGTTTCCAACCTCTATTACTCGCGCTACTGGGGCCAGAAAAGCGGCAAGCCCGCCACGGCTTTCCCCGGCAACTGGATTATGGAAGGCGGCACCCAGAGCGTGCAGGACCTGATTAAGGGCACGGCCAAAGGCATCCTGGTAACCCGCCTGTGGTACATTCGCGACGTAGACCCGCAAACGCTGCTCTACACCGGCCTCACGCGCGACGGTACGTTCTACATCGAAAACGGCCAGATCAAGTTCCCCATCAAGAACTTCCGATTCAACGAGTCGCCGGTAATCATGCTCAACAACGTGGAGGCCATCGGCCGCCCGGTGCGCATCGGCGGCAACCTGGTGCCCCCGCTCAAAATTCGCGACTTTACGTTTACCAGCCTCTCGGACGCGGTGTAAGCCGATGCCGCGTTGCCTGCGCATGCGAGGGCCCATCCGGCAGTTGGCCGGATGGGCCTTTTGCTGCAGCCGGCCGCGAAAAGGCCGCCGGCAGTGCAACCCCGGGGGGCCTCGTCGCTTCCTTTACCAACCGCCGCATCATGGCGCTCCTACCTGTTCTTATGCCCGCTGCTGCTTTCACTTTCGTGCGCCTCAAGTACCAATCCGGCGACTGGGACGCAGTGGATGAACGGATGCCGGCCAACCTGCTCCATTCGCTGGTGCAGTATACCAAGGTGCCCGTCGCGCCCAAGGAAAAAGTGGTGGCCCTGGATTCGGAGGAGTTGTTTCGCTACCCGTTCTGCTACCTCTCGGGCCACCGGCTGGTGCAGTTTTCGGCCGCCGAGAAGAAGATTTTCGAGCAGTATGTGCGCGGCGGTGGCTTCGTGTTCGTCGATGACTGCAACCACGACATCGACGGGCTGTTTGCGCGCTCGTTTGAGGAGCAGATGCGGGTGTGTTTCGGGGCCGGGGCGCTGAAAAAGCTGCCGAAGTCGCACCCGATTTACTCGCAGTTTTTTCCCTTCCCCGACGGCCCGCCCAACACCGGTTTCGAGCTCAACGGCTGGGGCGACGACCTGGTGCACGACTACCTCAAAGGCATTGAAATAGACGGCCGCCTACGCGTGCTCTACTCCAACAAAGACTACGGCTGCGAGTGGGACTACGACTTCCGCAACAAGCGCTTCCTGGCCGAAGACAACACCAAATTCGGCGTCAACATCATCCTGTACGCCCTCACGGCCTGACGCCGGCGCCGCCGGCTAAAAGCGGTAGCCCAGGCTGAACCGGGCATCCGGCATAATAATGCCTTGCTCATAATGCGTCGAATCATCGGAGCAGTTGATGCAGCCGATCGGGACAGCCGAATTGTTCAGCTGTTTCCAACCCATTATCCCCAGTGAAGTATCGAACAACAGACGGCTTTGGGGTCCAAATGTCGTCTGCCACCCTATTGCGCCACCCGCACCGCCCAGCACCCGACGTTGGATGTACCCGGAAGGCGTGTACCATACGAAGGAAGCCAGATAGTCCCGCTTCACCAGCCGCGCGCCAACCATCGGAGCCACGTAGAGGCCCGTAAGTCCGGTTGGATGGCGAGGCGTGGCGACGTAATAGCGCATTTGCAGCGCCAGCCCCGTTATTCGTTCTTTGGCGTTGCCCGCATCGAGCAGCGCCTCCACGTTGCCGCTCACATGTGGCCCCAGTTGCCGTTCGTAGCCCACCAACAGAGGTAGCGCCGTGCCTCCATCGAGTAGATAGGACAGATTACGCACCAGCACTACGAGGACATCGAGCCGCACAACATTGCGGTATGCCCGAACTGAAGGCCGTAGCGAATCGGCCGGCGTGGAGTGCACCTGCGCAAGGGCCGCACTACTACTCAGCAGCAGCAAAAACAGGGCAGCAAAACGTATCGTTGTTTTCATAGCTCGAAACAAGCGCCTACTTTGCCGGAGCACAAACCAGGTTTGGACCGAATCAGACTTTTTGGTAACAGAAATATAGCTCTCGAACCCACCTGCCACGCATCCTTGCGGCGCTTTTACCAGACTTTACCTCAGCCCCAGTTCCTAAGCCTTCCAACCCCCCAAAATGACCGAACAAGACGTAACGCGCCTGCTGGCGAAAATTCCGCTGCTCAAACAAGAAATCGGGAAGGTGATTGTGGGCCAGCAGCAGGTGCTGGAAGAAGTGCTGGTGGCCCTGCTGGCCGGCGGCCACGCACTGCTCGAAGGCGTACCAGGGCTGGCCAAAACCCTGCTCGTGCGCACACTGGCCCAGGCCACCGACCTGCCCTTCCGCCGCATCCAGTTCACGCCCGACCTCATGCCCACCGATATTCTGGGCACCGAGATTCTGGAGGAAGACCACGGCACCGGCCACCGCTCGTTCAAGTTCAACCCCGGCCCCATTTTCGCCAGTCTGGTACTGGCCGACGAAATCAACCGGACGCCGCCCAAAACCCAGGCCGCGCTGCTGGAAGCCATGCAGGAAGGCCACGTTACCTACGCCGGCCAGGAGCACGCGCTGCCGAAGCCGTTCTTTCTGCTGGCCACCCAAAACCCGATTGAGCAGAGCGGCACCTACCCGCTGCCCGAGGCCCAGCTCGACCGGTTCCTGCTCTACGTGCGCATCGGCTACCCCACCGAGCAGGAAGAGCTGGCCGTACTGACGGGCACCACCGGCACCGCCCGCCCCGAGGTACAACCCATCCTCAGCGGCGACGATGTGCGCCAGCTGCAACTCCTGACCCGCCAGGTGAGCATCAGCGAGGAGCTGGTACAACTGGTGAACCGGCTGGTGCGGGCCACCCGCCCGGCCACCTCGCAGGTCAAGTTTATTCAGGATTACGGCCGCTGGGGCGCCGGCCCCCGTGCCGGCCAGGCCCTGATACTGTGCGCTAAAGCCCGCGCCCTGCTCCAGGGTCGTTTCGCTGCTACTTCGGAGGATATAAAGGCCCTGGCCCCGGCGGTGTTGCGCCACCGCATCCTGCTCAACTTCAACGCCGAAGCCGAAGGCCTAACGACGGAAGACGCCGTAGTGGCGCTGCTGGGGGCGGTTTCGTGAGGGTGACTTTAAAAGATACAAAGGCTTGTCGTGCTGAGCGCAGCCGAAGTATATATCCCTCTTCTGCTGTGCTCGTTCTAACATACTAGTTATCGACTATTAAGCTTGTACAATAATTCACAAAACACTTCTTAATACTCGATGAACGCAGCATTCTACCTCTCCTTTCTACTGATAAATTACTATATGTTATTTGTGCTTCCTAAAAGGATTTCCAGAACTAGACTTGTACTCGGCTTAGCACTATTACTCATATTATTAATTGGGTTCTCAGCGCTAATAAAAGACCACATAAGTCCATTTGCTAACTCAGGTAGAATTTTTCTTAATGCTATCGGAACTTCCATCCAAATGATAATTATGGTTTCCGTGGTGAATCAATTTTTAATATTTTCGATAAATCGCATGAAAAAGTTTCATGAAGAAAATAACCAAGAGAATATACATAGATTTCCTGTCAGCGTACTTATACAGCATCATGACAAAATAAAGAAAGTGTTTGCATGGTTTTGGTTCATTGGTACTATGATGATTCTAAGCAGCGTATGGTTCAGAGATAAGTGGATACAATGAAGCGGCAGAGATTCTTCTGCTACGCCCAGCATGACTGCTCGTTTGCGGCAAAACCACCCACCAAGAACCAAGCAAAATGCTTACGCCCGAACACCTGCACACCTTGCACAACCTGCCGCTGGCCGCCCGCCAAGCGGCCGAGGGGCTGCTGCACGGCGCCCACCTGAGCCGACGCAAGGGCGCGGGTATGGAGTTCAGCCAGTACCGCCCCTACCAGCCCGGCGACGATTTGCGCCGCCTCGACTGGCGCTTAGCAGCCCGCTCCGACCGTTACTACCTGCGCGAATCGGAGGTGGATACCAGCCTGACGGTGCACCTGGTGCTCGATGCCACGGCCAGCATGAACCACCGCGACGACAACGGCCTGAGCAAACTCGAATACGGCCGCCTGCTGTGCGCCGCGCTGGCCTACGTAGCTACCCAGCAGGGCGACGCGGTGGCCCTGACGGTGTTGCACCCCGGCGGCCTGCGCCATCTGCCCGCCCGCGCCGATGCCCGCCAGTTGCCCCGCCTCTACCACGCCCTCGAAACCGCCGATGCCACCGGCCAATTCCCCGATACGGCCACGCTCGCGCCCCTCACCGCCCGCCGCCAACCGGCCCTCACCATTTGCCTAACCGATTGGTACGAGGAAAACGGCGAAGTCGAGCAGTTGCTGACGCGGCTGCGGGCGGCCTCGGGCGAGGTGCTGGTGCTGCACCTGATGGCCCGCAATGAGTTGGAATTCACGTTCCGTGGGGCCGTGACGTTCGAGGACCTCGAAACCGGCCAGCAACTGCAGCTCGATGCCGGCCAGCAGCGCCAAATTTGGCAGCAGCAGCTGCAACCCTGGCTGCAGGCCACTGCCCGCCGCGCCCGCACTCTCGGCTTCGACTACCAGCTGCTGAGCACCGCTGAACCCCTCACCGACGCCCTCCGCGAATTTCTGCGCCGCCGCGCCCGGGGAGCGTAGAGGCGTAATACCTTGCCGCAACTACCGCCACCGTTTCCCGTCTGTATTTTCGCATTTTCCACTTATTGGTAATTCCTGAAGCGGCAGTCCAAAGCCTGTAGCTTGCGGCTTGCCACTTGTAGCGCCCCCCCCCCCTTTTGCCGCCGATTTTCTTCCCTAACGCCGCCGCTGGTTGGCTGGCCCTGCTGGGGCTGGCCGTGCCACTGGCTATTTACCTCTGGAACCGTCGGCCAGGCCGGGTGGTGCAGGTGGGCAGTGTGCGGTGGCTGGAAGCGGCTGCCAACCAGCGCCTGCGCAACATAAAACCCGAGCAGCTACTGCTATTTCTGCTGCGGGCTGCTGTGCTGGGGCTGCTGGCGCTGGCCGTGGCCGAGCCGCTACAGCTGCTGCCGGTGCCACCCGCCCGCGGCCAGGTGCTGCTGGCTCCCGGCGTAACTACCGAAGCCCTGATCCCGGTGCGCCCCCTTCTCGATTCGCTGCGGCAGCGCGGCTACGAACTGCGGCAGCTTTCCGATTTTCGCCCCGTGAGTGCGGCCCGGCCCTGGACTGCGTTGGGCCTCGGCGACACCACCGCGCAACCCTCGGCCCGCCTCACGGCCGACTCCGTTTTGGCGGCTGCCCCCAACCGCTGGAACACCGTGCAAATGGCGGCCGATTCGCTGCCCGGACGGCCGCTGGTGGTAGTTGGGCCGCTGAGCTTGGCTTCGTTCCGGGGTACCCGGCCAGCGCTGCCGGCCGCCGTGCGCTGGCTGCCCCTGCCCCCGCCCGATTCCAGCCGCTGGGCCGTGGCCGCTTGGCAAACGCACCCCGACAGCCTGGTGGTGCTGATGGCCAACGGCTCGGAATCGGCCGTAGCTTACCAGCAGGTGCGCATGCGGCGGCCGGCGGCTGGCCAGCTCGTTGGAGGCAATTGGGGCGGGGCTGAAATCAGATTGGTAAGCCCAAACGAGCTACTGGTGACCGAAAGCGGCCGCCGCCGCACGGTGCCATTGCTGCGCCGGGCGGCACGCTGGCACCTGAGCCACGATGCTGCCCACGCCGCCTCGGCCCGGGTGCTGATAGCGGCTTTGCGGGCTGTGGCCCCTACCCTGCCGCTCCGGCCTCGGCTGGTAGTCTCCACTTCCGAAACCGTGCCCACCGACTCGCTCGACTGGCTTTTCTGGCTGCGCGACGCCCCGCTGCCCGCCCGCTGGGCCGCCGACCCAACGGTGCGCGTCTGGCAGGAAGCCGGCTCGGCCACCAAACCCTTCGCCACCGAATTCCAGCCCGCGACCAGCGCCGCCACCAGCACTATTTCCCGGCTCGACACCACTTCCGGCCCGGGCACCGTGCCGGTATGGACTACCGCCGCCGGCCGGCCGCTGCTGAGCTGGCAGCCGCCCGGCCGCTACCGCCTGCACACCCGCTTCGATGCCGCCTGGAGCACCCTGGTCGATAGCCCAGAATTGCCCGCACTGCTGCTGCTCTTGTTGCAACCCACTGCTCCGCCTGCCTTTCAACCCGATTCGCGCCAACTGGCCCTGAGCCAGTTGCGCGGGCCGATGGCAGCGGTAGTTGATGGTATAGAACCAACGGCCCCGCGCCGGCAGCTGGCTCCCTGGCTGGTGCTGGCCGCGGGGCTGCTGTTTGGGCTGGAGCGGCTGCTGGCTGCCCGGCGCAACCGTTCTGCACCAGTTAGCGCACGTTCTTCCGAATCATCATCCACCCAACGCCAGCCCGCATGAGCCCCGCCGTTGCCTCCTTCGCCACCGAAGCGGCTGCCCCAGCCGGGCTGGTGCTGGCCGCCGGCCGTAGCCGGGCCCGCCGCCGCACGCTGGCCCTGCTGCTGCCCGTTTTGGCCGCTGCTGCCCTGCTGCTGATAGTAGCTGCGGGCTGGCCCCGCGCGGGCTATGCCGTGGCAGGCGTAGCGTTGGCGCTGCTTGGGCTGGCCGGCTGGGCGCTCTGGCACATCTGGCACGAATCGGCTGCCACCACTGCCCGCCGCCTCAACCACCAGCACCCGGCGCTGGAAGACAGTGCCGCGCTGCTACTGCGCCCCACCACCACCGACCTGAACCTGCTGGAGCAACTGCAGCAGCAGCGGATTAAGGAGCGGCTACCGAACCTGGCCGCGGCCGGCCCGTTGCTCCCTGTAAATTTCAGACCGGCTCTGGGCAGCGCGACGGTGCTGTTGCTGCTGGCGGCGCTGGTGTGGTGGCAGCGGCCCGGCCCAGCAGCAGCTACGGCCGCGGTTGGCACACCCGTGGCGTTGCGTTTCCAGGAGACGCCCGCCCAACCGGCCGCGGCCCCCCGCATTATGGAAACCCGGCTGCGGGTGCAGCCGCCGGCCTACACGCGCCAGGCGGGGTTTACGCCCGAATCCGGCTCGTTCCGGTGCCCGGCTGGCAGCCGCGTGCGCTGGCAGGTACGTCTGAGCCGGCCCTCGAAAGCGCCGCCGGTGCTGGAGTTGGGCGCCCGCAAGCTGCCGCTGCAGCCGGTGCCGGGCGATTCGCTGGCTTTCAGTCGGGAAGAAACGCTGTCAGCTTCAGCCTTGTACCGGCTGCGGCTGGGTGGGCAGGTTTCCGATGATTACTCGATTGAAGTAGTGGCCGACCAGGCTCCGGTTATCCGCCTCATTCAACCCAAAGCCTACACGCTGGTGGAGTTTGGCCAGCCGCCGCGGGTGGCCATTGAGGCCCAGCTAAAGGACGATTACGGCCTGAGTCGGGCCCGGCTGGTAGCTACCGTGGCCCAGGGCCAGGGCGAGGCCGTGAAGTTTACGGAAGTGGTAACTGAACTGAGCACCGGCCTGAGCGGCCAGCCCATCACCGCCACGCTACGCCCGGTCCTCAACCTACGGGCGCTGGGCCTGAGCTACGGCGACGAAGTGTACTTCTACCTGCAGGCCTGGGACAACCGCCAGCAGCTAACCCGCTCCGACACTTACCTGGTGCAGTGGGAAGACACGACGGTAGAGAACAGCACCCTCGATGCCTCGCTGGGCGTGAACACGGCCCCGGCCTATTTCCGCAGCCAGCGCCAGATTATCATTGACACCGAAAAGCTGCTGGCGGAGCAAAGCAAGCTGCCCGCCGCTACGGTGCAGGAGCGCGCCAACAGCATCGGCGTCGATCAGAAGTTGCTGCGCATGCGCTACGGCAAGTTTCTGGGCGAAGAAACCGACGAAAGCATCGGCGGAGCCACCCGTCCCGATGAGCAGGATGAAGCCACCAAGCCCGCCGACCCGCCCGGCATGGGTTCGGTGGTGGCCGAAGACCACACCACCCCCGAACCTGCCGCCGCCACTGCCAAGAAGGAGGAGGAGCACCACGAGGGCGACGGCCACGACCACAGCGCCGGCCTGCCGGCGCGGGCCGGGCAGTCGGCCGCCGAGGCGCGCACGGCCGAGTTGATGGAGCCCTACATGCACCGCCACGACGACTCGGAAACGGCCGATTTTCTGGAGCCCGCCGTGAAGGCCAAGCTGCAGGCGGTACTGGCCCAGATGTGGGAGTCGGAGCTACGGCTGCGCACCGGGCGGCTCCGCGAGGCCCTCCCCTTCGAGTACCGCGCCCTGCGCTTATTGAAGCAGGTGCAGCAGCAAACCCGGGCCTACGTGAAAAAGGCCGGTTTCACGCCCCCACCCATGCCCGAGGCCACCACCCGCCTCACCGGCGACCTAGCCGGGGCGGCCGCCCCGCGCCGCCAGCGCCAGCTCGATGCGCCATCCCAGCAACCTGCCTTACGCGCCGCCCTAACTACTTTGCGGCAGCTGCGCGCCCCAAGCCGGCCGCCCACTGGAGCCGCGGCAGCACTGGAGCAGGCAGGCCCCGAGCTTTCGAAGGCCGCCCTCCAGACGCCCGGCCGCTACCTGGCCGCCCTGCGCCACCTGCGTGAAGTAACGGCCGCCCTCCGGGCCGGCCAGCAGGTTGATAAGGCGAGCCTGCTACCGCTGGAACGCGCCTTCACCGACCTGTTGCCGGTACCCGCGCCCGCACCCACTGCCCGCCCCGCCCCCAACACCCAGCTCACCCGCCGTTATTTTGATCTACTGAACTGATGTAGCGCGAACCGCAGGACAGCGAAGCTAAGCTCCCGCTTCGCGTGCCGTTGCTGACTACCAAACGACTTCGTCAGACGATACGCGAAGTGGAAGCTTCGCTGCCCTGCGGTTCGCGCTACACCGATTCAAAAGGCACCTAAACACTACGCTTCAAGCTCTACGCACTAAAAAATGCTTTACCTGCTCCCCCTGTTGCTGGCTGTGTTGCTTACCGTACTGGCTGTGCGCCGGGCCGATACGCGGCGGCGGGGGCTGCGCGTGGCGGCCGGGCTGCTGGCCGCGGCCGGGCTGGCGTTGGCCGCCCTGCCACCCACCCGCGCCCGGCCAGCCGCCGCCCCGGGAGCCACCACGGCCGTGCTGCTCACGCCCGGCTACTCTTCCGACACGCTGACGGCACTGCTGGCTCGCCTCGGGCCGGGTGCCCCGCTGTGGCGCTTCGCCCCCACCGAAACCGCTGCCGCTCCCGATACGCCCACCTTCCGCAACGCCAGCGCCATCCGGGTACAGCTGCCGGGCCTGCGCCGCCTGCACGTGCTGGGCCAGGGCTTGCCGGCTGCCGATGCAGCCGCGCTGGCAGGCATAGCGCTGCAAGTCCACGCCGGTGCGCCGCTGACCGGCTTCCGGCAGGCAGCGTGGGAGGCGCGGCCTACGCTGGGCGAAGTCTGGACGGTGAGCGGCTCGTTTGTGGCAGCCGAAGCCGGGCCGGTGTGGCTGCGGCTGCACGCGGCCGGCACCGTGCGCGACTCAGTACGGCTGCCGCGGGGCAGCGGGGAGTTCCGGCTGCGCTTTACGCCACGGGTGGCAGGCCGGGCGGTATATGCGCTGGAAGTTCGTGGCAAGGGCCAGAACCTGGCGCGCGAGCCGGTTCCGGTAGAGGTGCTTGCCGCCGAGCCGTTGCGGGTGCTGTTGCTGACCGCCGCGCCGTCGTTTGAGCTGCGGTTTCTAAAGAACTACATGGCCGGCCGCCAATACGCAGTGGCTTTGCGCACCGGATTGAGTCGGGGCCTCACCCAAACCGAGTTTCTCAACCTGACCAACCCGCCTGCCTTGGGCAACCTTACCCCGGCCCTACTCGGCCGTTTCGATGTAGTGCTGGCCGATGCGGCCACACTGGCCAGCTTCGGCGGGGCCGAAACGGCGGCGTTGCGCGCGGCCATTGCCAATGGCACTACCGGCCTGCTGCTGCTGGCCGACTCGCCCACGCTACCCCGCCAGCTACCCGGCGGCGCGGCCTTTGGGTTGCAGGCGCGCCCGGCCGCCGCTGCCGCTATGGCCCAACAGTTGCGCTGGCCCGAAGCTCCGGCCGGCGCCACGGCACTGGTACCGGCCACGTTGCGACCCACCGCAGGCCTGCGGCCCCTCGTCAGCCTCGGCACAGGCGGGCAGGCAGTTGCGGCGGCACGGCGGCTGGGGCTTGGCACGGTGGCGGTGAGTACAATCAGCGAAACGTTTCCGTGGCAGCTAAGCGGGCAAGCAGCAGTATACGAGGCCTACTGGAGCCGCCTGCTCGGGGCCATTCGCCCGCCCCGGCCCGCCGCGCTTAGCATCGCGCCACTCAGCCACTGGCCCCGGCCCAACGCGCCGCTGGAACTGCGCGCCACCGGTGCGACTACGGGCCCGCTTACTATTACCGAACCCACCGGCACAGCCGTATCGGCCACCCTGCGCCCCGACGCCCAGGTACCCGAGTGGAGCACTGCTACCTACTGGCCAACAGTGGCTGGCTGGCACGAAGCCCGGACAGGCGCGGCGCGGCAGTGGTTTTATGTGTACGCCCCCGGCCAATGGCGCGGGCCCGGGCAGCCGCAGTGGCAGCTGGCTGCCGCAACGGCTACGGCCGCCCCGGCCACAGCCGTTGCAACAGTGGAAAGCCTGGGCGCTGGCGGTACGGCTGGGCGCGAAGCCTGGCCCCGCTGGTGGGGCTACGTTTTGGTGGTGGTGGGCGCAGGCATGCTCTGGCTGGAGGAGAAGCTGTAGCGCAGCAGCCACCCATTCACTATCTGTCTGACAGTCAGCTTATGGCTACACAACCGAGCTAAGTCCTGCAGTTGAACCCTATCTTACAGCCCGTTTCGGCCAAAAAACAGCCCGGGCCCCGCACTAGCGAAACCCGGGCTGCTATGGCAAACCGGCGAGGCCGGTCAGCACTTACTACTTAACTTCCTCCGTCGTGGTGGTGGTCGTGGTGGTCGAAGTAGCCTCCGTGGTTACGGGAGCAGCTTCGGTAGTAACCGGAGCAACTTCAGTCGTCGTTACCGTCGTGTCCATCGTGGTCGTGGTAGCGTCCATCGTGGTCATGTCGGTGGTAGTGGTGGTTTCAACAGCCTTCTGCTCGCACGAAGTGAGGGCGGCGGCGAAAACGGCTACCAGGGCCGAAGCTTTCAGGAAATTTTTCATGTTGGGGGTTGGTTGGAAATATATGATCCGAAAAACGCGGTTCATCCGTAAACCAACCAATAGTAACCCGCTGTCGAAAAATAAATTTTCGGCGGGTTACCCAACCCTCCTCCACGTATTAAGCAACAAAAGCGAATGGGTAAGGGTCAACCTTCCTACACCGATGAGGAGTTCGTGGCGGCCATCCGCCGCGACGACGACCGGGCGCTGGCCCAGCTCTACCGGCTGCATTTTCCCATGATTTCGCACTACGTGCTGCAAAACAGCGGCACCGACGACGAAGCCAAGGACGTGTACCAGGAGGGCGTAATGGTATTCTATGAGAAGGTCCGCGACGGCTCCCTGGAGCTCAGCTGCCAGATCAAGACCTACCTCTACGCCGTGTGCCGCCGCCTGTGGCTCAAGCGACTCGCCGAGAAAACCCGCTTCGGCGGCCGCCTCGACGACCATGAGCCCTTCCTGGAAACCGGTGCCGAGGCCGACTTGGAACGGGCCGAGGAAAAGGAACGGCAGTTGGGCACTATGGCCCAGTCGCTCGACCTGATTGGGGAGCCCTGCCGCTCGCTGCTCGAAGGCTTTTACCTGCTCGACAAGTCGATGCAGCAATTAACGGACGAGTTTGGCTACACCAACGCCGACAACGCCAAAAACCAGAAATACAAGTGTTTGGTACGCCTGAAAAAGCTCTTTTTCAATCAGTACCAGGAATCTAATTAGTGCTTAGAACCTAGTTTTTAGTGTTTAGGCCGTAGGATGCAACCGGACAGTTTTCAGGGTTTTCCTGATAATTCCGCTAAGCACCACGAACGACACACGAGGTCCTATCAAATAAGCGCTAACCACGAGGCTCTAAGCTGTACATAATGAAAACCGAAGCCGACTATTACGCCTTATTCGAAGCCTACCGCGCTGGCGGACTGGCAGATGCGGAACGCACGGCCCTGGAGCACCGCCTGGCCGCCGACCCCGCGCTGGCTCAGCGCCTGAACGAATTTGAGGAACTGACCGGCACGCTGACCGCCTATGGGCGGCGCCGGGCACTGCGCCAGCGCCTGGCGGCCATCCATGCCGATATGGTGACCGAGCAGGCTCCTCGCCTCGATTTGGCCAAAGTGGCCGAGCAGGACGAGCGGGGCGAGCAGTTTGCCTCCGGCCAGGCGCCGCGGCCCATGCTGCGTATTTCGCGCACCGAGCAGAAGCTGCGCGCCTTCTGGCAGGGCCACCGCGCCACCATGATGGTGGCCGCCGCCGTGGCCGTGCTGGCCGTGTTCACTACGCTGCTGGGCCTGGAAATGTACCGTACCTCGCAGCAAAGCACCTCCTCGCGCTACGGCTACACCATGCTGCGCCGCGAAGTGGAGCGCATCAAGCGCGACCAGCGCAGCATGAACCGCGTCATCACCCAGATAGATGCAGCCGCGCCCACCGAGCGCCTTAACCCCGGCAAGTTCAGCGGCACGGGCTTCGCCCTGACCGCCGACGGCTACCTCGTAACCAGCTACCACGTTATTCAGGGGGCCGATTCGCTGCTGATTGAGAACAGCGCCCGCCAGCGCTTCCGCGCCGAGCCGGTGTTTACCGATGTGGCCCACGACCTGGCCATTCTGCAGATTACTGACAAGGATTTCACTGGGTTCGGCCGCTTGCCTTACGCTTTCAAGCGGGGCCAGTCGGAGTTGGGCGAGAAGGTATATACCCTTGGCTATCCGCGTGAAGACCTGGTATTCAACGACGGCTCGCTGAGCGCCCGCTCGGGTTTCGAAGGCGACACGGGCTTCTACCAGGTAAGCATTCCGGTGAACCCCGGCAACTCGGGCGGCCCGCTGCTTGATGACCGTGGCAACCTGATTGGGGTGGTAAGCGGCCGGCAGATGGACGTGCAGAGCGCCGCCTTCGCCACCAAATCGTCGTATCTGATGCGGCTGGTAGACTCGCTGAGCGCCGCCGGTGCGGGCAAACCCTACAACCTGCCGCGCTACAACCAGCTCGGCGGCAACACCCGCCCCCAGCAAATCCGCAAGCTCCAGGACTATGTGTTCGTGGTAAAGGTGTACGAATAAGCACCTGGCAGCAAGCCAATCGTCTTAGCCCTACTGCTTCAGCGGTAGGGCTTTTTTGTGCGCTTCGCTGAATTCGGACCTTGCGCAACTCATTAGCATTCAAAATTTTACAGCATTATACCTAGGGCAATCTGCAGCGCGCCAAGAAAATTATACTATATTCTGTATTTGCCATTAAACCCGGGGCCCGGCCGCTTGTCTGTTAGCTACTTAATTCGCTTCTTCACAGCCGCTTACTCCGTTCTTTCTTTTTCACTAATCCGCCCACCTTATGGACCGCCGCGCCTTTCTTCGCAAACCTGTGGCCGGCCCCGTGGCTGTGGCCAAGCCGGCGGACTTCCCCGCAATCCAGACCATACCAGGCGCGGCTTCCGGTGAGGAAGAAACCGTCAGCAAATTCGCCAACCGTGCGCTGCCCGATACGGCCCGCCCTACCGGCACACTGGCGCCCTACACCGGCCCTTGGGGTGCGACGCAGGCGGCCCACCTGCTGCGGCGCGCCACCTTCGGGCCCACCCGGCCCGAAATTCTGGCGGCGGCCGGCAAGTCGCTGAGCCAGGTGCTGGATGGGTTACTGACCGTGCCAGCCACCCCCGCGCCGCCCGTGAATGGCTTTGCCAACGATACGAGCGTGCCGATGGGCCAAAGCTGGGTAACAGCCCCTTTCAACAACGACTTTGAGTTCTGGCGGCTACGGAGCCTGCGCGCCTGGTGGGTGGGGCAGCAGCTGCAGAGCCCGACGCTGACGGAGAAGATGACCCTGTTTTGGCACAACCACTTCGTGGCCGAGTTCGACGACGTGTTTGAGAGCCGTTACGCCTACCGCTACGTGGCCCTGCTACGCCGCTCGGCCCTAGGCGACATCAGGCAGTTGGCCAAAGATGTGACCGTGGAGCCGATGATGCTGCGCTACCTGGGCGGCAACCAGAACCGGGTCGGCGCACCTAACGAAAACTACGGCCGCGAGCTGCTGGAGCTATTTACCGTGGGCAAAGGCCCGCTGATAGGCGCCGGCAACTACACCACCTACACCGAATCCGACGTGCAAGCCGCTGCCAAAGTGCTCACCGGCTGGCGCGACTCGCAAACCGACATCAACGGCTACTATACCGACTCGCGCCACGACAAAACAACCAAGCAGTTCAGCGCTGCCTTCGGCAACAAAACCATTGCCGACCAGGGAGCCCAAGAGTACAAGGCGCTGGTGGATCTGGTATTCGAGCAGCCCAGCACGGCCCTGTTTCTGGTGCGCAAGCTCTACCGCTGGTTTGTGTACTACGTGATTGATGCCGACACCGAGCAGGCCATCATTCAGCCCCTGGCGGCCGAGTTGCGGCAAAACGGCTACAACGTGGCCCCGGTGCTGCGCCGACTGCTGGGCAGCCAGCACTTTTTTGATGAGCAAAGCGTGGGCTGCGTGATTAAAAGCCCGCTCGATGCCGTGCTGAGTGCTGCCCGCCAGCTGCCCGTGAGTATGCCGCCGGCCACCAATGTGCTGGCCCAGTACGGTGTGTGGGACTGGCTCGTGGACCGTGCCACCGTGATGCAGCAGAAGCTCGGCGACCCGCCCAACGTGGCTGGCTGGCCCGCCTATTGGCAGACGCCCGAGTTCTACGAAATGTGGATAAACGCCGTGACGCTGCCCCGGCGCAATCAGTACACCGACCAGCTGATTGATGTTCGGGGCTACACGCGCTACTACACCGGTGGCAACTACCGGCTGCTCACCGACATCGTAGGCTGGGTGCAGGCCCTGCCCACCGCCACCGCCGCCGACCCTAACCTACTGGTAAAGGAGCTGGCGCGGCTGCTGGTACCCGTGGAGCTGACGGCCAGCCAGCTGGCTTTCCTCAACGACACGCTCATTCCGGGCCTGCCCGATTTCGAGTGGACCGTGGAGTGGAACGACTACCTGGCGGCCCCCACCAACGCCACCAAGAAAGCGGCCGTCGATACCAAGCTTCGCGCCCTCACCCGGCAGCTGATGGGTTTGGCCGAATACCACATTTCGTAGGGAGTTACAGATAAAGTCTGTCATCCTGAGCAGCGCTCAGGACCTGGTGAGAAGCTAACATCAAACAATACCTTCTCACCAGGTCCTTCGCGCTGCTCAGGATGACAGAAGCACTGCCCTTCGCACGCCCCTACGTCCGTTCTTCAACCTAATACTCCAGCCCCATGCAACGCCGACATTTTATTCAGACGACGGCTGCGGCCGCGGTGGTGCCGACGCTGCTCGGTGGCCTGCCCCTGGGGGCCTACGGGTTTTCGCCCGAGCTGTACGCCCTGACCGGCGGAGCCACCCAGACCGACCGCGTACTGGTGCTGGTGCAGCTGAACGGCGGCAACGACGGCCTCAACACCGTGCTGCCCCTCGACCAGTATTCGGCCCTGATGAATGCGCGGGCCAACATTGCCATTCCCGAGGCGGCGGCCCTGCGCCTGAGTTCGGCCACCGGCCTGCACCCGGCCATGACGGGTTTCAAAAACCTGTTCGATAACCAGCAGCTGGGGCTGGTGCAGGCCGTGGGCTACCCCAACCCCAACTTCAGCCACTTCCGGGCCACCGACATCTGGACTTCGGCTTCCGACTCTAACGTAACTATCACGTCGGGCTGGGCCGGGCGCTACCTCGACGGCGAATTTGCCGGTTATCCCACCGGCTACCCCAGCACCCAGGACCCCGATCCGCTGGCTATCAGCATCGGCTCGGTGGTGAGCAACTGCGTGCAGGGCCCCAGCGTGAACATGGGCATGGCCATTGCCAGTACCAGCTCGTTCTACCAACTGCTCACCGGCTCGGTCGATACGGCCCCCAACACCCCTGCCGGCCACGAAATAACGTTTATCCGGCGCGTGGTGCAGCAAACCCAGGTGTACACCACCGCCATCCAGACGGCGGCGGGCAAAGCTAAAAACCTCTCGGCCCTTTACCCGGCCGCGGGCAAAAACGCGCTGGCCGACCAGCTCAAAATTGTGGCCCAGCTGGTAGCCGGCGGCCTGCAGACGCGCGTGTACGTGTGCAACCTCGGCGGCTTCGATACCCATGTGAGCCAGGTGGTTGCCGGCTCCCCTACCACCGGCACCCACGCCACGCTGCTGGGCAAGGTGTCGGAGGCCATTGCGGCTTTCCAGGATGATTTGGGCCTGTTGCGGGTGCAGGACCGGGTGGTGGGCCTCACGTTTTCTGAATTCGGGCGGCGCATCAAGTCCAACTCAGGCAACGGCACCGACCACGGCGCGGCCGCTCCGCTGTTCGTGTTTGGCAGCAGCGTGAACCCGCGCATCCACGGCACCAACCCGCAGCTACCCGCCAACGCCGCCGTCAACGACCAGGTGCCGATGCAGTTCGATTTCCGGGCCATCTATGCCAGCGTGCTCAAAGACTGGTTTAAGGTGCCGCAGTCTACGCTGGATGTGCTGCTGCCGTCGGCGGGCGGCGCGTTTCCCTACGTGCCGGTTATCCGGCCCGAAGTGGTGACGGGTACCAATCCGGCGAAGCTCAATGTGGCCGGCTTCCGGGTGTGGCCCAACCCTGTGCGCGAGGGCCGGGCTACGGCCGGGTTCGAGGCCCGCGGCGGCCATGTGCAGGTGCTCGTGCTCGACGCCACTGGCCGCGAAGTGCGCCGCGCCCTCGACCGCACCATGACCGTCGGCCCCCACCAGCTGCCGCTCGATTTGAGCGGCCTGGCAGCCGGAGCCTACCACTGCCAGGTACGCGAAGGCCTGCGCAGCAGCAGCCTGCTGCTGGCCGTGGAGTAGGGCTGCTGCCCGGCCAAGCCCGTCCGTAGCGGTTTCTTTGCAAAACCAAGTATCAAAATCGGCTGATGTGCGTACAGCTTCGAAGGGCAGCCCGCTTGGGCAGCCCCGGACTTTTTTTACAGCTGATTCTGCCTTTTTACTATGAGCAACCAACTCTCCACCGAAGTAGAAAAAATTCTACCCGAAGACATCATCAACGCGCTGCAAAGCGGCTACCGGGTGTTCCGCGGCGAGCAGGAGCATTTCGACGACATGGTAAAGCATGGCAGCTCGCTGCTGCGCAAAATCTCGCAACGCTTTACCCCCGTTCAGATTATTGTGGGCATTGCTGTGCTGGCCAGCGTGGCCGTTGTTGCCATATCGAAAACGGCTGAAGCCCTCGAAGACCACGATACCCAGTAACCGCAACAGGCAAGCCAGCTCCGGTTTGCACCAAAAGCAAAGCCTCTTCCCGATGGGAGGAGGCTTTTTTGTGTGGCAAGCCTATAAATATACTTTTATCAATAATATTTTATCCATATACTTGCATCAACAATATAAATACTTGCTTAAAACGCAAGAGCAACAACTACCCACCTGAACTGATCTGGCTGCCGACAACTTAGTATTCCTGCTATTACACTTCCTGCCTTATGAAAACCTTTGTGTCGTTGTTCCTGCTGGCAGGAGTTATTGCGCTGGCAACACCTGCCCAAGCGCAGCAGTCAGCTACCCGCCTTGCGGCCAACGGTAGCTTTAAGCCCACAAACGGGCTACCAGCCAGCAATGCCCAGACTGCGGCCGCCAGCGTAGCCGAACCCAAGCTAACCTGGCAGCAGCGACGCGCTATAAAAAGAAAGAAGCTCACGCCTTACGCCGAGGCCATGCTGCACAACGAACTGCTGCGCGAGGAGCCGGCCAAAAAAACCGGAACCAGCCTGTTTTAGCGCCGCCGTTTAGCGGGTTCGCGCCAGGTAAGCCTCGCGGGCTTCGCGCAGAAGGCGTAGCAGCGTAGCCCGCTGACGCAGCAGGGCCTCCATGGCCGGGCGCTGGCTGCCGAACAGGCGCAACGCCCGTAGCCGCTGCCGCCGCTCCTGCAGGGTGCCGGCGTAACCGAGCGCGTAAAAGCCCGATACCGGCAGGCTCAGAAAATACAGGAGCGTCCAGCGCCAGTCCTGCGTGAAGTGGTGCACCAGGGCAGTCTGGCCCAGGTAAAAGCCGGTGAACGTAATCATGCCCACCGTCAGCATAATGGGAGCCACGAACTCGGCCTCGCTGGTAGCGCGGCGCGCCACCCACGACGGGATAATGTAGGGCAAATAGTTGTTGAGCAGCCCGTACACGTACACCGGCAGGCCCAGCAGCAGGCGCCCCGATGCCAGCAGGGCCCGGCTGGGTCGGGTGCTGGCCGGGCCGCGGGCCGCCAGCGCATCGTCGGCGAGGCCCATTTGGGCCAGCTGCTGCAGATAGGCGTGCAGGCGCTGGCGCAGCTCCGCAAGGCGCTCCGGCTCGTGCTGCCCGAAGTAGCGGCTGGCCTTCAGCAGCGTGCGGCTGAGCTGAAAGTTGTCGTAGAGCGTTTCTTCGTCGTCCTGAATCAGGTGCTGGCCAAAGGTGCGCTCCACCTGAGTTATCAGCTCATCCTCCTCATCGGAAACCGTGATAACGAGCCGTTGCTCCAGGCGAGTGCGGATTTCGGCGGTGAGGGCCTCGGCGGCAGCTTCAGGATCTTGGCGGTACTGCGCGGCGTAATCGGCCACCAAAATGGGTTCGGCCGGGTTGATGAACACATCGGAGCGGAAGCGCTGGGGGTCGAAGTAGTTGATGCCGAAGGGCAGAATCCGCAGCCCCAACTGGAAATCCCGACGGGCCTCGGCCCCGAGGGCAATGCGGGCGGCGCCGGTTTTGAGGGGCCGCAGCCGCCGCTCCGACACACTGGTGCCTTCGGGGAAAATCATGATGGTACCGCCGCGGTCGAAGTAGTCGTAGCAGCGCCCGAAGGCCTTTTCGTTTTGGGCTTCGAGCTGAGCCGCCGTTAGCGTTTCGGCTCCGGTTTCAAGATCCTGGCGGCGGTAGATGGGAATGGAGTTGCCCGACTCCATGATGGCGCGCAGAATCGGATTCTGAAAAAAGGTGCTTTTGGCCAGAAACGCAATGGGTTGGCGGCGGTTGACGGCCGCCACCAGCGGGTCCATGAGCGTGTTGGGGTGGTTACTGGCGATGAGCAGCGGCCCCGCCCCGTGCAGCCGCTCGCGGTTGCGCACTTCGAGGCGACGGAAGAAAACGCGCAACGCCACCTGCACCAGGGGCTTCATGACATTGTAGAAAAGCATGGCTACAAGAAAGGTAGATTTTCGGCGGAAACCGGTAGTTGTTTACGGGCTCTAGTTGCCGACAGCCGCGCCGGCAGCCAAACCACAATTCACCGGATTCCGACTTTTCGGATAGTCCGGAAGGTAGTTTGCGACGGGTCGCGCATCTTTACGCCTTATGAACCGCCCGCCGCTGCTTTTTCTGCTGCTTTTTTTGCTGAGTGCCGGCGGCCTGCTGTGCCCGGTGGCCGCCCATGCTCAAGTAGTAGCCCCCGATACACTTGAAGCCGGCCCTTCGCCGGCCCCCGCTCCTACCCAGGCTGCCACGCTGCGGCAGGCCCGGCAGCTGGTGCTGGAGCGCCGCTACAACAGCGCCTGGCAGTTGCTGGCCCGCCTCGACCCGCGCAACGCCGACCCCGCCGTGGTTATCGAAAAAGCCGATCTGGCCCTGCGCTACTACACCAATACCGACCAGCTCCGGCGCTTCGCCTTCCGCGACCTGAAGCTGCTCGACCTAGCCCCCGACAGCCTGCGCCAGCTGGGCCTCGACAGCCTGCGCTACCGCTTTGCGGTGCGGCAGGTGCTGGAGCGGCTGCAACGCCGCTACCCCGCCAACTACCGCCTCTCGCGGGCCCTGGGCGACTATTACTACACCGTGCAGCAGTGCGACTGCGCCGAAACAGGCATTGGCGAAGACGAGGTGTTTCTGCGCACCATCACCGAGTATCAGCAGGCCCATGCCCACGGCCAGGGCGACTACCTTTCTTACTTTGCGTTGGGCTACGCCTACCAGCGCCTGGGCCGTTTCCAGGCCAGTCTGGCCCCCTTCGAGCGGTCGTTGCAGTTGCGCCCGCGCAACCCCACCGTGCACCTGAATATGGCCTTTGTGCTACTGGAGCTGCGCGAGCTGGAAAAAGCCCGCAAGCAGGCCCAGCTTGCGCAGCAGTTCTTCCCCGATGCCCACCGGAAAGAGGACGCCGGCTTTCTGCTGAAAGAAATAGAGGAGCGCATCCGGCAAACCAGCCCTGGAGCTCCCACCGCGCCAGCCGCCGCCGACACCACCCGGGCCGACCCGCCCACCGAGGCCCTGCCGCCGCCCACCAATGCTGATGCGGCTGAAGACGAGCCCACGCCGGAAGAGCAGCCGAAGGTCGAGCCTAAGAAAACCGAACCAACGCAGGCCCAACTCCAAAAGACCGAGCCGGCGAAAAACGGTAAGTCCTCGAAGGATAAAGGCCCGAAGAAAGCGGCGGCTGCCGGAGAACCTAAGGCTGCCAAGGCGCCACCTGTAACCTCCGGAAAGCCTGCTACGCCGGATCAAGCCGAAAAACCTGCCCCCGGCAAAAGCACTGCCCCGAAACAGCCAGCCAGTCAGCAGAAAAAGAAAGCCAGCCAGCCCGTAAAAGAGGCCGTGAAGCAGTAAGTGGGCCTGCGGCGGGCTACTTGAAAGGCAAACGGACCTCCCCATCGTGAATACACAGCCGGCAAAAAACCCGGTCATGCTGAGCGCAGCCGAAGCATCTCTACCGCAACAGTAATCAGATACTACTGCGGTAGAGATGCTTCGGCTGCACTCAGCATGACCGGGTTTTTGCCACTATTCTGGGGCTACTTCACTACCTCACTTATTCATCACGCTGTTCTGGCGGTTGATGGATTCGAGGTGCACGGCATCGAAATACTTGCGGATGAAGTCGGCCGTGAGGCCCAGCTGGTCGCCTTTGCGGATGCCGCGCTCCAGGATTTCGTTCCAGCGGCTGGTTTGCAGAATGGTGATGTCGTTTTCCTTTTTATAGCGGCCGATGCTTTCGGCCACCTGCATCCGCTGGCCCAGCAGGTGCAGAATTTCATCGTCGAGCTGGTTGATTTGCTCGCGCAGCCTGGCTAGTACTGTCAGGAATTCCTGCTGGTCGGTGGTTTCCTGGCGCCATATCAGGCCGTCGAGCAACTCGGCCAGGCGCTGCGGGGTTACCTGCTGCTTGGCGTCAGACCAGGCATTATCGGGGTCGATGTGCGATTCGAGCATCAGGCCGTCGAAGCCCAGATCGATGGACTGCTGGGCCACGGCGGCCAGGCCGGTGCGGTTGCCGCAGATGTGGCTGGGGTCGCAGATGAGCGGCAAATCGGGCAGGCGGCGCTTCATTTCGATGGGCAGATGCCACATGGGCGCGTTGCGGTACTCGGTGTTGCCGTAGCTGGCGAAGCCCCGATGAATCAGGCCAATATCCTGCACCCCGGCCTTAGCCAGGCGCTCCACCGCTCCCAACCACAGCTCCAAATCGGGGTGAACCGGGTTTTTGATGAACACCGGCACCTTCACGCCGCGCAGCGCATCGGCCAGCGCCTGCACCGAAAAAGGGTTTACCGTGGTGCGCGCCCCAATCCAGAGCACATCTACGTCAAAGGCCAGCGCATCCTCTACGTGCTTGGGCGTGGCTACCTCCACGGTAGTTGGCAGGCCCGTGAGCTGCCGGGCCTTTTGCAGCCACGGCAGCCCTTTGGTACCTATGCCCTCGAACATGCCCGGCTTGGTACGCGGCTTCCAGATGCCCGCCCGCAACATATCGACCCGGCCGGTTGCGGCCAGTTGCGTGCAGGTAGTCAGCAGCTGTTCTTCGGTTTCGGCCGAGCACGGCCCGGAAATAATCAGCGGCTTTTTACCGGGAAAATTGGTGGTAGCAGCCGTTTGGGCTTCAGTATGGGGCATGAGTTCGGGGAATGAGTGTGTTGGTTATTTGAGAGATGGGACGGGGGCTCAGCATGACGGCGCTTCCCCCCCTATCTCCTCATTTTAGAATTTTCCTGATCCGGTTGGCCTGCTCGATTTGCTCATAGAGGCCGGCGTCGTTGCCGTCGGCCAGCAGGTCGCGCAGGTGCTGAAGCTGGCGCAGGTGCTCGTCTACTACATCCAGCACGTTGTCGCGGTTTTGGCGGAAGATGGGCACCCACATAGCGGGCGAGCTTTTAGCCAGCCGCACCGTCGATTCGAAGCCGCCGCTGGCCAGGGCAAATATCTGCTGTTCGCTTTGCTCTTTCTGCAGCACCGTAAGTGCCAAAGCAAACGAGCTGATATGCGAGATATGCGATACGTACGCAGCGTGCAGGTCGTGGGCGGCGGCCGACATATACGTCAGTTGCATGGCCAACCGCCCGAATACGGCCTCCACCCGCGCCAGCGCATCGGGCGCACTGGCGGCCGCGTCGCACACCACCAGCGTTTTACCCTCGAACAGCTTCGGCACCGCGGCTTCGGGTCCCGAGTGCTCGGTGCCTGCCATGGGGTGCACCGCCACAAAGCGGGCCCGGTTGGCGTGGTCGGCTACCTGGCGCAGTAGTAGCTCCTTGGTCGAGCCCACATCAATAATTACCTGCCGGTCGGTGGCCGCGTCGAGCACCTGGGGCAGCACCGTGAGCATGGCATCCATGGGCACCGCCACCACCACCAGATCGGCCCGGTTTACAGCTTCGGCCAAGTCATGGGCCGGCTCATTAATCAGCCCCAGCGCCAGGGCCTGCGCCAGGTTGTGCGGGTTGTGGTCGAGGCCGATAATATGGTGGGCCAACCCGGTTTCGCGCAGGCCAAGGGCCAGCGAGCCGCCAATCAACCCAATTCCGATGATACTGACAACCATACTTTTACTATGTAGAATGCGTAGAGTAAGAAGGAATGATACTGGCGTTGTGTGCGCTGCTTACCAGCTCACGGCCTGCACCCGTTTAAGCGCTGCTTGCAGCACTTCGGGCGGCTGGCACAAACTCACGCGGATGTAGCCGTTGCCGTTGCTGCCGAAGATGCCGCCGGGCGTCAGGAATACGCGCGCTTGGTGCAGCAACGCGTCGCTTAGGGCGTAGCCGTCGGCGTATTCGGGCGGCACGGCCGCCCACACAAACAGGCCCACCTGGCCCGGTACGGGGTGGCAGCCGAGCTGCGCCAACAGCTCCAGCACCAGCTCGCGGCGGGCGGCATACCGGGTATTCAGCTCCTGCTGCCAGCTGTCATCAAGGCCCAAAGCAGCCACGGCAGCCAGCTGCACCGGCAGAAACATGCCCGAGTCGAGGTTGCTTTTAAAGCGGAGCACCTGCTGCAGCAAGTCGGCGCGGCCGGCCAGCAGCCCCACCCGCCAGCCCGCCAGGTTGTGCGACTTGCTGAGCGAGTTCAGCTCCAGCACCACCTCGCGGGCCCCGGCTACGGCCAGCAGGCTTTGCGCGGGCTGCTCGTTTAGGATGAAGCTGTAGGGGTTGTCGTGAACCAGCACAATATCATGGGCCTTGGCAAATGCCACCAGCCGCTCGAAAAAGCCCGGCGGCGGCGGGGTGCCAGTGGGCATGTGCGGGTAATTGACCCACATAACCTTCACCCGGCGCAAGTCCTGGCGGGCCAGCGCCTCCAGGTCGGGCAGCCAGTTGGTTTCGGCCGTCAGATCGTAGTCGCGGGGGGTAGCGCCGCTGAGCTGGGCGGCGGCGCGGTAGGCCGGGTAGCCGGGGTTGGGCAGCAGCACTTCGTCGCCGGCCTCCAAAAAGGTCATGCTTATGTGCATAATACCTTCCTTGGAGCCCAGCAAGGGCAGTATTTCGGTGGCCGGGTCGAGCGTTACATCATACTGGCGCTGGTACCAGCCGGCCATGGCCTGCCGCAGGGCGGGCACGCCCTGGTAGCTCTGGTAGGCGTGGGCGTCCGGCCGCTGGGCGGCGTCCGTCAGGGCCGCCACCACGTGCGGGTGGGGCGGCAAGTCGGGCGAGCCAATACCCAGGTTAATCACAGGTTCTCCTGACTGGTTGAGCGCGGCAATTTCGCGCAGCTTCTGCGAAAAGTAATATTCCTGGGTATGCTGCAGGCGGCTGGCAACTTGCATCTGGGTGGTATTTTAGCGGTTGGAAAGAACAGTGAATTGCTTTGAGCCCAGAGTCGGCTCAAAGCAGCTCCGGCACAACGATTTTTGGGTTAGCGACTACGGCATTCTGCGGCCGCGCCAATGCACTCAACGTAAGCGCGGCTCCCTCATGCATCCCAAGTTCCATAGCCCCCCGGCAGTAGGTGCCCAGCACTTGCAGGCTATCGGTGAGCGGGACTAGGGCCGCGAGAGTGGCCGCAAGCTGGGCCGGCTCGTCGAACTCAAGGTCGGCGTGGAAATAGTAGTGCCAGGTGCGGCCGGGCCGGGGGCACGACTGCAACTTCGAGAGATTCGCTCCCTGCGCCGCCACCGCCGTAAGCACCTGTGCAAGACCTCCGGACACATTTGGCGCTTCGAAATACAGGGAGGCTTTGTTGGGCCGGGGCTCGAAAGGCGCGGCGGCAGCACGATGCAGCACCAGGAAGCGGGTGTAGTTATGGGGCTCAGCCTGGATATCGGGCGCCAGGATGTCGAGCCCGAACAGCTCGGCGGCCAACTCGCCGGCTACTGCGGCCCGCCCTGGCCGGGGCCGCTCGCGCAGGTGGCGCGCACTCAGGGCCGTATCCTGGGTTTCGACGAGCTGCCAGTGCGGGTGGCGGCCCAGAAAATCGGCGCACTGCAGCAGGGCCATGGGATGCGAATGCACTTCGCGCACCTCGGCCAGCGTCTGGCCGGGCAGGCTCAGCAAGTGCTGGCGGATGGGCAGGTACACCTCGCCCGTAATGCGCAGCCCGGCCCGGCGCAGCAGCGCATAGTTGGGCAGAATACCACCGGCCAGCGAGTTTTCGATGGCCATCACCCCCGCCGCTACCGCCCCCTCGGCCACAGCCGCCACCAGCTGGCCGAAGGTGGCGCACGGCTGCACGGCTACCGCCGCCCCGAAATACCGGCGGGCCGCAATCTGGTGGAAACAGCCTTCGAAACCTTGAATAGCAACCATAAGGTGAGGTGGTAAAATGGGAAATCTGGTGTTTGAAACGCCTGACTACGGGCACAAAAAAAGCGCCTCCCGAGAGTGTCGGGAGGCGCTGAAAATTTCGGTGTGAAATACTACAGAACGGCCGCTCGACTGCTGGGGAGGCAGTAGAAATAAAAGCTGGAATAAAAGCGAGCGACAGACGGAAGCATGGGGGCAACAAGGCGTTTTAGTGGTGGCAAGGTGGGGCAGCAAACTGATAATTCCAAATTAAGAGCTTAAAAAAATCCTAACGAACGGTAGTCAATCAGAAGCGTGGCACTACCAAACTGGTCGGCAATGGCCACGTCGGTCCAACTACCCTGTTTCATCATACGGCCTTGGAGCCAATGCCTTTGGGCTGAGCCTGGCCGAAGCCCGCGTACAGCAGCGCGGCTGGCTACTAGTCTGGCACGGTTTTACCATACGGTCCTGCTTAATACCCTCTCAGCTTAATACCCTCTCAGACCTTTCTTTCCAATACTTTCCGCTCATGACTACTACTCAGTTATTCGCTCGCCTCGCTGCCGCTACGTTACTTGTTTCTGGCTTGACTACTGCCTCCGAAGCGCAGGTGCGCCGCGTTCCGGTTCGGCCCGCGCCCACCTATTCCTCCTCATCGTCGGCCACCGATGGCGTAAAGTTCGGCATCCGGGCCGGCGTAAACGTGGCCGACCTTTCGGGCGATGCTGTGGATACGTTCAAGGACTTTGCCGCGCTGGGCAACGGGGCCCTCACCCAGGAGATGAAACCCGGCTTTTACGCCGGGCTGTATGCCACGCTGCCGCTGGGGCCGCGCTTCGCCATCGAGCCCGGTCTGGGATACTCCGAGAAGGGGGTTAGGCTGAACGGCCGTATTCCGTTCGAGCAGTTCAACTTCCTCAACGCCAAACTCGACGGTACCGCCCGCCTGGCGTACCTCGATATTCCAGTGCTGGCCAAGGCCTACATCACCGATGGCCTCTACGTGTATGCGGGCCCGCAGGCTTCGCTGCTGCTCTCAGGCAAAGCCCGGGTAGAGGCCAGCGCCTTTGGGTTTACGGCTTACCAGAACGATTTTGATATAAAGGACCGGCTCCAGACGCTGGATTTCGCCGTAGTGGGCGGCCTTGGCTACCAGTTTCAGAACGGCTTGGGCCTGAGCGCCGGCTATGACTACGGCCTGGTTTCCCTCGACAAAAACAACAACTTCGATATTCAGAACCGCGTCATTAAGGCCTCGCTGAACTACTCTTTTTAAGGCAGGACTTAGGCTGTAGCACGAAGCGCCAGCTTCGCGTACCGTTGCTGAGGTATAAACGACTTCATTCGGCAAGACGCGAAAATAGCGCTTCACGCTACATACCTACGACCTCTTTTGCGTGAGGTCCACCACAATTAAAAACCGAAGGCGGCCCGGCGGCATGGGTGACACAGGAGCTGCAACTCACTGCGCCTGCCGTCTGTGAGTGAGGTGGACCGCCTTCGGGAATGGGGGCCGGAGTTGATGGGGCCGGCATTGGGAGGCTTGCAGGCGGCAACTAGGCTATCTGCTGTAAGCAGGAGCACCAGCAGGCTCCGTTAAGTTGCAAGCTAACGGCCCGAACCCGCATTTATTTCAATGATTACCGCAAGCCGGGGGGGGGGCTTTGGGGTCGACTGCCGCGCCGGTGGTTTTCAATTTCCGCCCCCGGCGAAGGTTGAAAACTGCCGGCGCGGCCTGGGTTTTAACGGGTACCCACTACCGGAGCCGGCTGCAAGCCCTGGGCCAGGCGCACGAGGCGCACGAGCTCGGCACGGTAGCCTTCGGGGTCGAAGCGGCGGGCGCCGTCGGCGAGGCGGGCGGTGGCCTCGTAGGTGGCAGTGCCGCGGTGCTCGCTCTGGCGCAGCAGCATGCCAAACTGGGCCACGGCGGCGGCAAAGCGCAGGTTTTCGCTGGCATCGGCCAACGGTCGGGCCACGCCCGTAAGCGGCAGCGCCAGCAGGCGGCTCGTGGTGCCACGCGGCTCCTTGTAGCGCAGCTTCACCGTCAGCAGTTCGGCCGAGGCCAGCGCCGGAGTTGTGGCCGGGGCAGGCTGGTACTTCAGCGCATCAACGGTAGCCGGCGCGCCCACAGGCACGATTTCGTAGAGGGCCGTAACGGTGTGGCCCGAGCCCAGCTCGCCGGCGTCTTTGCGGTCGTTGTTGAAGTCTTCGGGGTCCAGCAGGCGGTTTTCGTAGCCTACTAGGCGATACTCGCGCACCCGGGCGGGATTGAATTCCACCTGCAGCTTCACATCCTGGGCCAGCGTGAACAGGGTGCCGCCGAACTGACTTACGAGCACCCGACGGGCCTCGTCGAGGTTGTCGAGGTAGGCGTAGTTGCCGTTACCCTTGTCGGCCAGCAGCTCCATTTTCTGGTCCTGGTAGTTGCCACGGCCCACGCCCAGCGCCGTCAGGAACACGCCCGACTCGCGCTGCTGCACAATGAGGCGTTCCATGGCGCCGTCGCTCTGCTCGCCCACGTTGAAGTCGCCGTCGGTGCAGATGATGACGCGGTTGTTACCCTGGGCATTGAAGCTCTGGCGGGCCACATCGTAGGCCAAGCGCAGGCCCGCGCCGCCGGCCGTCGAGCCGCCCGCACTCAGGTTGTCGATGGCCCGCAGAATGGTGGCTTTTTCGGAGCCGGCGGTGGGTGGCAGCACAGTGCCGGCAGCCCCGGCGTACACCACCAGCGCCACTTTGTCCTGGGGGCGCAGCTGCTGCACCAGCAGCTTCAGGCCCTGTTGCACCAATCCCAGCCGGTCGGAGCCGTCCATCGAGCCCGACACATCGACCAGGAACACGAGGTTGGCGGGCGGGAGCTTATCGGTGGCCACGCGGCGGGCCTGCAACGCCACCTGCACCAGTTGGTGCTGCGGGTTCCAGGGGCACTGGGCCTGCTCGGTGATAACGCGGAAGGGCTCGGCGGCCGTGGCGGCAGGTTGGGGGTAGTCGTACTGGAAGTAATTGAGCATTTCCTCGACCCGCACGGCCTCGGGCGGCGGCAGCTGGCCCTGCTGCAGAAAGCGGCGCACGTTGCTGTAGCTTGCTGCATCCACATCGATGCTGAACGTACTGAGCGGCTCCTTCTGGGCCGAGCGGAAGCCGTTTTCGGCCACACTAGCGTAGGTGTCGCCCGCGCCGGGCTCGGGCTGTGGGAAGTAGGGCGCGGCAGATACCGAGCCGTAGGACTGGTCGGCGGTATTGCGGCCTCTTTTGACCTTAGCCGCGCCCCGGATGCTGACACCTGACACCCGGCCCTGCAGGCCGTAACCTGTTACCACAACTTCGCTGAGGGCTTTCGAATCAGTGGACAACCCCACATCCACCACCTGCTGGCCTGTGAGCTTCACTTCTTTCGGCACGAAGCCAATCGAGCTAAATACCAGCACTTTGGCGGACTGTGGCACTTCAATTTGATAAGTGCCATTGGCCTGGGTGCTGACGCCAATGGAGGTGCCTTTGACTAGCACTGTGACGCCGGGCAGGCCCTGGCCGGTGGCGCGGTCGGTTACGCGGCCGGTAACAGGGTAGGTGGCCGGAGCCACGGCGGCGGCCGGTACCGGCCTGGTTTGGGCCGCAGTGGGGCCGGCGGGCAGCAGCCCGGCCGCCAGCGCGAGATAGAGGAAACGATGCATCAGCAGAAAGAATAGAAGGTGGAACCATCATGAACCGGCCGGGTTCTGGGTAGCTGATGCGCGGCCGGCGTGAATTCCACACGGAATTTTAAAAAAGCTGAAACCCACCTGTCATCCTGAGCGAAGCGAAGGACCTGGTAAGAAGCCAGTCAATGATGTTAGCTTCTTACCAGGTCCTTCGCTTCGCTCGGGATGACAGGCGGGCAGTTCGCCTCTTCCGCTAACTGCTAACTGCTTTCAGTTTCCGACTCCCCTCAAGCGCAGTACCTTTACCGTACCTATGTCCTCACTGCTCACCGATTCGCTCAACTTCCTCTCCAAAGCTACCCCCCGCCGCATTTGGAACGGGGCCCAGGTGGTGGGCGGCTACCTCCTGAGCAAGGCTACCGGCAAGGCCCGGCACTGGGGACTACCGGTAGCGCTCAGCTTCGAGCCTACCACCAGCTGCAACCTGCGCTGCCCCGAGTGCCCCAGCGGCCTGCGCTCCTTCACGCGCCCCACCGGCATGCTGCCCGACGAGCTGTTTCGCAAAACCATCGACGAGGTGGCCTCGCGGCTTTGGTACCTGATTTTCTACTTCCAGGGCGAGCCGTATCTGCACCCCAACTTCCTCGATCTGGTAAAGTATGCGGCCGGCAAGGGCATCTATACGGCCACCAGCACCAACGCCCACTACCTCAACGACCACAACGCCCGCCGCACCGTCGAGTCGGGCCTCGACCGGCTCATCATCTCGCTCGACGGCACCACCCAGGAGGTGTACCAGCAGTACCGCGTAGGCGGCAAGATTGATAAAGTACTGGAGGGTACTCGCAACGTGGTGAAATGGCGCAAAGAGTTGAAGTCGAGCACACCGCGCATCGTATTCCAGTTTCTGGTGGTGCGGCCCAACGAGCACCAGCTCGACGAAGCCCGGACGCTGGCCCGCGAGCTGGGCGTAGATGACGTGTGGTTTAAAACGGCCCAGATTTACGACCACCACAACGGCTCGCCCCTCATCCCGACCATCGACTACTACTCGCGCTACGAAAACCAGGGCGACGGCACCTGGAACCTCAAAAACAAGCTGCTCAACCATTGCTGGAAGATGTGGCACTCGTGCGTGATAACCTGGGACGGCCTCGTGGTACCCTGCTGCTTTGATAAGGACGCCGAATACCGCCTCGGCGACCTCCAGACTCAGACGTTCCGCCAACTCTGGCACGGCCCCAAGTACCGGCAGTTCCGCGCCTCGCTGCTCAAAGGCCGCGACCAGATTGAGATGTGCCGTAACTGCTCGGAGGGCACGAAAGTGTGGGGCTAGGAAATAAGTATAGTTTTTGCTCCCGGTAGCCCGGCAGTGGTTTTCCTTTTGCCTTGGCTTTTAGAATTTTTTCATGTTTGGAGTAACAGATTTTCAACGAGCCTTTGAGCTTATTTCGGATAAGCTGGCACGCTGGGCGCAAGCGGTGCTGCTGCTGCTGCCCAACCTGCTCATCGCCATCCTTATCCTGACGGTTACTTACTTCGTAGCCAAAGTGATCCACCGCGTTGTTGAGCGGCTGCTGACCCGGGTTTCGCCCAGCATTACACTCAACCAGCTCATTGCCACCATTGTGCATGTGGCCGTGCTGCTCATTGGCCTGTTCTTCACGCTCGAAGTACTGCAGCTCGACAAAACGGTCACCTCGCTGCTGGCCGGTGTTGGTATCATTGGTCTGGCGTTGGGCTTTGCCTTCCAGGATATTGCGGCCAACTTTATCAGCGGCATTCTCATTGCCGTGCAGCGGCCCTTCACGGTGGGCGACGTCATTCAGACCGAAACGTATTTTGGTACTATTGAGCGCATCAACTTACGTACCCTCGACCTGCGCCAGGTAACGGGCGAACTGGTGCGCGTGCCTAACCGCAAGGTGTTTGAAAGCTCGGTTATCAACTTCACTGAAACCACGCAGCGCCGGGTCGATGTGCCCTGCGGCGTCAGCTACGACACCAATCTGGAGCAGGTGCGGGCCGTGGTGCTGGAGTGCATGCGCGACTTTCCGGGCATGCTCACACAACGGCCGCTGGAGGTTATGTTCACTGAGTTTGGTGAAAGCTCCATCAACTTTACTCTGCGCTTCTGGATTCCTTACCGCCGCCAGACCGATTACGTGAGTGCCAAAAGCGAGGCCATGATACGCATCAAGCGCGCCTTCGACAAGGCAGATATTTCCATTCCGTTTCCCATCCGCACCCTCGACATCTCGCCCGAGCTACTCGATAAGCTTAGCCGGGGGCTGGCCCGCACCCCCGAACCAGAGCAACCACAGCAACCACAGCAGCAGGAACTACCCGAGTAAGAACCCCTTAAAACCGTCATTCCGACATTCTGCCCGATGAGCGGAATGTCGGAATGACGGTTGAGATTAACCAGGTGCCGGGGCTTCTACTTGTGGTTCTTGTCGAGGTTTTTACCCAGGTCTTCCACCGTTTTCAGGAACTCATCAACGTTCGTGTCGCCGTAGGTGCCATAGGCAGTGGCGATGGTGCCTTTCACGCCATCGGTAGTTTCGATGGCGTACAGAATCGACATATCGTCGGGGTTGCTTTCGCCCTCGAAGCGGTAGAAATCCACGATGGTTACTTCTTCGGGCATGTAGCCGCGCGCGCGGTTATCGTCGCTCAGGGGGTAAAGCTTGCCATCGGTTACCCGGAAGTCGGCCGTGAAGCCGTCGGCGTTCAGCTTGCTTTCCACATTCACGAGGCTACGTTCTTTTTCGTTGTCTTGCATGACCAGGGGATTAGGTGTCGGGGAGCGTACAGGAAAGGAATAGCGAGGGCGGCTAATACTGCTGCCCCCGTACCAGGCTATACGTAGCCGGTACGGGGGCAGGTTATATCAAAACGTCGAAAAGCAGGCCTGACCTTAGCCAGCCGCTTTCTGCCGTTGTTGGGCCAGGTCGATTGTGCGCTGAATCTGGTCCACATCAAAGCCCGAACAGGCGCTGCCGCAGCCCTTGGCGCAGCCGCTCTGGCGCTTATCGAAAGCCCGCCAGAAGATGCGCCCTACGTAAAATGCCGCCCCCGCAAAGAGCAGCGCGATGATAAGATATTGTAGCCACATGGTGGTTGATGCTTAATAGTTGGTTAAGGAACGTCGTGCTGCCCAGAACGTTGTAGGGGCGGGGTTTAGCTGCGCCCGCCGTTCGTACCGTTTCAACGACTCTCGTTCAACGGCGGGCGGGGGCAAGCCCCGCCCCTACAACGTTCTGAGCAGCAGTAGAACAGTTCTTTACTAACCCTTAACTCCTACACTCTGTTCCCGCCACACCTCGCCAATCAGTTCCCGCATCTCGCCGTGCACTAGTCCGTTGCTGGCCAGTATCTCGCGGCCGGATAGCGGGTCGCCATCCGCTAGGAATTCGGTAACGCGGCCGCCGGCCTCGCGCACCAGCAGGATGCCTGCGGCTACGTCGTAGGAGTTAAGGTTGAACTCGAAGAAGCCCTCGAAGCGCCCGGCGGCTACGTAGGCCAGATCGGCGGCGGCCGAGCCCACGCGCCGCACGCCGTGCGAGCCGCGCATGAACGCGCCGAGCACTTTCAGGTAGTCGTCCATCAGGCCGAAATCGGTGTAGGGAAAGCCGGTGGCAATGAGCGAGGAGTTGAGGTCGGGCACGTCGGAAACGTGGATGGGTAGCTCGTTGCAGAACGCCCCGCCACCCTTAGCCGCCCGGAAACACTCGTCGCGCACTACCTCGTACACCACGCCGGCTACCAGCTCCTGCCCCCGAACCAGGCCCACACTCACGCAGTACACCGGCAGGCCGTGCACGAAGTTGGTGGTGCCATCGAGCGGGTCGATAATCCAGTTGAACTCCTCGGCCCGCTCGGCGCCTTCAGTGCCTTCTTCGGTGATGAAGCCGGCCTCGGGCAGCACCTCGCGCAGGCCCGCTACCAGGAGTTTCTCCGTCTCTTTATCCACATACGAAACCAGGTCGTGGACACCCTTGCTCTCGATGTGGCTGCGGTTGAACGTAGCCGACTCCTGGCGAATAAACTGCCCTGCATAGCGCGTTACCGCCGCAAGCTGAAAGCTGATTTGATTGTAATCCATTGCGTTTAATGCGTATTGCTTTGTTGATAGTGCTTACTGGCACGTCATGCTTCATCTGGCGGCCGCTTGTCGAAGCATGACGTTTTTTGTACTCGTTACGCTACCCCAACTGTCTGCCGGCGCCCCACCACGGCCGCCACCACGGTAGCAATCAGCAGCAGCACCGCTAGTACCTGGCAGCTGATACCGATTAGTTCGCCGTGGCGGACGTAGAAGGTTAGCTCGGTATTGAGGTGCACGGTGCCGCGCAACGCGGCCTGCACCCACCAGCCCGACTGCTGCGTGATTTCGCCCTTTTGGTTAATAAAGCCCGAAATGCCGGTGTTGGCCGAGCGGGCCACGTCGCGGCGGGTTTCGATGGCCCGGAGCGTGGCGTACTGCATGTGCTGCTTGTGCCCCGGCGAATCACTCCACCAGCCGTCGTTGGTAATAATGCCGATAAGTGTGGCCCCTTCAGTCACGTAATCGGCCACAAAGTCGCCGTACACCGATTCGTAGCAGATGACGGGTGCCACCCGCAATGCCGGGGCGGCGGCGGCCTCAAACACGCTGCGCTCGGGCTGCGAGCCCAGCCCGCCCGCCGAGCCGCCCAAATCAATCACGAACATCGACAGCCAGGGCGGCACGCCTTCCACGCCCGGCACGAGGCGGCTTTTGTGGTAGAACGCGGCCGGGTCGGTGGCGCGGCCCAGGTGCAGGGCCGCATTGAACAGGTCGTAGTAGCCCAAGTCGTCGCGGAAGCGGGCCGTAGCGCTGGCCTTGGCCTTGTTGGGGCCGTACTGGCCCACGGTAGTCAGGCCGGTTACCAGGTCGAGGCCCGGGTGCGTGGTCAGCCATTGCCGCAGCTGCCCGATGCGGGGGTAAGTTTCGATATTGCTCTCGAAGTAGGTTTCGTCGAGGCTGGTTTCGGGCCAGAGCACGAGCCGGGTTTGCGGAGTCATCTGCTGCTCGGTTAGGGCCATCATCCGCGCCATCTGCTGGTCGTAGGACACAAAATTGGGCGAGCCCTCGAACTTCTCCAGAAACGGGTCGAGGTTGGGCTGTACGACCACCACCTCGGCTGCCGGACCCTTCTCCTGGTAGTTGCTACCGATGTACTTCGACAGCAATATGGGGAGCAGGACCGCCAGAAAGGGCAGCAGAACCAGGCGTTGACGCTGCACCCGAGCCAGGGCCGGGCCAGCGGACCGCCAGCGGCTCAAGAAGTGGAATACCAGCAGATTCACTGCCCAAATCCAGAGCGAGCCGCCCAGGAATCCGGTGTACTCATACCACTGTACCAGGTAGTTGGCCGAGGCGAAACCGTTGCCGAGCGTGAGCCAGGGCCAGGTAAGAAACCAGTGCAGGTGCAGCTGCTCGAAGGCAATCCAATAGATGGGCAGCGAGAGGTAGCCCAGCTGGGGGCCGAACCGTTTTTTGGTGTGGTAGAAGGCTACCAGCGCTACACTCATCATCAGGGCATTGCACACAACGGCCGCAATGCCGCCACCCAAGGTGCTGAAGCTCACCCAGTAGGTGGTAAACAGGTTCCAGAGTACCAGCGTGAGGTAGCCGTAACGCCAGACTTTCCAGCCGCTGGCACCCTGGTCGCTCAGGCGCTGCTCCAGCAGTAGGTAGGGCACCCAGGCCACCAGCAGCAGCAAAGCCAGCGGGGCGGGGTTCACCGGCCAGCCAGCCCACAGCAATCCGGCGCTCAATAGCGCCAGCAGGCTCGGTAGCCAGTAGGCCAGGCCTTTGGCGGGGGCGACCGTAGTGGGCTCGGGCAGCGTGGTATTATTCGGCATCGTCGTCGTCAGTCTAGTCTTCGTCGTCGTACTTTTTGTAGCGGTCGGCTTTGGCGGGCCGCTCGTACGGGCGGCCCTGCACCACCAGCACAATTTCGCCTTTGATGGACGGGCGGGCGGCGAAGTTCTCGGCCAGCTCGGCCAGCGGGGCCGTCACGGTTTCCTCGAACAGCTTGGTCAGCTCTCGGCTTACCGAGGCTAGGCGCTCGGGTCCCAGCACTTCGGCCAGCTGCTCCAGCGTCTTCACAATCCGGTGCGGCGACTCGTAGAAAATCATGGTTCGGGTTTCCGGCACCAGTTCCTGCAAACGGGTCTGGCGGCCCTTTTTCACCGGCAGAAACCCCTCGAACGTGAACCGCTCGGCCCCGAAGCCCGACTTGAGTAGCGCCGGCACTAGGGCCGTAGCCCCCGGCAGACACTCCACCTTGAAGCCACGGGCCAGGCACTCGCGCACCAGTAGGAAACCGGGGTCGGAGATGCCCGGCGTGCCGGCGTCGGACACCAGGGCCATGGTTTCGCCCTTGGCCAGCCGCTCCAGCAGCCGCGGCACCTGTTGGTGCTCGTTGTGTAGGTGGTAGCTGAGCAGAGGCTTTTTCAGTTCCAGATGCTGTAGCAGCCGCCCGCTGGTGCGGGTATCCTCGGCCAGCACCAGATCAACTTCACCCAGTATCCGGATGGCCCGCAGGGTGATATCCTCCAGGTTACCGATGGGCGTGGGCACGAGGTAGAGCAGCGTAGGCGTAGGTTCCGACATAGCTGCAAAGGTATCGGTTACTTAGAGCTTCGTGGTTAGTGATAGAGCGTAGTGCTGGAACATCATTCAGAGCGCAGCGAAGAATCTCGCTTGCGGATGTTGGAATAGTAACCCAAAGACTGCACTCGGACTGCACGCGAGATTCTTCGCTGCGCTCTGAATGACGTTCCAGCACTACGCTCTGACCACTAACCACCAAGCTCTAAACGGCCTCCTCCCCGCCATACTCGGCGGCAAGTGTATCGATGGCGGCAGCCAGCTTCCGGTCTTTGTCGGTGATGGTATTGCCCGCATCGTGGGTGCGCAGGCGGAAGCTGACGGTGTTGTACTCGTTGCTCCACCAAGGGTGATGGTTCTGAAATTCGGCCTCCTCGGCCACGTCGCTCATGAAGCTGAAGGCCACTTTAAAGTCCTTAAAACGGAAGGTGTTGCAGAAGGCATTGTCTTGTTCGGTCCACATGGCAGGTTGGGGGTTTGGAAGGAAGAAGAGTGGCGCGAGGCAGGCCCAAAGCTAAACCCAAACCCGCAAACCACAGTACACTTTACCAAACGCCCGCCTATCCACCTCAACCCAAAACAACTATGGCTACCGATTCCAACAACCGCCCCGTGCGCGTCATCAACGACGACACTTCCGACCAGGAAATGAAGGCCGGCCACATTGTGCCTGGTGCCGATCCGCCCAAGAACGAGGACGCCCGCGGCGGCTTTGGCAACCGCGACGGCAAGCAGGGCTTCGGCACCGACAGCTCCGACGGCGTTACGGCCGTGTCGATGAACCAGAACGAGGACAAGACCGCCCCGCCGCACGACAACATGCGCACCACCGAGGAGGGCCGCCCCGACCGCCCCAACCAGGACATGCCCGCCGAGCGCCACCTCACCCAGCAGCCCCGCCGCCCCGTGGATGAGCTCGACGGCGACGATGCCCGCAAAGGTCCCGACGAGATGGAAGACCCCGATTCGCGCGTGGGCATGGGCCAGATGGAAGCCAACCCGCCCTCCAACGCCAGGCTCGCCAGCGAAGGCAGCAACGCCGACCTCACCGACCCTGAGGCCGAAGACACAGCCATCGACCAGTAATTCTGTCAGCCACTCGCTGATAGTTGAATGAGAAAAGCTAGCAGTTTCAGCTGATAGTCAACCACTCACCCTTAATCCTTTATATTATGTCTGATAAAAGCAACCAACAGTCGCCGGAACATAGCGGCGACCCAGCGGGCCAGGGCCAACGGAAAGCCGACCCCAACAGCAAGCCCTTGGCCACTGGCGACGGCCAGAAGGACCTCGCCGATGAGTATACCGAAGATGGGCTGGATGAAATTCCGCCTCACCTCGTCAACAACCCCAACCGCAACTACGACAAGCCCGATATCGACAAACCGCCTTATAGCTAAGCTGTCGGGAATTATTAGAAACCCGAACGAGCATTCAGGCAACTAAGTGCTCGTTCGGGTTTCAACCAGGTTGCTGTTCGGTACAAGCCGATGCGCATCCTCTAGCAAGCATATCAGCAGTTCAGCATAACAGCTCCCAGCCAAAAGCTCAAAAACATGGCCCGCTACGCCCTTACCGATATGCACGGCTGCCTGCTGACGTTGCGCGCGCTACTGGCGCGGCTGCCGCTGCGCCCCGCCGACGAGTTGTACTTTCTGGGCGATTATGTGAATAAAGGCCCCGACAGCCGCGGCGTGCTCGACTACCTGATGGCGCTGCCCGGTCAAGGATACCAAGTAGCCTGCCTGCGCGGCAACCACGACCAGGAGCTGCTCGATGCCGCCGAGGGCCACACCGAACAGGCCTGGCTCGGCACCACCGAACGTGCCCTGACGCTGCGCAGCTTCGGCATTACCAACCCGCAGGAGCTGCCCCTGCCCTACCTGCGCTGGCTCCGCGACTTACCTTATCAGCTTGATATTGCCGGCTGGACGCTGGTGCACGCAGGCTACGACTTCCGCCTGAGCGCTGCCGATATGCGCCGCGACTGGCCCGCCATGCTCAATACCAAAGCCTTTGTGTTTGATGCATCCCGCCTGCAGGGCCGCCGGCTGGTACACGGCCACGTACCCACGCCCCACGCCGAACTGCAGCGCCGCCTGGCCCACACTCCGGGAGCCGTTTGCCTCGATACCGGCTGCGTGTACCGCCACAACGCTGAGCTTGGCCACTTGGCCGCTTTCAACCTCGACACCCACGAGCTGACGTTGCAGCCCAACATCGAGCCTGATTACCCGATTGCGAAACGGTGAGAGAACGGTAAAACCTCTGTCATTCTGCGAGCTATGCAGGATAACAGAAGTTTTTTTAGCTTTTGTAAGCTCAGCGCAGCTTACTCCTTCAGCGCATCGGAGCGCAGCACGCGGCGGGCGGCAGGCTGGTAGGGGTTGCGCGGGTCGTTGGACACGGCGCGCAGGGTGTTGCGGGCGGCCGTGGTTTGCTGGTTGCGCCAGTAAGCCATGCCCAGATGGTAGCGGGCCCTGCCGGCCAGCGGCGAACTAGCCTGCGTGGCCACCCGCCTTAGAAACGGCTGAGCGGCCTGAATCTGCTCCGGGTCGTCCTGGCTCAGCAGGAAGATGCCGTTGTAGTAGGTGAGTGTATCCTGGCCGATGGCGTTGGTGGGAATGCGTTGCAGCGCCTGCAGGGCCTGCGGGTACTGCCCCTCGCGGTACAGGCGCATGGCTTCAGCCAACAAAGGCCGTTGACCTTCCCGCACCACCGAATCGGGCAGGGCAGTTTCGGGCTGGTAGTAGGTGTTCCAGCTGTTGGCAGCCGAAGGGGCAGCAGGCCGCCACAGCAGCCATAAGCCCAGCAACATCAGCAGTGCGCCACCCACCAGCACGCCCCAACGGCGCTGCTGCTCGCGCTGCCGCCGCCGCACCCGCGAAAGGGCCAGTTGGCGCTGGTCGAGGCGCTGGTCGAGGGCCAGCAGGCGCTGGTACAGGGTTTCGTGACCCGCTACCCAGCGCAGGTCGGCCGTGAGTTGCTCGTATTGCTGATACGCCTGGTAAAGGGCGGGGTCGGTTTCGAGCCGGGTTTCGAACGCCTCCTGCTCGGCGGCACTCAGCTGGCCGTCGGCAAAGCGTTCCAGCTCTTCCAGGTAGGGGCGCAGGTCGGGGGCAGGCAGGGGCATAAGGGCAGAAAATTGCAGCGGGCAGGTGAATTGGAGGCGGAGCGCGCCGGAGCTAAGCTACGCAGAAGCGCGGTGCAACTACACTAAACAGTGGCGCGCAGGCGCAGCTCATACAACTTGCGCAGACAGGCCGCTTTCTGCATTCGGGCCACGTTGGCGTTGGCGAAACCCATTTTGCCAGCCATTTTCTCGAAGTGGTAGCCCCGAAAATAAAAATACATCAGCATCTTCTGGCAGTCGAGACCCAGGGTACGGAACAGGGCCAGCAGGTGCTGGCGGCGCCCGTTTTCGTGGGCCGGTAGCCGGGCGGTGGTGCGGGCGGCGCGCACCTGCTCATCGGCCAGGCCATACACGTAGGCGCGCACATCGTCGGGCACCTTGGTCAGGCGGCCGTCGGCTACCTGGTCGTAGAACTCGACCAGCACGGTGCGCAGCAGCTCGTGGGCGGCGGGCGGCTCCAGCTGGTGCTGCCGCCGGGCCCAGCGCGCAAACAGCGTCCGGTTCTGCTCGTAAAACTGCACCAAAAACGACTGGTTGCCCACGCGAAGACTCGTCAGGACTTCGGCAAGTTGCTGGGGTGTATCCATAAGAAGGGCAAGATAACGGGAATGGCCGAATGAGTACCTCAACTGTTATTCTCTGCTTTACCTCAGTCACTCATTCACCGCTTCGCCTTACCTTTGAAGATATGGAAACTCAAGCCCGCATTCTCGCCCCCGATACCGCCGTTTTCGACCTCATCAAGCAGGAGAAAGCCCGGCAAACCCACGGAATTGAACTCATTGCCTCCGAGAACTACGTTTCGGAGCAAGTGATGCGGGCCCAGGGCTCCATCCTGACCAACAAGTACGCCGAGGGCCTGCCCGGCAAGCGCTACTACGGCGGCTGCGAAATAGTCGACCAGATTGAGCAGCTGGCCATTGACCGGGCCAAGGAGCTGTTTGGGGCCGAGTGGGTGAACGTGCAGCCGCACTCCGGCGCGCAGGCCAACGCCGCCGTGATGCTGGCCATCCTCAACCCCGGCGACAAAATTCTGGGCTTCGACCTCAGCCACGGCGGCCACCTTACGCACGGCTCGCCGGTTAACTTCTCGGGCAAGCTGTATCAGCCTTCGTTTTATGGGGTAGAGAAGGAAACCGGCCTCATCGACTTCCAGAAGGTAAAGGAAACCGCCCGCCGCGAAAAGCCCAAGCTCATCATCTGCGGGGCCTCGGCCTACTCGCGCGACTGGGACTACCAAGCCCTGCGCGAAGCCGCCGACGAGGTAGGCGCCCTGCTGCTGGCCGATATTTCGCACCCTTCGGGCCTCATTGCCAAGGGCTTGCTCAATAACCCGTTCCACCACTGCCACATCGTAACCACCACCACGCACAAAACCCTGCGCGGCCCCCGCGGCGGCCTGATTATGATGGGCCGGGACTTTGAAAACCCCTTCGGCCTGAAGACGCCCAAGGGCGAAACCCGCATGATGTCGGCGCTGCTCGACTCGGGCGTATTCCCCGGCACCCAGGGTGGCCCGCTGGAGCACGTTATCGGGGCCAAGGCCGTGGCATTTGGTGAGGCCCTCACCGACACCTATGCCGACTACACCCGCCAGGTAATTAGCAATGCCCAGGCGCTGGCTGGCGCGTTTATGGAGCGCGGCTACGAGCTGATTTCGGGCGGCACCGACAACCACCTGATGCTGATTGACCTGCGCAGCAAGGGCCTGACCGGCAAGCTGGCCGAAAACACGCTCGTGAAGGCCGACATCACCATCAACAAAAACATGGTGCCCTTCGACGATAAGTCGCCCTTCGTGACATCGGGTATGCGCATCGGCTCGGCGGCCGTTACCACCCGCGGCCTCACCGAGCCCGACATGGTGCGCATCGTAGAATTTATCGACGAGGCCCTGACCCACAACGCCGACGCTGCCCGCTTGGCCAAAGTGCGCGGCGAAATAAACGAATGGATGGAGCAGTACCCGCTCTTTGCCTAAAGATTACAGGCCAATAAGTCTGAAAGTACGTAAGTCGCGTATCTAGGGCTTGCCGAAACGGGAGGCCGGGCAGTGGCGGGAAAGCAACTTCCCGGCCCTGCCGGCTTTCTTTCTGGCCCCAACTTCCCAATCTATACTTCAACCTCACTAAGTGTCTGCAACTCAACCCGTGCTGGGCAGCCAGCAGGAAATGTCGTTCATCGACCACCTGGAGGCGCTGCGCTGGCACGTTATCCGGGCGGCTATTGCCGTGGTGGTGTTTGCCCTCGGGGCCTTCTTTTCCAAGGATTTCCTCTTTCACGAACTGATGTTGGGTCCCTCGCGGTCCGATTTCTGGACGTACCGCATGTCGTGCAAACTGGCAGCCTTTCTGGGCGCGCCGGGCCTATGCATCGATAAAATCGGGTTCGTCATCCAGAACCGCGAGATGAGCGGGCAGCTGACCATGCACATCAGCACGAGCTTTATCGTGGGTCTGGTGCTGGGCTTTCCGTACCTATTCTGGGAACTGTGGCGCTTTATCGAGCCGGGGCTGTACCCGCACGAGCGGCAGAACTCGCGTGGGGCGGTACTTTTTGTATCGTTGCTCTTTATGGCGGGCCTGCTGTTCGGCTACTACATTGCCGCCCCCATGAGCATCCAGTTTCTGGCCGGCTACGTGGTCGATGCCAGCATCGAGAACCAGATTGACATGCAGAGCTACCTGAGCACGCTCACGACCATGAGCCTGTCGTGTGCCTTTGTGTTCGAGCTGCCGATGATTGTGTTCTTCCTGGCCAAAGCAGGCCTGATTACGCCCGAAATCATGCGCGTATACCGCAAGCACGCCATCGTGGTAGTACTGGTTATTGCGGCCATCATCACGCCGCCCGAAGTCACCTCGCAAATCATCGTTACCATCCCCATTATCCTGCTCTACGAGCTGAGCATCAATATTGCCCGCGTAGTAACGCGCAACCGCACCGCCTCCCTCAACGCCCAGCTGGCCGAGAACCAGGGGGTAGCGGAGTAACCAGCCGCAAGCTTTCAGCTACAAGCCGCAAGCCCATTCAAAAAGCTTGTAGCCTGTAGCTTAAGGCTTGCAACTCGATAAGACATTACCCCATGAAACTAGCAATCGGCTCCGACCACGCGGGCTTCGACTACAAGCAGATGCTGCTGCAGTGGCTGCGCGACAACGGCTACGAGGTGCAGGATTTCGGCACCCATTCGGCCGACTCGGTGGACTACCCCGATTATGTACATCCGCTGGCTACGGCCGTAGAGAACGGGGAATTTGCGCTGGGTTTGCTGCTGTGCGGCTCGGCCAACGGCGTCTGCATCACGGCCAACAAGCACCAGGGCATCCGGGCGGCTATTGCCTGGGAGCCCGAGCTGGCCGCGCTGGCCCGGCAGCACAACAACGCCAACGTGCTGTGCATTCCGGCCCGTTTCGTGAGCGAAGAAGCCGCCCGCGCCATTACCAGCCAGTTCCTCAACACTGCCTTCGAAGGCGGCCGTCATCAGAACAGAGTGGATAAAATTGCGTG
>NZ_JABKAU010000090.1 GCF_013377885.1 Hymenobacter lapidiphilus
CTAGGCAACACGTCGTTGAGCTTTGATTATTTTAGGACTTTCAACTGTGCTACTGTCACCAGGAGCTTTGAGGTAGTAGCCGTAGACCAGGCCAAGAAGCGAGTGAGTCTGCGGTTTTCGAGCAGGCTCTGCGGCAATAACCCGTCTGATGAAAGGACAATCAGCGAGGGCCAATTTAATTTACCTTACCGCGAGATGTAGGAACGTTAAAAAGCAAAGAACAACGCCCAATGAACCGGGCTAAATGTACGCGAAGCGCAACAACTGCAATAGGCTAGCAGAAGTCTAGGAAAACGGTCCGCAGGTAAACGCTCGCCATTCAGAGAAAGGAGGATTCAAGTTCGTTTACCTTTCGGCTGAACTATGCTATGAATGGATTTTATGCAGTGGGAAGCCATAACACTCGAAGCCCTTTACGATGAGATTCTGGCAGCCGAAGAAAAGATGCAGGGGGACCTGTGGCGGTTCTGGCAAATGATTCAAATCTTCCCCGAAAAATGGCAGCAAACGCCGTATGGCGACGAAGGAGGCGGGTTCTGGGTCGTGGCCGTGGTGGGCAAGCGCATCATCTGGTACAACGACATCGAAGAAGGCTTTAACCTCTCGGCTTACGAACAGTACGGCACCTTTCGCGACTACTGGTGTAACCAAGACGAGTTGGCGTGGCCCGTACAGGCTTTGCTCACCGAAATCAAAATGGGTGGGGGTGGTTTTGGTCAAGCAGGACCGCCTCAAAACATTGATGAGTGAACGCACAGGGCTGAGCAACTCGTAGTTCACTAAAAGGGTCCGAAGGCAAACGCTGCGTTTGCTGAAAGGGGCTTATTTCGTCACCTGCTGCCCCGGTCCACTTCCTGCCGCATCCGCCCCGCGCCGTCTCACCCAGTGCCAGTAGAGCCCGCCGTAGAGCGCCCCGGCAACGGCGAAATTGACCAAGTCCACCGCCCGGTGGGTGCTGAAGTGGGGAATGGTAGGGGTTGGAAAGTGCCGGTTGTATTCGTTGAGCATCAGCGTCCCGGGCACGAGCACGGCCAGCAGCGTGCCTATCGTCAGGCTGTGGCCTAGTGTCGGGCGCCGAATCCCGCCCAGGGCTAGCCGGTGCAGGCCCAGTACCGGCCCGTACACCCACCACCCATAGAAGACGAGGATAAACCAAGCATACAAGACCATGCCGCCCCCGCCCAAACTGAGCCCGCCCACCAGCGCCGGCCAGCCCAGACAGAGCAGCACGGTGGGCAACAGTCGTAGTAGGCGAAGAAAAGTCATGGCCCGAAAGATAAGACCCAAGGCCCGGTGCCAGCACGGGCGCTTGCTCGTAGTTGGTTCACCTTAACGGTC
>NZ_JABKAU010000091.1 GCF_013377885.1 Hymenobacter lapidiphilus
GTTTACCTTCGGACCGTTTGGCTGAACGTTTACATGGCCGTAAACGCCTTTTTAGCAGTCGGACAGTTTGCACCGTCCCAGAGCAGTGGTATTCTCAAACCGCTTCTAATGCGGAGACATGCTGGTTTTCGCCTACGGGAGCAGCGTGACGGTGACGGTCTCCGCGCGATAGACTTCCCCGTTGGTTTGCCGGTAGTAGATCCGAAACCGTTGTGGCCCCGCTACCGCCGGCGGAGTCCGCAGGGCAAAATCCACCCACCGAAATGGCTCCTGCGGCTGTCGCGGCGAGGGCAGTTGGGCAGCAACGTCTGCGGTGTCGAGGAGCAGGTCGAGAAGCGAGGCACCGGCTGGATGTGCGGCGTCGTACGGGTGGGCACTGGTGATGCTCAAGCTGTCGGCGCGCTCCGCCGTGCCCAATAGCCCGGACGGGGCAGCAGGCGGGCAGGCATAGGCGGCCCCCATGATTCCAGGAACGGCCGCCGCGGCGTAGTAGCGTTCCTGAAGCCGCAACCGTAAGCGGAACTCTTGGCGAGCTACCGTCGCGTTCGGGGCCAGCGTCTCCGCCGCGGCCGCCGCTGGCTGGCGAGCCAGCGAGGCGCTGAGGCCTTGCACATCGTAGTACGTGGGCCCCTGAACGGGGCCACACTCGTCGCTGCCGAGCAATCCACAGGCCGGCAAGCCGAACACCAACGCAACAACTAGGAAGTACTTTTTCATGGCTCTAAAGCTATAAAGGAATACCAGGGGACGCCTCATCTTCGCACGCAACTGTCTTCATTTTCGGCAACCACTCGATTTGCTGAAGCACTTTTAATCCCTTCTTCCACCAAACGAAGCGCGTTTACCATCGGACCGTTTTCGCGAACAGTTTTGCGGTTCAGAGCCTGTAGTGGCGGGCGCCCCTAAAACAGCAGCTCTCGTTTCCACTTTGTTTCTCGTCTAAGAAAGCATGCAAAACTTGACGGATATGTTTCTCTTGCAGTGTCGGGAGAACTTTTTCCTAGGTATCACCCCTGCCAACCTCCTGCAACGCGCAGAACCCGGTCCACAAAAACTTGTGGAATTATATACACGATTTATCGGGGCGAATCAAATAGTAGCATTCGTCGGGTTGTTACAGGAAGGCCAGTATTATATCAATCTATGGGCCGCTCACCTGCTCGTTGAGCACCATCACCCTGATGGGCCAACCCACCAGATTTGTATGGACACTATTGAGCGCTATGCTAATAGTTCGATTGACCCGAAGGTCGCCCAGCAGGAGCTGGAATGGCTGAGGCGTCAGGCACAAGCTTACCCCTTCTTCAACTGAACAGCGCGCGTTTACCTTGCT
>NZ_JABKAU010000092.1 GCF_013377885.1 Hymenobacter lapidiphilus
TTGATGTAGAGGTCTACCGCCTCGGGCACGGCCACTTCGTCGCAGCCAATGCCCGCCTCGCCCCGGGTGTCGAGCACGAAGGCCCCGGGAATGGCGCGCGCCTCCAGCCCGTTCAGGCCCGGCATCGCAGCCCACGCCGGGCCGGTGGGCGCGTCAACCGGGCCGGCCGGCAGGTTCAGGTGCACGATTTGCAGGCGCGCTTCCATCTGGTCGAGCTGGGCCGGCAAGCCGCGCAGGGTGCGGCGGTAGTCGGGGTCCGGCAGACGGGTCGGGGCGGAGCTAGGCGGTTGGTGTGGCACGGTAGAGGTCTTTAAGGTCAGAGCGGATTTCTTTCAGGTCCTGATGCAGCGCCCGAAACGCCTCTTCGTGGCGGCTTAGGTCGCGGCCGTGGCTTTCCTGCCGCTCCGATACCGTGGTGAGCGTATCGGCCGCCTTGGTGAGCCGGTCAATGGCGCTGACAATGCGGGCCAAATCCGCCTGCAGCATCATGACCTGCGCCGTCGTGAAGGTGGCCGAAGCGGCGCGCACCGTTTCCAGGTCGGCGGCCGTGGCGGGCCGGTCTTTCCAGATCAGCTTATAAATCAACAGGCCGGCCACGCCGCCAAAAACCAGCACCAGCAGCCAGAGCACGGCCGTAAACGGATCGGTGCCGGCATGGCTGCCCACGTTTTGGGCGGCGTCGGCGGTGGCCTTGGTGAGTTCGGCGGTTTGTAGCAGCATAAGCGTCGGCAGCCGGCGGCGCGGCGTGCATGGGGCGGGGCCTTAGCGGTAATCGATGTAGTCGAAAATGGCCAGCGAAATGAGCAGAGCCAGCAGCGCCACCCACCAGGTCGGCAGCGCAGAGGTCGAGGGGGAGGAAGGGGGCGCTGACATGAAATGGGTGCGGGGTAACTATTGGGCAACTACTGCGATTAGCGGGCTGAGCGGCGTCACTGGTGGCCTTGGTGAGTTCGGTGGGTTTACCGGGTTGGGTTGGATACAGGCATTTTAGAAGGGAGAGGCAACAAAAAAGGCCCGGCCGTTTTCAGCCGGGCCGATTGGTTTAAACCTTGCGGCTGGCCAGCGCCTGCCGGGCGGCCTGCTGATCGGGCTGGGGCAGCAAGTCTACGGCGCACTGCTCGCGCGTTTCCCAGGCCGGTCCGCACGAGCCGCCTGCCACGTTGAAGGCTTGCCAGATAAGCACCTTTACGGCCCGGCCTACCAGGCGACTGCGAAGTGAGCCGAGCGGCGTTAAGTCAGGAGCGGGTCCGGTACATTCGAGAATCATACCCGCAACATCGGGCGAAAT
>NZ_JABKAU010000093.1 GCF_013377885.1 Hymenobacter lapidiphilus
CTAGTGCTTAGTCAGGCAAGTTAGCCAACAAAATAAGGGAGTCGGAGTTGAGATGATATGGCCCGTCCCCTAACTCCCTTTATCCTGCCGACTGCTGATCAGTCTGCCCTCGAACAGTTCACGCGTATCGGTCGCCGACCCGTGCGGGCGGTGCGCCGCGCGCAGGCCCTGCTGGCCCTGGCCACCGGTATCGGTCAGCAGGCCGCCGGTCAGGCGGCCGGCCTGAGCCGCCAGACCGTGAGCCAGCTTCGCTCCCGCTATGAGCAAGCCGGCTGGCAATATGCCTTGGCTGAAGCCCCGCGTAGCGGCACGCCCCCGCGCTTCGACGGCTCCCAACGGGCGGCTCTCACGGCGCTGGCCTGCACGCCCGCCCCCACCGGGCACAGCCGCTGGACGCTGCGCCTGCTGGCCGATAAAGCGGTGGAACTGGCCTTGGTGGACACTATTTCGCATGAAACGGTGAGCCAGGTGCTCAAAAAAACGAGTTGCAGCCCCACCGCCAGCAGCACTGGTGTCTCGGGGCGATGAACGCGGCCTTCGTGGCCCGGATGGAGGATGTGCTGGCTGTCTACGAGCGGCCTTATGAGCCGCAGTTTCCCGTCGTCTGCTTCGATGAGCGCCCCTGCGTGCTGCACGCTCAGCCCGTCGAGCCCCTGCCCCCGGTGCCGGCCCAGCCGGCCACAGGCGAGCAGCTAGCCAAGGCCGGGCGGCCCCGGCGTGAGAGCAGCACGTACGTGCGCCAGGGCACAGCCTGCCTGCTGGCCGCTTTCGAGCCGGGCACGGGCCAGCGCCTGGTCGAGGTCTCGGCCCGCCGCACCGGGGCCGACTACTGCCGCTTTCTGCAACGCTTGGCGTCGGCCTACCCCCAGGCCGAGAAAATCGTGCTGGTCCAGGATAACCTCAACACCCATACGGATGCCGTGTTTTACCAGCACCTGCCCGCCCAAGAGGCCCGCGCGCTAGCCGCCCGTTTTGAGCTCCATTACACGCCAAAAAACGCTTCCTGGCTCAACATGGTTGAACTCGAACTCTCGGCCATCGCCCGCCAGTGCCTGCACCAGCGCATTCCCACCCTGGAGCAACTCACCGCCCACGTCGCCGCTTGCGTGGCCGAACGCAATGCGGCCCGGGTCACGGTCAAATGGCAATTCACGCTTGAAAAAGCCCGCGTCAAACTCGACCGCCACTACCAGAAGATTAGGGCAACTAACTTGTCTGACTAAGCACTAGTA
>NZ_JABKAU010000094.1 GCF_013377885.1 Hymenobacter lapidiphilus
CTCTACCCTACTATTTTGGTGGGTTGTCCACGAGCAAGATAGCGACTAAATACATCCAGTAGATTCAGAATTTTGCGTGCCAGCGGCTGGTCAGGGGCCGTATGTGGCCGGGTGAGTTGGCGCAACAGATTCAGGCCGTGCCGACTCAGGCTGGTGGCCCGGTAGCCGTGATTTTTGCGGGCAATGGGTTTGATTTTCGCGTTGGCCACCGTGCCCACGCCCAGGCACAGCGCGTAGGCCAGGCTGACCAGCGCCACGAGCTTGCGTAGCTTACGGTGGCAGCGTAAATGCGTAGCCTCCAGGTTAAAACCGCGGCCCTTCAGGTTCTGAAAGCACTGCTCAATCGTCCAGCGTTTGGCGTAGAGCTGGTCCATGTAGGCCAGTCCCACGTTGCCAAACAGGAACAAAAACTCGTTATCGGCCAGCGCTTTGACCCAGACCTGGCCCCAGACCCCATCGACCTGGCAGTGGGTGAAGCGGCGCACCTGCCCGGGGGCCAGGCCCAGGTCGTCAACGGCCTGCCGCTGGCCGCCGGGATGGGTGAGCAAGTGGTGTTTGGGCAGGCGCATAACAAAGTTCAAGCCGTTGGCCTTGAGCCATTTCAGCCACTGGTGGCCCACGAATTCGCGGTCCCCCAGCACCAACCCGATGCGGTGTTTGCCCAGCACCTGGACGCAGAGTTGCAGCAGGGCAATGCGGTCGGCAGCGCTGGAATTGCCGCTCCGGTTGTCGAGCAGTTCCCAGTACAGGGGCAACTGCAACTCGCCCCGGCCGACGGTAATAAGCAGGATGTTGACCTGGCAGCGGCCGAAATCCCATTCGGTGCGGTCCAGGCATAAGCGCAACTTGCCCGTGGTCGGCAGCAAGCTCAACAGCAAGTGGGCCAGCAGCCGATAATCCAGGTCGGTTTGGCGGAAAAAGTCCTGAATGCGGGTTTCGTTCGAGGCGGGCTTGACGGCGTCGTTCAGGTGCTGGGCTACCTCACAGAACTGCACATTACGGCTTTTGAGTAAACCAATAACGAACTGAGCGATAAACTTTTGGCGCGACAAATGGCGCACAAACGGCACCTGTCGCAAAAGCGTAGTAAGTTTGGCGCTGAGGCATTGCTTCACGGGGCAGAACGGGTTTGGATGGTGTAGGAACCCCAAAGGTCGGACTGCCCCGTTTTATGCCGCAATATTTAGTAGGGTAGAGTA
>NZ_JABKAU010000095.1 GCF_013377885.1 Hymenobacter lapidiphilus
GCTTAGACCACTGGTGGAGGAGGGGGGGTAAGACGTGATGACGCCCGGCTTACCCTTGTATTCCTCTAGCACCAGCCGGACAACCTGTTGCGTAGGGAAGTCGGTAGTAAAAATGGCGGCTGTCAGCAGGTTGGAGGAACTGCTGTACACATTGACGACCGTATGGCTCAAATCGACCGAAATCGGGACGCCATCAATCTTAAGCGATACCGTATTTTCTGGAATAGGATTGGTCGGCTGCGGGTCTTCTTTGGTTTTATCACCTGCACAGGAGAAAACGGAAAGACTTATCACTAGCAAGGCACAAGCGGACTGACTTTTCATACTGAAAGAAGGAGTGAGCAAGAAAGAGTGCCTAAATATAGATTGCCCGTTCGCTGAAATCTGGAAGCTGCTCGCTTCACCTGATTTGGAACAATGAATAGGGTTGGATAAAATGTTTGCCTATTGGGCCTTATCTGAGGCTATCTAGACGTTGATTCATTCGCTCCTTTGAATAAATTGAGCGCGTTTATCTTCGGACCGTTTGCGCAAACACAGGCCTCCGCCGCCAAGCTGTCTTATCCCTCGTCGTTGTGACGAAAATCATAGAAGGAATGCGTGGTCAAATCGTAACAAATGGACCAATAGGCACTGCCCCCATCGTACGTCCAGACGGCTTGCCGTAACCAGAACGGCACGCTCCCCGGCACCTCTTCTCGCTGTTCAATAAACAGATTGAGGAAGAGGCAGCGGTGGCCTTCGGGATTGACAAATCCAAAGTATTGGCGCCGGTAGTCGGCCAAGTGCTGTTGGATGAGCGCGGGGTACTGCGCGTAATAGGCCGGTTCCGGTTGGGCATTCACCCGCGCTAGCGAGACCCGGCGCAAGGCTTTTTCGGCGGTCCAGACGTCCCGGCGGGTCGGGGTAAAGCGGCCGGGTGGGGGCGCTAGCTTGGCCAGTTCCGGCGGCAAGGTGGCCGCTGCCGGAAACAGGGCACAATCTGCCTGGCGCAGGCGGTAGGGCACCGCGATGGTATCGGGAGGCGGAGGAAGTTGCTGTGCCGCCACTGGCAGCGCAGGCAACCCCACGAGGAGCAATAAGCGCAAAAGGAGCCAGAGGGAGCGACGCATGGAAAGGACGGCAATTCGAAAGGCCCAAGGTAGCCACGGTTAGGAGTGATTAAAGGCTCGTTATTCTATTCGGACC
>NZ_JABKAU010000096.1 GCF_013377885.1 Hymenobacter lapidiphilus
TAGAGCGCATTTCAAGTTACTGTACATGGTAGCCACAATGGTCAAACCAGTTTTTAGCGTCTTGCTCACTGATCCAGTTGGCGGCGTCAGCAATGACGGCCTCCAGCGCCTCGCGGGTTCGCGCCTGGGCCGTACACAGCCACGTTTTGAGCTTGCTGAAGGCCCATTCAATCGGATTAAAATCGGGCGAATAGGGGGGGAGATACAACAGCCGCGCCCCGCGGGCCTCGACCAATTCAGCCAGTCCGGCAACCTTGTGGGCGGGCAAGTTGTCGAGCACCACCACGTCGCCTGCCACCAGGGTGGGACCGAGCACCTGCGCCAGATAGGCGGCAAACACGTCCCCGTTGACGGCTCCGCTTACCGTCATGCACGCGTGCAGTCCCTGGGTGGTGAGGGTCGCGACCAGCGTCACGTTCGGCCCATTGTGCAAGGGCGCAGCCTGCGCGGCGCGCTGCCCGCCGATGGCGCGGGCATAGCGGCGGCAGTAGGTCAGGTTCGTGCTGGTTTCGTCCACAAACTTGAAACAGCTAAAATCTTGCTGCTGCACGGCCTCGATAAACGCCTGACGCAACGCTCTTACCCGATCCGTGTCGCGTTCGGTGGCGTGAACACTCTTTTTTTTCGCCGCCAGTCCAGCCCTTGCAGAGCCCGGCACATGGTAGACTCGCTCACGGCCGGTCCCCCGATGGCGGCGAGCCAGATGCACAATTCGCCCAGTGTAGCGTCCGGCTGCTGGCCCAGACAGGCCGCGAGTTGCGTTTGGGCCGCCTGGTCGAGCCTGGCCGCGGGCCCCCGGCCGCGGGGCAGGGCCGCCAGCAAACCGGTGGTGCGCTCCCGGCGGCGCAGCTTGCGCACAAACGAATCGGAAACACTGAACTGGACCGCTACTTGGCTAATTGTGTGCTCCCCGAGCGCGTACGCCGCCGCCACGCGTTCACGCAAGTCAAGAGAATACGCTTTCATGCCCTCAAGCTACGGCAAATCCTG
>NZ_JABKAU010000097.1 GCF_013377885.1 Hymenobacter lapidiphilus
TAGCTCCTCTGCCCCTGACGGCACTCGAAATAACCACCCTGCAAGCCGTCTGTGCCCAGGGGCCGCACCCGCGTATGCGCCGCCGAGCGCAGGCGGTACTAGGCCATCATCGTGGAGCTAGTATTGGCACGCTGGCTACCCTGTTTGCCGTACAGTACAACACCGTCAGCCAGTGGCTGCGCAACTGGCGAAGCCACGGCTTGGCGGGTTTGGCTGAGGCCAGCCGCTCGGGGCGGCCCCCCAAACTGCCCCCGACGGCTAAAAAAAAGTAGTTGCCTGGCTGGGTACAGCGACCCAACAACTGCGCCACTGGCTGCCCGACATCCGTCGGGCCTGGGGTATCAAACTGCACGTAAGCACCTTACAGCGACTGGCCCGGCGGGCCGGCTACCGCTGGAAACGTTGCCGCCGCAGCCTACGCCAGCAACGTGACGCCGACTTATTTGCCCAGACCCAGCAGCAGTTGCGCCACTTGCACCAAGCCGAAGCGCGCGGCCAATTAGCTGTCGTCTACGTGGATGAGTGCCGGTTCTCGCGCCAGGCCCCCGTGCCCTACGCCTGGCAGCGGCGCGGCCAGCCACCAGTGTGCCTACCGGCCGTACGCGGACGGGGCGGGCACTCGGTGCTCGGCTTCTGGCAGGCGCATGTACCGGGCCAGCCCGTGCAGGCTTACTTGCGCGAAGGCAGCCTGACGGCGGACCTGTTTGTGCTCGCCGTGCACGACTTCTGTCAAACGCTCAGCGGTCCTACGGTGCTGGTGCTCGACAACGCCTCCATTCACAAAGCCCACGTGGTGCAGGCCTGCCACGCACAATGGGCGGCGGCGGGCCTGACACTGCTGTTTTTGCCGCCTTACAGCCCCGAACTCAATCACATCGAATTGCTCTGGCACCGCTGCAAGCACTACTGGATAAGGCCACAAGACTATGCCAGCGACCAAACACTGCTCCAACGACTCGAA
>NZ_JABKAU010000098.1 GCF_013377885.1 Hymenobacter lapidiphilus
TAGAGCGGTTCTCAGGTTACTGTATATGATAGCCACAGTGGTCAAACCAGTTTTTGGCGTCTTGTTCGCTTATCCAGCCGGCCGCCGCTTGGATGACGTTCTCCAAGGCCTCGCGGGTACGGGCCTGGGCCGTGCGCAGCCACGTTTTGAGCTTGCTGAAGGCGAGTTCAATGGGGTTGAAGTCGGGCGAGTACGGCGGCAGGTACAGCAGTCGGGCGCCACGGGCTTCGACCAGTTCGGCCAGGCCCGCCACTTTATGGGCCGGCAGGTTATCGAGCACCACCACATCGCCGGGCACAAGCGTGGGGCCGAGCACCTGGTGCAGGTAAGCGGCGAAGACGTCCCCGTTGACCGCTCCGCTCACCGTCATGGCCGCTTGCAGCCCGTTCGGCGTCAGCGCCGCCACCAGCGTGACATTCGGCCCGCTGTGCAGGGGCGTCGCCTGGTGAGCGCGCTGCCCGCCTTCGGCGCGGGCATAGCGGCGGCAATAGGTCAGGTTGGTGCTGGTTTCGTCCACAAACTTGAAACAGGTAAAATCCTCGGCCTGGACAGCTTCGAGAAAGGCGGCCCGCAAATTCCTCACCCGCTCGGTGTCGCGCTCGGCGGCATGGACGCTCTTTTTTTTCGCCGCCAGTCCAGCGCCTGCACCGCCCGTCCCATGGTAGCTACGCTCACGGTGGGGCCGCCCAGCGCGGCTACCCACACGCGCAACTCGTCCAGGGTGGCATCGGGTTGCTGGCGCAGGCAGGCAGCCAAATCCGGCCGTCCGGCTGCGTCGAGCAGCGGAGCAGGGCCACTACGGTGGGGCAGCGCCGCCACCGTCCCGCACGTGCGCTGGCGCTGCAGCAGCTTTTCGACGAACGAAACCGACACGCAGAACCGGGCGGCGACGGCGGGGTGCGTAGCGCCGGGCTCAGCGCATGCCGCTGCTACCCGCTGCCGCAAATCAAGT
>NZ_JABKAU010000099.1 GCF_013377885.1 Hymenobacter lapidiphilus
GCTGCTGCAGGCCGAGCTGGCCAGCGCCCAAAGCAACGGCCTGATCAGCGCCGCCAAACAGGCCGCCACGCTGCGCAAGATGCACGGCACCTACACGCCCGATGGCCTGCTGGCCCTGCTGCTGAGCGCCCACTACGGCATTGCCAAGCTGCGCACGGCCCGCGCCCTTGCCTGCGTCAAGCCGGCCGATGAGTTTTTCGCCCTCACCTCTTTCGCCGCCTAAGCCATGCCTGACTTCATCCCTGCCCTGGTGGCCGAGCTGCAGCCGCTACTTGATGCCGCGGGCCTGCACTGCCTCGACATCGGGGCCAACTACAGCACCCGCAACGGCTACGCCTACGAGGCCGGCTGCTTTCGCGGCACGGTGTACCTGAGCCTGCTGCCGCTGCTCGGAGCCTTCACCGAAGCCGAGTTGCGGCAGGGGCTACAAGACGCCCTGCTCGACCAGCTGAACGCCTACTACAGTGGAATCCCGCAGCTATGAAGACCCTGCTGAACCCCACCACGCCGCTGGCCGCTGCCCTTGGGGCCAACATCGAAGCCATCCGCCGGCAACACGCCCCGGCCCCGGTAAAAGTGCCCACCGGGCGCGTCCGCTGCCAGCTGAGTGAGCTCGTTGTCCTCCTTCGCCACCAAACCCGCTAACGCTATGAAAACCGCTACCCGCTTCTGCGCCGCCTGCCTGCTGCCGTGGGCTACGTCCGCCCTGCGCGCCGCCGCTGTGGCCGCGCTACTCGGCTCCTGCACCCGCCTGCAGGATGCGCCCGACCCGCGCCCCGCCGCTACGCGCTACGAGCTGGCCCCCGAGCGGCGGCTTGATACCTACGAGGACGCGGGACAGTGGACCCGGCCGGTGCCGGCCGATACCACGCGGGCCGGGTGGTAGCAGCCGCCGCCCGCCAGCCCCGGCCGCAACCGGGGCA